>JAJRZD010000025.1 GCA_024275415.1 archaeon
AGAGTAACATATCTGGTGGAATGACGAATCCCCCACCAGGTCCGGTAGGAGTAGTGGGTTCGGGTGTCTGAGTCACAGTTCCGGCTTCAAACGGATCTGAGTCAATCACATCAGTAAGACTGTACGAGTCTGTAACTCGCACCTGTACCGTGTAGTTTTTGATCAAGAATCCGGATGAGTCCCAATCGAAGGTCGTGGTTGTAAGATCCGTTGCGATGAGCTGGTAGGTTTCACCACCGTCACCTGACAACAGAACTTCATAGGTATGAGTGTCTTGAGCGTTCAGGTCTGTGATGGACCACGAAATGGTCTTGGTCGCACCCTCGCCAGTAACTGATACGTCCACGAAGTGTGGAGCGAAGTAGTTCTGGAAGGTCACGGCTGCAAGGTTCATTTCAAAGCCCATGTTAGTCCCCGTTGTCGCAACAATCTGAACCTGGAAGGTTCCGTTCTTCAGGAGGTCATAGGTGTCGAAGGTAACTTCGTTGCCTGTGGCCTTCTCATAGATACCGACACGGGTATCCACGGTGACTTCGTATTCACCAGAAGCAAGGTCGTAGTCAAAGATACCAATAGCAATCATTCCACTGCGGTCTGCGGTGAACGAGCCTTCTTCTGGATGAGCACCTGTTGCCATCTGATCTCCAAGCAGGTTGTTGCTGTATGACCAAGAAGAGTTGTCAGTGTCAGCCCACCATGCCATGATATCACAGTCACCGTTGGTGAAGTCTACCACGACACTAACCTCATCACCTTCAACGATACCATCGACATACTCCCAAGCGAATTGAGAAGTGTCAATAGGACCGGTGAATGGATCATAGCTCGAGTCGGGGATGACAAGTGTTCCGCTATTCTGATAGAATACACCAGAGAGGAAGCCAATCTGGACACTTGTTACATCGAACTCGGGCATGTTCGGTAGGTTGAACGCTGGATAGGATACATTGACGACTGCATGGTCACCCCAGACGGTGTCACCGTCATCCCAAGTGAACACACCAGACCTGTCGTCTGTGGTGTAACTTAGAATCGGATCCTGGTTCGTCAGGGCATCGTAGAGCATCGCTTCCAGAGTGAACTCAACAGGCTGAGCGGTGGTACCGTTCTGTGCCAGTGGGTGCACTAGGAGGTAGTAGTAACCTGCGCCATCAATCGCAGCGAGTAGGGCTGTGCTTGTGGCTGTTTCAGCAGAGCTGGTAGCGAGTAGACCGTTCTCTGAATCATAGAGAGCGATGTACAAGTCACTTCCTTCGTCTGCGAACTCAGCACGGATACCGAGGTAAGCCGCAGTATCGTATGCGTTGTAAAGCACATAGCTCCTGAAGTCCCAATCGTCTGGGTCTTCTTCCATCGAACCGAACAGCACATTGTCGTATGGGGTCATGTCAGCACCGTAGTCAGTGAACAAGGTATTGATGTTTCCACCATCCTCAGTTATGTTGTAGACTACTGTGTAGGCGTATGGTGCTATGAATGAACCGAAGTTGATGAATCCAGTGTAGATACCTGGATCTACAGGGTCTGGAACTGTCAACGTGATGTTGACTGAGGCAACAGCATTACCGTCGTCTGCAAAGGTAATCACTCCAGGGTCAGTAGCAGTGTAGGTAATGATAGTGACCGTGAAGTCATTTCCTGGAACAGCGGTCGCATTCCACCAGTCAGTGGCAACATCATGAACCGGGTCGTGAATGACGAGGGTCAAATCACCTGCAAGGGTTTCTGGAGCCCACTGCATGAGATTGATGTTACTGCCATCACTTGCGCTGGTCAGACGATGTAGTTCATCATAATTGGTAGTTGTCAGGTTGTAGAGGCTAGGCTTGCCATCACCAGACACATCCTCCCAATCATAGAGGAACATCCATGGATAAGCACCTGCAACATCGCCTTCGTCAAATGACACAACAATCTGTATCATATCTGCACCCATAACTGCTGCATAGTCAGTGCCAAGTGCCTCTGAGATGTTGAAGTAGCCGTACATCTGTTCGTTGCTAACGGTGTCGTTGTAGGAGAATGTGGTGTCCTGGAAAGTGAACGAGGCAGACATGTTGTAGAAGAAGGCAGTTGTGCCACCCCACGCCCATACCTCATTAGGAGTTGTAAACAGATCCGCAGCATTATCATAGATGCCGTAGCTGACAGTCACCGAGTCTCCGGGCATGACCTGACCGAAGAATATCGCTCCATCGTAGTTCGCATCTGGGAATGCAACAGTGGTACTGTTCACATCACGAGGTACGTATGAACTGGGGAGGACACCCCAATATGCCCATGCGTCACCGATGAGTTGTGCGAAGTTGTACGAGGAATCTGTTGTTGCTCCCACAATCCCTACATTGTTAGCGGCGAAATCACATGCTGCTGCAGCATCGACTCTACCGAAGCCTTGGATTGCGGCATCATAGCCCATGTCCTTAGCTGTTGATTGGATGATAGTCTTGACAACGAATGGGTTGTCACCACTTGCTGAATCGAAGTTGAGTGCGTCCATCACGAGTGCTACAACACCAGCGGCAACAGGTGCGGCTTGGCTTGTACCAGCGAAGAGGGTTGTATTCGACTCAGTACCCCAAGTATCACCATAGTAGTCTGAATACCACGGCATACCTGAATAGCCTGCAAGTCCGGGAGCCAGTACATCAGGCTTTGGATAGCCTGTGAAGCTTGGACCACGGCTGCTGAAGGAAGCAATGCCTTCGTATGGCTGAGTTGGGCCGTAGAGATATTCTAACCACATGCTCGCTGTCGAAGCACCGACCGTAAGGACGGCTGTGGCTGCACCGGGTGGACCGATGGTCATGTACCCAGCACCTTCGTTTCCGGCTGAGAAGACATGTAGAAGACCAGGATAACCATTATCGCTGTCAAGTATTCCTGGAGTTGACAGGATCTCCCATGTAAATGCGAGATAGTTCATCTGACTAGAGGGTGGAGTAATCCATCCCCATGAGTTTGTCACGAAGTCCGCCATGTGCGCACCTGTGTAGTTGAACTCACCTGAGGTTTCATTGACCATTTCAAAGCCTGCTAGCCACAAGTAGCTGAAGTAGTCTGAAGCACCCGAGAGGGCACGCACAGAGATCATATCAGCACCTGGAGCAATACCAGTCATGTTGACATAGCGGTCGTTATCCTCATTGTACCAGTCGTTGGCAACATCCCGTCCTACGACATGAATTGCAGTAGCAGTACCGTGGCTACCGTCATCCCAGTAGAGGGAGAAGTCACCGTTCACGCTGAATCCTTGGAATATTGGATCTGAAGTGTTCCAGTCGGTGAAGCCAAAGGCATCATATGCCCAACTGAGTGAGCCCAGACTGAAATCGTCGAGACCAACACCATCGTAGTTGTATGCAACGATTGGGTTGCTCATGTCATAGATCTCGCCTTCAGCGAATTCATCTACGAAGCTCCAGTCGAACTTGTTGTAGATGTAATCAAGATCACCTTCAGAGGTGTGTGACACATTGATGGAGTTCCAGTAGAATGCATTTGTCCACATGTAGTTCCATGCGTCAGCATCATCCCAGTTGACCATCATGTGATAACCTTTGTCGGTACCATTGTAAACGAGGGCTGGTGCAAAGATCTTTGCGTATGGACCACTCTGTTGCTGGAATATCCAGTTGACCTGATAGTGAGTACCAGCAGTCAGATTCCCAGTGTCAGGAAGTGTCCAGTCCTGTTTTGTTTCCTCAAGCCAAGTGGCATTCATAGCTGCAAAACCATAACCTTCAATCCAGAAGTAGTTGTACAGCCAGATGAAACCGACACGGCTCTGGTATGGAACACCAGGACCACCATCACCGTAAAGGTATCGGACACCGCCTCCATTGTTCAGGAGTGGATCCCAACCAGTCACATTCAGCTTGACATCACCATTATCATCAATGTAGGTGAGCAGGTTGCCTTTCACGTCAACCCAATCGGTGATATTGTCAATGTAGCTGGCATTAGCATAATACCACATAGGTGTGATGCCTTCACCAGTGCCGTCGAAGGTACCAGTATTGTATGCATCCTGAAGCGCGGGATGACCGAAGTCAGCTCCGGTGTCGACGTGACCAACGGTAACTCCAGTCCCATCAAAAGCATGGGCCGCACCATTGTCAGCGCCAACAATGTCATAGATGTAGTCCATATCGACACCCTCACTTGGTATTGAAGGAGCAATGTCAATTTCCTTCACGAGGTCATCCATGACAGGTGTTCGCCACAGGTCTGCATCAATCAGACCGACGCCCTTGATCTTGGCAAGTTCAGTAACAGCCTCGGGACTACTAATAGTGACCTTCAAGGTCTGGAAATAGCCCAAGTTCACAAACATGTCCACGGACACAACATCTCTGATAGCATCCATGTTCACATCTGGAGTGGTGACAACGATAGCGCTAACGCCATCCTTTGTTGAAACCATCTCATCTGTTACGACTCCAGTCTCAATCCATGAAGCCAAGACAGCGTCAATCTCTGGTGCAAAACCGGGTTGATTCACGGTCTGATACCAGTTATTGAGCTTTTCTTGAGTTGCAGGAGCGAGACTGGGTGAGCTTGCCACTTCGGCTTGGGCAACAGGCCCAACTGGTGCCATGAACACTGATAGTGTTAGCACAGCAATAAACAGCAGAACTGCCGATTTATTTGATAAGCTCATTTTTCTCTTTCTCCTCACTTTTCAATAGAGAACAGAGAGATATCAGAACACGAGTCGACTAAGACATGCTCTGACCGCAATAAACCTATACCTGCCGAGAACGTTGCCCCGTCGGGCCGGCAAGCATATCTCCTCATTCCGCGTTCTCTACTTCCAATGTGATTACTACTCTGACGTGCAATAGGGACTATTAAGCGTTATGCCACTCCATAGGAGTAATAAGCATTAACAACCACCGTTTTTAATCTTAATACCAATATGAGGTAGAATGTAGACAAATTAATAGTTCTAATCACTCTTCTTGATAAACTGTGGGTCGATACTTCTTAATAGATATGGGTCTATTCAATTAAGGGGTTAACCACCCAATAAGATAATGTCAGTCATTGGCGCGCCATCTTCTTTATGCTATCGACAATCTCATGGGCCATCATGACAGCCCCGATAAGTTCCACCTTTGGAGTGTCGTCCTTCTCAGCTGGTGAGCCAGCTATCCTACCCATTGACCGACCAAGTCCCTCAATCAGACTTGATAATGCCTCCTTTGTGGACGGTTCGAGCCCGCTTGACTCAATCTGCGATATCAGCTGTGCCAAATCAGAAATGACGCTGTCTGAAACCTCTGACGCGGTTTCAGCTCTTCGTGTATAATCTTCCAGCTGAGCAGTCAACGCATTGATCTTGTCGTTGAGTTCCTTGACCCTTTCTGAATCCACGGCCGGTGTTGTGGACGCTTCGGCAGTAACCTTCGATGATTCCATCATAAGACGGATCTCATCTATTTCCGATTGCAGACGCCCGATAGTTTCATCCTTCTTGGAGATCGTTTCAAGAAGCTCCTGTTCACGGGTCGCATCCTCAGAATCGGATTTCAGTTTCGCTTCCATCTCAGTGATGGCTGTTTCCCGCTCACCAACAGCTTCCTTCAATGCGACAAGCTCGGCTTGTAAAGCATCAAGGTTCTCTTCCTTCTCTTTGAGGAATTCATTTAGTTTCTTGTTCTCGGCCTCAAGTTCCTTCTTTGTCTTAGCCAAGCCCTCAGATATGTCTGACAACTCCTTGAGCTTATCCCGCAAAAGAACAAAGTCGGGATCCGGTGGCGAAATAACATAATTGGCCATAAATGTAAAGATGACAATTGTTCCAATCAGGTAAATCATGAAGTAAGCGATGTTATATGTGAACACCATGTGAGTGACTCTTTGGAGGATGGCCACAAATACATCATAGGATCCAAAAGAAACATCTGTAGGCATCCAATACATCGAACCGAATCCTGCATACAGTATCATTATGAATGCTCCAGCCGCTCCAAGGAGAGCAATAAAGATGATGAGATTCCTACGGAGTTCCTTAGACGGAAGATACCTCTGATAGAGCAGAAGAAGAATCGCACCGAATACTAGTGGCAACGCAAAAGGGATGACTGCAGCAAGATTACTCCCAAACTCTGTGGGAAATTCGATTAGTGACACAAGACTGGGATTCATACTGGGATTTACCAAGATGGTGTTCCTCCTGAATACGCTTAACGGTAGAACAGTAAGATTCTTGAAATATATCTCTTCTTACCACTGAGAAAATCAGAAAAAGAGGATGAACGGGGATGGGGCAGCACCCGAAAAGAAAGGTTTCAGCCCTTCCAGAGTTTTGCCTTTTCCGCCTCATGCTCCTCGACTAGGAACTCTAAGACCTTGTATAAACGGCAGACTTCTTCAATACTCAACACGAAGGCACCTTTTATGTCGCGGTCTTCGCCAAGTGACAATCGCACTCGACCGTCATTGACCCATCCTTCAGGGGTTTTGCTTGGTCGAGCTAATTGGATTTCAAGCCAAGTCCTTCTTTTCGCACCAGTTTCTCGGTCATCAAAGAAGTGCTTGATCTGGAGCTTCCGTTCGTATTGTAACGATTCAACACCCATACTGCTTCACTCCTTGAGAAGTCAATCTCAATAGAATTCTCACACCAAAATCATTTTACTTCATAGCTCGGGCATGACGAGAAATTAGATATTATTGATACATTTACGCCTTCAAGAAAAACCTTAACTTGTGTCCGAATGAGCAAAGAGCAGAAGGATGGTCACCTATGCCTAGACTAACGACACGAGGATTCAACTATTTCCTGCTTGGTACCTTGCTGGCACTTCTGATATTACCCTCTGTGAGTGCTATCATTCCCTTTGCAGAAAGCCAAGGTAAAACAAATACCACTATCATCGCCCCGGATCTTGAGAGAATGATGAACGGAGCTACAGCGGACGAGATGCTCCCTCTCACACTTGAATTCGAATCGAGCTATTCCCCGTATTTGATGGAGGAGTTGTTGAACAAAGTGTCAATCAGTGGCATCGAGATACGAAACATCTTCAGATACATACCCTTTGTTTCATTGTACGCAACCCAAGAAGCGATTATGCAACTAGTTAGGATCGAGGGGGTCGTTTCGGTCAACTATGACAATAAGATTGAAACTTATCCACTGACTGTAGCAAACCCACCCGCATCAGGTAGTATCGATGCTGGCTACGTACCCCCTACAGAGATACTTGATGCAGAGGGACTATGGGATCAAGGATATAATGGTACAGGAGTGACTGTTGCTGTCATCGATAGCGGGGTGGATGGAAGTCATCCTGACTTGAATGGAAAGATCATAGGATTCTATGACTTGGTAAATGATGAAAGTGACCTTAACGCCACGGATGGCATCACTTCATATGATGATAACGGGCACGGAACAGCCGTTTCATGGTTAATAACAGGTTCTGGGAAGGGTACAGATTATGCATACTCAGGGATTGCAGTGGGTGCAAAAATCCTAGCAATCAAGACACTTGATGAGGAAGGCGCTGGTGATGATTCAATCATCGCCCAAGGCATCGAATTTGCAATTTCCTCCAATGTCGATGTCATAAGCTTGAGTATAGGTGGTGAGTGGTTAGATAACCCATTTTATTCAGATGCTTCTGCCAAGGCAGCGAAAATTGCTGTTGCGGCTGGAATCATCGTGGTTGTGGCTGCTGGGAACTCGGGTCCTGCCACAGGCACAATCACATCACCAGGTATCGTCCAAGAGGTAATAACAGTAGGAGCCTCAATTGGTGCAGTCGATGTCGTGTCATTCAGTAGCAGGGGTCCGGTATACAGAGAAACTACTGCACCAAGAGGAGCCGTTGCAAAGCCGGACGTACTTGCTCCAGGCTATGGTATCTTAACAGGTATTGCTTCTGGTGCGTCTCCTTACGACTATTTGCCATACAACACCACACAGTTTGATGCAGATTATACACTCTTCTCCGGAACATCAGCAGCAGCACCACAGATTGCGGCGCTGGCTGCCCTTCTTCTTGATAAACATCCCGCATTGACTCCTATTGAGGCGAAGACCGCGTTGATGAAGGGAGCCACTGACCTTGATGCAGATTCGCTTGAGCAAGGATATGGACTTGCTAATGTCACAAGGGCATCTGAGATAATCAGTGACACAGCGGGACTGATGACCCTAATCACACCTCTCAGATATCCAACACTCCCAGGCACTAGTCAGGTATTGATTGTGGGCGACTCGAGAAGCCCAATGAATGCCACGGTCATCTCAACTGTGAACAGAGGAGTGGCAACGATTGAAACAGAAGGCAATGCATCCCAGTTCGTCATAACCAGTCAGAGTGTCGACGTGGGTGTCGGATATAGCTATTTCAACATCGGACTGGAGGTTCCACATAATCTCCCGCTGAGTGCGCTGGGCAAGTATGTGGGAACCTTGGACTTGATAGTTGGGACAGAAATAATTGCATCGATGAAACTCGACCTGCTAATCACAACCTATGGCGGAAAGATGCTGGTGGACATGGGACATCATTCTAGCACAGATCCGGATGACGTATCATATTACAGATATTTCTCGGAGTACCTACGGGAGCAAGGTATGGTCATTGGCGAATATCCAGAGAATTGGGAGGAACAAATAGGTTTCTTGAGAGCGTTTGATGCAGCAGCATTATCCTCTACCGAGGTGCTCATGATAATGGATACGGAGCAGTCGTATAGCCAGAATGAGATTGACCTGATCCATTCATTTGTTGAGAATGGGGGCATCCTACTGATATTGTCCGAAGGTTTTGATTCCGATGCTAATATGCCAGCCTTTGCTTTCGAGTCGTACAACCGGATACTAGAGCCTTATGGGATTCAAGTTGAAGATAATTGGATAGGAGAAAATGGTGGTCAGGTCTATGGGGCAGATATCGGAGGCGCTGTGGATGAACACCCACTTACCGAAGGTGTACGCAATCTGTATGTGCTGAATGGAGGGACATTCTCAATAGACTCGACTGTTTCAGGCGCAAAAGGACTTGTGTGGACTGATTCGGCTAAGACTCATGCACTTGTTGCAGTCGGAGAGGCTGGGAAAGGCAAAGTGATCGCAATTTCAGATGGATCAATGCTTTACGATTCTTCGATATACGATGCTGAACTAAACAATGCTGACAACCTAAAACTCTTGGAGAATGTAGCAAAGGCAATTGTCCCCAATCTGCCGAGAATCTATGATGTTGCTCTCAATTATGGTGAGGTCGGAGAGGCTGCGAATCTCACGGCTTACATTTTTGACGATAATATAGATACTGTGAACATATCGCTAACCGGCCCTGATGGTGAAGAAATTGACGCTCCGCTGAATCAGGAATTTGGATATAAATACACAATTGACTTTGTCTTGGAATCTACAGGATTCTATGATATCACGGTGACTGTGACTGACCTTGATGGATATGTACGAACCTATGCGAAGACTATTCTAATCCCAGTCAAAGCTCTTGATGACGCAGTCCTAATGGGAGTTGTGTACGGATTGCTAGGAATAGTCGGAATCGCACTAGCGTATGTGGGAATCCTGAAATTCGGAAGAGGGAGAAAGTTGAGGCGTCATGTTGACCGTGAATGGTCTCCGCGGTGGGAAACTGATGATTCGCCCCCATCTATTGAATAGGTCCTAGCGTTTCCTCGAGATGATCCCTCATCCGTTTGTGCAACGGCTCAAGAAGTGGGGCTTCGTCCAATTTCGCCCCCATTTCTATTCTTTTGTGAATTTGGTAGCCGATTCGAGCACCCATACGAGAAGTGATGACCTGCCCACCAATCAATGTCCCGTCTGAACTTGTGACTAGTGCGATTTTTGTGAACTCAGCGGGATCCTCAATGTAAAGCACATTGGCATCGATGCCAAGATCCTCTGCAATCACAGAAGAAATGCCAACACAAACAATATCCGTATCGAATATCCTATCATACTGGAACCTTATTGAAACGTCATCATAGACTTTCTTGCCCCCAACTGCTGCCACACCAGCCTGACGGCCTGCTCTGGCTGCGACACTCCCGATTGGCATTAGGACAGGCTTCCCAGTAAGTCGATCGTGCATCTCGATACAATCACCAACAGAGTAGATGCCGTCCTTCGATGTTTCCAAAAGGGTGCCTACTTTGACACCACCAAGACCACCAATCTCAAGACCCATTGACTGTGCGAGTTGCACATCGGGCTTGACACCTGTCATGAAGAGAACAGCATCAGCATCGTAGGTCTGACCATTCAATTTAACCCCTTGGACTTTGGTTTCACCAAGTACCTCGTCGGGAGAAACTCCGGAGTGCACGATTAATCGTTGGGACAAACGAGAAAGTAGCTCGTCGCTCATCGGTTCTTAAAGCAGACGACGCATCAAGCGAGACCTTACGACAAGATGCACTTCCTTGCCCATGTGCAGCAGTCGCTCAGCCACTTCCAGCCCGCTAAACCCAGCTCCGATAACGAATATCCGATCCATGCTTTCCAATTGCTCACCGATACGGGAGGTGTCGCTCATGTCCTGAATCGTGAAGACTCCTTCGAGGGCAGCCCCTTTGATTGAGGGGATTGCAGGGACGCCTCCAGTTGCCAGAATGAGCTTGTCGAACGAGTCATCAGTCACAGATCCTCCGACCTCCACCTTCAACATTTTGGTGGAAGTGTCGATAGAAACCACCTGTGCCTCATTGATGACTACGATGCCTTTCTCTTTCAGTCGAGCAACAGACCAGTCAGAAATCATCAGGTCTTTAGTCGTAGGATGTTCCAGAGCTAGTGATGCGCCTGGCTTCCTATGAGCATCAAGAGATTCCCTTGTATAGATCACAACATCAGTATTCCTATCAAAGGTCTTTGCAGCAACAGCTGCTGACACACCACCAGGTCCATATCCAATGATAACTAGTCGCATCCTATGACACCTCACTGAATCGGGTCTTCCGTAGGTAGAGCAGTACTACTCCCGCCACAAGACCAATACCCCCTATAAGGATTACATAGGAGTAGTCTTCAGCAATGGTCAGTTGTCCGAGCAGGAGTGAAACCTCTTCACCGCCAATGGATATTGCCACCGCATACACATCATAGACCCCAGAGGTCATACCCGATGGAGAGATGTCAAATTGGTATTCGCCATTATCCCCGGACAGGGTAATATTGAACATTAATCCATAAGATAGTTGAAGTGACAGCCGCACCTCAGCCGCGAGTAGGTGACCTTCTACTGTGACATTACCCGTGATGCGCTCTGAAACAAGCCACCCTATACGGACTACACTCTGGTCAAGATGGCCCTCGACAATCCTCAGTTCCACTGAGCCACCACCAGAGAGAATCACTGGAAGAAATGTCAAATCGTGGGTCCCGTCTGTAAGCATAATCATCAGGGAAAGTGTCCCCAGAGATGAGAACTCTGATGTATCAACTTGAGTCTGTATTGAAAGAAGGGCAGATTTGGTAGTTGAGTTTAGCACAGTCAAACTTCCGTCAATGACATCAAACTGGACGCTTAGCTGATTTGAGGTGGTATCCTTGTCAGAGAGTCGGAGATTGAAAGTATAAAGCTCATCAGAGGACTCCATGTCCAATGTTTCGATCAGCGGAGCCCACTGGTCAGTCAACTGAACAGTAGAGGTTTCATCAACAGTTGTATTCGTGGCATTCCCTGTGAAGAATTCAATTCGTCCAAAGTCAGTCCCCAAATCGTGTTCTATAGCAACATAGACGAAATTCGAGGAGTTGCTCCAACTTGTGGTTCCAGCAGCGACATACATGCCACCTTGCCAAGTGTATATATTTGCAACATTGTTACTGATGTTTACCTTCATATCGACTCCTAAAAGACCCGTGGACATGGAATTGTCTGTGTCCCAGTTCAATGTAATGACATTGGTTCCAGAATAGTCAGGAGAACCACGAAGACCAACTCGAAACCATGTCGTTTCATTTGTCAGATATACACTGACATTCAGGATGTCTAGTCCAGAATCAACACTCGGATCTGTGACATCGACCGCATTATAGGGTATTCCGTTCCACGCAGGAAAGCCTGTTGGAGAAAGCACATGCTGTACAGACCAGACAGGATTCACAAAGCCAAACCCGAAAGAAGGAGAGGGGGTTTCATAATGACCATCAACACCACCAGACCCTTGAAGAAGGGCAGATAATGTCCGCCATCCATCGGTATCCTCAGATGCGTCTCTTATGAGCGCGACGACACCTGCTGCATGAGGAGCAGCCATACTTGTTCCAGATCGAGTGGCCCACAGCGAGGTGACACTATTGCGTGCTGCCCTAATTGCATCCCCGGGAGCGCTGACAACGGGTTTAGGAATCCCATCGATTCTGGGGCCTATACTTGAGGTGGAACTAAGCCCTAGTGTGACCTCATTGTAAGCTGTGACAGTGATGCCGATATCAGCTGTGCCTGGCGAGCTGATAGTATGAGAGAAGTCAAGCTTGCTGGTGAATTTCAAGTTCAGTCCCGCCCAGTTATTGTCCCATGCATACGCGTGGATTGTGATATCATCGCCTTCAGGATTTGAAACAGTAAGAGTCCAGCTGCCCATATCCCAGAAATGATCCTGCGCGGACACCTGAACAATGACCCTGTTCATGCCCTTGATACTTCGGTCGGGGAAAACATAAGCCGAGATATTGTCGTGTTCTAGGACAAATGGATTCGAAACAATCTCGTTGAAGGCTCCAAGGTCAATCTTTTCGTCAGAGTTCGGCGGAGTAAGAATCACATGTTCATCGTCATCCTCACTCTGCCATAGGACGTTTAGGAACGAGTAATCAGGAGGGTTGCTGACAGCCAAAAGGGCACTCTCTTCGCCACCGGAGGGGACGTTGAAGCTTGCATGCTTAGGACGACCGCCAAGATTCCCTGCGGCAAGTGTCGAAAGCACTCCGGATTGCATGAAGACCTCAGTAATCGCAAGATCCTCGTAGTCGGTTCCGTCAAGAAAACCGAGATAGCTTGAGAATGACATGTTTATCACATCTGCGTCATTCTCAGCAGCGAATGCGATCCCATCGAGCACATCCTCCGAGCTGAGAGAACTTTTGATGATGATAAGGTCTGCTCCTGGGGCCACACCCACATAATCAGTCATCCCAATCTGCCCTCCAGCAATGATGGACGCTACATGAGTCCCATGTCCATTAGTATCGACAACAGATATGGCGTCAGTGAGGTTCACTCCTCTGACATAGACCTTTGATGTTATCTGGTCGTAGAGGATGGCAACCTTCGATTCACCCAGGATGACGACCTTCTCGCTGTTCAGATCGATGAGCCCGTTATCATCAGCATCGACTCCTCCAAGCCACCTCTCACCAGCAGCGAAATCGAACCTGCCATTATCATTCAAGTCAATGAACATATAGTCTTCGCCATAATCAATTAATGCACCGCCTTGCCCTGTGATTGTGGCAATTGGGCCCTCATCGGAATCAGCAATCGAATCGTTGTCGATGTCTATATAGAAGTCCGAGCCATCGAAAACGACAGCGAATGGATCTGAGGATTTCCTCCACAATGACGGGTGTAACCATGATGCCCCGGTGTCGATAACTGCAACACGGGTGCCAGAGCCATCTATCCCTTTGCCATCGTCTTCCAGATCATTCCAGACTTCAGGCGCTTTGATTGCAGGCACAGATGATGCTATGGATGGAAAGAACTGCTTTGATCCTGACGATGCCTGTATCAGTCCAACCCTGTCAAGCTCTTCAAGGGCGATAACATCGGACACCTTGACAAGATAGATGCCACCTATATGCACTGGTTGTCCCCCCCGTTTCTTGAACTCGATCCCTAGTGACTCTGCATATTGAATTTCAGCAGGAGTGAGTTGTGCGTGAAAGCGGAGGATAGCACTGGCTCCGTAGTCAGATGCCAATCTAGACCCCGCAAGCGGAGTGTCGTCTAGATTCCGAATCTCCATCTTTAGTTGGGATTCTATCATCGGACGTTGATACCTGTCATCCGTCAGCGTTGCGTGGCCGGAATTAATAGAGATTATCGCAGGAACGTGCAATGTAGAAAGAACCAGAATGAACACAAGGAGTCGTCTATACATGATATGGCCTCAGATGCAATTTCTTGAACTATCTGTTTCACAGATATGCTTTCTGCCTGAAAACTTTAGAAAAAGGATGCGGTATCCATGATTTCTCACAGTGTACTCATTGGATAGAGATCATCTGAAACACAGTATCAAGAGGTCACGACAGAAAATACATCATATCCTGCACCACCCAATACGCATTTATGTATGGCAGAGTAATGAATTGTCTGAATCATGATTGATGTTCCCCCCGAGTTCATAGGTTTCAAGGATTGTCCCAGCATACCTTGGGATGAGATATCCAGACGGATAAAAACAAAGAAACAAACCGAGCAGAAGTACTTTGAGGCTTTTACAGATGCCGCCATAGATATCGCAACTCGTGAATGCATGAACGACTCACCAGAAGAGGATATCTTGGTCTTTGGTCTACAAGCATGTCTAACAAGAGGTAGGCTTGCCGAAGCGCTTTTCATCTCTACAGGATCCGGTATCGTCAGAATCCTGAGCCTTCGAGGTATCGTGCTTTTCATATTGTCCGATACTGATGGGCTGAGGGATGTGTTGAAGAAAATGGAGGAACTGATCACCGATGAGTCACCCCCAGCAGATAGAGTCAGATTAAGCACGGTCAAAGTGCTTCTTGCCGCAGCAGAAAAAGATACGAGCGTCATCATTGCAGTCATGGAGTTTGACAATCTATTAGAAACCCATCCTGAACAAGTCGAGAACCCATTGACGGAAACCATGTTCACACTGTATGTCATTGGGGATTTGCTTAGAATGGTCGGGCAGGCATCACGGGCGACTCGCATCAATGATACACTACAGGAGATGGCACTAAAGGGAAATCATCGGATGTTTCTCGCACTGTCAGAGAATCTAAGGGGGAACATATGCAACATCATGGGAGAAATGCAAGAGGCCGAGAAACATTATCTCAAAATAAAAGAGATAAGTGAGGCACTATGCTTCAATTTAGGACTGGGAATTGCATACAACAATCTTGGGACAATACGGCATTTTGGGCTAAACCTAGAGGAAGCAATGGAGTTCTATCGAAAAGCCTACGAAACAATGGATATGGATGCCGCAAAAACAGCACCCTTAGCTAACCTTGGAGAAATTGCTGTCACACTGGGCAGATTTGAAGAGGCGGAGCGGTTTCTGACGGAGGCTATCAGGATAGAGGAGAAAACGAACTTTGGTACAATCGAAGCATATGCATGGTATGTAATCCTACTAGCTCGCACTGGTCGTGAGAAGGAGGCAAGGAAATTCCTCAAGATTACCAGAGATAGGACTGCAAGGACTGAGAAGCCACTTCACAATGGGGCGTACCTGATAGCAAAAGCATCAGTTGATGTTGCAGGCAAGAAATGGAAGACTGCAATAAAGAACTTCGAGGAGGCCTTACGTATTGCTCGCGACAACAACCTATTCGAGATATTGATCCGAAGCGAGCTGTTCCTCGTGCAAACGCATATGAAGGTGTATGAGCACGAAGCAGTAGAGGAGGAGCTTGAAAGGGCTGTCTATCACCTCAACGACTTGATTCAGATTGCAAAGGAGCAAGGGCTACAGCACCTTTATGCGGAGTCACTGCTTTTGAGAAGTGATATCTTCCGTATGGCAGGAAGGAAATTGGAAGCAAAGGGGGATGCGGAGAGGGCAAAAAGTATTGCGTCGTATATCGAAGATGATAGACTCATAGAACAGGCTGAGAACAGATTGAGCCTTATTAGTGGAAGGAGAGTTGCTCCAAAAGCAGGAATCGAGCTATCCGAGAAAATGCATCGTGTCGCTGCTTTCCGGCCCACAGGACAGTTGAAGCAGGTGCCACGACCTGACCTGTATATCTTGCTCACCCTCAGCAGAAACTCGGGTCTCTCTGAGTATGTGTATAAATTCGACTCGGACATAGATATGGACAGTGGACTGATCAGCGGGTTCGTTTCTGCAATCACTACCTTCTCTAGTGAAGTAATGGGAAAGATAGGGATGCTTCGGTCAATCAATCATGAGGGGTTCACTCTCATGATGGAGCACACAAAAAATAGAATCATCACGCTAATTGCAGAAGAAGAATCATTTGATATCCGATACCTCTTGCGAGAGTTTGCTAGTACATTTCAAGAGAAATATCCCGAAGTCATACTGGAAGGGATTGGAGAGGACACATTCCGATGGGCTGACGAATTCGTTCAGGAACTCTTCTCGTCAGGTAGTGATTCTAGCGAGAGTCTGGCACTCTAATTGTCAATATGAAATGGTTCTTCAAATCGAACCAGTCTTCTAGGAGAATTCACTTCACACACAGTCCATATTGAAACCTCAGTACCATGGATTGCTTTGTACAGATGGCTGTTCCAAATAGATGGCGCGGATACAAGTGCGAACGAATTCACATCGCCTTCGAATACGGTCGCCTCAAGCACATGCGGAATAACCCGGTCTAGGATAGTGGAGGCATCCCCACGAACAAGGAGATTAGGCTCTATACCGATATGGTTGAAGGAGGGGACGATGCTCACACAGTTGGATTTAACCAAGGACTCGATACGGTGGGGCGAACCGACAAGTGTGTCAAACAGGATTTGAGAGCGACCTAGTGACAATCGTTCGAGGACTGCACGATCTCCATTATTCAGAGAGAGGTTCTTGAGGGCGATTGTGGATCTGAATTCATAATTCCCCGCTGTTGATTGGCCAAGTTTGTTCAAAGCCCACTGAATGACACTCTTTCCCCCTGAGATTATACCCCCTGTTTTGGGGACTACATCTGCAAGTTGCAGGTAATAATGGATGGTCTCGATTGTTTCTCCTTCATCTGTGCCAACCATAAAGGATAGCCTTCGAGCTCCTTCGTGATATCCCACCGATAACCATTCTGAGGCCAACGAATGTGTTTCCGCTATATGCATCTTCAATTCGATTCCCAATGGCACTACATTACACAGAACACGTGGCTGGAGATGTATCATATCTAGCTTGTGTCTGTTAGAAAGGAGTTTACGTGGCTTTCCAAGATCTTTGTAGAATCCCTGAATGGTGTGCCACGACTCGGTGCCCAGACTTACTTCGTGGTATTGATGGAGGATTCTCATCGAATCATACCACTGCGCTGCTGTGCAATCCACCGGGGCATCCCGAATAACCTGAAGTACTCTGGAGATTCCAACTTGACCGTAGGTATCCCTGTGATGTACAAGATGTAAGCCCATCGAGTCCCAATGAGAGTCTTTGCTTCGCTTGGCCCAATCCTTATCCCACACGTCGCGAGATTTGCCCTTCAAGAGGTAAAACACCACGGCATTAGCAATGCACTGTGAGAACTCCAATCTTGCCTTGTCCGTTTCAAGATGACACAAGAATGCAGTCCTCAAAGCGAGAGGTTCGAGATTCTCTGATTTCAGGGCGTCTTCACGGAAGATGAAAGCTCCATCGGGCTCAATTGTCATATCAAAAAGCTGGGACGATTGGGACTCGACGTTCTTTGAAACATAAATGGTAGGGAACCTTGGCTCTTTCTCTGTAAGAAACCTTGCCACGCGTTTTAGGGCTTTTGCGATAGCGGTTCGAACCTCCTCGGTCGCCTCCATACGGAGTTCCAATTCTGTAGGTGGAGTGGGTCGCTCAAATTTTCTCAGGAGCTTGGACTTGCTGCGGACTTTAGTGTATTGTTCCCGAGAGATGTTCTCTCCTACTAGCATCACTGCATTCACATTGAAGAGATATACCCTAACACCATCAGACCTGACCACAGCAACAATGAAAGTCACACCTTTCAGCTTTGACCAGTATTTTCGAATCGTGGATGCTTTGACCCGTAACACTTCCACAGCATCAGGGCTTGTTTCTCGAAATTGTTTCTCTCCGAAATCAGCAAGCACCTTTGGGATCTTTCGAGCGCTCATTCAGGTGGACTCCTCTCAATCTAGAGAATTTTGATTGTTCAGATAAATTGCACGCACAGGCACAGAGATGCGGTAGTCAATAGCCTTAATAAAACTCGGAAGGCTTGCACTAAGGGAATTCACGATGCAAAACGATTCGCTCATGTTCATCCTAATCTGGTGGGTCGTCCCACTAGCAATCATCTTTGGTCGAGCTGCTCTGCAGGGCTACCGGACACGCCAGAAAAGACTCGCACTAAGAGAGCTTGAGGAGCGAGTCACTCCGTTTACTCAAGACCTCTAAGGTTCTCATGCGACTTCGTGGGCAGCCGACTCCAGTGCTTCGTACTTTGGAAGCAGGATGTCACGTGTGGGTGCACTGTTCATCACAACATCGAGAACTTCTTCGTTTCTCATGAGGATGCATCCGAGGAACTCGTATTCGAATTTGTCCAAACGGATATTGACACCCCGTCTAGGAATCTGGGTAAGAAGGAGAATAATTGAGAAGTTCCCGCGTGGCAGTTGATTCAGGATCCCTCGTTTCATATCAGGTTCCAAGTTGTCTTCCAGTTTTCGAGTCATCATGCCCCGCTCAATAAAATTATAGCGAATTCGTTCGAAATCACCACTAGAGCTTTTCTTCGGCCTGATGAAAGAGATTGAATAACCCAATCGTTTCAATGAGTTATATCCGATCAGAGTTCTGAATAATGGGGGGCTTAAAGGCTCAAGTTCCACTTTCCTGAGTTCTATTATTTCCCCATTCCGTCGTACCTTAAGGTTCACCAACTTCACTCCCTATAGGTGTAGGTCCCATCCGGTTTCATGTGCGGTCTTGAATTAAAGGGTTCTGAGAAATTACTCCGCTAATACGCATTCCGCATGCAAAATTGCCTTCTTGGTGGCTATTCCGCACCCAGCACCATATCCTCCCAGTCCCTTTGCACCAACAACACGATGACATGGTATCAATGGGGGGAACCGGTTAGACGCCATCACATTGCCCACGAATCGGGCAGCATTAGGGATTCCGGCAGACTTTGCGACCTCACCATAGGTTCGAGTTTCACCTATCGGAATCTCTAGTGTTGCTTTCAGGACTTTGACCTGCTTCTCAGTCAGGCCTGAGAAATCAAAGGACAGCGAATCCATGTCCACAGACTTCCCTTTGATGACATCGAAGACAGATTTGAGGACACACATATCTTCCGGACGCTCGTCCTTTATTATGCCCACACCGCCAACTGATTCGATTGCTTGCTTCTCTGTAGTCGCAGGCAGATTCACAGAGTATATGCCCTTTGCTGTGAACACGCCTGCAACAAAGAGAGAGTCTTGTCGTAGAACGGCAAGTCTTGTGTCTTCCATCCCATTTCATCTCAATACTTTGAACATTTCTTGGCCACAAATGCAAGGATCGAACTAAGCTCTGGGTCGCTCTTCTTGGAGCCAGGTGGTGCCCAACCACCATCAGGGTTCTGGGATATCATAATGAGGTTCAGGCCGCTGAGGATGACCTCTCGTTCTTGGGGGGTTTCGGGTTTACCCACGGCAGTCAAGTCTACCATATCACAGGTAGATTCGTTCTCTATGGCAGTGACAAGATGTTGGAATAATGCCGCCCTTCCATCACGATATACTCTGTGATTTGGGTCAATACCAATTGCACGAAGAGCGGGAAGGATATTCCCTGTTCCGAGGGGGTCAGACTCGTCTTGATCCTTGAAATCGGGCCAGTGTCCATCCTCGTGCTGTGAGTACATCAGGAAGTCTCGCGCTCGTCGTAATCGTTCCTCATCATCATATCCGACCATCACAAGGCCCTCTAGTGCTTTTCCGGTAAGCCAAGTGATGCTCTTACCAACAGGATACCATTTGCGCTCGTCGGTCATACCATATTTGTCTTCGATATAAGAGTCAAGGTTGAGAGCTTCAGCAAAGCCTCCATCCTTTTTCTGTCGGGAGATTAGGAATGCTACCATGTTATCTACCAAATCCGGATACAACTCTTTGAATGGCACAATAAGAGGAATAATCTCAGCGGTCATCTTCACTGAACTCGGATTCCCCTTGACTAGGTCAAAAGGGATGCCTCCATCAGGGTTCTGTAGTTCTGTCAATTGGCTCAATGCATCATCCACAACAGTTGAGGGCAACTCGTAACCTGCCGCCACTAGTCGAAGCTTGTCAGCAAGTGTTCCATTCTCCATGATATAGGTCTGAATATCGTGTACCAAAGAATTGTTTAGTTTACTCAAGGTCTAGTCCTCCAGTAGTTTCTGAAATCATATAGATATGCTATCTAAAAGAAGGTGGCAACGACTTTGAAGGTCCATTTGCTCCACTAACATTTCATATACTACAACGTGAACTTAAAGGTTATTCAGAGCAAATGAACAAGGGATTTCTATGATTCGAAGAACTCCAAGATCTCTTTCCGTTTCTCTCTTCGTTCATCCTCGGTCATTTCAACAGTTCGTTTATCCGCGTCCTCAACAATGACAATCTTCTCTTTTGGTGAATGCTTTACACGGAATTCGACCTTATAGCCATCAACCTTCATGGCTTTCTCATGACCACATTCGCGGCACTTCAAAACGGTCTTCTTCCCTTCCTTCTTAGACGGCAGCATCAAAGCGCCACACTTCTCACAGAATTCCATAGGGGTACCCTCAGAAGTTCTAGTCCGCCTGCACGCAGAGGATATGAATTTAAAGTTGACTATTTGGGATAAGAGCCTCTTTTTGACCAATAAGAAAGACTTATGACTAACATCTAGCGGCGAACGGCACAATATGCCTCATCGTTCAGGAGTAGTCCAACATGGTACGAGTAGTTCCATTTAGAGCATACAGGTACAACCAAGAGAAAGTCAAGGACATCTCAAAGACTGTTGCGCCCCCTTATGACATCATCAAGGGCGCAAAAGTGCAGGAGATACAGTCCATGTCACCGTATAACATCGCATGGATCACTAAGAACATCCCACAAGATGACGATACCGAGGACAACAATCAATACACCCGTGCGAATGACCTGCTCACCAAGTGGATTGACGAAGGAGTGCTTGTTCAAGACGAGAGAGAATCATTCTACGTATATGGACAGGATTTCGAAGTGCTTGGAAAGCAGCTGTTCAGATTCGGATTCATAGGGCTCATCGAGCTGGAGGAGTTTGCGACCGAAACACCAAAGTCAGGCAAGTTTGCTGGTGTTCTTCAACATGAAGAAACTCTCCCGAAGGATATTATCGATAGGTTGAGCTTGTGTCGGGCGACCATGGCGAATTTTGGGCAGATTTTCGTAATATACCCTGATCATGAAGGTGGCGTTGATGCTATCTTGGAGAAGTCCATGAAGAACGAGCCAATCATCGATGTCACAGACTACGAAAACGTGCGACATCGCATCTGGAAGGTCGATGACAAAGAAGATATCGCAGAGATTACTCGACTCATGAAAGACAAATACGTAATCATTGCCGATGGCCATCACAGATACAAGACTGCTTTGCAATTGGCGAAAGAAAATCCTGACCTAGAGTCTGCAAAATATAGAATGCTCACATTCGTCAACATATCCAATCCGGGACTGGTCGTTCTCCCAACACACCGCCTCATACAGAATCTTGATGACTTCAACAAGGAGCGCCTCATTAAGGACTTGGAGAAATACTTTGACATCAATAGGTTCGACCAGAAAGAGCAAATGTTCGAGTTGATGGAGAAACAATTCCAAGATGGGAAACATGCTTTCGGACTATTCATGAATGATGGCATTTTCTACGCACTCACTCTCAGAGATGCTAGTGTCATGAAAGAAGTGATGCCAAACAGCTCTGAACAATTACGAAATCTGGATGTGTCAATACTTCATGCACTGATACTTGACAAGATGCTTGGGATTGACAAGGAGAAACTAAAACAGGGAACCATGAAAGGTGGAGGATATGTCGTTTACCTGAAAGGGATCGGCGATGCCGTAGACGGCTCCATCGCTGCAGTGAGGGAGGATGCACAAGCGGTGTTCTTCATGAATCCCACGAAGGTAGAAGAGGTTGAGGCGGTCTCAAAGAATTTCGAGGTAATGCCTCAGAAGAGTACATTCTTCCAGCCAAAGGTTTGGACGGGTTTCACCATATACAAACTACGCGATTGAACATGAGGGAACAACAATGACAAAACGAGTATACAACTTCTATCCGGGGCCAGCTACTCTTCCATTGGCAGCGCTGAAGAAAGCACAGGAAGAGCTGCTCGATTTCAAGGGAACAGGCATGTCTGTAATGGAAATCTCTCACCGCTCTAAGGAATGGGGAGAAGAGATCGATGCCGTGACTAATCTAGTCAGGGAACTAATGGATGTGCCAGACGATTACAGGATCCTTTGGCTTGGGGGTGGAGCCTCAACCCAATTCCTGATGACAGCCATCAACCTTCAGGTTACGGGAAAACCTATGAATTACATCAACACTGGCGGTTGGTCAACGAAGGCTATCAAGGAAGCAAAACTGTACGGCGATGTCAATGTAATAGCCTCATCAGAGAAGGAGAAGTTCAGTTACGTTCCAACTGATTTTGAGATTGACCACAATGCTGCTTATCTTCACATCACGGGCAACAACACGCTCTATGGAACCGAATGGCAATCATGGCCTGATGTGCCTGATGGAGTCCCACTCGTCTGTGATATGTCCTCAAACCTGATGGCCAGGGTGATAGATGTCCGGAAGTTTGGTGTAATCTATGCAGGTGCTCAGAAGAACTTGGGTCCTGCTGGAGTCACGCTGGTGATTGTGAGGGAGGATCTGCTTGACAGGGTGCCAGATGATACCCCTACAATGCTCAAGTGGAGAACACACGCAGAGAAGGGCTCCATGTTCAATACACCACCAGTATTCCCAATCTACATGTGCAAGTTGTCACTGGAATATTGGAAGGAATTCGGTGGAGTAGCAGAAATTGAGAAGGTCAACCGTGAAAAAGCAAAGATCCTCTATGATGTGATTGACAAGTCAGAAGGTTTCTACAAAGGCCATGCCCGGAAGGATTCACGGTCTATGATGAACGTCACATTTACTATGGCATCGGACGAGCTGGAGAACGAATGCGTGAACGAAGCACTAAAACGTGACCTTGTGGGATTGAAGGGGCACCGTTCTGTGGGCGGGATGAGAGCTTCAATCTATAATGCTATGCCTCTTGAGGGAGTCAAGGCACTCGCGGATTTCCTGATAGAATTCAAGGAATCAAAAGAATAATCATGTGACAGGGGGAACGATTCCCCCTACTACTATTTCTTGCGCTTTGAGAACTTGGAAACGCTCCTAGAAAGCTCAGCCTTAAGATCAGAAAGCAGGTTCTCATCAATGATACCCTGATACACTCGACGCATCATTGCTCCCGACACACTGACATGGAGATTACGCATTCCTTGATTCTCAAAGAATTTCTTCAACGTGGACGCTATGGGTATTAAGACCCCTCCGGGAAGACGATTAGACAAGGACTCCTTGCAACAACTACAATCCAAAATGATGGTGGTGTGTTCCCGATCAACCAATATCTCAACGGGCATTCTCTTTAGGGTTCGGTCCTCTTTAAACGAAAGTTCGAACTCTCCAATCTTCTTCATTGATGATGTCCTCGTAGTTGTATCAGTGACAATCGAGATGTCCACTTGCACGCATATAAGAAAATCCCATACTGTATTGTCACAACACTGCGGTCTAGGTTATCGTTTGCTATTCATTCCGTTTCCGAGAGATGATGCAACCCAATACCACAGCCACAAGCACCATGGCCAACATGATTGCTAGGACCAGATAGTTTGGGCCTGTAGGGAGTGTTGTGGGTTCTGTTGTATCAGTACCGCTTGTGCCGTTTGTAGTGGTAGATGTAGTCCCTGATGTCGTGGTTGTCGATGACCCAGAGTCCGATACCAGATAGGAGTAATCCTGAGAAACAGCAATATTCCCGACAGTGTCATTGGCATGTATCCGGAAGGTCACAAGTGTACCATTCTGTAATTGAGGGATTGTCGCCCCATACACTCCACCGGTCAACGACATGGTCAGATTGACCCAGTGTGTTCCGTTGAAGTACTCAAGAATAACAGTGTCAACACCGCTCAGGTCATTGACAGCGACCTCGATGAGTACAGTGTCCGTCGAATCCGGATTTGCAGGATTGATGACTGGAGTACCAATGGTCGGTGCGGTCGTATCGGGAACAGGTGTGACTTGCTGAACGGCTGCGTAAGCATCCAATTTACCATATCCCCATATTGCATTGGGTGTGCCAGATGTGAACTGGTCATCGAGTGCTGTAGCCTTGATGACATTAGCGATGTCCGAGCCACTGGTGGAATTCACCTGTAACATCAATGCGGCAGTTCCAGCAACATGGGGACCTGATGCACTAGTCCCACTGAAGAGCTGGTATGAGCCGAACCTCCCCGAGAAGGGCAACGCGCCATATGCGTTATACCACGTATACCATAGGGATTCATTGCTGTAATCAGTGATGATGTCATAACCACCAGGGGCTGCGATTCCTTGTTTCAATACCCCATCAATTCGAGGGCCTCGTGATGAGAAACTAGCAATGTCCCCGATTGTACCAGCTGACACCAAGTCGCGCACTCTGTATGATGCGACACTCAGTGCACTATCGGCCGTGGATGGCCATGTTATCTCATAATCATTTGAGATGTCTGTTTTCCATACTGCGCCTCCAGTCCACGAGCTCTTGTCATCAGAAATATAGCAATGGAACGTTGTGTTTTGAGGTGTTGTTACGTTCACCTGGTTAAAAGGTGGGCCATTGGGAGCGCTTGTATCAGGAAGTCCAACAGTTGGCGCATAGATATGAATGCCAAGCATCCTTGTTGATCGAGATGAGGTAGAGATGAACGACTCAACGTATAGCGTATTCGGACCGAGTACAATGGGTGGCTCAAGTACGAAGTTCTGGTAGCCTGAGCCGGGATGAAGGTATATGGTCTGAAGTCCTCCACCCCATGCAGCCATGTTCATAATCACGCTGAAATTGGATAGGCTGAAATCGGTATTATTCACCGACAGTATAGTGATATATACATCCTCGATTTTCGGATCCTGATTAGGAACGTGGAAGTCCACCTGTTGGGCTGCGTTTGCAGAGGTTCGAAGCAATGCGTGTTTGTCCTTACCTCCCAGATTGCCGCTTGGGACAATGACGGGGACGCCCGATGAAACGATTGTGTCAATTAGGGTTTCTGCAGCAGAGCTTCCATCGAGGTACTGATACGTCCATGACCCAATCTCGATGAGAATAACGTCAGCGCCGTGGTTGTATGCCCATGTCAGTCCCTCTTCTACTGTCAGCCAATCATTGCTGTTTCCTAGGACTTTAATCATCATGAGTTCCGCATCAGGGGCTACACCGACATACTTCCGGTAGCCCAGTTGCCCGCCAAGCAAGATGCCTGAAACAGCAGTGCCGTGACCGTCTGTGTCTTTGTGTGTGCTAGAAGTAAGATTCGTACTCCGATCCCAAACCCGAATGTTCCTTGAAGGAGTCCCATCTGCCTCCACGATATATTTAGTCTTGGGAGTGTTCAGCATCACTAGCTTCTCACCCACATCCAACAAATCATTCGAGTTCGTATCGTTGACCACAAAGAAGGGCTCACCGAGGTCGTACACACCGTTTTGTGTCACATTATCAACCCAGAGCCAGTCGGTTGTAGCATTCATGTTACCATCGGCATCTAGGTCAAGGATGTAGAATACCTCATCAGCAGACATAGAGCCGTTGCCGTCGAGGTCGACGTAATCACTCCCATTCGTCGGTACAGAATCTGGAAATACATCTACCCAGTCATAGGTGGAACCATTGGCGAACCAGAAATCGGGATGTGTCCAGTCAATACCCGAATCAAGGTCTGCGATAACTATCCCTTTTCCGGTCACGGATCTATTCAGGCTATCCAATGTCTGCCAGACAAGCGAAGCATTGATCTCTGGAATTGAAACGTCGCGTGCTGCTTCACTATGAGTGCTGGTAGTTTGGGGAGCAATGAAAGTAAATTCAAATGAGGTCATGAAGAGAGCGATGGCATCCCGATCCCCTCGGATCAAGTAGTAATTGCCCAAGCGGCTTGAAGATGGTGTTCCGAAGCTAAAGCGAATTCCAATCGAAGCCAAATCACGTACAGCTCCTTCACTAAGTGAATCCCCAAAACTTACGACCAAGGGGATATCTGAACCGAATTGACTTGACAGTGCATCAATGTCAAGATCAATCATCGGACTACTATTGTAGGATGTCCCTTCATCAGGCACAACATAGGGGACTATCCAGAAAGAGGAAAGTAATATTGTGGCGCATAGTAGGATGGATATTCTCCTCAAGGTGAAAACCTCCAATGGTGACATGGACAGGATATACATGTACCCCAGAGAAGATTAATCTACTGGCTGTTTGTCTGCCGGATCAATTTCGAGTTCATCCCCGAGATTCGCATCCAGTACATCTGCTCGTAGTCCGATAGACGGACTGGGAACATTGTCAAGCAACTGGTAGTACCCAATATCCTCATCATCCCTACTCAGCTTTTGACCCTCATACAAGGAGGTTCCTCCACTGACAAGATAGGCAATTGACACACAAAGAGCCAACGGGATGACAAGGTCAAACGAATGGCTCATCTCGAGCATCATCACTGTGGTAGCGACAGGCGTATTAGTTGTTGCAGCTAATACAGCACCCATACCAAGAACCATGAATGCCCCGACCTCTTCGGGATAGAATACCTCTCCGAAGATTGCACCGAGCATAGCACCGACAAAGAGCGATGATGCAAGCACACCCCCAGAAACCCTTCCAGCAACTACTGAGGATGAAGCGAAAAGCTTCCCAAAAAGTAGGATGATTAGGACATATATCGGAACAGTCGATGTGGCAAGATTATTAATGACTTCGTAACCCATGCCTGCAATGGTGAGGTCAGGAGAGAGAAGAAGCCCCGTGATAAAGATGAATATGCAGGCGAACAGTGCTCCTGCGATGGGGTCAAGCCAGTCTGGGAGCTTCAATGTGAAGAGGTTCCGTGTAATCATGAGGACGAGAGCGAAGATGATCGAGAGCAGCCCTGAAACAATGCCGAACAAGACCAATAGGGGAAGGACATCAAGGGTCAGGATAAAGCTTGCACCAAATTCAAGAATTGGGTCGATTCCCATCACCAGCGCATACATAATGTATGAAGTCAATGCGGCAATTA
The DNA here is from genome assembly GCA_024275415.1 of archaeon. Taxonomy (GTDB): domain Archaea; phylum Asgardarchaeota; class Thorarchaeia; order Thorarchaeales; family Thorarchaeaceae; genus MP5-2226. Next base: position 27,264 of record JAJRZD010000025.1, read on the forward strand.
CAGTCGGAACGAAATATCCAAGTCGAGCGTCGCGACGATAGGGAGCTTCCGTTGCGAACAGAGCACCTCCAAGTGGTGCCTTGTAGATTCCTGCTGTTGCAGCGGCAGAACCCATCATAAGTAAGACACGGAGATGCGACGGTTCATGTATGCCAAGTCGCCTGCCGACAGAGTTGCCAATCGAGGCACCAATGAGTACGGCGGGACCCTCACGACCGACCGGGTTTCCAGACCCGATTGATATCGAGGTCGCAAGAAGTTTTGTCACTGCTGTCTTGCTCTTGAACTTCCCCGGAGTATGAGTCATCTCAATTGCCTTCGAAATACCACTGCCCTGAATCTCGTGTCGTCCAAGATATATCAAGATACCAGAGAACGCACCACCTATCATCGGAGTGATGTACTGCGGGAACGTACTGAATCCATCTGCAAGTGTGATAATCAGAATCTGAAGGACTATCATCGCAAGACCTGACAGGATTCCGATGAGAATGGCTATGGGCACATAGAGCCTGTAGAAGTGTCCAAAATGTGAAAAATGAAAGATATCCCTGAGAGGGGTCACCTTGGCCTCTGATTCGTGGGACTCCTTCGAGTTCAACAGACTGCCTCCAGTTGTGAAACAATGCCATGGAATAAAACCCTTTGGCGTTGAAACCTTTCGACCAGTTACAGCAGATTTATCATCGCACATCTATAGACTGGAATGGGGTTGTTCCATGGCTCGTGGCTCTGATGATGAAAAGGACTCGTCAAACCTAGAGCTATCACTGGAAGAAGTCCAGCACAGGCTGAACGAAATATCAAAAAGATTGGAGAGAGTAGAAACACTCATCGAACGGCTGGGGCCTGGCATCGAGGAGATAAGTGACTCTGCTAAAGTTATCCGTGAAGGCTTTGAGTTCTATGATGGCATGGTCAGGTTGATGTCAAAGTTCACCAGAGCAGAGCGTCTTGAATCAAGATATGGAGACCTCAAGAAGGATCAGATTGCATGGTTAATCATCAAGATACTGGACGCAAATCAGCCACTGAACATCAGCCAATTGACCGCAGCAGTCCGATCCGAAAGAGGGACTGCCTCACGCAGGATCGTCCGTGAGAGAGTCAACTCATTGCTCAAACGAGGGATCCTCATGGTGATTGACGACGAGGATGGACGGGCACGCTATTTCACTCTCGCGCCAAGTTGAGTTTAAGCTATCTATATCAGACAACGCCTTTTTTAGGGTGATTCAATGCTCGTACACGGAGATCGCAATGCTTGACGAAGCCGTGGATTTGCTTCAGAAGATGATTCGTAATAAATGCGTCAACCCACCGGGGGGAGAGATGAGAAACATCCTTACTGTCAGCGAGTACCTTGACAAATACGATGTCCCCTACGAAGTATTCGAGCCGACACCCGAAAGAGGGAATTTATTCGCTGAGATAACGGGCTCTGGGGGACGGCCGAGTCTGATGTTTGGTCCTTCACATGTGGATGTGGTTCCAGTAAACGACGAGAACAAGTGGGTCGTCCCACCGTTCGAGGGAGTCGTGAGGGACGGCTGTGTTTGGGGACGAGGTGCGTTGGATATGCTCTACTTCGTTGCAGCCCAGGCCGTGGTCTTTGCCAATCTACATTGTGAGGGATTTCAACCAAGAGGAACTCTCAAGCTTCTCATCGTGGCGGATGAAGAGTCAGCAGGCACAGTAGGTGCGAAGTGGATGGTGAACAACTATCCGGACAAGGTGCAGGTGGACTATCTGATAACCGAACAAGGGGGCGAACCTATTGAGAAAGACAAGATGGCGTATTGGATTGGTGAGAAAGGGATTGCATGGACACGCATCACTTTCAGGGGCGAAGAGCAACATGGGAGCGCACCATACAAGAGCAACAATGCAGTTGTCAAGATGGCAGAAGCAATCAAAAGATTGACCGAGTATCAGCCGCCAAGGGACACGCAATTCATCAAGCCATTGATAGAAAGGCTCAACATCAGTTCATTGATGAAGAAGCTTGCGACCAGCACAAGCACCTTGCCGCGATTATTGGACAGACTTAGCAATGACAATATGGGGATGGCAAGGTTCCTCCACGCACTCAGCCAGATGACAATATCACCGAATATTGCCAATGGCGGAACAAAAGTGAACGTTATCCCAAGCGAAGCTAGGATAGATGTGGACATCAGACTTCTCCCCGGACAGGACGAGAAGTATGCACACACACAAATTCGAAAGGCACTTGGTAATCTGGCACATGAAGCCGAGATAGACATAGTTCCAGCAGAAGAGGGAGGCGACACGCATCCAGGAACTTCAAGTGATGCTGAAACTCCCCTTGTCGATACGATGCGAGAGGTCGCAAAAGAACTGAAGGGAAGCCATATCGAGCTTGTACCAATGCTGTCAACTGGTGCCACGGATGCTAGGTTCTTCAGAGATGCCTTCGGGACACAGGCCTATGGATTTGCAATATCAGATGATGCGTTTGACCTCCAGACCATTCAGTCTCTGTTTCATGGTGACAATGAAAGAGTATCAATCGGTCAGATCGAGATGACATTGAAAGCATATCACGCTATCGCGACAAGATTCCTTTCCTGAAGTGGTCACTTTTTCCCACATCGCTAATATCCAGTGACCATACTACATTAGTATTGGTGATAGGTAATGAACGACGAATCAAATGACGTACCCAAAAAAGAGAAAGAGCACAAACCCACAGCTTCAGAGGATGCCGAGGAGTTACGTGAGATTGCCAAGGCACTTCCCGAGCTTTTTGATGCCCTCAACGAATCAATCCCGAAGATGATAAGTGGGATAATCGGAAGTGTGTATAGTCCAGAGGCCGCTGGTAATATGGGCTCGGCAGTCGGTGAGTTCTATTCGAAGCTGATCCAAGGGGGAATCCCGGAGGACGCAGCACTTGAGATGACAAAAAAATTCGTTGGAGCCCTTGACTTTGACAAGATCATCAGAATGGTGACAAGCGAAGTCGAAACTAATACATCAAAGAAGAAACGAAATAGAGATGATGAGTTAGACGACAAGGATGATGATTAGTCATGCGGGCTCGCGCAGTCGGGTCATTGATTTGGACGACTTTCACTGGCACAACAAAGCTTGTTACGCGATTATATCTCGCTCTACGTCATTGTAGGAACATAGTAAAGAAGGGGAAAAAAGTATTCTACAATTCACTCATTGAATCAGGACTTCCTAGAAGCCTCGCAAATGATATCGCACGAACTTACGCGCAATCAGGACTTGAACTGCTCAAGGTCAGAAGGATCATAAGAATAGCAAGGGATGCAGCGGATTTCTAGCGCTGCACCTTACTCATCTTTGACGGCTATATGATAATGATTGGGCATTCAGTCCCTTCGACCACTCGTTCGGTTGCACTTCCCATATCCAAACGCTTGCCAGACTTTGGACCCCGAGAACCCATCACCACAAGGTCGATATCCTTGTCATTCGTATGAAAGGCGATTCTTTCAGAAGGCCTACCTTCGTCAAGGATTATCTCCACATTCAGGTCGTACTTCTCAGCCGCCTTCTTGTAGCCCTCTAGAAGCCGTTGCCCATTCGCGATGTATTTCCGCTTGATGTCCTCTACATCAGTGTCAGTCATGAGAGCTATATGCTGAACTGATGGAAGCGGAACTACATGGATTATGTATAATGTCGAACCGGTCATCTCAGCCACCTCATATGCCACCGTAGCAGCTCTGCCAGCACGATCACTCCCATCGACCGCAAGAAGGACTCGCTTTGACCTACAGAATATCCGCCCGGGTTCACAATAGAAAATGTTTTCCATGATTTACAATAGTGAATTGTGGCTAAAGAAGTTAATGCTATGCGAGCTAGGACACAAAGAGCACTTTCGGACTACTTGTCCAATGATGTAACTTCTATAGATAGGACTCTTGGCAAGGCATACGTAGACATATGTGAACGATAATCTTGCCTCTGAAACAGAGGTTGGAACGGAAGTTTCTAAAACAGGTTCTTTAGACTCTGAGTCAGGTGAATATCATGGATCCAAAGGACGCTGCAGCAAATGCTCTGCAATATGTACTAGAAGCTCGTCAGGGAGAATCAATCCTCATAGTGACAGATGATATACGAGAAGATATAGGTTCAGTCTTTGCTGAAGGGGCTCTTAATCTAGGTCTCTGGACAAGGATGCTTGTGCTTGAAACTGGCGAGAACAAATTCAGAACTGACCCACCCCCAGAACTTGTTGAGATGATCAATTCACCTCATCAACCGGACATATTCATCAACACTCTGAGAGGTCCGGCTCAAGAAACACCCTTCCGCATCAGCATCATCAAGCTTGAAACGAGAAAGGGACGCTCTCGACTGGGACACTGTCCGGGAATCACAATGGACATGCTAACTGAGGGTGCGCTTGCATTGACGAAAGAAGAGCATACGACAATGCAGGAAATGGCACGGGGGCTTCTGAACATACTGCGCGATACTGAAACAATCCATGTCACCTCACCATCAGGTAGCGACTTCACATTCAGCGTCAATGGACGTACATGGTTCTCTGACACATATCTCAATTGGAAAGACATGAAATGGATGAACCTTCCCACAGGCGAGGTCATCGTGGGCCCTGTCGAAACGTCGATGGAAGGGACATTAGTCTGCGACCTTGCGGTTGGTGGTATAGGGCCTCTGCAAAGCCCTGTGACCATCATCACTGAGAAAGGGAAAGTGACTTCAATTGAATGTGATGACCTTCAAGTGCTGAAAATCATCCAAGACACTCAGGACACCGATGAGATGGCAAAGCACATCGGCGAGTTTGCATTTGGGTTGAATCCCAAGGCTCGTATTGTGCAGGAGTTCTTGGAGAGCGAGAAGGTCGGGAATACGATACATGTCGCTTTTGGGAACAACATGGATTATCCAGGGACTGTAACGAACAATTCAGCAAATCACCAAGACTTTCTTGTGAGCAAGCCCACAGTCACTGCGAGATACGGTGATGGTAGCGAGCAGGTCATCATGAAAAACGGCCATTTCATCAAGTGAATCATATAATGAGCAAGACTTAGGATATCATGATTCGCGAATGGATTCACCAGAACTATATTAAACTGGATCGGCTTGTTGTGGGATAAATGTCAAAAAAGCGAATACTTTTTTGATAGGGATTCGAAACGATCAGACGGTGGTCAACTTGCATAGAATCACAAAATACATCCTGCTCGCATTCATCCTTGTGATGGTGGTGATATTCATCCCACCGCGAGCTGAAGCAGGTAACGATATTCAAGTGAATATGTGGGAAGCATATTATGCAGACGCAGACAACGATGGAGCCGCTGATGATATCGTGGTCAAGTACAACATCACTATTCCGTTCAACACAGGGGATAAATATACTATCGAGCTTTATTGCAAGCTCATCTTGCCGTCGGGCGCCGAGTATATTCACGAGGTGGCAATTGTAACCACGGCCGAAAGCACTGTCACACAATATTGGTTCAATGCTGCCTCCGAGTCTGGATGGTATACATATTCTGTATATGCATATACTATTGACTCGAGTCTTAATCCAGGATATAATGAAATCATATTTGATCCGCCGGGAGGAGATCCTGGAGACCCCCTTGTTGACACAACTGTAATAGGTACAACTGAATCGCAGGGTTAAGGGGAGGATTACCTTCAGAACAATCTCAGAAGACTTCTTCACATTGTTAGTGGCAATTCAGGAAGAGCCATTGGCAACGATAGACCAGCTTGCAGAAAAAACAGGGATATCAAAGCCAACCGTTGCAAAAAGATTGAAACTTCTAGAAGGTAATCTGCCAAAAGAACGCGTTGGAAATCATCCTGAGGGGCGGTACTTCACGGTGACTCCAAAGATTAACAATAAGGCGATTGGCCTAGAGTACTTTGGGGTGATATGTGAGATTTCAAAGGCAGGTGATATTAAGAGGATCGAGAAGCTTGTCGATGTACATCCATACACACAGTATAGGGCACGGTGTTTCGGAAAACAGAATGGCTTGTTCCTGCAGTTCAGGATACCAGCTGGTACAAAACCTCTGCTCATTGAACTCTTGGACGAGCTTCAAAACATGAATTATCTGGGAGGATATACCCAGCTCCCTCCAGAGAAAGAACCACCTGTGTACACAACTCTTTCCATAAAGGGATGGAACCCAACGAAGATGAGTTGGGATTTCGACTGGGATAGATGGCTTGAATCAAAGATACGAAAGCGAGATGTAATCATAGAGAAACAGAAAGGCAATGCATTAGAATGGATAATGAAAAAAGATGTGCATATCATCCATGAGGTCATGGGAGGTGCCCGGAGGAAGAACTTGGAAATTATCCAAGCACTCAACCGAAAAGGCGTTGATATCACCCCTCAGACCTTCAGTAGAAGATACAAGATGATACAACAAGAATGCTTCAATGGATATCGTACAAATTTCGACCCTACTATCTTTGATGTCTACAATTCTGTGATAATCACTGGCAATGGTGACAGGAAATGCCTGAGAAACCTTCGGGACAGGTTGGTATCGAACCCTATCCCATTCGCGTCAACTCTGAGGGTTTCTGATGACCATTTGTTTTGGTATTTGAGGCTTCAATCGCTCCACCTTTCCAATGTCCTTGCTCGCCTTCATGGAGCATTGGACGATATGTCAGTGTATGTCCTCGATTACTCAAGCTCATTGGCATACTACGTCTGGCCAGAGGCTTTTGATGGAGAACAGCGTAGGTGGAAAACAGGACACGCCTTCATCGTAGACGAGCCGTTGAATGCTATCAAATGAACAGATTCCACCCACATGATATATCTTCAAGTCAACACATTGCAGACCCATGGACGTTTCAGAGATAGACTCACCTGCATTATTGATTGATATGAAGAAGCTTGAGAGAAACATTGAAACCATGGCTTCAAAGGCAAGGACATTCAGTGTTTCCCTTAGGCCACATGTAAAGACTCACAAGTGCATTGAGATAGCAAGGATGCAAGAAGAGTATGGGTGTAGGGGAATCACTGTGTCGACTCTTGGTGAAGCAGAGGTGTTCGCAAGAGCTGGCTTTTCCGATATGACATATGCAGTTCCGCTTGAACCATCGAAGATTCCACGGCTTCTCAGTCTTCTTGACAAGGTTTCTGTAACGGCTATCGTTGATAATCCACAAATCGTCCCACAGCTAGATGTTGCTGTGAGAAAGACAGGTCTGGAGATTGATGTCCTCATCAAGGTGGACATGGGATACCATCGGTGCGGGGTTGATCCTAGCAGTAACGGTGCTGTATCGCTGGTAGAAAAGGTGGTATTATCGCCAAGTCTTAACTTCAGAGGCATCCTTACACACGCCGGTAATTCCTATTCGTGTCAGACAAAAGAATGCATCCAGGACATCGCCAAGCAAGAACAGGAAAAAATGGTGTCATTCGCAAGTTTGCTGTCTAGACAAAGTACTGAGTTGACACCTGAAATTGTTAGCATCGGATCTACGCCAACAATTACCTTATGTGAAGATATCATCTCAGGAATAACAGAAGTCCGTCCAGGGAACTACGCGTACTTTGACTACACTCAAGTACTGCTGGGTTCCTGTCAGGTCGCGGACTGTGCGCTGACGGTTCATTCTAGGATCACTGGCACATATCAGGGGAGAGCCATCATCGATGCGGGAGCAACATCCCTTTCCAGGGACAATGGTCCAATTCATATAGAACCTGACTGCGGATATGGGAAATTATTCAGCGACTATGAGGAATCACAACTGGACACACACTGCAAGTTAGAGTCGCTTTCACAGGAACATGGGAAGGTGACTTTCGAGTCCGGATCCCACCTATCCTCTTTGAGCGTGGGCGACCCGGTGCGGATTCTGCCGAACCACTCGTGCCTCACAAACAACCTCTTCAGAAAGGCATACGTCGTCAGTGACGACAATGTCATTGGCATATGGGACATCCATTCTGGGCATACTTAGCCCGTGCGTGATTGTCCGGGGACTCGAGGATAGTGCTCCACTATCTCCCGTTCGTGATGGTGTTCGTCTTTAATGTGTGCAATAGGCATACTCTCTTCTAGGAGTGGCATCTCCGTAATCTCGTTCTCCTCATCGACAAGCGGTACGTCAGTCACAGTTCGAGTGATCAACCAGACAGCGGATGCGAGTTCCGGTAGAACCATAATGCCCCAGACAATGGCCGCAGCATAGATAGTCGCATCAGAAGACATCACGGCAGCGCGAAAGACAACAAAGGTCATCACACATGAGAATACGAACAGCAAGCCACTCGTAATCTTGGTGGAACGCGATATACCCAATTCCTACACCTATGTCATATAGGGAATCATACCTAGAAATACCTTGTGCAAGACTTCTTAACGGATAATGTATATAACAAAGAACGCAGGATGTGTGTTTCGAAGCTGGTTTGCCACAGAATAACTTAATTAGTGAGAAACACACAATTCGAAAAGCAGACCTTATGGGCAAAATGGACTAAAAGGACGTAATAGGCGATGGTTATAGATAGAGAGGGTGCAACCTCAGCAATAATCTTGCATTTCAGGCCTGGAGAGCCTGTCGAGTTCCCGGCGGAGTTTGTAGCCGACATCAAAGAGAAAGCAGCACTGACTGTCATGCATCACAAGGATCGCGTCATGAAGATATTCCCCGTAGCGTCAGATGACATCTACCTCTTGCGGATCGAAATCAGCGACTTGTCGCGCAATTTCCTCAAGAGCTTGAACTTCGCCTTCAATGACGCCAAGCTGAGTGATATCATCTTCACGACCGGCGTATGTTTACGTGGTGAGAAGTGCTTCTATGAATGCTACTTCGTTCCAGATCAGCTTGTAGTATCACTACAAGAACTGGAAGAAAGTCTTCAGAAAATCCCCGGCGTGTCAAGGGTTGTTCTGAGAAAGGTTTCCTAGGCTATATTCACGAGGAGGAGTATCGCAAAGGACCTTTTAGCCAAGAGTGACCCAGATAGATGACTACTGGATTATCCAAATGTCATCTATCCGACTTTTACTTTTTGGTGTCGAGGGCAATTGTGGTAGAGGTTGATTAGCAGGACAATAGTTCAATGTGCAGACTGACCTACCACAATATTGGTGGGAGAATCAATCTCATCGTCATTACAGATAACCAATGGGATCTGGTACTACAATATACACAAACAACATAGGCGGGATCGAGGAAAGAGTCTATACTGAACCTCATCCGAGTGATGTTTCGTGTGTTTCAATAATCTATAGGTTATGTAGTGTACATTCTCTGTGGATTCATTTTTAGTACTTGGAATTCTAACTGTGTCTATTGATAAATGGCCAAATGTTATGCAGGGCTAGCTATGTTCCATACTGCTCCAGGAGGTAGTTTTGTTTGTTGTATTTCGAAGATTCTATTTCTAACATCTTTTGTGCCGTGGTAATAAGACTCGGTCTTTTCAATAACGTCATGGTCATACAATTTCCTTAGTGCATTAAACAATGCAGGAGCGGAGATTTCAGAACGGTATTCCAAACGGTATTCTTTGAGGAGTGTTCTTTTATCGCGTAACACAGAGTTTCTCATGTAAAGCTCGGGGTAATATACGATATTTCCTGTTCGAATCAGACGTTGCAAGGTTGTTGTTCCTATTACATCTCTAAGGAAATCATATCTTTTTGAAAGGACAACCCCGAAGACTTTTTTCATGAGATCTTTAGTTTTTAGGTATCCAAAGTTCTTCAGGAGTGAAATCAGAGTGTTTCCTGATGTATATTTTCCCCCATGTTTTCGGATGAGCCTTAGTTCATCTAGTAGAGTGAGGTACAAGTCAGAGTGACTACTTCGGATATCACGAGGTCTGATATAGTCTTCTTCAATAAGGTATGTAATAATCTCAGAGATTGGGTTTAGCGAATATGCGACTTCTGGGAGTTCTGCTAATTTGTCGGCTGTGGCGGCAACCACTAATTCCTCAACGTGATTACGCCACATATCGAGAAAAGTTTCTAATTGTCGGGTAGCATTATCGTCGGAGGTGGTCAATTCGGGAACCAGATGGAATCTGTTATCGAATACTACATAGCCAAGAACACTTACTTTCATAAAACGTATCAATTTTGATGATTTTTTATCATCTCTGATGAAGACTGGATAATCGGATCTTAGACGCGAAACCCATAGTTTCTTTTCTTTGTTAAATTCTGGCGGATCGTGAAGGATAAGATTACCGTAATTTCTAATGATGTAATGATCAATTATCTCTTTACTCAATAGTTTCATCCTCCGATATGTAAGGTCTTAAATCCGTTGCCATTTCTATTTTGAAGTGAACAAAGTAATTGTATATTGCCTTCCATTCATCTAGGAAGATAGCCTGTTATGTCTGAGCATGAATCCCAGCTGAGAACCGATTTTGGAATCATCCCCATAGAGTGCCACTAGTCTGGACACAGTTTCGTAATCGGGAACGTAGAGAGGACGCCTCATGTCCTGCAAATTTGGGATCTTCTTACACAGGCGATCATCGATAAGACGCTTTAATGCATGGCTTACAGTTCTGGGGGCCAGATTGGCGGTCTGACAGATATCTACTGGACACATGGGACCTTCCCTCACCAAGTGATGCAGAACAACGACCGCACTCTGTGGCAGTCGCATCATAGCAACTCACCCTCCACAGCCAACTCACGGTAGTTACGGAGGTTCCGTGGGATGTACTCGCTCAAGAAAACATTCACAATGTGTTCGATGTTTCTATTAATCCGGTATTGAGCAAAGTAACTCAACACGTTTCGAATATCCCTGCGGAGCAGTGCCTCAACTTTCATCATATCACAGTACACATCCACCTTGTATGCCTGTGGCACATCGATAATCCAAGGGCGGTCATCCCACCAAAGGATGTTGTATGCACTCAAGTCGCCATGAGTATAATGGGCATCACGATACATTATCAGGTATTGATCTAAGATTGTGTCCAGTGCTGCTTCAGGGTCGTCAAGGTACACATTCCGTAGCTGTGGAGCAGGTTTCGTCCCATCACCTATCAATCGCATGGTGAGATAGTTCCCGACTCTGCCAATAGGCGTGGGGACATTCATCCCTTTCTTGAAGCAAAGTGAAAGGATGTCGAACTCCTTAGCAGCTAGTGCTTCCATCTTAGCTGGTGCATAGACGTTCTTTTTCTTGCTGGCCTGCGCGGTCTGCCAGAAGCGGTATGCCTTGAGGAGGATCGGATATCCTTTCCAATCGGCAAGGAATATGGAAGCCTCTTTTCCTGCCTTCAGCTGGAAGAGTACATCGGTCGCTAAGCCGAAACGGACTGCATCAGTCCTTACCTCCACTAGGTTGATTTCGCCAATGGCCACTTTCTTCCCCCATTTTCCAGCCTTCTGCCCATCACGTTTCCGCGAGAGGGCACTTCCTTTGAGGGGATTGAATTTCTCTATGACTCCCACCCGTATCCACTCCGTTGCAGAAGGGCCGGGAGCCTTCCGTTCTTATCCATTTGCAATTTTAGGTTCACGCTCTTTGGTTAAGATTAAACACGTCTCTATCCAATAGCACACAAGTCCAGACGAGAATCAGCAACTGCAAAACAAGACTGCCCTTTCTGACACAGTTAACTCACGACGTGTCAAATGAGGTATCGCACGCAGAAAGGAAAAGAAACCTAGTTTCTGACAGCACTTGTGCAGTTGTTTCCCAGCATTATCACGATATTATATGACTTCATACTTGAACTGCACCTCCTTGCTGTCATTCATAAGATAACCAGACTCGGTTTGGCTCTCGTAAGTATTTAAAAAATGTGGTCAGCGCCAATTGGGAAATGGACTTGACAACGCACAAAAAAAGGTGTCTTGATCCGATGGTATCAGACCAAGATCATACTCAGAATCCATGGAGACATAAGCCATAACCCAAGTACTATGAGTAACAGTCCAACGGCAATCTCAATCACATGAGCTGCATTAGCAATACGTGTGGCCATACGGTTCCTTGCTTCGCCTGTGACGAGGGCGATAGCAAGATAGGGGATTGCCACACCTATTGACAGCCAGATGAAAAGTGAAACAGCCAGTAAGGGGTTAGCTAATGCACTGACACCAAATACCAGTGGTAATCCAAGAATAACGACAGGAGCCGTGCAAGGTGCTGCAATCAATGCGTAGCTGAACCCAACAACGAAAACGCCAACCAAACCCTTTGGAGTGTCAGGGTTCTTCATGGAAAGGCGAGTCAACCCAATCTTTTCACGTAACTTCTGGGAGAGTGTCAGTATTCCCACAAAAACAATGATCGCACCAAGGGCAGCCTGAATCTGTGTATAATATTGAAGTAGAAAGTAGGTTGATATGACATAGGATATCAGTGCAAATAGCCCAAGTGATGCAAGGATACCTGAAATAAGTGCACCAGTAACGACCACACTTTTTTTCCTACTATCCTCGGATTGGAGACTTCGTATCAGGAATAGTGGCAATAATGGGAAAAGACAGGGAGAGGTAGCAGCATATAGTCCCGCCATGAAAGCGACCATATGCTCAATGACTACCTCTGCGACTATTTGTGCCAACATCGTTGCCGATCATACTCCCAGTTCGACAAGCGTTGCATTGAATTCTACGAATCTCCATGTTCCTTCGCGAATCCACCGGAGCGTGCCGGTCTGGTCAATAAGGACAAGGGTCGGAAGATACCGCAGTTTGAGGAAATCGTCTGCAGGGCTATCTATGGCATAACCCATGTCCCAAAGAAGGCCGTACTCGTCCTTGTAATCCCGCAACATTTGCTCTGTGTCACCCAATGCTGTCGACAGCTGCACAAAGCACAATCTATCAGAACCGAACTCATTGAATATCTTGACATTATCTGCATTCTGGTATTCACATGCCGGGCACCATGTTGCGAAGAACTCCAGGATGAGGAATTTGCCATAGGCATCAGAAATCGAAAAGTTGTCCACATCGACCATGAGGAATTCCCAATCAGGGACACTGATATTGTACGATGCCAAGTCCTGATCTCTGGGGATGAAATCAGGCACACCATCAGTGGTAGTGGTGGTAGATTCTGTAGTAGTTGTCGTGGTTGTGGGCTGTGAGTTCAGAACCACACTCGTACCAACAACACCACCAACAACAATTCCTAAAACTAGCACGACGACCAGTATCTGTCTTGTTTCCATAGTACCAACCTTCTAGGTGAAACAATTGAACTCAGGAACATAATCCTGTTTTAAAAATCAACCTATCTCTGTGATGGATGCTCGAAAGGGTTTCCGGACGGTGACAGGAAACACATCCTAGTAGAAAGCAACGACCAAACGGAAGGATTTATCACTGGAGATTCTGGCGTACCCGCAATTTCCTATTTGCTGTTCCAAATGGAATGATAGGAACGGGGTAACAGAAACGCAAAGGTTGATCATATGCCAAATCCAATGAATCCACTGATAGTGCAATCGGACAAATCAGTCCTGCTGGAAGTGGACAATCCCAGATACGAGGAAGCAAGAGATTCACTGGCTAGGTTCGCAGAGCTAGTCAAAAGTCCAGAATATGTCCATACCTATCGTGTTACACCTTTAAGCTTGTGGAATGCTGCTGCGATGGGGATGACTGCCCGTGAGGTTGTCGATGCCCTTGAGGAGTATGCAAAATATCCAATACCAGGAAACATATCTAGAGAGATTGTCGAGTACATGAGCAGGTATGGCCAGATCACACTGCATGCAATAGGAGATGACCTTCTCCTTGAATGTGCAGACGAAGATTTGGCAGCTGAAATCTGGCAAAGCAGGAAGCCCAGAGAGTACCTTATTGAACCAGTCGATGAGAGAACGTTCCTAGTCGATCCCATCAACCGCGGGAACCTGAAACATGCACTACTGGAGATTGGACACCCAGTCGAGGATCTTGCAGGGTATGCCGAGGGTGAACCTTTGCATTTCGAGCTGCGAGATGTGACACTTGAAGGGAAACCATTCGCTCTAAGAAAGTACCAGAAGGAGGCGGTGTCTACGTTCCATGCAGGCGGGGGAATCAGAGGTGGGTCTGGCGTCATTGTCCTACCATGTGGAGCTGGGAAGACCATGGTCGGTATAGGTGCTATGCATGAACTCCAAACATCAACAATCATCCTGTGTCCCAATGTGGTTGCTGTTAGACAGTGGGTAAAGGAACTCCTCGACAAGACCACCCTTACTGCAAATCAGATTGGTGAGTACACTGGAGAGGACAAGTCGATTCGCCCTGTCACTGTGGCGACCTACCAGATACTCACTTGGCGCAAGTCTCGGGATGATGAATTCGAGCATTTCCATCTCTTTGATGCCCGGAACTGGGGACTGATAATCTATGATGAGGTGCATCTCCTACCAGCCCCAGTCTTCCGTGTCACCGCTGCAATCCAGGCAACACGACGGTTGGGATTGACAGCCACTCTAGTTCGTGAAGACGAACGAGAAGAGGATGTCTTCAGCCTGATTGGACCGAAACGCTATGATATGCCATGGAAGCAGCTTGAGGATCAAGGATGGATTGCCACAGCGATATGTTACGAAATCCGGATTGACCTTCCCGATAAGATGCGTCGGAAATATGCCTTGGCTGAAGATAGGAAAAAATACAGGATTGCAGCCGAGAATCCCATAAAGATACAGCTCATCAAGGAACTCATCGACTATCACAAGGATGACAACGTCCTCATCATAGGAATGTACCTTGACCAGCTCAAAATGATAGCTGATGAAATCAAGGCGCCTCTAATCACGGGCAAGACTACCAATGAGGACAGGCAAAAACTGTATGAGGCATTCAGAGAGGGCCGTGAGAAGATACTTGTCGTATCTAAGGTTGCAAACTTTGCTTTGGACCTTCCTGACGCCAATGTAGCAATACAAGTATCGGGAACATTCGGGTCGAGGCAGGAAGAAGCACAACGACTGGGAAGGATCCTGCGCCCAAAGTCAGATGGTAGCTTTGCAAGGTTCTACTCGATTATCACAAAGGACACGAGGGATATGGACTTTGCTGCAAAACGCCAGCTGTTCCTTACCGAGCAAGGATACCAGTACGTCATCGCCTCAGCGGATGAAGAGATTTGGAGAAAGGACCCTCAGAGCTTCTTCTAGATGGTATTGTCGTTCTTTGGCGGACTTGCCTCGTAGGATGATATCTTGCGGGCTATGGCCTTGAGTTCATCAAGTCCAAGCCTACGAATGCCCTGCTTGCCGACCTCAAAAGTGACCCACATCGGATTGTGCGGGGCCCCTTTCACTTTTGTGACTCGGAACTGTTTGATCAATACACCAGCCCCCTCAAAGACTGGTTCGTGCCGGGTGTCGATGATGATATCGCTACTGTAGGTAATCATGTCGTCGTATGCAGCGAACTGCTGGAGTCCGGTGTGGTATGTTGCCCAGCACGGTATGTATAGGTTCTTGCAAAATGTCGCACGCCATGCCTTGATAGCATTGACTGCTTTGAATGGATGAGACTGGAGAAAAAGCTCCGTTATGCTATCGACAAAGATACCTCCAAACTCCATGTTATTTTCCAGTATCAACCCATGAATCGCATCACTGATATGATCTGGTTCTGTCGGTTCTCTGACGAGAGTTACATGGTCATACTTGGCAGTTTTTCGAAGGATTTGGCTTGAGAAGCAGTCTACCAGATGGATAAGTCCTGACTCAAGAATCTCTTTGTAGTCCAGTCCCAGATAGCATAGGTTCTGTAATACAGAAACAGGTGTGTCTTCAAAGCATACATAAATGGCTTTCTTACCGGATCTCATAATATGCCGAACCATCTCATTCAACAAGACAGACTTGCCGCCTCCGCCAGGACCACGGATCACCCCGAATGCGTTCGTTGGGAGTCCTTCAGGCACCTCGGTATCTAGGATGTCAATCCCCGTCCGGTATAATTCCCGTCCTTTTGCGAGCATATCTTCAAGACTCAATTCAAACCCCCTTAAATAACGAACATCGTAGTAGAATAATGTATTGCCTGTATCGAGTGGCACATAGTGAAAACAGACACAACCACTCGATTTATATGGGAATAGTATTTCATATGTCATAATAGGATATATCGAAACCGGGTGTGTTCAAGTTATGAAGATCATGAATGGTAGTGAGTCTGCGGCTGGAACCAATCCTATGCTTCTCAAGATACGGCATGCAGCATTGAACAAGGCGTTTACCCAAATCCGAGAGAAACGTTTCAATCTAGATGAGTCAAGAACCAACGGATGGATATCCGAAGAAGAATATCAGAAGGAACTTGTGAACCTCATTCTTGAAGGGAATAAAATCCGAATGGAGCAGAAACAAATAGAAGAATACCTGAAGCTATAGCCAAAAGCTCAGAAAATCTTCAAAAAGTTTCAATTTGGAGTTCACATAGTCAAGGATTAACCTCTTCTGTAATCGACCAAGTAGGACTGGAGCAAGCTGTTTCGTTTCAATATCACATAGTATCTGAATGCTCCATTTTATGACGCTGCAAAGTCCAAGGACAATCATCCATCTCCAATGCTCTGTTGAGCATCCTTCTGCCTTCTTGGACATCAGTCCCTGAAGGGTAGAGGAAGGATGTTGGACAAACAGATACGCCCAATCGTAGTAACGGCTGATGCCGCAACAGTCTTCGAGGTCTATGAGGATTGCACGATGCTTTTGGAAAAGGACATTCTTTTCGGAAAGGTCGCCATGTGATGTCACTGGATTCCAGTGTTCGGTACCAGACACCATGACAGACCTTTGTACAAGCCGACAGAACTCCATGACCGTGCCCATGAGGGTGTCTGAAAACGCACAATCATGATTTTGGATAATGTCATCAAGAGATGATGCAATCTCCATGAGGAAACCATGAGCGTCACGGTATATTGGGATTGAGTGGAGGGTGATAGCAGATAGTCTGCTAAGAGAGTTACGTAGTATGTGAGAGTCTTCAAGAGTGATCTCAAATGGCGATTCATATACGAGCCCGTTGATATATTCTAAAACCAGCATAGATAGACCGTATTCTTTTGAAAGGACGCCATAGAAAAGCGGACGAGGACACAGGTCGTGCTTTGAGATGGCATTGTGAAGATAGTAGAGCCGTTCAAGGTCGCGGTTTCCCATGGAGCGCGGAATCTTTAGGACGAAGGATGGAATACCATCCACGTAGCCCAAAAGATTGACTGTGGACCAACCGTCCAATATGACAGGATCCAAGTGAATCTCACCTGCCATCTCTAGGACGGATGATAGTTTCTCTTCAAGCATTTCTTTCGTATGTCCGTAATAATCCCATCCCATATATCGAAGAATGCGGGATATCTACTTAAAGAATCTTGAACGATTATACGATATGAAGGGAAAGGACATTCTACTGATGCTATCACATCTGTTTAGGAAATGTGGAAGGTCTGTTTCATTGGGCGATGCGATCCATCACCTTTCATTTGAATGGAGGTATGGCGAACCCACAAAGATTAGAAAGATCCTTGCAGTAGCTGTTGAGAATGAGATGATTTCATTTGCTGATGGTAGAATAACTGCAGAATTCATATTCAATATCCAGAAACTGCATCCGAATCAGGCCGACATCTTGAGTAAGCAGCAAATCAAGAAAGAAGATGTGATACCCCTCTATTAGGTAGTGTCGACCATATTAGCAATTGACGCAAGCAACGCTGTGAGATGGATGTGAGGGTTCTTTCCCTGAATCATCCTATAGTCTATTTCTGCGATCCTGTCAATGATGTGTCGCACTGTATGGGGTTCTAGAGGACGTTTAGCAATCTCACGTTGAACCTGAGCAATGACCTCTTGAGGAGTGTATTGTTCCATAGTAAGTAGGTTTCTAAGCGCTTTACGTGCCTTGAGATACTTGTTATCCAATGCTTGTGATATCATGCTCCGCACTCCTGATGTCAAAGGAGTGTCAGCAAACGCATAGACTATGTCCTCGGTAATGGTCTTTCCCGAGGCGGCACACATTTGGAGCAAGTTCAATGCCCGACGCATACTGCCGTTGGACTCGCGGATGATGGCATTCAACCCGTGCATATCAATATCTACCGATTCCTTCTCTGAAACCATAGACAAGAGCTGTGTGATATCTTCAGGGGTAGCTGCCTTGAAATGGACAGTAATACAGCGAGATATGATTGCTGGGTTCCAACCAGCGAGGGAGGGGGTCACTAGAACGAACCTGCATGTATCTGAGTATATCTCCATCGTCCTCCTGAGTGCCTGTAACATGTTGTTGTCAAATGCATCCGCCTCGTCAAGAACCAGTATCTTGACCATATCACTACCGACAGCGGCAGTAGAAGCAAACATCTTCACCGCCTGATGAAGCAGCTGGCTTCTGTTAGGAATCCCAGTCATTCCTTTCGCCTTTAGCTCCGCTTTTGCCTCGCGATAGACTACAGACATGTACTCGTCCAGCTCAGAGCGAGCTGCCCTGTCCAGCTTTGCCAATGCTTGGATTTTTCGTTTCGCAGCAGAGATTGTGAATGAGCGCAGGTCGCGAATATTGAGCCATTTGAAGTTGGATGTGAATTCCGACTCTAACACATGTCTTGCATAGGCATATGCAGCCAGAGTCTTTCCCGTACCAGAAGGGCCGTACAGAAGCAGATGAGGAACCGTCTTGGATTCGGCAAGGGATCTAAGTTGATTGATCGCTGTTTCCTGCCCAATGAACTCGTCCCAGGTAGTTGGCTGGTATTTTATGCTCCAGAGAACTGGTTCCAATGAATACACCAAGTGGAAGTGTCCGACCTGCCAAAATAAGGTTACCTTTTAGTTTATCAGTAAATGAAGTCTAATAGATTGACCTTAACCGTAATGGTCAAATACGCTCGAACGCTGGGCGCTTGTTTGCAAATTCTCAATTCGAGGTTTCGAAATGGCAAAAGAATCCCTAGAGAAAGAATTGGAACATATGTTCAGAGAAGATCTTGTCGTTGCCTGCCAATATTGGGATATAGATATCAGCAATAGTTCGTCAGGGAAGGAACTCACAGTGCTCCTGGCAAAAAAAATGAAGCAAAAGGAATCCCGTGAGAGAATATTCTCAAGCTTTACTGACCAAGAAAAGGATCTACTAGGTCTCCTGACATTGAGCGGGGGAGCGATGAGCTATGATAGACTAAAGCCATTTCGTAAGATATACAGCTATGGACAGCTGAATCAGACAGAAAGGGATCTCAGGAAAAAAGGGTTGATCATCCGAAGAATGATGTCACGTCTCACCGAGTTCGGACGTGAAGTCGCAGAATTCAAGATTCTCGATTTCTTCATCCCACACCTGAAGAAATACTTCTCCGCAAAACCCGAGCTAACAAAAGAGAAGCCAAAGAAAGCTCGTAATTTGGTGAACGAACGCGATTCGCTCTTGCTCGACACATTGTTACTGACATCATACATCGCAAAGAATGAAGTCAAGATGACCAGCTCATGGGAGTTTCCGAAGAGGGAGATTGAACACATAAAGAAAGGCATGTCAAAAGCTCGCGATGATAGGTTCGAGCTTGTACAGCGGATTGCACGGAAAGCAGGCGCGTATGAGATTGTCGAGAAGGATAGGGTTGTTCAGGGCAAAGTGAAAGATCTTTTTGCAGGAACACAAGAACAGGTAGCCACAAAGTTCCTGTTGTCGGCTGTGGGTAGGACACGAGCTATCTGGGCGACTCCCGACCAGCCTACAGAGTACACTCTCAATCTAATCATCTGCCGCCTCCGAGAGGCCAACACAAAGGATTGGATCAGTGTAACGGAGATGCGTGACTGGATTCGAAGCGAACTCTTCATAGACGGGCAACCACTGAAATGGATACAAATCACAGATGAGCGGGTGAGTATCGCCCTAGAAACACCAATCCTGCTGGGTCTAGTAGAAGGGGCATATAAAGGGAAAAATCTTCTAGCTGTGCGTCTTACCGACATTGGTGGTGCCGTCATTGCGGGACTTCCAAGGGAAGAAGTGTCAGGTCAGGAAACATTCATCGTTCTTCCAAACTTTGAAGTGACGGTGTTCTCAGCAGAAATGGACTATTACAAATTATATCGACTCATGCTCATCACAGAGCCCATCAAGACCGACGTTGTAAGTACATTCAAACTCACAGAATCGTCAATATTCCATGCAGTCGAACTTGGATATCGAGAGAATGATATCATCGCATTCTTAGAAAGTGAGAGCTCAAAGCCAATTCCCGCGAACGTCATCAGATCGATAAAGGATTGGACTTCACAGACCACCTTTGCTACGTTATCTGTGGTCACCCTATTTGAAACCGAGTCAGTGCAGGAAATGGAGAACCTTCTCTTGATGCCTGACTTCAATAGGCACCTTGTAAAACGGGTTGGACCTACGGCGGTCATCATAAAAGGGGACATTGAGGAGTTCATCGATGAGATGCAAAAGCACAAGTGTCATGTAACTCGATCTGATGTCCAAGAGAGGGAAGATGAAGAAGCTTCAAGCACTCGTGTTTCTGAGCAGGCATTGCTATATGGTGATAGTCATGGTGCGGAAATCCCTGACAATTGTTCAGGATGTCCAGCATTCCAATCATGTAATAGGGTGTTGAAGAGAAAGACAATATAGATTGGGGGGTTCAGAATGACGAAAGCCATCCTACCTCACGAACTAAGAGGACGATTTCTAGGCGTTGGAAGTGTTGTTGAGGAATGGGAAGGAGAAGCGTCGGAGTACATCCCAAAGATCTCTTTACCTTATGCATATCAAAGACCTGCCAGGCCGGAAGAGGATATGATTCGTCAATTTGGGAGTGTGCTTACGGGATTCGAGGAGAAGGGCACATTCGTCTTTGA
Organism: archaeon; assembly: GCA_024275415.1. Classification (GTDB taxonomy): domain Archaea; phylum Asgardarchaeota; class Thorarchaeia; order Thorarchaeales; family Thorarchaeaceae; genus MP5-2226. The sequence goes on from JAJRZD010000025.1 coordinate 48,127, forward strand.
AACAGGATTTGACGAGTATCAAAATATGATCCGAGGCGAGGAGGACATACTTCCTGCCGAACAGTATTTTGAATCACTTTACAAGTTACCGAAACACGGACCGTTCAAATATCTGAAAACTCAGGTGACATCACCAGCCACCATGTGTTACAGCATACGAGGGGAAGATGGACGACAGCATCTCACACCTCAAATGTTCAGGTTCTTCTCATCACTCATCTCTCGAATAATGAAGGGCTTTGTTGCTCACTTTGCCGAATCCGTGGAAACTCTCATGGTCTGTCAGGATGATCCTGCATTTGGGTTTGTGAAAGACATGATCGAATCGGAGAATGCTCCGGGGCTCTCCGCTCATCAGGTTATGAGAGTGATTGACCGAATATTCCCTTCGGAAGTAATCCCTGCTTACCACTACTGCTACGATTGGAGAGTATTGATGGATAAAGGTAGGCACCTGATATGGCAAAGTAAGCCAAAGGTCGTCCACATTGATACAATAAACTATCCTCCTGAAATAGATGCCGGGCAAGGTGAACTTATCAACAAATTCCTACAGGCAGGAGGGGGCATCGCACTTGGAGTCATCGCGAACGTGGACAGTGCATTCACAGAGCTGGTCATCTCATACTACGAAAAATCGCTCAAAAAGACGATTTCCTTATTTGTAAGGGCCGGCGTAAATATTGACCTGCTGAAAGAGAACACAATGGTTTCCACTCAATGTGGTCTTTCAGGAGCGACCCCAAATCTATCGCGTCAAATCCATTCCCATGATCAGACATATTCTGAGATACTGGAACAAATATACAACTCGTTCCAATGACTGTCCCTCGTTGAATGGAGTGAGAAATACCGTTCATTGTAAATTATACAGGCTTGGACACTAGAGTGTTGTACTCCCATGACACGACACGGAGTATGCCCTGTAGGGTTCTACGCATATCATGGATGACCTTACTGAGCATGACTCGCCAAAACTATATGAACACCCACAACAAGATGTCTAGGTTTTGTGTGCCTGTTAGCAACCCTTAAGTGGGGGAGTCATAGCGCTTGCTGGAAAGGCAGGTGTGAATAGTGGAAAAAGAAAGCAATCAGCCAGGACCCATTATGAGATTCATCCAGGATTACCGTCTGAAGATGCTTGTTCCAGAATTGCTTGTAGTGTTTGGCGTCTGGTACATGTTACCTGATTCGCTGACTACGAATGTCTATCTGATATACATGGATTTCCTAGGGCCGCTGGTATATGCCTTGCAACCGCTGTTCTTCATTCCTAGTGGAATATTGGCATTCCTTACAGCATTCACATTGCACGGGATATACCCCCTTGATAACTATCATGAAGGAAAGATCCCTGACCTCCCGAGGGGTGCTGTCATAATGATCATCATCTCGTTCATCTTTCTCCCATGGTTGGTCTTGATGCAGATGATCGGCTACTACATGACAGAAGCGACAGAGTACATCAGCAGGAACCCATTCTGGGAGCGAGTGGAGAGCTTTGGCGATCTGCTTTTCTATGCAGGAGCCATGTTCTTCGTCGGGCTGCAATGGTGGCTTCTCATCCCAGTGTTCTTCCTTAGTCAGGGAGTCGATGGGATACACAAGATTGCTCACCATGAAACATCCAGTGAGAAGATAACATGGATATTCTATTTCCTCTGGCCTATCACTATACCCATCTTCTTCCAACCAGTAGAAATCTTTGCAATGGCGGCAATCTCAATCCCGGCATTTGCATTCTACGGGTATATTAGGCCATATTATACCTATGTCAACGCCGTTCATACTCTGACCTTTGCAGCACTGGTCATTGTATCTCTCGTGCTTGCACCCTACTTGCCCCTCCTGAATGTGTGGCTTCCAGGGAGTATCCCTGAGATAATGCCACCTAGAATATTCCCAGATATTGGATGGTGACAGGAGTAGTAGAACCTTTGCTGAACTACTCAGCAAAGGTGGGCTTTCTTGTTGCAGCTTCCTCGTCTTCCTCTCGAAGCTTGTGCTGGAATGGCCTACCTTGTCCATAGATGGCAGGGTCATCATGCTGTGTCTTCTTCATGATAATGACAAAACCGAAGACTTGAAAGATGAGAGAGCCTATGGCAATCAGCGCGACGTCGTAGAAATAGAGATGGCTCACAAAGTCTGCAGGCTTTGACAAAGCAATGAAAGGATAGATGATTGCTTGGAGTACCAGTCCTGCAATATACATGAGAATCCATTTGTTCGTCCAATTTTTAATGGCCATCGAAGATCAATCCTTTGTGTGAGTTTGGTCAACGTCTAGCTGTTCCCAATTAAAGATGTCTGTGGGGAAACTCACTCACTAGAACCTATACCTAGATCAAACATCACATCATCAAGAACCTCATTCTCGGGCGACACTAATGAATACCACTTCACGACTTCCCGTACCATGTCGATGATATCATCCGATGTAGGTCGTGCCTTCTTAGGAATCTTTGGGAATCCCTCATGCTCCATCTCATTGTGAACCCATGCATACGAGATAGCGCCATCCTGTGTCACGCTACATAACAATGTCGCAACACTTTCGAGACCTTCAATCTTGGCTGCAAGTAAGGGCTCACGGATAGTGTAGTATCCTGACCAGTAGCCAATGCGAACGCATACTCCAATCCATGACAGTGCAGGGATATCGCTCAATAAGCGGAGTCCTCTTCGGATAGGTTTGTGCGGGTATAGAGGAAACTCGTGATTCAGCGGGCCCGGGATTATCGCAAAGAATAAGGAAGTATAAAGGATTCCGAGGAGGATGGTCAGCAATCCAAACAGTTGAGGGAGAAAGACTAGGATCGGGAATAGAAGGGAATCCAAGATAAAGGGCAGACTCATGGAGAAGACCAAGACCATTGCCACAAGAACCACTCGTTCGAGCGCGAACCGCGATGTGAAAAGCGTATAATTGCTTCGATAGTCCTTGCTGATAGTTCGAAACTCGCTGAACGAAATGTACTGGTCTTTGAACTCCCATTCAGGCTCCGTAATCTCAAGAGACCACTTCATTCGCCAGATAGTCGCTGCAAGGGGAAGAGGATAGATTAGGAGAAGAGGGACTGACACCGAAAGCCAAGAGGTGGAATCACTGACGAGGATGCCAAATAGCATGAAAAGTATCTCGATTGACAGGACTGCCCAGAGGATGATTATTGAGAACAGGAGCACCGCATAGTACCATGGCAGACTAAGGTCATTCTCGATGGGCTCATTCATGGAACTCATGAGCCTATCAGGAGTTATGAACTCTGTGGTTCCACACCAAGAGCATCCAATATCTCAAGCAGGTGTTCATGCGGTTCTCGTACTTTGAGCCATTCTAGTATCAGGATTGCAACTGCGTTTTGAGTGACAAGCCTGACGTCCTTGACCCCAAGTTCTTCAATGTTCGACGGTACGGGGTTTTTGACATAGTAGCTTTCATCAGACTCTCCAATGTATTTCCTGAACCACCTATCAAGGTTCTGCCACCACCACACGACCTCTGGCCTTTCGTCACTTTCGAGTATTCGTATCATCATCTTGTCAACAGAGCCAAACTCCTCAGTCCATGACTCGATATAAGAGCCCTTCTCAATCCCAGAAACTCGGATGACCACCCGGGGGTTCCTGTAGACCACGTATCCCTGATGCTCTGCTTTCTCCAGCACGATGCGGACATGGGAGATACCCTCTACCTTAGATTGAGTGTGTGCAAGCTTGAGCGTTTCGTGCAATAGAGGCAATCTGAAGTCATGGGATGCCTCAGTCGAAGTTGAACGCCATCCTCCAAGCACAGATACAGTGAATATCAGGTTCGTCAAAAGTATGTACGATAAGGGGACGAATGACCGGAATGTAGAATCAACGAAAATCGTGTAAAAGGGAAAAATGATCAAAATAATTGTCAGGATGATTGGAGTGTAATAATACCAGAGGTACGGGACTGCGACGATTCGCCCGTACTTTTTCCGATATGCCCTAGAAAGCCGTCCTGCATCTTCAAGTCGCAGGGGTATGGTTTCGAACTTCCATTTGAATGGATGGTACTCGATGTTGGTCCGTTTGGCTCGCCAGCTCAAATAGTATCCCAAAAAGGAGAGGAAGAATGGTATGCAGACCCCGATGAAAAGGTATAGCGATAAATCGAACGTGGAAAAATCGTATCCAATGACAACACTCAAACCAATGATCTGAACAAGCAAGAATGAGAAGAGGAGGAACAGATAGTAACGTGTGAGTGGTCTGTACTGAACAAGATCTTCCATCATTACACCGCCGTACAGCCAGACTGCAAGCCCGACCACTTTAAGCCTTGTCGGTAGAATCATCATGTTGCACAACGCTTATATCCCATCAGTTATTAACAATAGTGAATTTTGGTGATTGATGTGCTGAAACAGGGAAACAAAGCTCCAGATTTTGAAACCACTGATGAGTCAGGCAATCCATTCAAGCTAAGCGAGTTCAGAGGGAGGAAGGTCATGTTATATTACTATCCAAAGGACAATACGAGCGGGTGTATCGCAGAAGCCTGTTCTATTCGTGATTCTTGGAATATGTTTGAAAAAAGTGACATTCCGGTCTTTGGAATATCAGGTGGCAGTGCGAAGAGCCATCAGGATTTCAAGAACAAGTTCGACCTACCATTCCCACTCCTCATGGACGAAAGCTTTGAGATTGCAAAGCTCTACGGGGTCTACAAGAAGAAAAAGATGTACGGCAAAGAGTACATGGGCATTGAACGTACAACATTCCTTATCGACGAGAATGGGAACATAGAAGGAATATTTGGGGGATCTAGTGGAATCGAAAAGGTGAACACCAAGGAACATGCCAATCAGGTCATCAAGTTCTGGAATCTCAGAATCTAGGGGTGATTTCTATGAAACTCAAGATTGGCGACGAGGCACCGGACTTTGAAACCACAGATGAGAGTGGAAGCCCCTTCAAGTTAAGCGAACTGCGTGGCAAAAAGGTAGTGCTTTACTTCTATCCGCGTGATTTCACTCCTGGATGCACCAAACAGGCATGCTCGTTACGTGATGGCTACAGTCTCTTCGAGGGAAGAAATATCCCCATCTATGGAATATCGGGAGGAGGAGCAGAGATGCATCGGGAGTTCCGAAAGAAACATGGACTTCCCTTTCCAATCCTGATGGACAAGGATCACGCCATCGCAGAACTCTATGATGCCAAGAGCAGGTTGAAGATTGCTGGGATAGGCACAAAGCGGATAACGTATCTCATCGACGAGAATGGCACAATCGAGGGGATATTCGGCGGCTCTACAGGGATTGACAAGGTAAAGACCAGCCAACACGCACAGCAGATTGCAGAGTTCTGGGGGCTTAGTCTTTAGCGCTCGAAACCAAAAAGATGACTTTGGATATGAGGAGATGCATAACTGACACACGAATGCTTTATGGTTCGATGAACGAGTTTTCTGGCATGTGCATAGTATAACCGATATCATAAGCAATAACAATCCAGTGCCGTCCCCAGCCAGACCTATGAATTGAAACCGTTTTTGAACATTTGATGATACAATGCATAGTCTTTAATATGTACACTTTCCAGCTCGAACCCGTCTGGCAGGCATTCAGCCAGCAAGAATCTACAGGGGCAAACATGTTGACTTCTGATGACAAGACAGTTGAAGAACTGAAGAAGAAAGCCGAGAAACCAGGGAAAGATGCCATGGTACTGCACCCGTTCTATAGGGGAAAAATCCAGTCCATAGGCAAGGCACCAGTCCGGAGCTTTGATGATTTTGCTATCTGGTACACGCCAGGGGTAGCCAAAGCTTGTTTAGCTATCAAGGAGGACGAGGAACAGTCTTATGAGATGCTAAACCGAGGGAATATGGTGGCTGTGGTAAGCGATGGGACGCGGGTTCTAGGTCTTGGAGATATTGGCCCATACGCGGCAGGCCCGGTGATGGAAGGAAAGGCAATCCTCTTCAAATACCTAGGAGGTGTTGACGCTTGGCCAATCTGTCTCGATACAAAGGACGCCGACGAGATCATCCGCACCGTTAAACTGTTACAGCCGACCTTTGGTGGAATCAACTTAGAGGACATCTCCAAACCGAAATGCTACAGGGTGCTAGAAGAACTCAGGAATGACCCAGAGGTGAAAATCCCTGTCTGGCACGATGATGCTCAGGGAACCGCGACTGTTGTGCTAGCAGGAGTCCTTGGAGGGCTCAATGTGGTCAAGAAAGACATCGAGAACATCAAGGTAGCACTTCTTGGAGTCGGAGCTGCAAACACGAGAACCGCCTATCTTCTAGAGGCTGCAGGTGTAGACCTGAAGAACGTGGTCATGGTGGACAGCAAGGGGGCAATTTACAGTGACCGAGAGGACATAGTCGCACAAAAGGATCATGACACCTTCAAGTACGACCTTGCACAAAAGACGAATCCCGACCGCATGACCGGAAACCTTGGTGATGTCATAGAGGGAGCTGATGTCCTTATCTCAGCATCAAGGCCTGTCCCAGGCACTATCAAAAAGGAATGGGTGTCCAAGATGGCCAGCGATGCAATCGTCTATGCCTGTGCGAATCCGCTCCCTGAAATCTGGCCATGGGATGCTCTCGACGCTGGTGCAAGGATTGTTGGTACTGGACGAAGCGACTTTGACAACCAGATTAACAATTCTCTAGGATTCCCAGGAATCTTTCGGGGCACACTGGATGTGCGTGCACACACCATTACTGACGAGATGTGCGTGGCTGCAGCCCAAGCCCTAGCGGATCTTGGAGCAAAAGAAGCAAACGAAAAGAAGGTCATCCCGACGATGGATCAGTGGGAACTCTACCCTGCTGAGGCCACTGCGGTGGGAATGAAGGCGATCGAACAAGGAATCGCAAGGGTCGAATGGGAAGAGAAGGATCTTTACAAACATGCAGAGAACATCATTCGCATCGCCCGAAGGGCCTCTGAGATGCTGTATGAGAAAGGATTCATTCCAAAGGCACCTCCAACTTAGACCAGTCATTGCTAAAGCGGCGCACTGTCGCCGCTCATTCTCTTTCTTCAACTAGACTAATCTGGTTGACAAATTAGATCCGTACTGTGATTTGCAGTAGTTCATGCAGTGTGTGAATGATCCAGTTCAGACTACTGTAATCGTTTCCAGAAAAACACAGTTCCAATCAGGACTGGGAGAAATGCCAGTCCGAAAATCACTAGGAGCGAATTGATTCGTGGATTGTGGTCTAGTCCGTCAGGTGTGAGATCGAAGTCGTAATCAGGCCGAAGGGGGTCAAGACCTTCAAGAAGCTCTAACTGGTCTCGGAGACCATCGCCATCCGTATCATCGCTCAGTGGATTCATGCCTAGAGCAACCTCTTCGACATCAGGCACGCCATCGAAGTCACCATCAGCGGACATTGGATCAGCACCATGTAGATATTCATCGAGATTGGTAAGAGTGTCATTATCTGGATCCTCAAGGGCGTCGTCTACAAGAGGGTCTGTCAAGAAAGAAACCTCCCAGAAATCGTCCATGCCATCTCGATCGGTGTCTGTGCTATTTGGAAAAGTGCCCAGTGTGTGTTCACGGATATTAGTAAGCCCATCAGCGTCAAGATCACCGAGCTGGTCATTCCGGAGAGGATCAAGTCCATAGTCCACTTCATACCCGTCAAGCATAGAATCGTGATCTGTATCACGGATGAAAATGTCAGTTCCTGCAATACGCTCCTCGGTATCAGAAAGACCATCGTGATCCCAATCTATTGCTGGTACGGGGTCAGGCCACGAATACTGTTGCGAATCAGGAACGTCGTCGCCATCAAAGTCGAATTGATAGTCGAAGACGAGCTGTACCTGAATAGAGCTGTTCCCCGTGTTCCGGACAAGAGTCCTTCGTGGGCCTATCCCCGGAGATTCCGAGAGAGTCGCAGAAGCGGTCTGACCGGAGAGTGTCACGGCATCGATGAGATTGCCCTCATCGTCCTGAAGCTGTATGTCGATACTGGCTGATGCATTGGCAGTCATCTCCACAGATAGGGGAGAACTGATCGACATCATCTTCCAATCCACAACGGATTGAAGACTCTCAAGCTCTAAAACAAGCTTCTCGCTCACATCATTCCCATTGCCACTGTAAGAGAGAAAGACAGCCAGAGACGCGGATGCCTTGGCAAGTGCAAGAACTTTATCGAGACTATAGTCACTGCTATAGATTGATTCGACAGGAGGGTTGTCAGGATCAATAGTATCCCGACCTTCAACATGAACTGTGGGGATGCCTTTTGGAAGGTACACGACCTGATCTGAGAGGTCGAAGTCATTCGCAGTAACAGTGAGGATATCTCGACCGTTCCTGAGAAGAAAGACTCGCAACAGTTCTGCAAGAAAAGATGATTGTCTATAGGGTTCTGTCAAATCCACTCCAGCATAATAACCCTCGTCAGCAAGCATCAGTCCCTCGAAGTCATAAAGTGCAAGAATATCAATATTATTGTCTATGAGATAATCGGAGATTTCCTCAGCTCCGTAGTACAATGGTACCAAAGTGCCACTAGGAAGGTAATCGCCGGATTTTGAATAAGATGGAAAACTGAAATACACATCAATTGATAGCCGGTAATTGCTTAATATCTCGGCGATGAGAAGAAGCATTGCACATGCTCCGGTATTAAAGTTGAGAGGGTATTCGAAATTAATCTCGGTATCAAGATAAGCTGAAAAGATAATGGCTCTGTCGTCATTTCCAAATCCCTTCTTGACACCCATAAGCGATTGGTGTTCACCCTCGTACCATGTTTCTACACCAAGAGCTTCAAGCTTTTGTGAGATGTATTCAGCCGCGTCATAATATGCCTCGGGCTCTGTCAGCATATGTCTGGTCTTGTATTTGTCGATCCCGCTCATATAGGTCACAAGATCCGATGTGAATGCGAGTTCGTTGGGAATATCCCACCAATTGAGGTCATTAAAGTAATGAGGTTCAATCACATCCGAGTCTGGTGAACCCGAGTCACCGTTTTGAAACAGAGAGGGGAACACATAAACAGAACCGATGAGGAATATCACGATGAGTGCAACGAACCCTGTAATTCTTCTGCGAGATACAGACATAGTCCTTACCAAACCTTCGAGTTGGCATGGGGTCGGTTCCAATAAATAGACAACGGAAGAAGCAATGGTGCACTGGCCCTTAGACATCCCTATTGTGAGGAGATATCTACTGCCATAGATAAATGTTCATAGTCAGTCAGGACCTGAAAACATATGAACGGATTCATCAACAACGACCACTTTTTATATGCGATTTCAAAACGCAGGAGATAATTTATTCAGGAGTTACAAAGATGTCATATGACCGCTGTGTTCGATGTGGCTCATGTCTGAAGATATGCCCCATCTTTGATGCTATGGGAGAGGAACAATACTCGCCACGAGGAAAGACCTATCTCTTGCAGATCATGGATCAGATAGAGCAGGATCCAGAGGCAGCCAAGGAGTTTCGCAGGCTGCTGTTCATGTGCACCATGTGTGGGCGGTGCAAGGAAACCTGCTCCTCTGATGTTGACCTATTGGCTATCTGGCATGAGCAAAGAGGAAAGTCAATACGAGAGCATCCTGATGAGTTCGCATATCTGAAACCGCTGCAGGAAGCTTTGGAAAATGTCCAGAATATATACGGACTCGATCCAGAGGATAGAGCCATGTTCTGGCTAGATGAACTTGAAGACGAGATTCCGGGACTTGCGGACAAAGTCTATGAGCCGGGTAAGAAAGCAGAGGTAATGGTGTTCATTGGTTGCTTGATGTCATTCAGGAGTTCACAACTTGATGTCCTTCGGGCATTGCTAACGACACTATGGAAAAGTGGCACCGACTATCTGGTCATGGGCGCCGAAGAGTTCTGCTGTGGGCATCCCCTATACCTTATCGGTAATGACGAGGGTGCCATTGAGTTGCGGAAACACAACAAGGCGGTCATCGAGGATGCAGGTGCAAAGAAAGTCATCACATGCTGCCCTGGCTGCTTGATACAACTCAAGCAGTACCACGATCTTGGGGATATAGAAGCCCTTCATCACACTCAGTTCTTCGACATGATGTACGATGAACTTCCTACGTACAAGGCTGAGAAACCCTTTGCGTACCATGACCCTTGTGAACTTCATCGAATCTTAGAAATCAAAAAAGAACCTCGTTCACTCATGGATAAGATGCATGTGGATTATCGGGACATTGAGCCAACCTGTTGCGGTGGCGGAGGTCTTTTGAGAATAACTGATCCAAATCTGAGTGACATCATCATTCAGATGAGAGCTGCAAGTCAGCACTTGAAGGATACCACTGTTCTCACATGCTGTCCTTCCTGTAGGGAACAGCTGTTGAGCAACGAACTAAAGACTCGTGATATCATAGAATTGGTATCGGAGATCATTGAAGAGGTGGGTGAATAGAATGAAAATACGCGACTATGTGATTGGAGCTAATGCTTCAATGTACTATCGGCTAAATTTCAAGAAGATCAAGGGCGTTTACTATCCGAAATCTGAGCAGGAACTCATTGATATTGTGAAGATAGCACGAGAGAAAGGTTACGGAGTGACCCCTAAGGGAGGAGGCTCTGGACTGAGCGGAGCGTGTACCGGCGGTGACAGAGAACGGATAATGGTCAGTAGCCTTCGCATGAATCGAGTGCTTACAATCTCAAAAGACCAGAAATATGTCGATGTCCAACCAGGTGCGACTCCCGATGAGATAAATGCGATGTTGGAACCAATGGGGATGAAGTTCTGGGTTGCCCCGAGTAGCAGGGACATAGCAACAGTGGGAGGCATTCTTAGCACCGATGGAGGAGGAAATGACACATGGAGAAATGGGACGATGAGGGACAACACCCTGCGGGTAAGAATGGTCCTATACGATGGTTCCATACTTACGGTAGACTGGAGTGGAGTTAAATGTGAGAACAAAAAAATCGAGAAGGCGCTAAACTCAAAGGGCATGACCGTCCACGATGTTGCCGGGTCACATGGGACACTCGGTTTTATCACAGAGATAAGGGTCAGGATCAATCCAATCCCAAAGCATACTCTTAGTGGTGGTGTAGCACATTATGATGACCTCAATGAGCTAGGCGATGTCTTAGCAAAGATGATCAATGAGAAGTGTTCAATCTGGTATGGTGAAGCCATAGCAGAGGCACATCCTGATGTCCGAGGCGATATGAAACCACCATTGCTTATCCTTGAGGTTCCAGAGGAGAACACTTGCGACCTGAAAGGAATCACCGGATACAAGCCCATCTCTAAAGAAAAGCTACAGCAATACAAAGACACACGAATCAAGCTTCCAAAACGGAACCCGAATGAAGGAATGCAAGTCGCTCTCTTTGAAGGGTATGGATTCCATGGCACAAGTCTTCGGAAGATGCAAGACTGTGTCAATGAGATCAATGACCTGTTGAGAAGCCATGACCTTGAACCATTTGCAAAGTATGGGCACGGCCCCAGCAAATGGTATCTTGGCGATAATTCGCCAGCTTATGGCATTGTGTTACATTCACGTGAAATCAGGCCTCCTGAAAAGAGCGGACCCGAAGTCTTTGAGGCTGTCAAGGACATTGTGGCATTATGCAAGAAACTTGGTGTGACTCCAAAGCCCGAGCACAAATGGCCCTTCTCAGATGAAGTGAAGAATGCTCGTCTGAGTGAGATTAGACAAGCACTGGGTGAAGGATTCAACGAATTTCTGCTAGATTCGAAATGCTATGATGTGCTTGCGTCAATGGTCTAGCATACGACAAGGGCACAGAATACTTTCGGAGAAGTCTCTGTGCCCTTTATATATGGTTCACCAGACAAATGTATGATAACGATGAAGAGGGTGGATACGAGCCCAAAGGGCCTCTTCGATCCCTACTATGTCCCAAAGTACCTCTTGCACAGAGATAGGGATCTTGAAACGATTGATGGAATCTACACTGACTCATATTATGATGAATATGGTGTCAATTGCCTTGTCCATGGGATAACGGGCGTTGGCTCCACCGTGTTCAGTAGATATTTTCTCACTCGGCTAGTTCCTGAGAGATTCGACGCATATACGATATACTGTGATGTGAAGAACAAGGATCTATTGGAAATCATTTCTGAGTTGAATGAGAAGATCCACTATGAAGCCAAGAAACCCGTTACGTTCACCTTTGACCTAGATGTCATGTGGCTGGACTTCAAGCGAACTGCAAGATCAAGCAGTAAAAGAACAGTCTTCGTGCTTGATAACATCGATGAGCGCAGTGAGGAGGTCTACGCCAAGATAGCCCAACTGTCAAAGGAAATCAACGCGAGCACTATTGGTGTGCTGAATAGTCACGACTATCGGTTGCTTACAAAAAGTCATGCACGCTCAATGGCATATGATTTTGAGATAGCGCTAGACACGTACACTCAATCTCAGCTCTACGATATTGTTAGGTTGCGAGTAGAAGAAACATTCTCTCAAGGTCTGACTGACGACATCATCAGATACATCACTGATTGTGTGGTAGAGTTCGATGCGTCAAAGCCGAAGACATCCATTGAAGCGTTGAGAGTGTTATGGCCCCTTGCAAGGAAAGGAAAAGAGATTGATTCTGATGCAGTACGCGCAGCAACTGCAGATATCATCCCCTTCGGACAAGATCAGGATTACTTGGACATCATCGACACCATTAGCATGAATGATTTCATGACATTGATTGTACTGGAATGCCTTGCAGAACATCTTATGCGCTTCAAAACTGAAACATATATCGACAGAAATACACTTGACGAGATTGTCCAGATCAAATGCGAAGAACTGGATATCCGCTATGTGATTGATGATATCTACAGGTCACTTCAGACACTTATTTTTCAAAGCGTCATCTTTGAGTCGAAACACTCGAGGAATCTCCTATACATATTGGTACCACCTGAGATCCTTTATGATGCTGCTGTGAGTCTGAGAAGAGAACTCGCACGAAGGAAATGAGTTCCTAAAAGTCTCTGTCCATGATTCATATCACGGCATAAAGATGCAATACAAAAATGAGATGATAGTAAAAAAGCGGGAATAGTGTGGATCGTAATACCGACCACACTGGTTCCTCAAGTAAATCTACTCGCCTTTCATGGCTTTCTTGGCTGCGACCTCTTCTTTGGCCCATGCCTCGATATCTGCACCACCGACGAGGGCAGTGAATTCGCTCATATCGTCGGGCTCAATCACAGCGATCCAGCCTGCACCATAGGGATCTTCATTTAGAAGGGCAGGGTTATCTTTGAGGGCTTCATTGACCTCAACAAGGGTACCACCGACTGGGGACTTGACTGCGCCGGTCCATTTACCTGATTCTAGCGTTCCAATGCTCCTACCTGACTTTACGGCCTTGCCAGCAGGACGGAGACGAATGAACTTGATCTTACCAGCTGCATACGCTCCGAGCTCAGTGATTCCTAGTCGTATCTTCCCGCCTTCATCCTTCAGCCATAGCGAATCGGTTTCGCTACCAAAATAGCGCAAATCGTCGGGAAAATTGAATTCATCTACCTGTACCATGGTTCAATCACCTAGTGCGTTTACAGACTACAGCCTGTATAAGACCGTTTCGGAAAAATGTTCCTTGCCAAATAATGCAGTAATTTGAAGAGAAGACGCTGATTAATAATGGGTTCTTTCACAAAAATGAAAATCTTATCATTGTTTGTTGTTCAAAAGTGTGATTTGTATTACAGTACCGAAGAATAGAACCCCATGATTAGTCTGTATTGTCCCCATTCATCAGTTTCTGGAGGTCTTCCAGTTCATCTACGGTCACCTCAACATATACGGAGCCCGAGTACCCACAGGACTCCTCTTCACAGTAATATGTCGTAGGAACCAGCCAGCCACCAACGGAACTCGCCGAGCGGATGTTTGGGCTACCACATTTGGGACAGACACGAATCAGCTGTTGTTTCAATATGTTGCCTCCCAGCAAACGGCATTTCTACGTTCTCGCTTCAACTTAAAAACTACCTGCCATGTCCTTTTTGGATTGGTGGTGGTTATTAGTGGCGCGCAATACATAGAGATGAGATGAGGAAAGCCAAACCCAATCTTACCACAGGATTCCATACTGCAGACCAGATAGTCAGAGTGAGGATGAGCACTGGGATAACTGTAATTGATGAGCTACTGGGGGGAGGGATTGAGAGTGGGCTCATTCATCTATTCTATGGTGATAAGAGTTTGTACAGTGATATCCTGAAGATTGCAGTCCACGCACAGATCCCAGAAGATAGAGGAGGACTTGGAAGCCCAACAATCATTATCGACAGTGCGAACATCCTGAAAATTGAAGAACTGACCGACAATTCTTTCGAGTTCGAGCTGGAACCGGAGGAGGTGATGGACAGCATATACATCACCCGAGCATTCAGCTCGTCTCAAACATACGACCTAATCATGAATCATCTGGATGGCTTCTTCAAACGTGTACCTGCACGGGTTCTCATGGTAACGGGGCTGCCAGACCTGTACATCAAAGAGGGCATTACCTCAGAGGGAACACAGCAAATCACACATATGATCACAAAATTGATGACATTCACGCTGGGAAGAAGAATATTCACCATAGTCACTGCACCGCTGTCAAAGAAGTCGCAGTTTCTACCGGCTGGCGGGACTGCATTGGCAAGTTGCACGCAGGTACACATTCATGTGAACGAGAGGAGGTCGTACGTTAGATATACGCTTGCCAAGCATCCCAGTTTACAAGTCAGGCGAACCTCAAGATCAAAGATGGCAGATTTTGGGACGACACCACCTCTATCGTATTTCTTGAAACCCGAAGACCAATGACCCAGAAAAAAGAGAGGAGTGACTTGGCGGTCACTCCCACTCAGTCTATTCCTTCTCTACACCCAGGCTCCGTAATAGTTCGTCCACGAGCTCGCGTGGGAGGTCTCTTGCCTGTTCAATGATCGTATCAATCTCGTGAGGTTGGACTCCCTTTGCTTCGAGGTCTTTCCGGAGTTCCTCTATTTCGTAATCACTGAGCTTGTCGGTTATCTTCAAGGGTTCCTCGGTTCGAATCTCACGGGCGATGTCGGCCTTCTCTTCTGTAAGGATGCCTGGTTCTTCGGGGATCTTCTCGCTTGGTTCTTCAGGTGTCAGGAAGATGGGAACATCAGGAGAGGGCCCGATTGCATATTCTTCGGTTGCCTCGGTACCGCTTAGCCGCTGCTTGGCCTCTCGTTGGATACGCTCCAGAACCTCTTCCATGCTCACACCATCTTTGCGAGCTGCGCGGATTGCTTCTTGATCAATGACTTCTCTCACAAAAGCGGCCTGCTCGCTCAGTTTCATCTTTGAAATATCCGCCTTGAACTCGTCAAGCTCATCAGGGCTCAGGTTGGTAAGAATTGAGAGCTGTATCAGGAGTTCGCCCATCTCGGGGATATCAACCGGTATTGACTCCTCAGGCATCATGTCGGCTGTCCGAGTTATCTCAAGTTCCTTGTTCGTGTCATTGAAGAGATCGGCTACGACCTGTTGCCGGGTTCGAACGTCATCGATAGGCTTGGGAACCTTGCCCTTTCGCAATGCCTTAATCTGTCCATTGATTTGTCTGAGTCGCTTAGGAATGCTAAAGTATCTAACCCACGCAATTCCAAGCACCAGTCCAAATATGATGAGCGGAGTCCCGAAATTAATCACATTGGATGTAAGTATCTGGGTTTCTGTTGGGATTAGATTCACATGCAATACGAGGGTCTTTGTTTCATAGTTGTTGCGTGATATGACAATAGTGACATCAACTCTCTGTTCGAAAGTCGTGGGAATGGTATTCGCAGGAGCGAAAATCTCGATGTAGTAACGACCATTCGAATCAAGCGAGCCATTGCCCACTACTTGAAGCAACGCCTCTGATGAGCTGATTCCAACAATCTGAGCTAGAGTGATTCCGGATCCATAGTAATCGCCCCATGTTTCGATGTACTCCAAGCTAATCATACCAGTTTCTCCATAGAATAGAGAAGTGGTTCCTTCATAAGGTTCGTCTGTAATCACATTATCATCATCAAAGGACGCATCGGTAGGACGTTCTATGATAGTGACCGATATCTCACTGTATTGTGACTCTCGGTAGTCAAGTGAAACTGTCACTGAGAGCGTGAACGGATCTTCAACAGGTTGAGTGATGTTGTTTAGAGCCTTGTAGAGCCACAACTCGTTCGTATCGAAGCGATATCGATACCAACCATCACCAAGTTCAAGCACCGTTACCTCAATCTGTCTGCCACCAACTGCACCGCCGAAAACAAGGGCATAAACGGTTGCGCCAGAGAGACCTCCAATATAGCCTTCTGAGTTATCAGTATCGTTGTAAAAGAATTGAATATCAACATATTCGCCCACAGGAACTACAAGGATTGCATGACTACTTGTGACAGGTGCCAAGTTCAGTTCGGGGGACACTACGACCAGTTCTGTCGGGACTTCCTCGACAGTGATATCGATACCACCACTGCTGACCAAGAAGTTAGACTTCAAAAAGTCAACTCGCAGGGGGTACCTTGCAATATCAAGGAGAGAGGTGTCTATATAGATCGCGTAGTACCCATTACCAAGGTCAATAGCCGACCCATTGAAATCACCATAGCGATAGAATACGTTGGCACCTACAATCCCTCTGACGAAGTGAGTATCATTGTAGTAGAAAGAAACGTTTCCTTTCCAGCCCCAAGGAACACTAAGATTTGGAGGGTTGATGACTTCTGTAGGTATCTGCTTCACAGTGAGGGTAAGACTCACAACGTCTTGTGCCAAGTTAGGGTCACTAGGAGTACCTCGGAAGGTCACACCCCAAGTCCCAAACTCAAGCACAGATGCATTGAAGGAGAGTTCCCAAACACCATTCCCTAACGAAGTGAAATTCCATCGCCCCTTGCTTTCGAGGCTCCACCAGACTGCACCAGAAGATATTAGGTCGCCACTTACCGTCTGGTTGAAACGGAGTGTGAACACGATGATATCGTTATAGAAAACTGACATCTCTTCGCGGGTATCACCATAGAGCGCCAAAGTGGTGTCGGTTGTTTCTATGAAAATCTTGAAGATACTGCTAGCAGTGTCATAGTTCCTGAATGACGCTGAAATTCTGACGGAGTAAATCTCTCCAGGGGTTAAGGCTGCAGTAGCTGACGAAGGTAGGGTGAAGTTCCAAGTGGCAGACGAAGCGGAATAGACCATATCCCAAGACATTCCTTCGAACGTGACTGTGGCAGTAAGGACGTAACTCGAGTCTACCAGCCCACCATTGTAGGTGTCATTGAGAAACACGGCAATATCCTGAAGGTTGCCTCTAGGCAAAGAAATGGTCTGTTCGAAGGGTTCTTCGATGGTCAGGTCGCTCGGTAGATTCTGAAGAACTAGCGTCACTGTCGCAGTGGACGTTTGAAAGCCATTCTTTGTGGCAGTTATCCTAACTGTTCGCGTGCCTGCAAGAACACTAGATGTCGGAATCAGGGCTGTATAGAAACCTCCGCCTGCGTCAGTGAATACACCAGTTGTGCCATTGAGATCCCATTCGACCAATGCACCTGGAGTAGTATTGCCATATAGAAGATTATTCAATGTCACAGAGATTGAGGCGTCCTCACTCCAATACAGCGTCACCTCAGAGTCTGTTGCGTCTAGGGATGCTGCAATGCTAATTACATTGAAGGATGGATTGGTCTCGGATTGGAGATGCTTGACTTTGAAGGCTGTTATATTCAACGTGTAAGTGTTGGTTTCAGGAAGACCTTTCGTACTGATTGTGATATTGTATCTTCCATCATTTAGATCCTCTATACTGATCAGATTCAGCGTTAAACTGGTATTCTCATAAGCGACAAGTATTGTCGCATTTGCAATACCACCTCCGTGGTCGAGATCGGTGTACGTTACAATGACAGAAACATTCTCGGATATCTGAACCGAGGAGGGGCTAGGAATGTCCGCTTGCAGTACCGACCAGACCAGATCGACCGAACCAGTCAGTCCTATCGTTGATCGGTTTCTGTAGTAGGGCTCTAATGAGGGATCCCAGTGTACATCCAAGTCAAAATGGAAGACTCCCAGGTCACTTTCAGTAAATACAATAGAGTCTGTATCGAAGGTGATATTATACTGACCTGCATTCGCTCCAGTCCCCTCAGTGAGGGTGTAAAGGCCTGTCAGGTCAGCTTCTTGGCAATTGAACAGTATGTCAGCGTTTGAAACAGGAGTGCCAGTCGCGTCATCACTCACGAGGAAGGTGATGGTTATGTTATCACCCCAAGGAGTGGTTTCAATTGACCCCACTTCTACGAAGAGTACCCGACCGCGCGTGGAAACTCTGAGTGCAGTGGTCGCATCCTCATAATACGGTGCATTGGCAGCATTCCAATCAATGACAATGGTTATGTTGAATCCATCAACCAATGTGTTGCTGAGTATCGTGGAATTGATTGACACTTCAAACAAGTCGCCAATTCGAGTAAGAACGAATTGGTTTGATGCTAGAAGACTCCCATTCGAGTAAAGCATGATTTCGTTCGATGTTATAGCTGAGATAGGAATACCATCAATGGTGTCAGTGTACCTGAACGTGAACGTCACATTGTCAAGATAGGGTGTTGATGATGGAGGTGAAATAATCTCGACCTCGGTGGTTCGTTCTATCACTCGCACGGTGATGTTCTGGACGGCATTGTCCCGATATGGTGCGCCGCCTGTCCAGACAGCAGTCACTCTGAGATCATGGATATTCAGGGTGCTGAGACTTGTAGCATTCACTGAAATAGCATAGTATCCGCCCCCGAGAGGAACAAAGATGAAATCAGTATTTAGAACAAGACTGTGTGTTTCATTCTCTACCGTGAAAGTTGTAGAAGTGTCTATTCCTACAGAAACATCGACATCCCAGTAATAGAATGTGAAATTGATATACTCATTGTAAGATGTGGGCTGAGAGCCGTCAGAGATGTCCAATGATGTGGCACGGGTACGGATGGTGAAATACACATAGACATCATCCCATCTGTAGAAGGGAGCCTGATATATGTAGCTCATGTTCAGGTGCAAAGAGTACTGAAACCCTACAGATAGAGTCGATTGACCTGCGGTTTCAATAGACATGTCGTATTGACCTAGGGTCGGATTCCATGCGATTGTGAAGACCCAAGGAGTGCCAGTATCGTTGAGGATAGTGATTGTCGTTGTAGAGGTGTTTGCTATATTCGCCAAGGTCAATTGGTCTTGGTAGTACAAGGTGATTTCGATTGGAGTACCGTATCCCACAGACGCGACTGGATCTGCTGAGAGAATGGTTCCCCTGAATCTCACATTCATCGGGCGAATCGCATAGTTATCCGCCTTGTACTCGGTGCCAGTGTAGACAAAGCTCGCATTCAGGTCGTAGGTTCCAGGTGTTGAGAAGTAACCTGTGTAGAATTCGACTACAAAGGAACCATCTCCTCCGGGCGTGACCAAGTAGTTCTGGCTAGGTATCGGACTTCCGGAATAGTATAATGTCAAAGTGGCATCAGGAATTCCAGTGTTTATTACCCCGGAAAGGTCGATGTACCATATCGTGAAAGTGACATTGTCCCCATAAGGAGTGGGAACCGGAGCCTGAAAATCAACTTGGGTCTGCCGGTATGTTACAGTGACATAGATGGCTTTCCCTGTCTGATTGGTATAGAATGGGGCACCTGCCCAGGTGACGTTCATGGTGAAGCTTTGATCCCCGACTGTACCAAATTGGTTGGTATTGAAAGACACTGTGAAAGTCCTTGTCGGATCATCATAGTATAGGGAATAATCGGCCAGACTCAGTTGTATCGACAGCGCCACATCATTAGCTATTGGCTCAGAAAGAGCGCCTGTCACATCATTGAATGTGAACGAGTAAGTGGCATTCTCACCATATGCGGTCTGTGACGGCGGGTCGATGCTTATGAGTGTGTCCCGAGCAAGCACACGTACTGAGATTACATCGGTTCTATTGGTATAGTATGGAGAAACACCTTTCGACCAATTGATGAAGACGTTCATGTAGACAAGACCGGTTGTTGCGAGTATCGAGTTGTTGAACTGGATCGAATATTTACCGCGCTCAGTGACAGGGTCAATCTCCCATATATCAACTTGAGTCAGGTCAACGGAAACCCCTTGAAATGAAACGCTGATGAAGACATTACCTGTGGAGTTTGATATTCCAGTCCCATTGGACGCTGCATAGAATAACACGTATGTCATATTCTCAAGGTACGGAGTAGGCTCGGCTGTAGCGAGCAGGCTCAGCTGAGAATCCTCTCCTATGATGTTCGCAGAAACTATCAACGTGCGGTTCTCGTATGTATAGACCGGGCCAGTCCAATTGAAGAATATCGTGAAGTTCTGTAGTCCAAGACCTGCAAACTGCGGGGCTGGAACTGTGATGATGTAATACCCACCGCCAAGAATAGTATCATTATCGAGGTAAGAGATGACATTATGAGTGCCATTCCAGACTCTGTGTGCAACATCCTTTGATGCAATACCAGTGCCGCTGTCCAAATCACCATAGAACACAGAAATGGTGATGTTGTCATTGTAACTTGTCGGTTCCACTGCACTGACCAACCTGAAGTCAGTGTAGTGAGTCCGTATAGTAATCGAGATATTGAATATCCCAAACTGGTAGTTCTCTCCTTTAGAGAAGTTGAAAGTGATGATGAGATTCTGCACCAATGCATCATCCTCAAAGGTCGGGAAATCAACGCGATACCTTCCTTCTCCGGGAATGTATGTGAACGTCACGGGATGTATCCAAGTAGAGGTGGCTAAGAAAGGAGCTGAGTCATCGATCGGAAGATTGTGGTCGATGTCACGGTACTCGACATAGAAGACCATGTCATCACCAACGGGGATGTCCAGAGCGCCGACAGTAGGGATTGCAGATGTATATGCGATACGAATGACCACCTTGAAGGAGAGCTTCGCAGCAGCGTAACCGTCCTTGTCGATGGTGAGATTATAGAAATGCTCACCCTTTGCCAGTCCAGTCACATTAATCGTGACCTGATACAACCCACCACCCAAGTCCTGTGCATTATAGAAGGCAATTCCTTCTGCAGTGATCGTTGCGCCTGTGATGCCGATATCACGGTCAATGTCGGTATAGTTGATTGAAACAACGAAATCGGTCTCATAGGGAGTCACCACAGCTCGGTCAGGCGATGATGCCTCACTAAGTGCAGGACGATACCTAAACGTGAGCTGCAAGGTAGTGTCGCCATAGGTGCTGCTGGTTGTAGATATCACCACAGTGATTGTGTATGTCCCTTCTGGGAAGTTGGATTGGTCAATTGTGAAGTTGTACCGTCCATTGCCAAGGTTGTACCATTCTTTAATCGTATAACCAGTTACTGAGAACTCGCCTTGCAGCAAGCCAGTTAGTGGATCCCCATAGTATGGACCTGGCTCGGACACATTGACACGAATGACTATCTTGAAATCAGAACCAGTTGGGAAGATGAGGTCATTGGGCTCATTGTATGTTACGATGCTCAGACTGGTTATTGTGATGTCGAATTGATAGTTCGCGGGATTGTTGTAGATACCGCTCATGGTGACTGACAGGGTGACGGTGTCTGTCCCTACAGCCCATGTGGAAGTGTCAAGGGTGACTGCAAAGTCCGCTGGTGGTGTTTCGGTCGTGGCACCATAGCTCGTGGGAGTGAAAGTCCATGACGACACCGATGAGGTCGTGCCAAGCACTGTATTCGTATCAAGATCCGTGATAATGACTGTCAGGTCAGTTGTATTCCCGTAGGGGCTGACCATGTCCCCAGTCACTGAAACTGATGTATAGTGTTTTCGTATCTCCACATCAAACTGATAGCTTGAGGGATTTGAATAGATGCCGCTCATGGTCACGGTCAGAGTCACGGTTTCAGTCGCTATCGCCCAAGAAGTGGTGTCAAGAACGACTGCAAAGTCTGCGGGCGGTGTTTCAGTGGTAGAGCCATAACTCGCCGGGTTGAATGTCCATGACGCCACATTGGTTGTCGTGGACAGGGCTGTTCCAGTATCCAAATCTGTAATCACAACGGTTACGGAAGTCGTGAACCCTGAAGGAGTGACAAGATCCCCTGTGACCGTGACCGAGGTGTAATGTTTTCGTATCTCCACATCAAACTGAATGTTAGTGGGGTTGTCATAGATTCCACTCATAGTGACTGACAAGGTGACGGTTTCAATACCAATTGCCCAAGTGGATGTCGTGAGTGTCACATTGAAATCGCTTGGTGGCGTTTCGGTCACTGGCGAGTACGAGGAAGAGAATGTCCATGTTGTCACGGATGCCGTGCTGGAAAGAATCGTTCCTGTATCCAAATCGGTAATCGTCACCGTAACGTCAGTGTTCTGCCCATATGGAACAATGAAATCACCAGTGACAGTCAGGGCAGTTCGGTGGTTTCGTATCTCTATATCAAACTGATAGCTTGACGGATTCGAATAGATACCGCTCATGGTCACGGTCAGTGTGACTGTTTCAATCCCGACTGTCCACGTTGAGGTGTCAAGGGTGACAGCGAAATCCGCCGGTGGTGTTTCGGTCGTGGCACCATAGCTCGTGGGAGTGAAAGTCCATGACGACACCGATAAGGTCGTGCCCAAGGCCGTCCCAGTATCGAGGTCAATTATGGTGACAACAAGAGAAGTCGTTTGACCATACGGAGTCGTAAGATCTCCGCTCACTGAAACAGACGTGAAATGTTTCCTGATTTCAATGTCGAACTGATAGTTCGCGGGATTGTTGTAGATACCGCTCATGGTGACTGACAGGGTGACGGTGTCTGTCCCTACAGCCCATGTGGATGTGTCAAGGGTGACTGCAAAGTCCGCTGGTGGTGTTTCGGTCGTGGCACCATAGCTCGTGG
>JAJRZD010000026.1 GCA_024275415.1 archaeon
GATGCTGAGACATAGAGAGAGGCTACTGGCTGCGAGGGAGAGGTCAATCGTAGGAAAAGTGGCAGGAGCGACAGGGAGCCATGCTGCACTGGGGCCGATAGGCCTTGAATTGCAGAAACGAGTCATGGATTATCTGGGCTTACACACACCTGTGGCGACCACTCAGATCATCCAGAGGGATCGGCATGCAGAAACGATTCTTGCCCTTGCCAATCTAGCGGCATCTATGGACAAGATTGCGACAAATGTGCGGAACCTGCAACGAACCGAGATTGGGGAGATTTACGAGCCATTCTCACATGGCAAGCAAGTGGGCTCATCTGCAATGCCCCACAAAAGGAATCCCGTGACCTGTGAGAAGATATGTGGTCTGGCTCGGATAGTAAGGAGCCTTGCTGCACCTGTACTTGAGGATGTCATAAGCTGGGAGGAAAGGGACATCAGCCACTCATCAACAGAACGGTTCATCATCCCACAGGCGTTCATTCTCACGGACTACATTGTGAGAGAGATGACCCGTGTCATCGAAGGATTGGAAATCGACACAAAGCGTGTGAAACAGAATCTGCTCGGCTCAAACGAGTCCACATTGAGCGAGTACATTCTCACACATCTGACACGTGTAGGCATGGAACGTCCAAGAGCACATGGGGTACTGAGAAACCTGACGTTGCAGGCGCGAAAGCAGAAGATGACACTCTCAGAAGCGATAAAGAGAAATGATGAGATAGGTGACCTTTTCAGGAATGCACGGATTGATGTAGACCAATACTTCAAATCCATTCAAGAAACATCACGCATGATAGTTGAAGCATCGACTCGGAAATACAGAAGCATTATTGGATTAAATGAATGAACATGTATCGGATGGCAAAGACGAGGGATGGCCAAGATGAAGAAACTGCTTGTAACGCTCACAGTATCTGAAGGGAAACGGTTGATAGCAAAGGGCTTGTTGGCACTTGATGAGGTTCAGACAGCTCTCAAAGATGGATACCTTTGTGTCACACTGGGAACGACCTCATCCTATCTTGTCGAGGAGATACTTGGCGAGTATGACAGAACCAGACACATTGCAGGTCTGACTGTCGCTAAGGGTATGTCGGTTCTGGCTAAGGAGATGCGAGCATTCGATGCCATCTTTCACAAGGGCGAGTATGTCAAAGGTAAGAAGGTTGTCGATGTGATTGACAAGATGGGGCCAGACGACGTGATTATCAAGAGCGCAAATGCTCTGGATTCGAACATGGTTCCTCTGGTGATGCTGGCAAGCAAAACAGGTGGAACCGTAGGATCATTCATTGGAGCCGCTGCTGCCAAGAACATCCTCCTAGTCATGCCTGTCGGACTTGAGAAGTGCATTCCTGTTGCATACGAGGATATTGCTGGAAGATTTGGGATGGATGATTGGGACTATACCATTGGTATGCCAGCGGGAATCATCTCAGTCCCCGAGGGAATCCCTTTCACAGAAATCGAGGCACTTGAAACTCTCTTTGGCGTCGAGGTCATTCCAATTGCAGCGGGAGGCGTAAATGGCGCAGAGGGAGCTATTACCCTGTTCATCGAGGGAGATGATGAGGACATTGAGAAGGCTTATGAGTTCCTTAGAGACCTCAAAGGAGAGTCCCCATTCCCACCAATCGATGGAGTTATGCAGGACTTCTGGTAGGCGGTATGATACAAGATGGCTGATGACCCAGTAATACAAACAGAAGACCTGACAAAGATATTCGAAAAAGGCAAGAAACGAGAGGTCATCGCCCTAGATTCTGTCAATCTTGAGGTTGAACGAGGGGAGGTCTTCGGGCTTCTTGGACCTAATGGGGCTGGGAAAACAACCCTCATTCGCCTACTTGTGGGACTGCTTACCCCTACAAGAGGAAAGGCGATTGTTCTTGGTAAGGATGTGACAAAGGATATCAATTACATTCGAGAGAGAGTAGCACTACTTCCGCAGGAGGCGGGAATATACGAAAGGCTCACCGCCCGCGAGAATCTCGTCTACTACGGTGGATTCTATGGCATCCCAGAAGAGGAGCTGCACAAGAGAGCAGATAGGCTCCTTGATCTAGTCGGGCTGAGGAAAAAAGAGGATTATCAAGTCAAGGGGTTCAGCGGGGGCATGAAAAGAAAGGTGCTTGTTGCCAGAGCGCTCATCATTGAACCCCAGATAATATTCATGGACGAGCCTACTACAGGCATAGATACCCTCGGTGCACGTATAGTGAGGAATACTCTGAAGAAGCTGAGCGAGGAAGAGAAACAGACAATCATTCTCACTACACATGATTTGAACGAGGTTTCTGAGCTCTGCGACAGGGTGGGGATACTGAACGAGGGACGACTTGTTGAAATCGGGAAACCTCAGGAACTGGAGGAAAAGTTCAAGGCTGCAAACCTTGAGGACGTGTTCACAGGACTAGTCACAGGAGAAGGCGTATTCAGGGAGTGATCCTATGAGAATACCAAAGCTAAGTTCAAAGACCTACTGGATGCTCAAGAAAGAAATCAAAGAAGTCGTGCGTTCCCGATGGCTGCTTCTCGGGTTCATCATCAGCCCACTGTTCGCGTGGGTGTTCGAGGGATTTTTTCTCTCATTCATCGTGACACAGTCAGTCGAAGAGGCCGAGCTAGTCTACTACACAAATGATGATACAGGCCCGTGGGGAGCTAACCTCATTCGCAATATCACTGGAGCAAAGGAGTCGCTGAAAATCAGTGAATTGATTGAGGTCACAAAGCAACAGGGGGATGCAATGGTCGAGAACAAGAGCGTGACGGTGTGGGTCTATATTCATGAGAATTTCTCGCGGGAACTAGAAGAAACCACAGAGTCTAATATTGTGATATGGATAAACTCAGCAAGTATCAGGGCATCTACGACAGCCGCGATGATTCGAGAGTATTCGTATCTTGTCATCAATGAGGAAATTGTCATCAGGGATGTGAAGGTCACTACGTACACCATCTCACCAGAAGCGACATTCGGACATCAGCTGGCGATATTCTTGGTGATGATCACCTCGGTGCTAGCGCCATCCCCCTATGTCAGCAAGTCCTTTGCAGGAGAACGGGAGAGGAATACTCTGGAGGCGCTTCTTGTCGTACCGATGAGTAGACTCAAGATTCTGGGCGCCAAAGTGTTTGCAGGTATATTGCTGACGATGCTGTACTCCATTTTCACTATAGTGGGTATCCTTTTCTATAATTGGTGGATAATCCTGCGAGCATCCGCATTGCCCGCAACCTTCGCGAATTACTACGTTAACCTGTACACCATCAATGTGGCTACGATACCGCTGATCTTCTTCAGCCAGTTCCTTGTGCTGCTCTGTGCGATAGGCATCGGCATCACGATATCCACACTGGCAAAGGATCAAGCCAGTTCGGAGTCAATCAACAATCTGGTGCTTCTCGTGCCCACATTTGTGGTAGGCATCCTTGGATTCACTGGGAGCATCCTGCAATATGGTGGACTGTTTGGCCTGTTCGTATTAGCAATCCCATTCAGTCATGCAATCATTATTTGGAATAGTGTGTTCTCGGGGGTTGCGACAGTCTTCAGCATCGTAGGACATGTTCTGTATCTCGTGGCTTTCACTGTGTTATTCCTTGCCATTGGTGCAAAGCTCTTCGAGCGAGAGGCGATAATCTCATAAATTGTGAACGCTCACCTGACGGGCCATTTAGGCTCAATTGAGATTCCAGAGCGTTCTAGGAGTCGGGCACTATGCTCCAGTGCCCTTAGTCGCACCTCTTCCTCATTCAGGGTCAGAATCTTCTTGTTTCTCATAAGGATACGTCCATTGACGATAGTAGTGTCCACATAGAAACCATTCCCTGCATACACAATGTTAGATACTGGATTGCTGTTAGGCGTAAGCCCGATAGCGGACATATCGATGATGATCAAGTCAGCTTTCTTGCCGACCTCTAAAGAGCC
>JAJRZD010000027.1 GCA_024275415.1 archaeon
GATTTTGTATCTGTCGAGTGAGCCAAGGATGGATTGCGTTCTCGAATATTAACAACTGCTTTTTCGAGCCCTTTATAGCGGAGCGAATCTCCGGCCCTCAAGATACAACAACCACAGTCGAGGTCATAGAAGTTGAGTGAGTTTGCCAAGTACGAGAAGAAATGGCAGAAACGCTGGAAGAAGGACAAGGTCTTCGAAGCAGACCCTGATCCAAGGCGGAAGAAGTTCTTCCTTACTGTGCCCTATCCTTACACCAATGGCGCCTTGCATATCGGTCATGGTAGGACGTACACGGTTGGGGACTTGATTGCCCGATGGCGGAGGATGCAGGGCTACAATGTCCTGTTTCCTATGGCGTCCCACATGACTGGCACCCCAATCTTAGGTATGGTAGAGAGGATCAAGGCGGGTGATCCGAAGGCAATTGAACAGTACAAGAGAGACCTTCGACTGTATTTCGAAACCGAGGAAGAAGTGAATGCCCAGCTCGCAAAGTTCGTTGACCCGTGGGTCACAGCATCCTTCTTTGCCAAGGTCATCTCTCAAGACTTTGACGCTCTGGGATACTCCATCGATTGGCGCAGGAAATTCACCACTGGTGACAAGACATACAACAAGCTCATCGAATGGCAGTATCAGAAGTTCATGGAAAAGGGCTACATCAGGCAAGGGAACTACCCTCTACTCTATTGCCCTAACTGCGGGAACCCCGTTGGTGAGGATGACCTGTTGCAAGGCGAAACTGCCAAGATAAAGGAATTCACCGCCATCAAATGGCCCTTCGAGGATGGCTATTTGGTTGCTGCGACCCTTCGACCAGAAACTATCTTTGGTGTCACGAATATGTGGATAAATCCCAAAGCCACGTATGTGTGGGCAAAGGTCGATGGTGAGAAGTGGGTCATCTCCAAGTCAGCAGCTGAGAAGCTACGATTGCAGGCGAAGGAAGTCGAGGTCATCGAGGAGTTCTCTGGAGCCAAGATAGTCGGAAAGAAGTTCAGAGCCATTCATGACGACCATGAGATCCTGATATTGCCCGCTGGCTTTGTGGATCCGACAAATGCGACTGGGGTGGTCTACAGCGTCCCGGGACATGCACCCTTCGACTATATCGCCTTGAGAGACCTGTGGGATAACCCTTCAGGACTTGCAGAATATGGGATATCAGCTGAGGTGGTGCGAGGGATTGAGATCATCAGCATGATAGACATCAAGGGATACAGCGAGTTTCCCGCAAAGGATGCAGTGGAGAGCAGAGACATCAAGAACCAGCATGAGGATGGAAAACTGGAGGATGCGACACAGGAGATCTACAAGGCTGAATTCTATGAAGGTCTCATGAAGGAGAATTGCGGCCAGTTCTCTGGACGCTCTATCAAGGATGTCAAGGACGATGTCATCGCGTGGATGAAGGAGAACAACTCTTGCGATGTGTTTTACGAACCGGATATCAGACCTGTCATCTGCAAATGCGGCACAGATGTCCAAGTGGGCGTCTTTGCTGGACAGTGGTTCTTGGACTATCTAAGCCCCGGTTGGAAAGACAAGGCTTGGAAGGCATTGAACGAGATGTCCATCGTACCTGAAACCTTCAGGAACCTGTTCGAAGCAACATTTGATTGGTTGACACAAAGGCCCTGTGCAAGGAAGCGAGGCATCGGCACTCGATTGCCCTTTGATCCCGACTGGATAATCGAGTCCCTGTCAGACTCGACGATATACATGGCATTCTATACGATAGCCCATCATATCCATGGCAACAAGATAAAACCTGAGCAATTGAAGTATGAATTCTTCGAGTATGTCTTCATAGGAAAGGGAACGCCAAAGAAAGTTGCTGAAAAGACTGGGATTGACTTGGATCTGTTGAAGACGATGCGAAATGAATTCAAGTACTGGTATCCCAATGACCAGCGACATACAGCTCCCTCTCACATATCCAACCATCTTTCCTTTGCCATCTTCCACCATGTCGCTATATTCCCAGAGAAGTACTGGCTTAAGATGATCAGCTTGAATGAACACCTGATCATGGAGGGCGGTAAGATGTCCAAAAGCAAGGGGAACGTGATACCCCTAGTTGAGATTCCAAAGAAGTACGGAGCTGATGTCTATCGGCTGTACGCAGTGTCAGCAGCCGAGCCCGGATCTCTGATGGACTGGCGAGAGAAGGATGTGCCCACCGTCAAGAACCGCTTACGGCAGTTCATGGACATCGTTGGCAAATATGGCAAGAAAGAGCCAAAGGTCTATGCCAAGAAGGACAAGCCAAAAACCGTGACTCTCTGGTTCCAATCGAGAGTGAACACGATCGTAAAACAAGCAACGGAGTTCTTGGAGTCCTTTAAGCTGCGTGATTTTGCCATTATGGTCACCTCAGAGATGAACAGGGTCATCTCGCATTACCTGAAGCGCTCCGAAGTACCCAAACAGGAAATGGAGGGCGCAATGGCTTATGCATGCGATATCTGGGTACGCCTTATGGCTCCTATCACTCCTCACGCCTCTGAGGAACTCTGGTCAAAGATGAAGAGGGAAGGGTATGTATCCCTGGCAAAGTGGCCCACCCCAAACAAGAAGTTGATTGACATCGAATCCGAGCGCTCTCATGATGTGGTAGAGTCGACCATTCGTGACATCCGTGAGATAGTGCGTTTGATGAAGGGAAAGAAGACAACTCAGGTTCATCTATATGTCGCTCCTGAGTGGATGTTCGATGCGATGCGAAGCATCCGTGAAGCCAACCTTCCTCTCATCGTGGGCAACATCATGAAGCACCTGATGACCAACCCCGAATTCAGGAAGCATGGCAAAGAAGTCAAGTTCATCGTGGATCGGATTGCAAAAGAGAACGGCCTTTGGGTTCACTCTCGGAGTGCAAGGAGTGAACGACAGGTGCTGCTGGACTCGGTAAAGCACATCTCTGCAGAAGTAGGACTGGATGTTGTGGTTCATGCCTCTGATAATGTGACATACGACCCACAGAACAAGGCACGGTTCGCATTACCCGGGCGTGTGTCCCTGTTCATCGAATAAGTGTGACTATTGGAGCGCAGTTCTCAGGTGCTGCTCTTCTCACGGAATGACACAGACGCTACGCGAAACGTTGCAAATAGCAGAGCACATGCTACGACTATCATTGTGAGATCGGAATATGGTCTTTTCTGTTGCTCCGCCCTGACACTCCCCTAAGTCGTTCTTCACTAACGCAAAGAAGCATAGGATATGCGGGATGACACGGTACAATTTGGCGTGTATCCAAATCCACCTGCAAGATCAACTGGTGGTTCAGCCTTACCCATTGCCATGCACAACCTGAATGGCCATTCATGTTATTGCTTCGAAGAACTGTGGCATATCCCACAAATTTGAATGAACAGTAGTCTTTCAAAATGTTATCTTTCTGGTTCATTCACGAATCTTGGAAGACATCCTCGTCTTTTCGATCCCAGTCGAAAGACTCCACTTGTTTCTGTCTTCGTGTGACCTTCGAACGAAGAATTGATGTGATGGGCACTTTCACAGTCTGTTCCCCTTGATACCATGATGGTTTTTCTTCCAACCCCGACAAAGGTTGTTCTCCTTCATCATCCCAAATCCTTTCGGCGACCTCAATACGAGGCAATAGTTTCATTGCTATCAGCCCCGTAACGAAAGTCACAGGGATTGGAGTAGGGATGGATAGAACCGTTTCTCCCGTAACCGGAAAGAACAGAAATAGAACAGATCCCGCAGCAATCCCACCAAGTCCCCATGCAATACAATTCGTGAACGAGGTCTTTCCTTGAAGGTAGCGCATCAGTGCCTTGATGTAGTAGATTGTCAGGAATGACACTACCGGGATAAGCAGATAGTATACTTCAGCAAAGGTCATGAATCTAAAGGTCGAATCCCAATCTCTTGTAGAAACTACAATTACTGCCATTCCGGTCAAGAACACTTTGTCGGAGAATGTATTAACAGGATGGTTCCATGTTTCGCCAATCACAAACACAGGAAGAACGTAAAGCGTGATGACGAGCGATGCTCCCCAGATTCCATAACGTGACACTTTCCCGATGAACGGGACATCCATATGGGATTCGTTGTCCCTATCAGACCCCTCTAATCTGCGTACCTCTCTCATGATGAATGGGATTGCCACAAGGATCAGGAATGCCCATTTTGATGCAAATATGGCTGACAAGGCAGCGTTGGATATTTGTATGTATTCTTGATAGTTTCCCGTGTTCATCAGTAAGAACATCATTGGCATGACCATCATTACTTGAACGAAAGTGTTCCCTAGGATGAACGCTGCAACAAAATGCTTCGTGATCGAGTCGTCTAGCGAACGATTTGAATTAACATAATTGAACAGGATTGATGGAGCGAAGGTCAGTGCCATGAACAGTATCATCCACTGAAACGCAATTTTACTCTCCATCCCATAGAACCATCCGATATGATATACTATTGCATGAACCGAGGTTTCGTTTCGTGCTAGGACGATGTAGTACGGCAACAGACAAATGATAGCGATTTTGATGATGAGCGCATGAACCCAAGTCTTCTGCACTGTGAATCCCATACCCTTACAATACCGTCATAGTTTGAAGGCTAATAAGAGTGTCCAAGTGAGTATAGATGTATTAGTACTGATGAAAGTGTGGAAATGCCTCTTAGCAACGTTTTAGTTAGAATCATATCACTTGCCAGTCAAGATGCAACTACCTCCTGATATGCTGCTTGGCGTGGGAATTGGCTTCTTGACAGCCCTCCTGTGGGGGATATCCACAAACGTCTACAAGTCCCA
>JAJRZD010000028.1 GCA_024275415.1 archaeon
AGACATCTCTCGGGATGTCCGGTGCGGGTGCTTGGGGGAGTCGGACAACGGGCACGACCTCAGCAT
This sequence comes from archaeon, assembly GCA_024275415.1. Classification (GTDB taxonomy): domain Archaea; phylum Asgardarchaeota; class Thorarchaeia; order Thorarchaeales; family Thorarchaeaceae; genus MP5-2226. The sequence goes on from JAJRZD010000028.1 coordinate 67, forward strand.
CAAGACGGGCTATGGTGAGGAGGAGTTCGTGGCGGTGAACGTGAAGTTATTCGTGAGGGAGACGAACGAGAGGCCCCTGCACGTCAGCCCGGAGTTCAAGCACTCGAAGAACGCAGCAGTAGTGATATCGTCCAGGCCGCTCAGGGTCGATGTCATCACTCATCTGACAGACGAGTACGAGAGCCTGGCGCAAGCAAGGAAAGAGAACAGAGTGCTCAGCCTGGATGAATGGATAGAATCACTGTGTGAGAACAATGACTGAACTCTTCTTTCTGAGCAAAGAGATAAACAAAGCCCTGGACGAACAAGACGAGATGCTCATGTGCAACTATCTAGAACAGGAGCTAGAGAACATGTACAGGCTGATCATGCTAGAACGAGCCCAGCACGAGCTCCTCAAGTACCAGGAGAGAACGATGCGATAAGCGGGTGTCTATGTGGGAGACGAATGCCCGGGGAGTTGGGTATCAACAGTGGTCATCATACTATCCTTGGAAATTGTTCCAATACTGATTCACGTTTGCTCCAAGGAACAGGATTCCCGCCACTATTGGATATATATGACGTTAGGTCAGAACTGACATCCTCATCTTCATCATTCAGAAATGCGTAGATCTCAACTGGAGTAGGCCTCTTTGCACGGACATCCTCATAAGGAAACAAGACTTTCGTTATAATTGTCTGCTTCTCAGGCCTTCCAATTGCCTGAATCAGAATCTCCGGCTTGTCCCTGGCCGGCGCGATGTGAAAATCGAAATTATGGTCCATTCCAGATTTTCCTTTCAGAGTAATACTGATACCAAAGTGTACTTCATTGTTTTGAAGAAATGACTTCACTTGCTCGAAGAACAACCCTCTCACAATATGCCTGCTAAGCATGAACATATCATTGATTGAAAGAATTGCTTGAATGAGGTCATGCTTTTTCCTTGGAAAGTCCTTTTTGGACGTTTTGACAACTAACTCATCGTCTTTCCGCTCGACCCCAAAACCATTGAGGATGGTTGTCATAATTTTCTCTCTCTTTCCTTTTATCTCGACGCCACTTAGCCAAAGCTCGGCCAGTGTGTCCCCATCATCAGTGAGATAGTACTCATCACCGGATCTCTCAAGATATATTACAATAGCATCATTGTTCCGGTCAACAAATGGAGTGATAATCTCACAGGAGTCTTCAATCTCTTCCAGTCTGATTCCCTCTTTGAACCATTCGATATAGGAATCGATTAAAGATCTTGTGTCCCGACAACTCATATCAGCGGCCTCTGTATATTTGGTGGAAGCACGATATTACAATATATAAAGAATCTCCTAAGATTTTCGGTCATGTCCTGAATGGACGTGGGTTCAAAGAATCCATCCGCCGGCATGGCCCATTTGACATCCCATCCTTCTTTATAGATATGGATGTGCGCACTATCAAGGACAATGCCATTATAGGCTCCGAATCCGGTAGGAGGAAATAGGACATATGGGTTTCGATGAGGCTTCGGATGTAAATCCAACCGGACCAGCACGATATCTCCTCCATAGCGTTCTTGATACGTGCATTTAAACACCTTCCTCAGAGAAGTCCGATTAATATCAAGCACGAAACGCTCGTCTTCATTCATTGACATCAATGGAATCCGTGTCTTATCACCAGGGGAGGGGAAGAGATAGTTCTGATCATCAATGCATTGTTTTTTCATTCTCATGAGCTCATCTGCTTCTTGTTGACTCAACCTCACCAACTTCACCACATCACTATCAGTACACCCACGCAACGGTATGAGTAGATTATCCATCCTATAAGGTCTCTTCCTCCAAAAAACACCCCAGAGTTCGCCCGGGCGAACTTTACTTTTCCCAGACCCTCCTTCCCTTCCACT
>JAJRZD010000029.1 GCA_024275415.1 archaeon
CTAGAGAAATCCTGGGCCCCGAGTACCTGCCCTACCGTCAGGAGAAGCAGCTGTAAATCAGTATGAAGGGGCCACGTGCTCCTTCGTATCTTTCTCTTTTTAGGCAATCAACTGCAGTCGGCATCCGATCCGTATTCCCTTTCTTCGAGTGCTCTTTTGATGACATGCTCGATCGTGCTGATAGCCAATGAATGGCAGAGGGCGTAACAGAGCCACCAAAAGAGGTGTCAGGTACGGAGTAACGGCCTGCGATTTGTGAATGTCCAGTCAACCGGTGTCCCTCTCTAGTGTTGCATATGTCGTTCAAAAGCACCTTCTCAGTTTGTCCTCTAGCTTGATGACTCGCAGGCATATTACTGGTGATCTCTCGTTCATAATGAGAGAGCTAAGACAAGTAGAACGACGATTCCAACTAGATACATAACGAAGTTGTAGATCGTGTATGGCACACTTCTACGAGTCAGTTGGGCAGATCTTTCCGTTGTTTCCTCAGCCGCGAAAAGAGGGAGCGTATCGAGCTTCACTTTGACTCGAGCGGCATATTGTTCTGATTCATTACGTTGTTGCGTTTCGAGGTAGAGCAAAACAGGAAGGACAAACGCAGAATAAAGAACAGGCACTGCCAACAGGATCGTAGGACTGTCAAGTGCAGATAATGCAGACAGTATGGACAAAAAGGGAATTAACATGCCGAGAGGGAATAGAAACGGAAGAATGAACATTTTGATGTATGAGAACTCGAGAGGCATTTCTAGGTTTCGGACCAGAGTTGCAAGATGTTGTTTTACGCCTGAAGCAAGGTCGGTATCTCGTATATTTAATATCAATGCGCCATCTTCAGAGAGAACTGTGTCGCTGACAGGTTTCCCAGATGATCCTATCTTCTCGAATTCGATCCTCACCGAGTGGAGTGGAAAATCTTCCAGCTTGTCTAGTCCAAGATCCCGATATGATGACAGAACTAGTTCTTCAGATTGATCAATACTCAATGACTTAAGCGGCTCTTCTCTATTCACTGAAATCTCCTGAAAGTGATCCTTATCCGTAATTGCCTGAAAATGACTGAATTCTCATTTAAATAATACGGCATTTCCAGATCTGTTGCAAAACTTATGGGATGGATCATGAGAGGTAGTTTGCACGCCCCGCATTATATACCACCACCTTGAGTAATGTTTCGATGCCTCGTCTGTTGTCACGCCTTGACCTCAAGACCCCTCCCAACTTCACCTTCACAGCCTCTCTCACCGACTCCTCCTCCCGTACTGGTATCTCCTCAGGGTCTCTACGGTACAATCAAGGAGTCTAACTGTTCGATAGTTTCTTCTATGAAGCGTTCTAGTTCATCGCTTTCAAGGGCGGCCAGATGGTACTCGAAGTACCTTTGTCCAAGAATCTCAGGCTTCTCACCAAGCACCCCTTCGTACGATTTGAGGAGGGCAATCAACAAAACTGCTCCAAGTGCATAGCAGAGTCCAAGGAGCCATGATCCAAAGTTTGAAAATGCAAATGGGAGGGATGCGATGAATGTTGCGATAATTACAGTCGTTAATGCTGTCCGCAGGAGCATACTTGTCCTTTTCCCAAAGTGTGCTAGAGCTGCTCCAAGCACAATGAGTCCTACGAGGGCTGAAGCAGCTGCCAGTGTAAAGTATACATCTGCCTGCAATGGGGGAGAGATTGGCTGAGCAATATAGATGAGCAACGGGACGAGCCAGAGAAGGACACACTTTGCGGTTGCTAGTCTGGTTTCCATTGATTTTGCGTATTCAATTGCATTTCGCCGGTTTGGTAAAGAATCTGCTTGCTGTCTTGAACGCAAGCATTTGCGCAAGGCGACGAAGCGTTCCTCGAACAGAACGCGATTGCTATTTGTCACAGTTATGAAGATCCAGTATGCACCAAAGGCTCCGAAGAAGTTCAGGGTGACATCAGAAAGGACTGCTACGAGATAGAACTCCCAGACTCGTACTGCTTCGATGGTGATTGCCATTGTTGTGAATATGCCTGTTGGCAATCCTATTCCCAGTGCCATGAAGGCGCTGAGGACGATAGACCCGACCATCCATGTAGTCCTGTTCTTGGGCTGCCCATTCTGTATCCATATCACTACGCTATCGAGCCAGAGGAATGTGAGAGAGCTTGTGATAAGTGAGATGCCAATGTAGAGGTATGTGTGCATATCAAGGAGCATGATCATACTTGCAAGTGTCAACCCCATCACTCTGATTACACATAACCCTCTTCCTCCTGAAACCCAGGCATTCCGTAGCAAAATCACCAGGTTAGGTACTCCAATCCTTGAAACTGGGGCAACGAATATCTCGTTGAGAAATCTCAAATTCTGCCTCCCAAGTATCTTTTCAAACCTCATGATTGCTTCATTCCGACGGTCTTCGTCGAGTGCGCAGCCTGCCATCGCCATCCTCCAGTTAGAACCCGATGTCTATCCTACCGACAGGAGAAACAGCTGTAAGTTCAAGCTCGTTCCTTTCCTTTTGGATTCCTTTTATGATATCGTGGATGTTCATTAGGTCAATAGAATATCCGTATGCGTCAAACACTTTCTCACCAACTTATATATAATCACCAAATTCAGATATCGCCAAAAGTCATCATTTGCTTGACAACTCTAAAGTTCCCATTTCGGAGTAGGATTTGCCTGAATCTAGATTCAAACTAGCACGGGTCATTAGAAAATATGGTTTCTTTTTACGCCACCTTTTCTTGAGGGCTGAAAGGTATCCAAGTCTTGAAAGTGATTCCTCTAAGAACTCCTCCGCTATGAACCAATAGCATTTAGACTGAAAAATACTATTAAGAAACACATCTGGAGGACAGAATCAGACAACGTGCGGTTAGCATAATACAGATAGTTAATAGTGTCTGGTGTAATAACTGAATGATACTATTTGATGAAACAACTTTTGTTGGTGGATAGTTATTATGTTTAGATGGGGTAGCACTGTAAAGAGTGTACGTGTGTCGAATTTTAGAAGCTTTGATGATGCGACATTCAATTTGAATGAATTCAATGTTCTAATTGGTGCAAATGCGTCAGGAAAATCCAACTTCATCTGTGTATTTCAGTTTCTCAAGGACATTGTGGAACATGGACTTGATAATGCCATTTCTATGCAAGGGGGAATCACATACCTAGGTAATGTTAACATCGGAAGAACTAGACCGGTGCGGATAGAACTACATGTAAAAGCACGGGGATACAGAGATGTAATCACACCAGCGAGAGAAAAGTATTTCGTGACAAACATAGATGATTTTCGGTACACCTTAGCCATTCAGTTCCATAAACGAGGTACAGGATACAAGGTAATTGAGGAGGAGCTTGCAACTGTCGTTGATGTATCAGAAACTGACAGAAGAACCTATCGAAAGGAGGAGAGAGGTCCATCAGCAAAAGGAAAAATCACATTGAAAAGAGAGAAAGATAGAGTTGTTGTTGAAACCAATCCATTCGATCTTCCAGAAGGTGACCCGTATCTTCTAAAGTCATTCGTAAGTAATATTCTTGGCCCGGTATATTGGCTTGATTCTAGAAACACATTCATCGAAAGTGGTCCATTTAATCATCTGACATACATATTCGGTCAAATCATAAGAGGGTTATCCGTGTATGACTTTGACCCTAAAATATGTAAAGAAGCATCACCGATTACTGGAAAAACTGAACTTGAAGCTAATGGGAGCAATTTGGCAATAGTATTGCAGAATATCCTGAAAACAAAAGAGAACAAAATCAAATTTACTCGGCTCCTAAAAAGGCTCTTGCCTTTTGTCGAAGACCTCAAAGTAGAAAAACGAGCGGACAAATCGCTCCTGACCAATATCTTGGAAACGTATTCAGAGAAGACACTTGTCCCCGCTCCTTTCATCTCAGATGGTACAATCAATCTCATAGCACTGATAGTCACACTTTACTTCGAAACAAAACCATTTGTAGTCATTGAAGAACCTGAGAGGAATATTCACCCTCAGCTTATATCACGAGTTGTTGACATGATGAAAGAGGTTTCATCGGAGAAACAGATTATTGTTACTACTCACAATCCTGAAATAGTGCGACACGCTGGAATTGAGGATTTGCTATTATTGCGTCGAAACAGAGAGGGATTCTCGGAAGCTATCAGACCCGGAGAAATAGGGGAAGTGAGAGAATTCTTGCAACAGGATATGGGATTGGATGATTTGTATGTGGAGAATCTATTAGAGTTGTAAGATAATGATCCGCAGACTTTTCTTTCTGATTGAAGGAAACGAGGATGAAGATTTCATAACACGCATCATCGTACCTATTATTCAAAACGAGAGATACACAATCAAGACATGGAAATACGCTGGTAAACCATGGAAAAAAACTCGTAGTCTTTTGAAGACGATTCGAAAAATGAATGGTTGTTGCTTCTTTCTTCGGGATCTTGATGACGAACCATGTGTAGTTGAGAGCCGAAAAAAACTGAGAACAAGCTTGGCAAGAATAACGATTTCTGTAATGTGGTCGTCGTAGCTAAAGAAATCGAATCATGGTACCTAGCAGGGATTCCAGATGACCAGTGTCGGAAACACAGAATCAAAAAACCTCCACGTACCTGTGATGTGTCCAAAGAACAGTTTAACAAGCTTGTTCCAAAACGTATGACGCGGATTGAATTCATGCAGTATATCCTTGATTGTTATTGCATAGAAACCGGGAAGAAAACAAATGCGTCTCTAAGGTATTTATTCAAGAAACTAGAAAGTGAACAAGCTATCTGAAATCAATGTGCGACTTGATTTATTGTCATCGCTATCGTTAGAGAAATCCTGGGCCCCGAATACTTGCCCTACCGTCAGGAGAAGCAGCTGTAGACCAGTGAGAAGGGGTTTCGGGCTCCGTCCCTTTCTTTGTAAGGTATTCAAGCATCATCGACAATCAACCTGCACTCTTTCTCTGAGCCAGTTCTCTTGACGACCTGGACAATCGCTTTCTGGAGCCGGCAACTCCATGAGCCAGAACGGAAAGCACATTTACATATGGGGACAATATGAATCATTAGCAGGAAGACATATGGTGATACTCTTATGCGTGTAGATTATGATAGAGTAGCAGATTCAGTCTATTTCAGGCTCAAGGGAGAAAAAGTATAGAGATCTCTGAGGGAGTGATCATTGATTATGACAAAAATGGGGAGATTTGCGGAAGTGAGGTGCTCACGTTTTCCAAGAGGAAGCCGAACTTGAACCAACTGGTCAAACTTGGGGATGAAGAACTGGTCTCTGAGGTTGCCACAGCGTGATCATCTTCACAAGGCATGCTTTGGAGAGAATGAAACAACGAGGAATCTCACATGAGAAGGTTGTCAAAGCTTGCTGCCCGGCTTCCTTTTCTTCCGCTCCTGTAATCGAGCCTTCTTTTCTTGCCTCTCTGAGCAGACCCAGTACATTGCTGGGGATAGTACAACTATTATGAGAAATGAAGGGACTAGGGATCCCACGAAAGCACTCAGGTCAAATCGTGGCCATACAATATACCCATTGGAACCTGTGGTCGTAGTAGTGGAGGGGAAATGTCTAGATATGAAATCATAGTATGCCTGGGGAATTGTATGTACAGGGGTCATATAGACAGTGAATTCCTGATCGAGGACATCTAGTCGTCCAAGCAAAGCGAGGATATGGACTGCAGCACGGGCCCACTCAAGTCTTTCATCGCCAAGGTCTGCATAGGGGAATGGCAAGAATTCGCCATATGCGCTGGATTGTCGAGAGAGAACCCACGAAACGGTCGCCTCCACATCGATCTGGTCGAGGGCATTCAGGATGCTTAATGACCATACTACGCGTTCGACATCGACAATTGTACCGTCATACACAGAACCAGTGTCGTTATCCCAACTAGCGAGTTCGAAGGATATCACCTCATCGCGGTCAATAGTGTCCAAAGCTCCTAGGATTTCAAGGCCCATAAGTCCCAAGGGCACATAGTCGGGAGTCGGTTCGCCACCTGCGATGGAAGAGAAACCGCCATTAGAATAGCATGAGAGTATGTAGGAAAGAGCCGAACTCTGGTCGATTGCATCAAGTCGGTCGAAATACTCAAGGGTATACAACGCAGAATATGTCGCAATGATGTCCTCTTCAAGGAAGGTGTCCCAAGGATTATCACTAAACCCTCCGGACGACCTCTGGGAGTGCCTGATAAATGATTCAAAATCATCTTCGTCAAGGTTCTCAGAGATGCCTACGAGTTCGAATGCATCAACAACTGCCTTGCTAATTGTAACCTGAAATGAAGTGATACGCGAAAAGTTGACAGGCCCAAGGGACTCAACTTCTGAAGGCGGATTTATCAAGCTCTTCAGAAAGACTGAGCAATTGCTAATGTCAAAGGCGGTAGTGGCATCCAGTAGTGATAGTGTCAAGATAGGATCGTATACATCAATGACATCATGGTAGGACATTATCCTAGGATCCGTAGGCCAATCTGATAGCGATGAGTAGAAAGCGCCTTCGTTTGCTGAGTATAGTGCTTGTATATACGAGATTATCGCATCTCGTCGCGTTGTCGTTTGGGCGTTCACATAAGAGGACTGTTTAGTGTTTGTGAGTGCCATAGATGAGTGTGTTGAGAAGATTGGAAAGGATACGAAGAGCATCATCATGATGAGAAGGGCTTTGAAGTGTTGCAATGTGATCTCTCCTTTTTCATATAAAAAAGTGGATTGAGGGATGGGAGTCCCTCTAATCAATCGTATCTATTGGACCACTACCACCACCACTGCCACCACCCGAAACTAATGAACCGATATAGTCCCCATTGCTGTAGTAGATGAATCCATTCATTGTGGCAACAACATTGGAAACGAACAGGTTGAATGCAGCCTCTGTGATTCCATTCTTGAAGATAGTCTGAAGGATTTTGGTCATAATGCCCTTAACAGTGAATACAAGCGGGCCTGTGAAATAGGCTAGAATGGCAGATATGACAAGATTAGCTGTGAATTTTGCATCAGCCAACAAGCTCTCAAGCAGCCAAATGGATCTGCTATATGCTGTTTCCGCACCGTATCCATAGTAGTCACCGTTATACTGCAAACCAGCCATATGCTGCCACCAGAAGTTCGACACCAGAAAGGTTGTGGCAAACAGCTCTGCTGCACCCTTGAATCCGATCACCGCCTTTGCAGGGGTCTTTTGCAGAATGGCATCCGCCAATCGTCGATCCAAGTTATTGCTTCCGAATGAATAACAAGATGCTAGCAATACGAGTTCGCAGGTCCCATAAGAAGTTCCCCAAAACCTAGAGGTGCTAGTCTTCAAGTCCGTGCTACCATATAGATCTACAACAGGACCAGAGGAAGAGGTATATGAACCATGGCTTACTATTTGCACACGGTCACGATAACGGATATCGGACTTGAACCGGGAGTACGTTACTGCACTATTAAGCCTCTCGTACACACTTACTGTGTCAGAGTCTGCGTACCAATCGTTATATGTATCAAACGCTGCAACTGAACTCAAATGTACATCATTTATGGCGTCCGAAGTGTCTCTCGACATGACTGAAACTGATTTCAAAGTGATGAAATTAGGGGTTGCTGTTGTAAAAGTCGTTAGCGAATTCAGTGCGGGTAATGCAAAAGATAGGACAAACAGCGGTAACAATACATACAGCACTATTATCTTATTCTTTGCATTCAATTACTTTCCTCCTGAAGCAAAACCTCAATAGATGAGGCTAGTCTTTTATTCGGCTTCAAATCTTATTAGTCTTTTCTCTGAACTTCACCTCAGAACCTGTCTAACCTGAGTATCTGGTTACACGAAACAGTACCCACTAGAAACAGCCTACAGGAGCAATCGTATACATACGATTGGTGCTGAAGGTGATGCTTATTTGCAAAAAAAAACGTTATAGCTAGAGAAATCCTGGGCCCCGAGTACCTGCCCTACCGTCAGGAGAAGCAGCTGTAATTCATTGGAGGGATCCTCGAGCTCCTTCTCCGTCTTTCTTTGTAAGGCATTCAAATGTCATTGGTATCTAGGTTGTATTCCTTCTCTGGGAGAGTCCTCTTGATGGCATGCTCGATAGTGCTGATGTCCCAGGAACGGCCAAGGTCGTGGTAGACCTTCCTCGTGCTTGCTCCATACGACAGTCCTTGCTTCCTCAGCATGCACGCATATCGGATCTCAGGATCGGACATCAGTGTATTAGTGTTCACCATGTTGTGAAGTGCAGTACAATGGCGGTTCAGAGGTTCCTAGATTTATCGTTCCGAGATGCTAGATTCTATTTCCCAGTGGGGTCAATTCGAATGACGGGAAAAACCTGTCCCGCCCGATGCGTCTTGCAGCCCTACTGATTTTGTCGATATTACTCGCAGAAATATGTCTATCAAGAACAACCAAGAAGATGTCACATAACGGGTTGGCCTTTTGCAATGTTCTGAGTTTCCGAATATCCTTTTCAATACCTTTTTTGTTGCATGTGTTTTAAACTCGATCAGTGTCAACAGATTTAAACAACGCCTGTCTTCGGATAATTGACAAATTAATCCTGAAGTTGGTGCATTGGGAAAGTGGAGAGGTAGGTAATGAAAAGCAGGGGGTGGAAAGACGAATTGTGGTTGGATGAAGCAAGGTCGCTCCTGAAGAACATTGGAGATATTGATACGGAACATCCAATCGCACTTATTCTCAGGCACTCGCATCGATTGCATTCAGACAATCAAGAGAGGTTGCTGCATATGCAAATCACTCTTCTTGGAAAAAGGATGGCAATTGAGTTTGGTAAAAGGCTCCCGAAAACGAGAGAGCTTGGTCTGTTCTACAGCGAACATCCAAGATGTGAAGAAACTGCTTTGCGAATAAAAGAAGGGTATGAACAAAGAGGTGTGCAAGCGATAGATCATGGATGTGTCAGGGATCTATTGGGGCCATCCGTAAAAACTAGCATCGGTGCCGAGTTGATAGAATTTGGGATTGATGGCTTCATTAATAGATGGGCCAATGGTATGTTTCCGATTGAGCAGATAGAACCCATTGAGGAATATTCAATACGAATATGGAATCACATCACTGAAACAGCGCGCAAGTCAAAAGAGAACTCCTACCTCAACTTCGAAGCTGACCTTGTCAACAGCGGTGAAATCTCCAAATTTATTTGTGAGCTCTGTTACAGAAATTGCAGAGGTCATACTTGATGGGAGGTGTGGTTTCAGATAAGGCTAGTCATGGCGAGAGAAATCTTTGGGCACGAGTACTTGTCCTATCGTCAGGAGAAGCAGCTGTAACTCTGATTATTATCAAGGAAGCTTCGAGTTCCCATATTCTTCCTGTTCATTCCCAGTACACTGATTAGACAGAACTGCATTTCCGAAGACGTATGACATTTAACAGATCTTTGATGCCGAGCCAAGGAATCGCGGGATATTGAAGATGAGAGAAAAGAAAGGCATTGCACAAAGAGGGGACATCCTGCTCACATGCATATCGGTTTTTGGAAATGCAGTGTCCCTAAATAAAGCAACCATGAACCACATCAAAGAACGACATCCTGAGGTTTTGCAACTTCCGAATCTATACGCAGAGATCAAGGCTACGATTAAAGCTCCAGAGTTCATCGTATAGGGCCGAACAACTGAAGTTGTGGCACTACGGAGAATTTCAGGTACACACAAGTTTTTAGCGGTTTTCTACATAGAAGGGAGTAGGATAAAGACTCTCTTCGTCACATCCAAGCCGGATTCCTTCAAGAGGAGAGGTGTGATATGGCCCAAATAGTAGTAGACCTAGAGGATATTGATGTGAGATATGATTCAGAGAATGATGTAGTCTACGTTAGTTTTGGATCTATTCAGGAAGCTGACGACTCTGAGATGCTCCCAAATGGTATTGTCGTGCGATACAAGGACGGCAAACCCATAGGACTAACAGTAGTTGGAACGAAGAAATCCGAAGAGTAATACACCTTCTACTCTTTCAATCAAGCACTGCCGTGCAGAATGTTGTCAATTACAGGCTTCCAGATATCATCATGACGATCAAGAAGTTCCCATCATCTGTGCATGATGGTTCAACGCAAACATCTCCGATATCTCCTCTGGCAACTGTTTGAGATACTCGAAACTTGATTTTGAGACCATGAGAAAGTTATCGATAATATCAATCATCGTAAGGGGGAATTGTTGTAGGTTCATTCGTTCTACCCCAGTCGCAAAACATTCGCGCACTTCTGTATCTAGCTGGCTCTTTCCCTGACCCTAGCGATTGAAGATGATATCCATATGCCATGTAAGATGACCAAGAATCCGACTTGTTGGATTGAGCTTTTGTGTAAGTTGGTACATGAGATCTTCAGGCTTCAATCTCATAATGGGCCTCAAAACATTCCATTGCGCGAGAGCAAATGTATCAATTGCGAATTCCTTGAGGCTCAATATCTGATTCTCCTATTTGGATCCTCTACCATCTAATATCAGACTATTATGCAAGTCTTTTACTCGCTCGTTCCGAAAAATACATCATCATAGATTAAATAACCGCCGATTGCAGAAAGTAAAAAAACTAGCCAGTCGTATCATCAGGATGGTAGTCAGGATCGGAACCATGGGAAAACGTCTTGGGGTGTCACCTTCGACCTTGAAGAGGTGGGAACGCAAAGGGGCATATGTACCATGTAGTAGGACAATAATGTAGTGCAGGTCGTGCGTACAAGCTGTGGGCCGTCCCACCAATGATGCCATGACCTATGCTGACCGGGCCCTGTCCGCATACCAGGGCTCACTCCAGGCTTCTCCTTGCGGAGGTGACAAGTTCAATAGTATGCGCAGAAGAGGGTAATGTATGGTGTTAGACAGGATCAATATTGGTGACGGCTAACCTGACAGGAAAATTGCATGGAACGGTGGAGCATCTGGAGGTCGTGTCGCGGACACTCGAGTTGTTATGCACCACAAGATATGCGCGTCTTGCTCACTGAAACAATAAGTTGCTTGGCAAAGAAACATATTGATTTGCCAAGGCTGGAGTCCATATGCTGTGTGTTAGGAGTTATTCAATTACTCTCCTTTTTTGACTCCTGCTCTCGTGTTTGTCAATGCACAGAATGATCATTCATTATATTGGGAGGATTGGTGAACACGACACCTTTGAAGATGAGGTTAAGAGGAACTCAAAATCCCTGATGGCAATAGGAAAGCACATGTACATATAGGAACCATATGAATCATTAGCAGGACGACACGGAAAGGTGATGCTCTCATGCGTGTGGATTATGATAAAGTGGCAGATTCTGTCTATTTCAGGCTCAAGGGAGAAAGGGTGGTAGAGAGTGTTGAGATCTCTGAGGGAGTGATCATTGATTTTGACGAAAGAGGAGAGATTTGCGGGATTGAAGTGCTTGCGTTTTCCAAGAGGAAGCTGGACTTGAACCAACTGGTCAAATGTGGGGATGGAGAACTGGTCTCTAAGGTTGCCACAACGTGATCATCTTCACAAGACATGCGTTGGAGAGGATGCGACAGCGGGATATCTCACGCGATGATATCCTCAAAGCGCTTCAAGATACAACGGATAGATTGGGACACCACATTTCAACCATTGATACAAGTCCGCTTGCGGTTCATTTCAGAACCTTGAACACACCGACTGGGGTCGCAGAATCGACGGAAGTCGCACCAGCCTCACGAACCCATCTCATGAAGTCCTCTTTCATGATAGCGCCATATGCACCTTCATTCATGAGGATGTAAAGCTCGGTATACTGATCCATCATAGGGTAGAATGCTTCTGTGCCAAAGAACAGGCCGCCGGGCTTGAGGATTCGCATCATCTCCTTTGTTGCTTTCTCTGCGTCACACCAATGGAGGACTTGAGAGGTGTATACCATGTCGAAGAACTCATCTTCAAAGGGCAGTTCCTCAGCATTGCCTTGGACAAATATTGGGTGGTGCTCAGATAAAGAATCGATGGCCGTCCTATCAATCCCATGTAACCTAGAAACATATGATGCAAATTCCTCTTCTGCAATCCGTTTTAGGTTGGGATCATGTTCAAGTGCATAGATTTTCACAGGGTCACCAGACTTGAAAGCACCCTTCTTGTAGTAGTAGCCCCAGATTGCAGCAGTACCAACACCACTCCCACAGCCAACATCAATGAATGTCCCCCTCCGGCTCAACGCGTCTGAGAACTTGAAGGCTGCCATCCGAAGACATTCATACATCTTCATGCTAAGCGCATCGTCCCAGTTGAAGACGTTCATCTCATCGTGAAAAGTGATATGATTCCCTTTCAAACGCTGGGGAATGTTATTAGCTGCATCTGCGGTCAGCTGGGCAAGACCGGGGCCAAAAAGATCCGGAGGGATAGCTGGAAAATCCTCAACAATGCCATTCGTGCGATATTTTCCTTCCTCTTTTATGAGAATCTTGTCATTGGAATATGCTTCGAGGTACTTTCTGAGGAACTCCATGTCAACATACCCAAAGTGGTCTGCTATCTCCTCAATACTGCGTGGAATGGTCATGAAATCAAACCAACCCTCTTTGCGAAGGGACTTGACCGACAGCGCCCGATAGTAACTTCGAACTTCCTTAGATCTCTTTCTCATACCGCCCAATTTCATTATTTCGCGCCATGCTGCTGCTTTTTTTAACATCATCATCACTCCTTGTTTACCCTAATATCCGCCTTCTGTTGATGAACTCAATCAAATCAAGGACATCCTGAATGTGCGAGTGTCCCACAGTTTCTAGTGCCTCAATCAATGTCATGTGCCCTCGCAGGATGGGTGCAAGAACCTCGCGAGCTATAGGGAATCTGACTGATGTCCGTTCCACAATGCTGGGAATCCTGTCCTCGAATGGGGTCTGGAACTTGGTGAAGAGCAGGTTCTCATTCATGATTCTGGAGAGCACGGAATGAGATAGATTGGGATTCTTCTCGATGATGTGGAATACCAAATTCAGGAGCCTTCGTCGTGGGACAAGGTCGGCACCACCTTCACCAAATATCTGGGAAACGAACGAGTTGAGTATGGATAGCAGTTTTTGATTCTTTAGGACAACACACAGTATTCTCGTGTGCGAAGTCCAAATATGGAAATCCAAGCCCCCAATGTGTGCTTCCATCGGCTGAAGCATACTGGTATAGACCTTGTAAGATTCTTCTACCTTGTCTACGACCAGAGTCGCAATCTCAGAGGCATTCATCGTGGGTGGACATATGATATCCACCACCCAGTGTTGATCCCGACTGATGAGCAGTGCTAACTCGATCCCATTTGTCGGACAAGATGATATCGCGTCCTCTTGATAGACCCAGTACCTGAAATCAATCGAGGCGCCTGTTGTGTGCAAGGGCTCCGAGTATGCATCACGATAGTCGCGTACAAGCCCCGTATGGTCAACTACCACAGAATTGTGATGCCGCTCTTCGGGAGTGTCATGTGCCACTCGATAAATAGTCAGCGTCAGTCCAAGGAAGTTGTCATGTTCCTTCTTTGAGATGTAGCTCTTCTCGTCTGTGATATCGAACTCTGCGAGGCGCCCGCAAACCTTACATTTGTATTCAGTCGTATTACGAACCAGTGACATTTAGTGTTCCTCCAACATTATTTCCTTGTGGCATAGTCAACTAGCCATGATTGGAATCCTGCAATGCCCTGACTGCTTTTGCAACTTAGCATGAAATAGCCAGCTGTCAGGAGTTCGGATTCCAAGAGTTGCCGGACGAGTCCTATGTCTAGGGGCACGCCCAAGTCGCTCTTGTTCAGGATCAGCACGAACCGCAGGCAGTTCTTGCCAGACTACTGTGCCTTTATGATTGGAACCCAATTGCTGATGTCTAGCAACAATTGCAAGTTGTTTGCCACGAACATCAGCAGCACAAGCTCGATACTGCCTAGTACAATATTGCTGAAATCCTGTAATGCATAGATTGGTAAATTCAGCTGTCCTGCAACATCCGCCATCAGGAAGGTTCATCGTGACCCAGTCCCCCCAATCCGTTCCACACTCACGGTTTCGATGTTGAGAAGAGAGATTCGACAGTATGCTTCTGAGAGAGATGTCATGTCCAACGGTTCGTTGCTTTTCGGTACACGGAGCAGGGTCGTCTTCCCAACTGCTCCCGAGCTGGCAACAAGAATCTTGATTGCTCTCAATCTTGAGAGTATCCCAAATGATACCATTGCAGAAGTACTTGGCTCTTCTTTCAGTTGAGGCGAGTATTAGGGGATTCGTCATATTTTGTGTTATCATTGTGTCACGCCTTCACGAGTCAGACGGCTTTAATGGGAGAATAGTAAATTCAAATATAAGAAATTTGATTTTACTATCATGGGATAGGACAGCCTCTCAACACATTCTGCGCCACTCTGTAATAGCACCTATGACATTTGCCAGTAAAGGTGAATTGTGGGAACCAATCTAGTAACTGGTTAAAACGAACCACTTAACAAACGGACTGCACAGCAGTGGTAGGCACGAAATCATTCTAATTTGAGGTTACGAATACATCTCCAAGGTCGATAACGCAATTGTTTGACACTGGGGCAGAACGGCTGAACCATTTGATTAGTCTTCGAGATTCTTATGCGCCTCTCTGATGAACATCCCTGATTTGACTAATAGTTAGCCTTTGACGCTTCTTTCGGTAAACATCTTTCACGATTCTCATTAGGATCCTCTAATGATTCACATAGTAAATTGTAATTAGACACGATATGGATATAGGCAGGAGTAGTAGAGTATTATTGGAATCGACAACGGCTTGTTAACTTGTTCAAGGTTGTGTTGGATGATTGATAGATAGGAGTGAACTGGTGATTGTCATAACAGGTATAATCCTCATACTGGGAATTGTGCCTGCTATTTCCGCTGCTCGAGTCAGTCATCCATCTCAAGACAAAGAACAATGGGTTGTTGGACTAGACTCTGCATATGCTCCCCATGAATGGTGGGAGAATGGCACAGCAAACGGGTTCAATATAGATATAATCAGAGCACTAGCATCTATCATGAATAAAGAGATTGTTTGGAAGCCATTGAAATGGGGTGATGCATACGAGGCTTTATCGAACGGAACCATTGACAGCATATGCATGGCGAAATCGCCACAGCGTGAAACCCTTTTCGATTTCAGTCAGACATTCATGAATATCAC
>JAJRZD010000030.1 GCA_024275415.1 archaeon
ACAACGAGTACACGGTGTTCGCTCACTCCAAGGATGTGGAGATTGACCTGTTCAACGAGGACCCCTTCGTCCTCGGGGAGGTCACAGCCATCGTACGGAGCATCGACAAGGTCACCATATTCCTGAGAAAAGTCAAGTTCTTCGAGAAGGCCTTCGAGCGTGAGGCTGAGTACAGGTTGTTCATCACCTATGCCATAGTACCTGACATCAGGGACGAGGCGACCGAGCTGTTGGAGAAGGAAGGAGTCACCCTCATCACGTTGCGCCGTCCCCTTCGAAAGAGATGACATCTAGTATCAAATCATAGTCTACGGGACATGTCGAAATTGATATCATGCAAACGAACGAAAGTCCTACCATCAGGGGTATGAGTCATGGAACCATGATACCGTTTATTGTAAGTTGTACAAACTTGGACACCAGAGTGTTGTACTCCCAGAGAACGGCACTGGGTGGACTCTGCGAAACCGTTTGTGTGTCATGTTCGACCTCATACTCCTGTGGGAGTGGTCGAGTCTATAAAGCCCTATACATTACTTCGAGTGTCCGTCTAAGGGACGTCCACGTTTGGGTACGTCTAGCGCAGCTGTTTGCAACCCCCTACAATGTCACCCTTGACAGAACGGATCTTATGGAGCTCAATGATCAACTCCCGAAAAATGGAAGAGGTTGTCATCAACTCCGTATAATTTGACTTCTCTAGGTCGGTCGGCAATGGCATTGCGGTTGCAGAGTTAGCTCTCGACGTTGCCTCGTTTGCGTTGGAAAAACAATCTCAAACACAAACTCCCGATAAATCGCGGTTTCTGAACAAGTCCTCTAAGGCATCAATGATATGGGACTATTTCGGTGACTTCTACAGGGATAAATTAGGTGGATGAAGTATTGGTCAAAGAGGTGTTCTAGATCATCGGGCGACTCAACCAGTCGGATAGTACTGAGTGGTAACATAGCCTGATATGCGATAAAGATGGATTATTCTTCAATAATGTGAACGATGTTCTCTCTACCTTCTTTGAAACGTCGCACAAGTCCTCGTTCTTCGAGCGCTGTCAGTATCAGACTGACCTTTGCCTGAGAGATACCAAGATCACTGTAAAGCTCCTTCTGAGAGCAGAATCCGCCCTTGTTGCGGATTGCATCGATGACTTCCTCTTCCTCATGGGTCACTCCGACATACCGGACTCTCCGAAGATCTCTTAGTCGTTCGTGAATCTTCGGAAGCATCAATCCAAGAAGTATCCCGATTGGAATCAATGAGGCGCCAATCAGGAGAAGCTGGACTCCAGTGACATCCGCTGTTGCTACCGATGTTTCATGAATCTGGTAGCGGATGATGAATACCTTCTCTTGACCGGGTTGCAGTTCGTTTGTAAACCAAAGGAAAACAAGTGTTCGTCCATCAGTGAAGTTCCCTGATACTGTTGGGAAAAGGGGAGAAACCGATTCTTCAGAGAGCATGGAGTATGCAGGGAGTTTTGCTACAAGTGTGATATTCCTATAGGTGAAGAGAGGACGGATGTAGAAGATAGCGTCGAAGTAGTGGAGGTCACCGGAGGGCGAAAGCCCTCCATCCGTTTGCATATCGTGAATTCCTAGTTGGAATTGTACAGGTGTGCTGGAATCTACAGATAATCCTCCATCAATGTTGACAGTGACAATAGAGTAACGTTCCAGCTTTGTGACAGATGCTTCTGTTGAAATACCATTCACATGAGCACTGATCAGATGCGAGTCTGTGGTTTCGACCCTAAAAGAAACCTCTGATAGCGAAGAGAGCCCAATGTTAGTGACAGTGGCATCAAGAGTGAGAATTGTTGAGCCATTATGGTTCATGTCGAGAGTCATATGAACAGGGTCAAGGATGAGGGCAGTAGATGGCTGCGCGTGGATAGGTGTGGGGGATATTGTGAGAAGGGAGAACAGTGCTACAAGTGCGATGACTAGGTTGTTTCCCGTTCTTGAAGGCCTCATTTAATCAACACATCCATGCTTCGGTCAGATAAAGGTAACAATGTTGGACGTACTAAAAAAATGGATGGTAGTGAGCCGTTCGGCTCTATCTACCAAATCAGCGCTTACGGACAATTACAGCTACTATTGCAAGAACAGCAACGATGCCAATCCCGAAGAAAAGGACATTATCTGGTACCTCGGGAACCAGTGGTGCGGATTCTTCATAGACACCAATCGAAGGGTCGTGTAGCAATGAGCCATCATCAAAATGTGGGTATGCAAGATAGACGGAGAGTCCTGCGTTCGTGACGACATACGACGCTGAGACGTTCACCATTTCGGTTTCTCCACCAGGCCAAGTGATAGTGGCAACATCCAACCAGCTGAAGAAGCCTTAAGGCGCATCACTGTCCGCGTTTATTATATCAATCCTCTGTTCGTGAGTCCGATCCATGCGTTCGAACATGGACTCGTTCCCTGAAGGGGTGCTCCAGTCCATTTGTGAGTTGGCAGTGACATTCCGAGTTCGTTCTCGCGTCTGGAACATGTGCCGGTTCATCATGCCATCCATATTCTCCTTGAGAAGAACCTCAATGGCGACGCTGGAATTCTCGCTGGAGAACGGGAAGTTCCCTATCTCGATATCCATTTTCAGCTCAGTGGATCCCGAAACGGTGTAGGTCGCATGAACCCCAGTGTCATTTGTGACCGAGCCTTCGTAGTCCTCTAGGTAGAGGTGTGCCCAAATCTGTAACGTCATGTCCTCGTATTCGCTGATTGCGTCGTTGCCGGGATACT
Organism: archaeon; assembly: GCA_024275415.1. Classification (GTDB taxonomy): domain Archaea; phylum Asgardarchaeota; class Thorarchaeia; order Thorarchaeales; family Thorarchaeaceae; genus MP5-2226. The sequence continues at coordinate 2,755 of JAJRZD010000030.1, forward strand.
GACGGGGCATCTCAGGCATCCCATCCATCGGATTGCCGGTTAAGGAACCGCCCTTGGTGTACTTCAACCAGATTTCAGTGACGGTTCCATCTGAATCTGTTTCCGTGCCAGTCTGCACAGTCCACTCATATGCAGCAAGAGGGGCGAAGTTCAGGATTTCACTGGTCTGGTAGGCACCATCACCGTTCGCGTCCTCAAACTCTATGATCGAGGTATACTGGGCAAGGAACTTGGCATATGTGCCGTTCGTGTCAGATGCATACCAGAAGTGGAACATGGGCACGCGTTCGTTCGCCATGACCGTGATGATGTCAGAATTTATCCAGATTGACCCTTGGTCATCGCGAGAAGGCGGGCCCATCCGACCAGAACCGGGCATTTGTTGGGCATTGACCGTCATTGTGACAGGTTGTACTGCGACCAATGCGACAATAACAGCCAACGAGATCAATTGTAACTGTTTCAATTTCATTCACCTGAGTACATTCTTAATTCGTCTATATATAATGACTATTTCATAGCATCACTGTTCCAGACAGAAGACAGTTCTATGATTGCCATATTGAGCGTGCAATGCTTTATGATTCCTTTAAAGCAGTTCTAGACAAAAGCAGCATCAGGCAGATTATGAACAATAGATGACTCCTATCTAAGTGCATCAGAAGATTCGGGGAACAAAAGCACATAGACACCCTGATTCAGGGTCAGAATCTTCCTGTTTACCCACTCCATCACCATATCGACGTTCTCCTTCGAGGAGATTTGCGACAGTGCCTCGAGTGTGGCAGGCTTGCATTGGTCGATTTTCAGGAGTTCCTCGATGGTCCGGACAAGAATCATCTGACGAGCATCTAGGCTTGTCTGGGTGAGCCAATAGAGTACGTTCTCCTTAGCCTCTTTTGATACGCCGCTCTCAGAAGCGACCGAGTCCAAGGTGTCCTTGATCTTCAATACCACATCGCCATCCTGAATGTCGCGTAGTTCGGTCTGGATGAGCGTCACGATAGCAGCAGTGTTATCTGGGCATGACCTCAACATATCTATAAGGTCTGAGCGAGCCTTCAGAGGCCCATCTAGGTTATCCTCATTACTCATGGTCATGTCTCCGTTGATTCTCTTCAACCTCCTATTCGAGCAGATGTTTAATAACCATTGTTCGCAGGTAATAACAAGATGACGAATTACTCATAAGTAGTCTTCCAGTTCGGCAACCGCATTGACCACAAGGATAGGACGTGTGTCCTCACCATACCTTGATATCATCTCATCAAGGTCACCACCACGATTGTTCACCCAGATAGCATCCATGCCGAACGAGGTCGCTCCTACGATGTCAGCGTAATACTCGTCGCCAATGAACAATGTTTCCACAGCCTTCGTCCCCAGACAGTCAACGATGAGATTGAAGGGCGCGCTCATGGGTTTGAATGCCTCGACATCACCACTATCCACAAAGCAGGAGAAGTACTTGAGCAGATCAAGTTTCGTGAGAATGACCTGAAGGTGTTTCTCAAAGCTATTTGTGATGACTCCAAGCTTGAGTCCCGTATCCTGTAGCTTCTGTAGGAACCTTTCGACATTAGAAGAAACCGTTGAGGTCTCCACATGCAGCCATTTGAACAGACGTGTGCCCTCTTCGATGACTGAATCATCAACATTGAGCCCGACCGCTTCCAGACTCTCCATCATCGCCCTCTTGACGATTTCCAATGGTGTCCGATATGGTGCGCCTTCAACAATCTCCCTGATACCTCGCCTGTAGTTAACCACAAGGTGTTTCAAGTATTCATCAGCCACACTCTCGACATCATCGGTACACTGTTCGAGTAACCACATGGACGCTCGAAGTGGATAGTTGTGAGGATCCGTCAACGTCGAGTCAAGATCAAAGACCACGGCCCGATACTTGCTGAATGTGAACTCGGTCACGATCTTGGCTACCCGCCTTTTCCTAGATAGATACCCTTGGGGTCAAGCTTGTGCATGATGTCAATCTGTTCCTGAGAGGGCTCCTCAGTGGTTGGGACATTGTCGGGAACGATGAGATCAAACATAACATTGTCAAGGACATCAGCCACAGAATACCCGGGGTGCACCGAGAGCAGACGGATCTTACAGGTATCAGGGTCGAAGTCGAACTGGCACATATCCGTTATCACCACCTGCGGGCCACCGCCGACAAGATTCCATTTCTCGCGCGAGCCGGGTCCTTCGAGATACCCAGGGCTGGTCATGTAGTCCAGTTGCTTGACGAACTTCCGCTTATCGTGTGCCATCATGATGATCAGTCGCTTTGCGGATGAAGCAATGTCATTACCACCACCACTACCTGGGAGCTTCACCTTGGGATGATCATAGGGCCCGATATAGCTGGTATTGAGGTTCCCGTACTCGTCAATTTGAGCAGCTCCCAGAAAGCCCACATCAATCCGACCACCCTGCAAGAGGAAACCCAGCGTTTCAATGAGACCTATTGCAGCTGAACAACCGTAGTAGTAGCGGGTGTCGGCGACAGAGAGTGGGACTTCACGTGGTTGAGCATCGATGAAGCCTGCCTCAGATATCAGGTTTGAGCCCGGAGCGTGCGTTTCCTTTGCCAAAAGGGCGGCAAGTAAGGGCATACCGGTCCCTCCAAAAACGTTCTCTCCATCTTTCACATGCCGTGACGCACAAGCAATCAGGAATTCTGTCTTCGTGTACTTTGTCATTGTCTAATACCCCCATGGCTCCTTTGCTCGAAGCTCCTTGAGGCGTTCATCTCCAATGAGTTTGAGATATTCCTCGTGATTCTGGACACCAATGATATATTCATCAAGGTATTCCTGCCATGTTTCCTCGGTCTTGGTGGCTTTGTGGAATAACATCAGGTGCTCCAAATCGTAGTCATAGTAATTCTGACACATCATTGGATGTGCAGCATAGGGGAGCTCTACGATATAGTCAACGTACATCGCAGGGATCTTTGTCTGGTCAGGGTGCGAGCGAACATCCTTCTCATCGATAATCTCTTCAGCAAGGACAATCAGTTTCTTCCCGCATCGTGACCCCTCAATGTCCTCGCCTATGATGCCGTCAATCTGAGCATTACCAGACATGTCCACTCTCTGGACATGGACGATGCTGAAATCAGGATTGACCGAAGGAACCAGACATATCTTCGAGCCAGTAAAAGGGCAATCGATCACCCGGAGCTTGTTATCAATCCCGCGATAGCGACTGAGCTTTGCCATGTCGGTGCCCATCATACTTCTCAGGGGCATGAAGGGGACATTGAGCGAACCGCCCAAGAACCGTAATGCCATGGCGAGGTTCGTGTAGTCCTCCACCAGAAGCTTGCCCTCACTGACTCGTCGCCTTATGTTGTTAGAGAGCCCCAAGGCTTCAATGGCGGAGAATGCAATCTCGTATCGAGACGCAACCCCAGCCCCTGCCATGATCTCAAGGTCTACCTCGGAACCGCAGGTATAGATAGTCAGATTCCTCTTTCGTTGTCGGACAAGTTCGTGTGATAGTGCGATAGGCGCTCGCTGGTATCCAAATCCACCCCAGAAAAGTCCAGAGCCATCAGGTATCTTCTTGACCGCCTCTTCAAGCGTTATACGTTTGTCTTCTATTTCGGGTTCAACCAACACTGCTCACCAATGATGTGAAGTTTAGGTGTGGTTTGCTTCAAGCCTTGCCTTTTATTTTTGCCCATGCCTTGAAATGCAGTTAATCAGTAGAAAGGAGGACGAAAGAAAGAGCCGAGTAGCAACATCATTGCGATTAGTAAAGCAAATAGGAGAATTGTGGTGATAAGGCATGCCCTGCCGAGTTCCTGAGCTGGTTTGAAAGGTTTGCTGGGTTTTGCGGGCCCAAACACATCACCATCGGGGGTAGGTAGCGGATTTGCCCGGCCCACTGCGAAGACAGGGTCTTGCAACGGTCGTGCGGTTTGTGAACCATCAAGCCGTACGGGTCGTTGGTTCGGTGCTTGCGACTCCTTGCTCGAAAGCGCACCAAAGCCCGGAACATAGTCGAAGTTCCCCCCACAATAAGGGCAATTCATCGAAACTGTTTGGTCATAATGCAGTTCCTGCTTCACATCAATACGAGCAGCACAGTTTGGACACTCGACAAGCTCACTCATAATTCATACCTCATTCTCATCCTAGGATGCTGTTCTAGATAATCACTGGTCTCGAAAGGATATAATACCTGCTACTCACTCCAAGCGGGGGCTCTATCAGAGCATTGAGCATACCATGAATGATTAAAGGGAAGACTTCCTAGCGTTGGAATCATGTCGGATAATGTCAATCGGGATGCTCTCTCTAGGATGGGTATCCTTGCCCTAGTAGGGCCAGTCATTGCAATCAGCGGTATATCTTTTGCAATCCTGCTATCACCATGGTTCACGTGGGATGACAACGCGCTAAGTGACCTTGGGAAGTATGCCACAGCGATTCCCGCAGCAGTGGTGTTCAATGCAGGTCTGATATCATCAGGGGTGATAATGCTTGGTTTCACTGTTTGGTTTTTCCAGAAATTCAGGGACTTCCCGACGAAGATTGGACTCATCCCTCTTGCTGTGGCGCTTGTGTTCCTCATCCTGATTGGCATACTATCAGAAGATTTTGGCGACATCCATTTCGTAGTGTCAGTGGGGTTCTTCGCAAGTTTCCCGATGAGCATGTGGGTTATAGGGTTCGGGTTTCTGCGATTCCCGCACTTGCGAGGGTTCGCCATAGCATCAATCATCCTGCCGTTCTTCTCCCTATACATGTGGGGAGGGTGGTTCGGCGATCTCTTCCCCTTCTGGAGCGGCAATGCAATCCCTGAGATAACTACTGCACTCTCTGTGATTGGCTGGATATGGGGGATGTGGTTTCACTACTATAAGAAGCACCTTGACAGACTGCTGACAAAATGACTCGGAGAGATGATATGGATGCCTAACAGTTTAAGAAAAGAAACCCTAGCGGGGCTCGTGGGACCAGTCATCGGGCTTGGGTTTGTGTTGTTAGCAATCGCGCTTGCACCTGAGTTCACATGGGAAGACAATGCTCTCAGCGACCTCGGACGTTGGTTCAATACTGACCTCGGCCCTAATCCATTCCTGAGAGCAGCCATATTCAATGCAGGTTTGATCGCTGGAGGACTATTGATTGTCTACTTTACTCTAAGCCTTATCCGTCAGATCCGTGATATCGTGGTTCGTTTGACCCTGTTATCATTCGTCGTAACAGGCATATTCCTCACAGGAGTAGGAATCTTTCCAGGGAACATCAAGTTTCCGCATGGGCTTACTGCTCTTGGTTTCTTCCTTTCACTTCCACCAGCATTGGCTCTGACTGGGCTCGGCCTACTCAGACCACAGAGCACTCGGATTGGTGGCGCGGTTCTGATCCTGCTCGCAATCCTCTCTGTTGTATTGTTCAGGCCTTGGACAACCTTTGCTATATGGGAGTACACAATGGCAATGGTAGGAACATCTGGCGTTATCATAATCGGCATCTTAGATGCCACAGAGAAGCTTGAACCATTGAAAACGTCATGAAACCAAAGCAAGTCAAAGATTCGGGGTGGGTTGTAGGCTGATGCAGCAAACCTAGACCTATCTTAGAAGCTGATCCTTATCGAGTACGTACGACCGTGTCTTGAGGCGTCCTGACACACCTCTGACCTAAAAGAGTCATCTACAGTGCCATTTTTTGGAGGGCAACACTCGGGGATCCAAGCCGGTTCAGATTTCAATGGAATGTATATTGAGATGAAGTTAGGAAACAATGTGCTAACTCTATGTCTTACTCTGTGAGCCGTTCCCTCCACGCTTGCTCTATCTTCCGTTCCCGATTGAAGAGACCCATCTCTCCGCGTTTCCGTGTGGCAACACCACTCGCCAGAACGTATGCCTCGAACGAGAAAAGAAGGAGAGATAGAACAAGCCCGCTGAAATCAAATGCAATGACCAATCCGACAAGCCAGTAAAGGAGAGCTGTGATTACTGTCCAGATGCCCCCGAAGAAGAAGAACCATTTCCGTTTGGAAGGAAGCGTATTTAGAAAGGTCACATAGTCAATCTTCAGCGTCGGCTCGTAGTACTCGTCCCTGCAAACACCAACGACCCTTATGCCAGTGTACTTGGAGCCTATCAGTCGACCTATCGGATAGAAAAGGGCGACACCGAGAAAAACGCACAGGATTCTGAGAACGAGAAGAATCCAATCGCCAACAGACCAAGTAAGAACGGAGCCCCAATCCAAGGGAAAGCCGAGTAAATAGAGGTAAGGGAGGACTGAAAGAGTAATACCTCCTAAGAACATCAATGCAAGAGTCGGCCAAAGTGCATAGGTCTTCCCACGCTTGATCTCGAAAAGGATATCACGAATCTCAGCAGCCTTGCGGATTTCCTCTGGGCTCGGTGCGGGGTCGCGCTTGATATCACGGACAATCCTCCAAAAATGTTTTCGAGTTTTCAAGGACACTTCTTCATGCTCCTGCATAACGACGGTGAGGATATCCTCTAGCTGCTGCACTCGATCAAGCGTATCGATCACCCGGACTAACAGACACAATGAACCTCATGAGTTTTTTGGATGCACGATGCAATCCTTAAGTTCGTTCACGCAGAGTGATTGATAGTAGCATAACGCTTTTGGTCTATGGTGGGCTTGATTGGAATCTATGAAGGGAATCACAGAAACCGTCTTTGGGCAGATGGGAGTAGCAGTCGATAGTATCATCCCTATCCTGTTCATTGGCGGTCTAACAGCAATCTCAGTCTTCGTGATAGGACTCGTGTTCGAGCTCGTGAAAATCTCTGAAACAGAGGGATTGGCCCGAAGGAAACCACTCTTTTTTCCAAGCATCGCATTTGCAATTGCAATCCTGATTGCATTCTCATTATATCCGACTCCGATGACACAGTATCATGGATTGCATGAGAAGCCTGTGCACTTCAAAGATAGCAAGTCGGTCAATTTTACGGTATATGGCGGAGAAATCTATTCTCATAGCATAGATGTGAAAGCGATGTATGATCTTGAACGGTTTGAGTCATTGGTCATTGATATTGACGTCTACCTTGATGGGGACTTTGTAACATCATCCAACCTTACACTAGTAGGCTCTTCACTGATACCCCGCGCTGAAGGTGAGGTGAATATCAGGATTGACCCAGGAAAGTATGAGATCAGGCTGACCCAGACACTCCTATACAATGAAATAGTTCAAGAAACAGAAACCTATGTTTCTTGCGTCATTGGCCAACCGCTTAGATCAGGCATGTTCGAGCAGGTCTTGGACTGGGAATCCTATCGTGCATTGACATTCATTGGGGCGTTCTTCTTGGTTCTTGCAGGTATCTGTATTGGAAAAGAGGACAGGAAGAGATTCAGGAAAAAGAGTGTGGACAAGGAACCGCCTAGAGAGGGCGAGGTGTACGTTAGGCGTTGGAGCTGAGGAATATGGTTAGCGGGAAAATCAAGATCACCCTAACGTTTCCAGCAACTCAACTATGTCCCAACGACCAAAACGGCGGGCATAGTCAAGTGCCGTCATCCCGTCATCGTCTTCAGCACCATCAATTCGAATAGTGTGGTCGGCACCGTGAGATAGAAGTGACTTCACGACTTCGATATGCCCATTTCCGGCTGAAAACATCAGAGCAGTCCCTGATACGAATGTCTTTGCGTTGACATCAGCACCCCTCTCAAGGAGGAGTTTCACGATTTCGAGGTGACCTCCCATGCTAGCCTCCATCAGTGCAGTCCAGTCAGCAGTATTCGTCTTGTGGAGGTCTGCCCCGTGATCGAGAAGGTGCTTGACGATCTCAAAGTGTCCTCTAAGTGCGGCCCAAAGCAATGGACGCATACCCCGGCCATCCATCACATCTGGGTCAGCACCCGCCTCGAGTGCTTTCACTACAGATGCCAAGTCGCCATTCTCTGCAGAAACCAGTAGCACCTCGTTCACATCATCGGACGAGTCAACCGAAGGACGGACAATCTTCAACCGATAGTCGTATATCATCTTGTAAATCGCTTCATTGCTATGCACAGACATCCGAGCTACATAGAGTACATCATCTATGACCCGCTCAGAGATATCAGATCCCATTTCAACTATGAAACGAACCACCTCCGTCTGTCCATCTCGTGCTGCAAGATGAAGTGGCGTCATATCAACAGAGTTCATCGCCATGATGTTAGCCCCATTCTTGAGGAGGAACTCGACTATCTCCAAAAACCCATTGCTGCACGCAATATGCAGGGGTGTGTTCCGAAAGTTGTCATCCGGTACATTGATATCAGCCCCTTCCTCAAGAAGCTGTTTTACCTTTTCTAAATCACCTTTTCAGCAGATTGAATGAGCTGCTTGTCAATATCGCGCATTATGTACACCGAATTCGTATCATACATTATGGTGGGACTTATCATTATTGGGTGTATAGGGAGCTGTGTGAAAAGTCCGACCAGCCATCATGAAATCGATGGGGGTAAGGATTGAGGTGTTGGAATTTCGACGTGCAATCATCCATGCTAATTTGCCAAGTTCTAAGTTCTCCTTTCACAGCGACTTGGCGCCCTAGGCTCTGGCGCATCAGTTCTGGGATATCACCTGTGAGAGTGACCCGGTTATCATACCCCAAGGAGTTGTTGAAGTAGGACATCGGATTAGATACCAGCAGGTAGTTCCCTGCGGCATGAATCAGATATCCAAGCAGGGTGATTGTCCTGCCAATATAATCGTCAGGACTCCGTGCGACATCAGCAATCCCCATTGGGATATCCGACTCAGAAACATACCCATCTGGGACGGGTTTATAGTACATGAAATAGTACAATGTTGCGGCGTTCGACACGATTAGAATCAGAATCAACGCTCAAACGGCGGTGGACTTTCCGGCCTCGGCATTCTTTGATTTCTGAGGCATAGTATCTCCTCGGTTTGCATGCGTGCACACGCGAAATACCAAATAGTGTTACACTCAAATAATCATATAAACATGCACCATCTGTCTGTATGAGTCGCATCCATGTGAGATACTGAACCTCAGTTTGAGTATCAGAAACCAATCAAGTTACGAATGATAGTAGAAACCTAACCTTCTTCGTCGTAGAATACACTCGATACCAGACCAAGATATGGATCATCGTCCTGAATTGCAGAGAGATTCCTTTGCTTGCATGTTTCAACTAGCCCACCGATGAAGTTTCTTGTCCTGTCCTTTGAGCTGATATCGAAGTCGTGAAGAAAGAACTTGACTTCATCGGAAGGTGTCTGGACGACGGGGACATCATTGAACTTTCCTGTGTGTCCATCAGTCTTTCTCCCATAGATGCGCTGGATGTATTCCCAGCGATACACGTTCCGAATCAAAAATGCCTTGTATATCACACCTTCTTCTGTGAATTCAAGGTACCAACGGCCTTGGGGCAATACTCCAATCAACCACAGGTAGAAAACGCCAAGCAGTACAAGCATCAGACCAAGAATAATGTCTTGGGCGACGGGGAATCTGAGTCCCACAAACATTGATACAACAAAAGCGACCACAAGAAGTGGCAAGCATGTGAGCATGTTATACCATGCATTACCTTCAGCTCGCTGAAGTCGCATTATTTCCATGCTGACACATATAACACGGACACTATTACTTATTTTATAAAACAAAATTTAGAGATTCTGCGTTGTCCATACAAGAATGCTGACCAAAAGAAAACAGGAGACCCTGTGTACCAAAACAGGGTCTCAATCATTGTTCAGATTAAATCATCAAGCAGTTCGAGGAGTTCGACCACCTTCATCTTCGAACCGAGATGGGACAGATCCTTTCCGGTTTCCTTTTCCTCTTCCTTGAGGGACTTTATAGCGTCGGTGAAGTTTGTGACACAGAACGGACAACTGGTCATAATGACATCAGCCCCTGTCGAGGCAGCCTCTTTCATCCGTTCCTTTGCCGTCGAAAGTGCCATGTCACTGAACTGAGCTTTTACACCACCACCAGCACCGCAGCAAAAGCTGTCGCCCTTGATGCGATACATCTCATGGAGTTCCAATCCGGGGATTGCATCGAGTACCACGCGAGGTATCTCGTAATGGGCTTCCTTTGCCTTCTCTGCTTTCCGACTATCAAGGAGCCAGTTGTTGTACTCCTTTAGTATTCGCTTCTCAATAGCGATACCGATGTGGCGGATGGAATGACAGGGGTCGTGCCATGTCACCTTCTCATTGTACGGCTTCTCAATCTTGACTTTGCCTTCGCCAATGAGGTCGTAAACGTACTCGACAGCGTGACGGGTCTTGAATGAGAGCTCCTTGCCACTCTGCTCTGTGTAGTCGTTCGTGAAGGTCTTATAGCATCCTGCGCAAGAAAACAGTACGAGGTCAAAGTCCTTGAACAATTCAAGGTTCTCTTCCATCACTGTGTTGAATGTCTTACGCAGCCCTGTCCTCAGCAGGGGACTGCCACAGCAGACCTCATCAGAAAGGACAGTGAAATCGACACCGAGCTTCTTCAGTATGCTAGCGGTATGCTCCGCAATCTGTTGTTGGCGATATGATGCAGTACACCCGACAAAATAAGCCACCTTGGCATCCTTGTTGTCCACAATACCGTCAAACCATTTCGTGCGTTCAGAACGTGGCTCTGCGTAGGGATTACGCATCTCCTCGTTGCCCACACGATCTCCAAAGCCCTTGTGCTTGTCAAGGGGTTCAACTCCTGCGTCGATGATCGCAGCACGCAGAGCCTCCGTCACAGAAACCGTGTCGATATAGTTCGGACACTGGGTTTCGCACATCCCACATGTGGTACATGCCTCTGCGACTTCAAGGAACTCCTTGCTCGCTGGCAGCTCGCCATTAAGGAACGCGCGTGCCATCCATTGCTTCCCAGAGTTGAAGTAGCCTTCCCACCCGAAGTAGATGCCAGCAGGACAACCCTGCAACATGCCAGTGTACTCCTCGGTTTCTCCCTCTCGGTCAGGTTCGCCAGAATACGCATACTGACAGGCACGGCAATGGATACAACGAGCGTTGATCTTTCGCAGGTCTTCAAGACTTGTCATAATCAATCTTTCCTCCGTGTAATTTATTCGCTATTTAATATTCCGTTTCGTAACTCAAATCGTAACTATGGTTACTCGTTGAGGGGGTTCGGAAGGTCCGTGACGCTTTCCCATGGGATGGCGAGACGACCTGGGTGCAGTATCAGATTCGGGTCTAGTACCTTGCGGAACTTGACCAGCATCTTGTAGTACTCTTTGGTCTTGCTGAAGGTTTCCGGAGCATGGACGAAGGGATCGGGACGATAGTTGACCCAGCCCTTCTTCAAGAAGCTCCTAGTGGTCTCAAGGTTGAACTCTCGGATCTTGTCAAAGATGCCTGGCTCTGTACTGTCGAAACAGAGAATGGGCATGACAATAGCCTGACGTGCGTGGTCGATAGAAGCGACCCACATGGTCGGCGGAAAGCCGTAGTTCTCCATTGCGGCACAGTATTCCTCCATCATGGCGCTAGATTCGAGCCATGGTGTGTACCATGTGATGAATAAGAATCCAGCCTGCCAGAGCGAGTAAGGAATGGCAATCTTGTTGGGCTTCTTCAGGCGAGATGCGATCTGCTTTGGATGCAGGGACTGCTGTGGGAGGGTTCGCTTCTCGCGTACCTCATAGTCCTTGTAGATCTTGTCGATGCCCTTGAGAGTTTCGTCAAGCTCCTCTTTGGACCATGCCCAACACTCGTAGTTCATCCATTTCTTGTCAATGCCTATCTTCTTGTAGAACTCGTAGTCAATAGGCACGTTCTCCTTTGGCCACCGAGTCATGACGAGCTCATAGTTGCCACCTTGAACCATGACCGTCCTCTCTGCGATTCCAAGCTCGTGCTTGGATATCTCCCATGCAGGACGAACGATATCATCCCAAGTTTCACCGCCGTATGCAACTACGGTCTTGTAGTGCGGATGTGGCACGATCTTGATGGCGCATTTGGTGATGATGCCCATCGAGCCTTGAGAGCCAAGGAACAGACCATCTGGGTTAGGACCGACGCCCCATCGATAGAACGCCTTTGCGTCATCGAGTGCCCAAGAACCAGTCCTGAAGGTCTCGCCTGTGGGGAGTACGACTTCAAGACCCATGATCATGTCAGCCTGCGGGCCGTACACGCCCGTCACGAGGGAGAAACCCCGTTCGATGGCATCACCTAGAACAGTCGCAGCAGGTGGTGCACCATCAGGGATGGGAGGTGCCCATTCAGGGTACTTGGTCTTGAATATACGCCAAGCATCGCCTGACTTTACACCAGGTTCCACGACCATGACGCGGTTCTCAGTGTCCACAGTCAACTTGTTCATGCGGGTCATGTCCATGTATATTCCGCCGGGTTCAATTGCCGGGAGCGCAAAGCCTCCGCTGAGGCCTCCAGCCGCAGGAGTCACAGGGATGAGATACTCGTTCGCCAGCACGAGGATCTTGGAGACCTCCTCAGCATTGGCAGGCCTCACAATACACTCGGGGAGAACAGCCTCAAGACCCATGATTCCCTTGGCCATGTAGCTGTGACGAAGTGGTTCGCTCGTGGTGACGTACTGATCACCACAAATAGCTGCAAGCTTGGCGACGACCTCGTCCGTGACTTTGTTGTACATCTGGGTCAATTGTTAATCCTCCGTTTCCGACCCGTAGGGCCGAATCGTGAATTGTCGATAGTACTTCGTCGCAAGAAGATACCTCAATAAATAGGCATCGCATCATATCCCTGAAACTCCGCGCGTGGTCGAAATATTCTACAAAAGGACTATTTTGACAAGCACAGAGGCCACCGACAGCTGCACAAACCTGAACATTCCATCCTCCAATCATAATGCTTGATAAAGTAGATTCAAAAATCACGCCAATATTGTGAACAATCCTACAGTCCAAGTTTTTTATTTAGTTTTCTAATCAATTCTTTTAGATCCTCAATCTGTTCTGAGTCTAGTTGTCCGGTATCGATCAATTCCGTAATCATTTCAATTGTCGTGCCAATTCCAGCCTCTTCGAGCACCGCCTTTACTCCAACTTCCTCGATGACTGCCTTTACTCCAACTTCCTCGATTACCGCTTTCAATCCAACTTCCTTGATGACCGCCTGTATCCCAAAGTCCGAAATTAGCTCTTTTAGCGTCGCAACCTCGGTCACATCGATTCCCTTCATTCTCAATATTCTTTGTATGTGCTTTCGCTGAATTTTATATAGCATATAACCATATAATCTCTTAGCATCGGAGTTCGCCTGAATCATCTCAAATACTCTTTCAATGTCCTGCTCTCTAAAGATAAGAAATGGCAGGTTGTCAGTACTTAATTCAAGCTGATTGACATTGATGAACACAAGTTGAAATCCGTCTTGTTCAGGCCCCAGCGAGTACCTCGTCACACCGGGGATGATTTCGGTAGTAAGGGAGTCAATCAGTCTTTGAATCTTGTGAGATGTTACGACATATATCATTACTGCTGCAATACCCGATTCGAAGAAAGCAATCTTCTTCTCCATAGCAAAGAGACCACAATAGCTTATGAGTCGCCAAATATGTTGCTCCTGAAGATACTCAGTAGGCCCCTTGAACTCGTGGACTATAACTGGAGGAAGCTGATTGATAAGCCACGCCAATAGCCCAAGGTCTGATGAAAGCGGACAAACACGTTCGGTTATCATATCAACACGAAGCGGGAACTTTGCAACCTCTGAACCTGTGATAGTCCGTACACATTTCTGTGAGAGAATATATTCCATGATTCCCTTGAATGCTGCATCATGTTGGTCTTGTGCTCCCAAATCAAACACCTGAAAGCTTCTTTTACATAATAATGACGATCTGATAAGGTCAGAGTATCTGGTTATAATTGAATGGGGTGAAAACTACTTCAATTCATCCATAAACTTTCAATCTTCTTTCTTGAAGCTTAATCATTCCGGCGTGCCTAGTGTAGATCCAAGCAGGGATACTGCCTCAATCTTTCAATCTTCTTTCTTGAAGCTTAATCATTCCGGCGTCATTATACTTGTGTTGCTGGCTATGTGGATTGACAACACTTTCAATCTTCTTTCTTGAAGCTTAATCATTCCGGCGTTCGAGCGGTTCAGGTCTTTCATACTCGAGTTCGTCACTTTCAATCTTCTTTCTTGAAGCTTAATCATTCCGGCTTGGATCTCCATCCTTACACCAGTCGGGTTGTCGAAGACTTTCAATCTTCTTTCTTGAAGCTTAATCATTCCGGCCTCAAGCGGACTTACTCCCACAGGACATGGCTACTGGACTTTCAATCTTCTTTCTTGAAGCTTAATCATTCCGGCCTTACGCTCGTAATTAACAAGTTGAGTCTGTGGAAAACACTTTCAATCTTCTTTCTTGAAGCTTAATCATTCCGGCTACTACTCGCCCAGTCACTGTCCCTCGCGATGGAATTCTCCTTTCAATCTTCTTTCTTGAAGCTTAATCATTCCGGCCATGTTCTGCTCGATGAAATAGAACCACTCCCGCTGGCTTTCAATCTTCTTTCTTGAAGCTTAATCATTCCGGCGAAAATCAGTGCTAATCTGACCGGTCACGTCGCCTGAAGCCTTTCAATCTTCTTTCTTGAAGCTTAATCATTCCGGCCGCAACAGGATGTTCCTCCTGAGCGCTGAGGCGTCAGCCTTTCAATCTTCTTTCTTGAAGCTTAATCATTCCGGCTTTTGAAGGCTTAGTCGGTAATGATTTCCATGTCACGGCTTTCAATCTTCTTTCTTGAAGCTTAATCATTCCGGCACAGGAGATTAGTGATCACTCGCCCCACGGCCTCGACCCTTTCAATCTTCTTTCTTGAAGCTTAATCATTCCGGCGATGTTGTTCTTGAAGTTACTCTCGACCCAATAGCGGTACTTTCAATCTTCTTTCTTGAAGCTTAATCATTCCGGCGAACATTAGACGAGCACCTGCAAGTTGCTAGTAGTGAGTCCTTTCAATCTTCTTTCTTGAAGCTTAATCATTCCGGCAGTTACTCGCTTGAGAAGGCAATATACCAGATGGGCGTCTTTCAATCTTCTTTCTTGAAGCTTAATCATTCCGGCTAGGATCACTGACATAGTTCACTATTCCCAGCCCGTTGACTTTCAATCTTCTTTCTTGAAGCTTAATCATTCCGGCATCAGCGACTTCGACAAGTTCCTTGAGGAAGAACTGACTTTCAATCTTCTTTCTTGAAGCTTAATCATTCCGGCGCGGTGGGAATCCTGCATCAATTCAGATAGTACAAACCTTTCAATCTTCTTTCTTGAAGCTTAATCATTCCGGCATGTGTCTGTGTAACGACTGGTTCTTTTACGCTTTGACTCTTTCAATCTTCTTTCTTGAAGCTTAATCATTCCGGCCGCGTCAAAATAGTGGTTTTAAGATATAATACTTTACCTGTGAGAGGCGAAAGGCGAAAACTGTCGATTTTCATTTTTTTGGAGAGTAGTATATATAGGAAATCGCAAACGGAACGGAAAGATGGTGGCGTGAAATGGTCTAAAAGTACTTTCTTTGTCCTCTAATGGCGTAAATCTCGATGGGGAACACCTTTTCGCTGAAGTTAACGGTCGAATGCATTGCTAATGTATAGAACCGTTTTGTGGCTGACCGGTTACTCGCAATCAGTCATATGAGTTCTGGAATAAAACTTTTCGGCATTATCAAGGGAGGAGTGGCGGTCTACGTTTGATCGGACGAATGAAGAATTAATAGGAAATCGACAGCCTTGCAAAGGGGTGGAAGCAGCACAATCATACGCTTCGTTGACGTAAGAAAGCAAGGGCGCGGATTGAGGTATCGTGATCAGCTAAAAGGAACGAGGTTCCAGTGATAGTCAGTGTAAGGATTCAAATTACCTCACAGGGAGTATTACGAACCAGCAGAGGATTTCATTGGTAGAGCAATAATCCGACCGGACAGCGATGAGATGTCAAACATATCGCAGAATAGTGCCCAACAACAATCTTATATTAATACATGAGCTAATCATTATAGGAACGGGTCTGCGTTCCGTGGAGGAGTCCTAGTTGGAAATAAAGAAACGAGATGGCTCTCTCGAGGCGTTCATGCCTGAGAAGGTCGTTGTAAGCATTGTGAAGTCCGGTGCGCCTTACGAGGAAGCAAGAAGCATCGCAGAATCGCTATCCAAGCGTTCCGAGAGTACGATGGAAAGCTCCATGCTCAGAGATCATATTCATTCCGAGCTCAAGTCACGAGGGTTCACCTCTGCTGTCGAGGAATGGAACAAGTACGAGCAATCGAAGCGTAGCAGCACATCATAGTCTTCGATGAATATGCTTCTCAAGCGTACAGAGAAAGACAGAACCCTCAGGAGTCGAATAGTATTTCTGAGGGATATTTGTCTTTCCGGCCTTTTCATTCAGAACCAGTTCTGATTTAGAAATTCCCTGATTTTTCACACAATGTCTGCAGATTCAGAAAAAATAAAAGCATCCGGAACCATGCAAAGCCCGGATGCCCTTGTATGTAGACTAAGGGTAGGGTCCCGATTGATTCGGGATCCCTGGCCACTGGTGTTTTTGGATGCCCGAATCTAGAAGGGTGGAATTGGTGATGGATCGTCGGGCGGACGGTACATCAGTTATCACCTCCACCGATAGAGCGACCAGAAACTCCCTTAGCTAATTCATTCAGAATGAACTTCGATATGACCGCCCTGTATCGAAAAGAAAAAGGTATGAAGGGCGTTTTGAAAAGAGTAAGCAATCAGAACTCCTGAAAAAGAGTGTAAGTGATGATGCAACTCAACGATATCCTCGACCGAGTCCAGCAGAATAACCCTGAGAAGGTGGAACAGATCAGAAAGATTGCTGACGAGGTATCATCTATTCTAGAGGAATTGAACACAGCTCCAGGACTGATTGGATGGGATCTGATTCTGTTCAGGACAAAGCAACTTCTGCTGAGAGCAGGGATTTCGAATGATGATTTACAGATCTTAGACAGGGAATGGGCAAGAACAACAAAAAGCAGTGAACACAGACTGAACCTATTCTATGATCCTCCGCGGGTGTACAACTCCTTGCTCCATGACTCGTCTGTGTTCGACAAGCTAGTCCGCGTACATGATGACTTAAGAGAGAGGGGAAGTACATCGTTCAGAGAAATCTACCTTGATGCATTCTTTGAGTTGAGAAAGCAGCTCAAGCCAACAATGACAAAGAAGGAGCTGGAAGTATTCAGAGAAACTATTCGGCAGCAGACCACATCGCCTTCGATACTTTCAGAGAAGATTGGGACTACGAAGGGATACGTTTCACGAGTAGTAAAGGGACTGCTTTCGAGGGGGTTGTTGTCAGAGGTAGTAAGGTTCTCGTATGGTGCATTGTCGCTAAAGGTAGTCATTGCGCTCGTCGAGATGGAGAGCCTCGATACAGAGCTGCCGGATTACCTGACAAGGAAGAACCCTTGGCTCTACAGTCTGTTTGACTGTAAATACGCAAATCGGGTTGTCATGGCGAACTTCATTGTTACGATGTCATGGCGTTCACGTGAGGAGATGCAACAATGGAAGGAACAGCTGCTGTCATATCCCAGCGTGAAGGATGTCAAGTTAATCGAGCGTGACGAGAAGAAGTCATGGATGTCCTTCGACTATAGCAGGTTTGATGGAAAAGACTGGAATGTTATCCCGGGTGAGTTCGGAGTGCTGGTGAAATCAAGATTTAGAGAGCAGTCTGTGCCCTCCGGCATACGGGCTACAGTCAGAAACTTGAGAGGGTTTAAGGTCACAAATATAGACGTGCAAATGATTGCCATACTGTATGAGAATGGGGCGCTATCTATCAGGGAAATAAGACAACACATGGGGCTTGACTACAACACCGTGAGGAAAGCATACAATCGGCTGAAGGAAAGGGGCGTAATCTGGAACCGCATTCACCCGTCGCCATTGATTGCTCCAGAGAATATCACGCTCGTGGTAGAAGCTGACGAGGTATTGCATGCAAAGCTTTGCAGCGCATTCTCGATATGTCCAGAGGTGTATGCACAAAGAGGGAGTGGTGACTCCTCGATATTCATGCTGCGACTACCCGACGGTCATGGGATAAGTGTAGGAAGGACGCTGAACGAGATCCTCAGAGGGACAAGAAGAGTGCTTCTGCAATTCGGAGAGCATCATTTCACAAACTGGAAGTTTCCACTTGAGAGATGGGATGACCAGTACAAGGAGTTCAGGCTGGACTCTAACGATTTCGGAGGCGTAGATGGATGATTTTGCAGATGGTCTATTCATCAATCATGCCAATCCCAGAGATAGTCACAAAGAGAAACATGCTACGTAAAGAACTAGGATATCTTGGTGATAGGACAAGAGCATGGGAAAAGTTCGTTGAGGTGGTACGGAGCAGGAATGTTTTGAAGCATGACGCGTTCGTCAAGGACTTCTCATGTCTTAGATGGAACCTTATCAGGGAAAACCTAGGACAATCCCTGCACCTGATCCGATTGGACAGGGAATACAGTATGCGTCTGCGTGTCCCATTGCCATTGAAAGCGAGCCGTAGCATCAGGCAGACTATCAACGGCACAATATACCCGACATACAGTGACATTCGGATATTCCCTTCGCTATTCGCAGAGTTCAGACAGAGGATCCTAGTAGCTGATCCCACAGTGTATGGACAGGATGAACGGCAGTTGGTCATAGCCCACATCCGCCAATCCAAGCGGGTAAGGAGGGATCTCTCACATGCACTTTTTGGGTCAGGGAACGTGATTGCCTCAGAATTCTCGATGCCCTTTCACATCAGGGTCACTCGGAATAGAGGCAGAGTATCTAAGCAGGTTTCGGGAGGTAAATACCCGACATTCATCGCTATGAATGATGGAAAGGTCACAATAAGCGGGAACAGCAAGGGAGGCTCTTTGCTCCTCTCACGCGTGTTGGAGGCAGTCGTCCTGGCCCTCGCTCAGAGGGTCACAGTCCCGAATCTCTGGAATCGGATACGTGACCTTGACACTGTCCCATCTTACGTACTCACTGAGATCTTTGAGACCTTATTTATTGCTCTCGCCCCAGAATACAATATCCACTCCAGAAGGGACACTCCTCATATCCTCAACCATCGATACCAGAGAAAAGCATTCGAGATGGTAGCAAAGTCGTTGGGACTGCAGGAGATGTTCGGGTCGATAACAAAAGAGTTCGTTGAGGTCATTCAAGGTTTCCCCGTGTTCAAGTTGACACCATTGCTACAGGTCTCGGAACCCTTGGCGTCAAAGACCAGAAGCACCATTAGGAGGTTCTCATCTTCCAGACCGGATCACGAACTGCAACCACCAGTTCGAACCGTCGTTGAGTTTTTGACTCGTGAGTTCTTGAAGGATAAAATGAGTTACGAGTACGGTTGGGGCGAGAGTCATCGCCCAATGGACCGATGGGGATTGAGAACCGCGAACCAGGTATTGAAAGGAGTGAGAGCACTCGAGGATGAGAAGGGAATCAGCCCGCGTATCAAACAGGAGGAGATATATCACAGGAGCAACTCCATTCTCCATCACTTGCACGGGTTAGGAATCGTCAGAACCGCAGAAACGAAACGAACTAGTGCCTCTATTGTTTACGGCATCAATCCGGATGATCCCACGGTAGAAAAGATGATGCTATCTATCTCCATGACTACCTAGAGAGCGGGGATCGTAATCAAAATACACCAAATCGTAAAGAATTAGTAAAATTTGGAATTGGTTAGACACCTATAGAAAATATTTAAATAGTGTGTTGGGGGAGTGTCCATCAATGAGCGTGTTTACAATCGAATCCCTAGAAAGAGTTGCCCGAGAAAGAGGATGGGACAGGCTACTTGCCAAATCGCCCCCCCAGGGCGAACAGAGTATCCTCTCCCACGCCAAGGCTGTGACTGGCATTGCCGAAACGGTTGGCGAGATGATAGGGCTTCCTAAGGAACTGATGGACATGCTTAGAGTGTCTGCATTTCTCCACGATATGGGCAAAGAGAAAGATGCATTTCAAAAGTCACTTGAAACAAAAGAGCGGACAAAACATCTTCCCACATTGGATGAGATCAGAGATATCCTTCAATCTGAATATGGCATCCAAGACGAGTTTGTCACAAAGGTGTACTTTGTCATAATCGAAACCCATAGAGGACTTGGTGAAACAGAGACTGCAATGAGGGCAGTGAGTGAACTTGTGGATAGGGGGGAGACCCCCACCCTTATCGAACTGGGAGAGATCGTCAGACTCTCGGACTGGATGGCATCAAGTGATTCTCCGGCATCGTTTTTCAAAAATCCAAGAGTTGTCGAATTCAAACCACTCCTAAGAGAGAACAGCATCCACCTCGAATACTACAGCCTACTTCGAATACGGGGAGTTCTAACATATCTCCTCCATAGAGGAATTCAATCCACCTTCAAGAAAAAGGGGTATGAGATATTGGCATCATACCCTGATGGATGTATCCTGATAGGGAAAGAACCACTTGACAAAGAGTGGTTCCAATCCGAAGTCAAGAAGCAGATAAAGAAAATACTTGACAAGGCACTCTTGGCTCCTGCATTCTTGGATAGTGCGATCTCACTCCAAATAAACAGAGGGATGATCGCAAACCCATCCATTGTCGCACTTAGTGCCCTGTCGAACCTTGTAGATTTTGGTATTGATAGGATACACTCCCTTGGTGGTAAGGATGATGACCAGAAACGAGCAATCCTGATGAGATACATCTCCACTCTCCAGAACGCGTTACGGACAAAAATTGAAGAGAAAGGTCTCGAGGTCCCGTCAGAACTTTCGGATATGGAGAAGGAGGTCTTCGGGATAGACTTTGGAGCGATTGGGCTGCCCATGGACTACGAACTCTGGAAAGGGCTTATCCAGAAAAGCTCCGCAATCCTAGTCAGGAACAAGACTGCTTCAAGAGACCTTGAAACCTTGGATATTACGAGTGGGCTGGCATCAATCAAGAAGGCTTACAAAGAATTGATAGACAAGATGAAAATTCTCTTCTCAGCAGATCAATTCAAGTTCATTGAAACGATGGAAACCGAGGGCCACCTGGAGGCACTGCTAAGAGATATAGGTCATCCTTCGATGCTTCAAAAAAAAGATGACATCGACTCCAACGAATATACGACATTTGCACGTCACACTCTGGCGACCTACCAAAAAGCAAAGGAGCAGGTCATGGGAAAGATGACGGGGGACATCAGGTGTCCCATCTGCGGCTCTGCCGATACAGGCACGAAGGCAATATCAGCAGCAGTCGGCTCAGGAACCAAGAAATTCCTCAACAGCGGTATCGGAACCAAGAGGCTTGAGAACATCAATGTGTGCAACCTGTGCATCTTGGAAGGCATTTTGAGAGGTAACAAGGATCACGGATACGTACTCCTACCACAGACAGCATTCTCAGCACAAGAAGCGTATGCACTAGAACATATCGCTAAGAAATACCTTTCAAAACTTGATAGGAATGTCTTCAAGACGGCAGCTATGCTCTTGAGAGGGGAACTGGAAACAGTCGGAGCGACCCTACGTGACCGTCTATCAGCGATATGCTCTTCAGAAAGGGAATTCTACGACATCTCGGGAGATATCGTCGGAAATTATGTGCTGATGACCACCTTTGCAGAAAGGAAGGGGTCAGTATCTGACAACATGGCAAAAGCAGTATTTCAGGGTCTTATCTTGCATCATCTCATGGACGTTAGAGTGATGATCCTAACAGGGTTCGAGATGATTGATATCAACGATAGAAGAGGCGCTGTTCAGTTCCCAGGGACAAGCACATTACTTCGAGTTCTTCGGTCAAGGGAAAATAGGGTAGATTTTGCGAACACCAAAGTACTGGTTAGAAGACTTGCAGCAGCATTACTCGCAAAGTACAGCGCTAATCTGTCAGACAATAACGGCATTATCCAAGCATTGGATACACATCCAGGTCAGATTGCACAGCGGATCGCGCTCGATAGGGATTCGGTAAAGTTGAGCGAACACGATTTACGAATTCTCAAAATTCTATATGAGGGATATGACATGACAAGCATAACAGACATGACTGTTGAGATACTGGACAAATACTATCGTCCAGAGAAATATGGGAAGTCTATGCATTCCGTATTGGGGCCAATGAACTCGTTATATACTGAATTCAGGAAGGCATCGAAGTTAGATCAGGAGGCCATAGAGGCCATCGCAGGGAAAATGCATAGACAGCTCCAGCAATTGAACAAAGGAGACTACATGCTCGCAGAGGCAGCAGCGCCAATTCTAGAACTGTGCAAGGCGTTGGCTTCTCGACTTGAGGATGCAGGTCCTAGAGATCGCAAGAAGATTCTCGATGACCTACGATACTCGATCTATTTGAGACGATTGATTTCAATCAACGAGAAAATCGAAAAGAAGAAAGGAGGTAACTAACATGAAAATAGACTTGCTAGATAGTGAATCGGAATGGTTCGTGAAAGAGCCATCACCACTTGCACCGGCAAAGTATGCAACCATAGGAGTTCTAAGAAGGACATTGGATTACGCTGCATTCCGGACAGAGGCTGACAAATATACCAATAGTGTGGCGACGCCTGCTGGCCGAAAGACGCACGATGTCATCGAGCGGGCCCTTATTCTGGCCTCTAAGCAAAAAGCGGTTGAACGAAGGCAGCAGAACAAGTTAGTCCGAGACCTCTATCCAGATAATGAGTGTTATCTGAAGGACTATCTATGCTTGGAATGCCCAGTTTGTGCATTAAATGGGGGAATCAAGGCTGTGAAAGGCGCTGGAGATGTGTCAATAAAGTCACGGATACTCTACCAGACAGCATTCTCTGTGCTACCTTTCGATCAGGTGGTTGAAAGCATTACTTTCAACGCGGTTGATGAGAGAACCACGAAGACTGACCAAGCACTGGGAGAGCGGGAATTGGTAAAGCCCGACACGTACTTTGTGTCTACTGTATCAATCCTATCGCCTACTGTGGACGAGTTAAAGTTCTATCTCTATTCTCTCTTCAATACAACGCGATACGGTGCGGAAACAAGAGGGATAGGTGTGATCGAGAACAAATTGCTAGGCGTGGTGCTATCGGATACTGAGGAATTCTCAGCTCTTGGGGTCACAATGGACTTCTACGATAACCTCATCGCAGAAAAAGAAAACCCCCAGATGAACTTTGTTTCAGCCTTAGATGTCTTTCATGATGTGTGCGTGGAATCGGTCTCTGGAAATGGGCAACGAATCTACAAGAAGGACGAGGTCGTCCAGATTGAGAAGGATATTCGCAGTGCAGAAATCACGAAGAGCTGGCTTCAAGGAATGTTCAAGACCTCGAAGAAATTCAAGGATGTCATAGCCGCAGATGCAAAGAAATGACCGGGGAGGAACGTACGTGACCTTTTCGCTCTACAGGTGTGAGCTGGTGCCAGAGGACTTCCTGTTCTTTGTTTCGCGGGAGTTCAATACATATACTCAGGTACAACCTCACATCCATAACTACGCGCTAAGCTATGCGATTGCAAGGAGGTTCACGGTGGGTTCACTGGGGACAACGCCGAATTACTCCGAACTAACGGACTTTGACCTGTATGCCACACCTGCACTTCCCACAAGCACACCTAGCTACGTCACCCATACATACAACTCGATCTGTTCTAGAACCAACATTACTCAGTCCGGCTACAATGTGCCTGCTCTAGGACGGATTTCAAAGATATCTCCAGTTTCCACTCCATTCGAGTTCCTTGTTTTTGCAACATCGGAGAGGAAACCTCCCAAGTACATCCGAGTGGGAAAGAAATCATGCATCTGTAGGGTGAGTCATCAGGAAATGGAGATTGAAGATGTGATATCACAACCAGAAGAGGTAGTGACAGTGGACTATTGCTTCAACCTCCTTGACTTGTCAGTGAATGACATCGTGGAATCGGCAGATATGATCATGACATATCCGTCGCCAATCGCACGAACCATGACTGTGAAAGCACCGCATATCGTAGTCAGAATCAACGATGAAACTACGGCATTACCAATACCAAGACATCTTCGGACTTTGGAGGATTTGTGATGACACAATCCCCAATCTATTCGATTCCCGAAACAATGCTTCGAGTGTCGGAGGAGGAGAGGGGGTCATTACGTCTTCGCGATTTCCAGGCCAACGCGATCGAAACCCTTAGAGCGAAGAAGAAATGCATGTTAGAGATACATGCTGGGACAGGGATGGGCAAGACTGCTGTTGCAGTGATTGCAGGACTCGAAGGAGCGTCACCAATCTCCCTGTTGGTATACCCTACCAATGAACTCGTTGAGAACCAGAAGAAAAGCATCGCAAAGACCTGTAAGGCGCTGCGTGTCAACGACTATAAGATCGAGGTAGTGCACGCATCGGAGCTAATGGATCTGATGTACCAAGAAGGATACACCAGCAAAAGTCAGGCACTCCACGACAAGTTGTACCCGAGCAAGTCTCCAAAATTCGTCTTGACGAACCCGGACACTCTGCACTTGATACTTCGTCTTCGGTATGGTGGAGAAGCACGGTGGGGGCAAAAAGCAGCTCAAGTCCTGAAACACCTCGTGACCTATTCCACGTTAGTCTTGGACGAGTTTCATACCTATGAAAGGAGAGAGCTGGCACAGATATACTATGACATCGCACTTGCTCAGTACTTGGGAGCGTTTGATAGGGTATTGCTGATGACTGCAACGCCCAGTCCCGAGATTGATAAGCGTTTGAGTACATTAGCGCAGGTCGCTCAGTTGGAAAGGCCGCAACCCATCCAAGCCAAGCCCACAAAAGATGGGGCTGTAGTTGCCCACGAGCTCGAGTTCTCTATCATTTCTAAGGGAACCGATGACATAGAAGCGTTTGAGAATATGCTCAAGGAGATGAAGGACGAACTGATATCGCTGCGTCAGGCGAATCAGGCTATAGATTACATCCCCGCATGCGTGATATTGAACTCGGTGATTCAAGCGAGGGCATTGACAGAGCGACTACTAGAGAGCTTTGATGTACATGAGATAAAAGAGAGTCACGGACTTGTACCACAGAGAGAACGGCAGATAGAGAGCGACACACTGGTTCTTGTGGGAACGAGCAGCATCGAAGTAGGAATCGATTTTGACACATCGTACCTCTTCTTTGAGGCGGATCAGGGAGCCTCCGCAATTCAACGTATGGGGAGGGCTGGGAGGCACCGTCCAGGAAAAGCGATATTGTTAGCACCAGAGTTTGTATTCAACTACTTTCAACAATATGTTAATACGATCGATTCAAGAGAAACATTATCAAAGCACCTGATAGAAGCCTATGGTGAAAAAGACTCTGGGCTATGGTACCTGCAATCGCCAATGGCAGTGAAAGAAAC
>JAJRZD010000031.1 GCA_024275415.1 archaeon
AATCAGGAGTACCAATATGACTTTTCCATCTACAACACAAACTGGAATGGTTTGAGTGAGTTCAGGACAGATATCGAACAAAGTGGGTATCGTGTACAGACAATACAATCCTCTATGAGCGTTATCAGTAGGTATCGCGGGAATGCGACCCTTGTCATCATGGGGCCAGTTCGCGATTTCACATTTGATGCGACATTGACCATCTTCCAACACCTTGCGCAAGGCGGCGGAGTCATTATCGCCGATGATTTCGGTACCACGAATACATCCTTTACTCTGTTGAACGAGTATTTGTTCAATCTTACTGCACCCGACTCCCCCTATTTACAATACATAGACGGATTCCTTTCATTCACAAAGGGAATAGTTATGGATCTCGACTCCTATTATGAAAGTCCCCGTCTGCCAATAATACGGGATTTCAACCCACATCCATTATTTGCAGGAGTCACATCAATCACCCTGAATAATGCATCTGCCATCACTCCGACCTGCGTTCTTGGAGCAACTGGCATCGCTTGGACCACTAACCGTGCATGGAGTGAGCAC
The DNA here is from genome assembly GCA_024275415.1 of archaeon. Classification (GTDB taxonomy): domain Archaea; phylum Asgardarchaeota; class Thorarchaeia; order Thorarchaeales; family Thorarchaeaceae; genus MP5-2226. The sequence goes on from JAJRZD010000031.1 coordinate 550, forward strand.
AATGTCAGCGACCCCAATCCAACCCCCAACCCCGAAGAAGGTGAATATGCAGGTCGCCTCCCAGTGATTGGCGTACTTGATGATAGCTATGGCATCCCAATTGAGGGAAGACTAGTCGCCATCTCTGATCCGAGCATCTTCATAAATGAGATGTTAACCACATTCGATGGGAACCGGAGATTCGGGCAGAATCTCATAGACTGGATAACTGGCGGTAATAGGGACATCCCTATCATATTCAGTGAACAGCTACTTGCAACACCGCCCCTCAGCGCAGAGTTCTTTTTCGGAGGCTACATGTCCAGAATGTTGTGGGCCAGCACCAATTTCTTCCTCGCACCCATTTACCCGCTGATGACAGTTATTGGGATCAAAAAGTACCTTCCAGACCTGAAAAAGCCCGAGGTCAAAAGTGTATCCGAGGTCTTCATGCGCCGGGGTCAGACCTATTTCAGCGAACGGATGACATACTATCGCACGGAGGGCAATTATGCGCGAGTCGTGAAGATGATATATCGCAAATTACGCAGAGGACTGCGGAAGAAATACCAGTGGTCTGACTACAAGCCAACCAAGGTATGGGACTTGCTGCGCTACAAGGATCCCTCCATTAAGGAGAGCGATTTTTACAAGACGATCAAACGTATTGAGGAGATATCATCAAAGCCATTCATGAAGATTAAGGAAGGCGAGATGATGAAACTCTTCTTCTGGATGAAGAACATCCAAGACAAGTTAATAGAATCAAAATGAGGTGGAACAAACGAAATGACATTAGATGCTACGAAAAGCAATACAGGCGACTCGATTCCACTTATGACCATTTCAGAGGTTCATGATCTCACTTCTGAGATACTACGTGAATGTGGCCGCATAATCGTCGGGAAGATTGATATCATGCGGGACACACTCATTGCGTTCCTATCCAATGGTCATGTGGTACTTGAGGGTGTACCTGGGTTGGCCAAGACCTACATGGCCCGAACTTTCGCATCGATTCTGGGATGTGCTTTCAAAAGGATACAGCTCACTGTGGATACGCTACCTGCTGACCTGTTAGGAAGCAATGTGTTCAACCAGAAAAGCGGCGAGTTCTGGTTCAGAAAGGGCCCTGTGTTCTCCAATCTAGTACTTGCAGATGAGATCAACCGCTGTCCTCCCAAATCTCAGAGTGCATTGCTCGAGGTCATGGAAGAGCGACAGGTATCGATTGAAGGTGTCACGCGACCATTGCCAAGACCCTTCTTGATTATCGCCACTCAAAACCCTGTAGAACAGGAAGGTACCTATCCATTACCCGAGGCACAACTTGACCGTTTCATGTTCAGATTGGTTCTCGATTATCCCACTGGATCCGAGGAGGCTGAGGTCATCCGACGAAAGCATGTGGGTGAGGCTACCGATCTTAGGACACTTGCAGACCCGACTACCATGATCAGGATGCAGGAAACATGTAAGACTGTCTATTTGGATGAGGACATCATCAACTATATCCGTGACATCATAGTCAAGACCCGAAATGACGCCCAGATACTCCTTGGAGGCTCGCCACGAGCATCTTTGGTGCTGATGAATGCATCAAAGACCCGGGCTGCAATGCACGGCCGTGATTATGTTGTGCCTGAGGATATTCGAAAGCTCGTAGTTCAGACTTTGAACCATCGACTTGTACTCAAACCTGAAGCCGAGCTTGAAGGTCTCACTGTAGAACGTGTTGTGTCCAAGATTCTCGGAGAGGTTGACTGTCCTAGATAAGACATAAGATGGAGCCTAACAGATATGCTTACACACAGAGGATTTGTGGTCGTTTTCGCAGGAGTTCTATTCCTTACCAGCGGTTTCTCATTCTTCAATTTCTACTTGACACTACTGGGGGTGTATCTCCTTGTAGGTCTGGTAGTAACGTTGCCACTTTTCGCAATGACTGCAAATCTCTCGGGGATTGAAGTTGATCGTCAGATTGACAAAGTCAAGGTGTTCTCTGGTGACTTCCTTCGAGTCAAAGTTACCATCAAGAACACCTCACGACGGCATTTTGATTTCATTGAAGTGCATGACCAATATCCTGAGCTCTGGATTCTTGCTATCGGTGCTAACTTCATCGCTTCAAGGATTGAACCTGGGGGTAGTATCACGTTCTCATATATCCTCCAAGTGCGGATGCGTGGAAAGTACTATTTGGGTCCTACTGAGGTGATCATGCGTGATAGACTTGGGCTTCATTACTACAAGCGTGTTCTAAAGGAACAGACAGAGGTCTTGGTCTACCCGACTTGGAAAGATGTCAGACGTCTGGAGGCATTGGGAAAACAAAGGCAGCTTGGTCTGATGTTTGGTGCACATCGAACGAAAGTCATTGGCATGGGAACGGATTTTGCTGGGTTCCGCGAGTATCAACCAGGTGACCCATTCCGTAATATCGATTGGAAGACCAGTGCAAAGCGTGGCGATCTCGTCGTTAAACAATATGAGATGGAAAAGAACATCCAGATAATCTGCATGGTTGACACAAGTGGTTCCATGGGCAACGGCTATCCGGAGAACACAAAACTAGAATATGCGATACGAGCAGCCGTCCTTCTTACCCATATGGGGATCGAACGAAAGGACCTTGTCGGCACTTGCGTCTTCAGCGACATTGTTCATGCATTTGTTCCACCGTCCCTCAAACCAAATCATATGTATGATGTGTTGGAGGCCCTTGCAATTGCTGAGCCCGTGGGTTGGAGTGACTATGAATCAGCAATATCCTATGTTACAAGCCAAACCAAAAAGCGAACCTACATCATTTGGCTAACTGACCTTGAAGAATCGCCTGCTCCACTGCTCAATGCGATGAAGAAGGTTGTTGCAAATGGCCACCGAGCCACTATCATCAGCCCTTTTGGACCTTGGTTCGAGGCACCCGTTGGGCAATTCGGCCCTGTCGAGAAGGTTCTATCGGAGGCTGTGTCTGAAGAACTCTGGGAAAGAAGGCAGAAGATAACTAGAGCCCTTGCACGATTCGGGATTAATGTAGTGAATGTCGGCCCTGAGGACTTCCTACCATCTATCATCCGTCAATATGAAATGGCAAAACAGAGAGGTGTGGCAATGTTTTGAAGCCCGTTACAGTCATCCTGCAAATTCTCTCGACTATCACATTTGTATTGATGTGTTGGTATGCCTATACCTCCCTTTCTGGTTACTGGGATTGGAATGCACCATATGTCTTCATAGTCACCGTATTCCGCTTGATTTCCTTGATCCTATTCTTTATTGGAACTATGGTTCTTGCCGGATTGATTGCGCCTATTGCAGGAATCGCACCAGGTGAGGCTTTAGTAGGACTATACAATACTCAGCTTCTACGGATGTGGTATATGCAACCCTATGGGGTTTCAGGCCCTTTCACCTCGATAGGACAAGTATTTTCCTCCGTAACTAGAAATTTTGGTGACATATTCATCATCCTGTCGCAGTATATCTTCACCTTTCTTTATTTTCTCGCGGCCGCCCTTGGAATCGTGTTCTTTCTTCAATCCTTGTTTAGGATGGAACACAAGTTCGTGGGTGGTGCTTTGATCTCCATCCAGATGATATTCGTGATAGCAGCAGCTAGGGCACTGATATTTCCTGACTTGCCAGTGATTCCAATTCCCGAGTTCACGGGCGGTGAGATTCCTATCAATTTCGTTGACTTTCTTGTCGAGCGAGCACAGATTATTGCGCTTGTTTCATTCGCCTATTTAGAAACAAGCTATCAGATGATTTACAGCTACTCTGTTGGAAAACCAGTTGAAGAGCGTGAAGAAACTCTGAAACGGCAACTCTTGGCTCTCAGACAGGCAACAAGGAAACGGGATGCCATTGAGAAAGGGGAAAAAATCAGCACGACAGCCATGAGCCGTTCGTCAGGGGCCACCGCTTTCTCGTTCTTGCGAGAAGCAATCGAACGAAGGCTGTTTGGTGGTGGTGAAGCAATAGAAAGCATGGATGCCATCGCGGATGTTCGACGGCTTCAAATCTTTGTGGACGAACTCCTCGCATCCGATCCTGATGCACGTGATCAACTGACCGCTAAAGCAGCAGCTCCCTCATCAGCGTATATCCTGTCTTCCACAATTATCGGTTCTGCAATCCGCTTTATCGGAGTCATGACTATCGCTTTCCTGTTCATTAATCCCGTATTCTTTGTAGCCATTTTCAATCTGCCCCCAGGTATCGCGAACAGTGTAGAACTCGAACAACCAGAACTCGTGGTCTTCTTTATGTTGCCGATACTTCTCGCATTTGTGCTAGTGGCAATGATTATTGGCTGGGCATCATCACGAGAGGTGGAGGAAAAACCAGTCTTGACCAAAGAAGAAAAAGAGGCCGAAAAAGCACGGAAGGCAGAGCTGAAACGAAGGCGTGCTGCAGCAAGAAAAGCAAGAAAGGAACGGGAAAAGGCGCGTAAGCGTGCGAAGATGGTTTCCGACTCGGGTGACGAATGGGACAAGGCCCTTGAGGAAACCTACAAGATGTGACCAAAGGACGGCAAAACCATGCCCTCTGTAGTAATCTCTCATGGGGATGTCGATGGGATCACTTCTGGGGCAATTGGATTGTTGAAATTTCCTGGCTCGTCCTTCTATTTCTCTCGCCCCTCGCAGATACACTCCGATCTTAATCGCATCGCAAAGGAAAAACCTGACACGGTCAGTATTAGTGACATTGCGGTCAATGAGATGCGGTTTGATGACATTTTGCAGGTATTGGATAGGTTTCCAGAGAGCACAGAGGTCTATTGGACCGACCATCATCCTCTTACACGCAAACAAAGGGGAAAGCTGGGCAAGCGTGTCAATCTTGTCCATGAAATTGGCCCATGTGCTGCCGAACTCATGTACCGCCGTTTCAGTGACGATTTACCGGAACATGGTCTCCGACTTGCACTATACGGCGCGATTGCCGACTATTGCGACAATACACCATTTACCAATCAGCAATTCGATAACTTTGACAAACGGACATTGTACCTTGAGGGAGTCCTCCTTGTACAAGCATTGCAGGAAATTGATTACCGGCGAGAGTCAAAGGATCTTGTGTACGAGCTCACGCTCGGTATCTCACCAAGTGCGATGAACAACATCGTTTCCCTAGCAATGAAAGCGACGAGGATCGAAACTGAAGTATTTCGTCATGTGCAGACAAATGCCCGAAAGATAGGCCGTATCGGCTATATCCTTGACATGCCAATCAGCGGATATAGAGGAAAATCAGCCAAGTTCGCAGCCTATGTGACCGATTCCAATATTGGGATTAGTGCAAAGTCCTCAGAGGACGAGGTCGATATGAGCATAAGACGGCGAGCGAGTGCCATCGATTTAAACAAGGCTCTTGGCTCGATTCTTCCCGGCCTGACGAACGCCCATGGTGGCGGTCATCCCGCGGCAGCCGGTGCTACACTGGACAAGAACGACTTTCCACGGTTTCTCCAACAGTTAGCTGAATATACCGAGGCAAACTTCAGACCGTGAATAGGAGGAACGCATTGTATAGCACCCATATGACTGTCACGATGGCTTCACCAGCAACGACCCCGCTGAGTAGTTTTGTCCATTTCTTATATTGTGGAGTTTCTGTCGGATCGCCATCTATCGGCACTGTTCTAGCCTGTCTTCTCAGTCTATAATCCATGAAACCACCGAATAGCATCGCGATTGTAGTCGCAGGAGGCACTAAGATTCCCACAGCCAAGCTGATTGGGCTGAGTCCCCGTTTGCTAAGCCCCCTTCCGGCCAGAAAGCCTGCTATCCCAAAAGCAAGCAGGTATGCGAAAGCAAACAAAGGGTGCACATCGGGGAATGCATCGAGTCCTGGGAGTTGAAATCTACTCAATCCCGTCAGGCTGACCACGAGGAAACCAAAGAGCTGGGCAGCAGGGGCTGGGAATTCAGTCCCTCCAAACCCATAGGTCTTGTATAACATGAAAGTGATGAGCGACCCCACAAAAGTTCCTAAAAACACTCCAATGAGAACTCCTTTCATGATGTCCCGTCCACGGACACCTGTCATCGTTCCAAGCTTGAGATGTACCAGAAGTGTGATTGCAGCATCTTGGAGAGCTCCTAGCATTGCCATGAATGTTGTTATTGCTGAGAAGGTAATACGAAACAACAAGATTGCTGGGATCGAGATCATGTCTGAGATATATCCGGCAAGCATACCTGTTTCGCTGATGGATTTGGCAGTGAAATAGGCAGAAATCATAGCTATTGGTGACCCAAAGACGAATAGCAGTAATGGTATTTCTGCCCCAACAAACAGCTGGAGTGCAGAAAACACAAGGGCACCGACGATGATGAATAGCACCATTGACACTGTAGCAATCCATATCGGCACCTGTCCTCGTTTTGAAGTCATATACCCCCGCGGGTCGCGTACTATGAACTGAATCTCCTCTATTATTCGACTGAAGGAGAATACCTCCTTCTTGATTTTCAAGACTGTCAATGCCAGTTCCCTGCTATGTGTCCTGTCCTGAGCATTATCTTGTGGAGGTTCTGATTCCTCGGCTATCTCATCCTTCGTGGAGAAGATATCGCCTGCTATCACCGTCACAAAGATTCCTATCGCCAGATAAAGGATCTCTGGTCTTGTGAGGTGACTCGCGTAGTCCATTGGCGCTGCACCTTCTAGGATGATCCAAAATAGGACTGAAACGATGCTACCTATTGCCATAGTAAGGACTCGTTTCCAGCCTACAAAGAAACCGATGGCTCCTATCAATGGCGAGTTCGTAATCCCTATCCAATCTGGGACTGAAGGAACAAATGCGTGAGGCATAGCCGAGAGATTGACCCCTTCAACGACTTCAGCAACCTTTATCGCTCCCACATACGAAGCTGAGAGTGCCATTCCCGTGAGTACAGTTACCTTCGATTCTGTGTCAGCCCCTAGAGAGTTAATCGTTTCCGCCTGGGGTCTTATCTGAGGCCATGGATCCTTCTCAAACCCTTTTCTGAACGGAATCAACAATAGTAAACCGAAGACCGAGCTGATTCCCGTTACAAATGCTATGAATTCGAATGTTATTATTGATGAAATATCCAGCCATGGCATCTGTGTCGGGCCAAAGATTGCAATTGCTGGGAACGTGATCAAAACGCCCACTGATACCATAGAAGATGTATTCGCTATTGCCACAGAGATGGTATTCTCTTGCGGTGTGTATTTTCCGTTCAGGCTAAGCAGGAGGAATCCCAACAGTTCGGCCCCAACAAAATAGACAATCCCAAGTTTTAGCGCCAAGTATACTCCCAAGAATGTCATGACAACTCCTACGATGAGACCGGTTCCAATGGCTCTCTTGGTCACAGGGAATTTTGGTTCACTAGTAAGTCCCGCATATATCGCCATCCCTCCTGCCGTCATCACAACGACCTCCTCGAATGGCCCCAACAGGAACGAGAAGAGTACGTAAGCGAATATGGACAGTGTGAACAAGCCAATCCCTTTCTTGTCAAGCGGGCCCTGGACAACAGACCCTACCAAGAGTGCTACTTCGATGATAATTGCCACCATGACCTCATAGACGGGGCCCCACCTGCTGAAAGCGATTAATGCATACACCAATCCTGCGGAGTACAGGCCTACCAGCAAAAGTCTGGTCGAACTCATCTTCGTTTTGATTGGGTGGTCGAACACAGGATTTGTACCATCACCAGCCAATGCCACAAAGATTGCGAAGCCATCACAGGCAGCAATAACATAAAATGAGAACACCTGTAGAATGCCCGAAATAACTGCGTATGACACTATCACAATGATGGACACAATCAAGTTCTTCCGATTCACGGTCAAGTTATTTATTGATCCGACAAGAAGGAATCCGAATACTAGGAGTGCACCAACCATACCGAAATCGATGATGCCCTTGGACATGTTCAATAGCACAAAGAACAGACCTGCCGAATACATCAGTACCAGTATCACACGAGTCATATCATAACGGTTCAGAATGATGAACCTCCGGCAGTGTCCTCACGCAGCAAGATGGCATTCTAATCTAGGATGTCGTTGTGTGAGGATTGAAGGTTGAATCAACCGACTATTTAGCACTTATGCATTTTTCAGCCTATTCATAACTTGCTCTGAAGTGGCCCCTCTTATCAATAATGTCTTTTCTCTCGATTTGTGGCCAGCTGCAATGATAACTTCCGATGTAGCAACCCCAATACACTTGGCTATCCGCTTGATTAGCTCTTTGTTGGCCTTTCCTTCTTTTGCTGGACTTGCCAGATTTATGACTATCTCCTCGTCGGATATCACATGCACCAGACGTTTCCCTTTTACATGTGGGCGAACTGTTATGATAAGGAATGTACCCTTTTCTGTTTCCCACGACAATGGTCTGTTCACGATTATGCCATAGCCACAGGTCTTAAAGGTGTTTCATCAAGGATTGTTTTTTAAGCTCTTCCTGTAGTCTTAGGAAGTAGAAACCGTGTGTTTAGTCACAACGGGGTGAAAACAAATGTCTGATCCTGTTATGGATGCATATACACAAGCATACAACGCCTCAGGTCAAATGGTCCAAGCCTTTGGTGTCATCAGGGGTGACGGCGCCGTTCTTTGGCAAAGTAATAACTGGTCTCTGGAAGCAGATGCGAAGGGACTTATCAGTGCAGTGAACAATCGTGCAGCGAGTGTCACTCAAAACCAGGTGAAATATAGCACGATGCGAACAAGTCCAGAAAGCCTTGTCGCCCGGAATGTCCAAGGCAACGGAATTCTCATTCTTGCAAAGATCGAGAACGACAAGTGGGTTGTAGCATGGGCTTCACCTGATGCAGCTCCTGACAGCGTCTATGTTGATGTGGACAGAGCTGCAAAGTCCCTGAAAGGAAGAATCTAGTTCATGGTGTGGGAGGTTTCTCCCTCCCCCCTATCCCATTTTAGGTAGAATCAAGAGGTGTGGTCGTACCCTGTCGATTTCTGAGTTGTGGAACCATCTATATTCGTGTAATCCCAAGATTCAAGCGTTTGCCGTGATTGAGAACAAGGCTGTCATATGGCAGACTGAGAATTGGAATCTTGTGAAGAGTGTGGATCACCTCTTAGAAGCAGTGTTCCTTTCGAGTGACACAATCGAGCTCTCTAAGGTGCGCTATAAAGTCACCAAGGCGACTGGAGATACGCTCATCGCATCTTCGCCGGATGGCAATGGGCATATATTGATGGTTCGGACAAAGAAAGGCATCTGGCTTGTGGCTTGGGCGACTTCAGACTCGATACCAGATCTGACACTCATAGACCTACGATATGCCGCCGCGAAGATGGCATGACAGCAACATCCATGTGAACGATTCTCACCGGATGAGCATACATCTCATCTCCACTCCACATAAAGAATAAGAGGAGAAGTGTTCAAAGATACTATTGGAGTGGAATTCATTATTGACCGTGACAGCATTCATCCTTCTTACCGTCGAAATGGCATCTCAACGGGACATCCTGAATAAAATTCGTGCACTTGATGGGGTTTTAGAGGCTCATCTTATCTTTGGGTCATTCGATATCATAGTCAAGGCAGAATTTTCAAGTAAGGAGGAGCTAAGTGTATTCGTAATGGACAGGATCAAGTCGATTCCTGGTGTTGGTGACACACAGACCAATATTGCTGCCGTGTGATTTTCTACGTCCGTACAAGTTAATCTGGATGAGGCAGTGGTTCTCACCATGATTGCTATCCCAGTCACGCTTACTTGAAGATGAGTTCCCTGATTCTTCTATGAATATCGATATACTCTTGAGACCCAAAAGCATACGTCTGTAGCAGGAAGTCGTACAGGTCGAGAACCTCCTTGTCTGCGATATCGCTCTTGATCTTCTTGACAATCTCTTTTCTAGCAGCAAGTTCGACCTTGAATGCTTCGAGTTTCAACTCGATGAACTTTTTCATCTCTTCTTTTGTCAACTGGATATCGAAGTGCTGGAACATCTTCTCGACCATGTATTTGCTCTTCCTGCGCAACATTTTCTCGTCAGCTGCACTCAGCACTCCAGTAACAAGAACGAACCCATCAGCAGTTCTCCTGTAGTAATCAGTGGTTCGTTTCCCGGTGGTGACAGTCCCAAGCTTGATGACGAATCCAGCCTCGATGAGCTTGGGAAGGTGATGGTAGACCTGATTCTTTGTGACACACTCGATATGTTCCAGCTCTTCTGATTTTTTGACAATCTCGACAACAGACATCGCCTTCCGTATTACTTCCTTCTGGCGAATGATCGTATCACCGGTTTCAGGATCCTTTGTGGTAGTGGTCTTTGTGTCTTCAATCCCCGTCCTGAGCACCTGAAGAATTGCCAGCCTTACTGTGTCGTCGAGCTCCTTGGCCCGATTCACATCACCAATGAACTCGACTTCGGGAACCGGTTTTTTTGCCTCCGGAGTCAGCTCGATGCCCTCTAAGGCATCTGTAATGTCATCCATTCTATCACCAGAATCAGCGTTCTTTCTCTGCCATACCCTCCTTTTTTTGATATTTTAACATTTTGCTATACCACAGTATATATCAACATCGGTTTATACACCGAATGTTCATATAGCAAATAGTTTGTTATCCAAACCTTTATATCGTTCTGATACTTAAGAAGCGTACAACCAATAGGTGATTTGACGAATATGAGAAACACAGACATGAACTCGATACGAAAGAAGAGAACTCATCAGACTACCACTGATGCGATATACCACGCGTATACTTACAGGAGGTAAGACAGAATGGCACTTTCAAAGAAACAAGTACCAAAGAAACCGGTCACAACACAAGCTCTCCACTTCGCATTTGTGTACAATAGGTGATCCCTAATGTCAAATGCATCAGAAACATCCGAGCGGCGAAACCTGCAAGATTCACCGATCCATGATATGTTGCGCAAGAAGGAAATCGCCCTTGAGGATGTCTTAAATCTAGAGGCGACCTAGTCGCCATTTCTTTTTTTTCTAATTCAAGGTATGCATTATTTCCGAAACACTATCTGGTAGAATGCATCATTCATTACATAAGACACCTCGATATCTTTTGCCTTATCCGGAATATGCTCCAATGGTGGCTTTGCTGCGAAGAGACTGTTCGCTTTGATGATTTGTTTCCCTCTCTCAGTTTCTCTCAATGTAGGTGATATCCCTTCATCGACGACTACCACAAAACCCCCCTTCCTTGCTATCCTCAACATCTCATTCAATGCTTTTGCTATATCTGAGAATGTGTTGATCCCGCCAGTATGAAGGACTACATCGAACAAATTGTCGTGATAAGGGATATTGAATACGCTGCCATGAGTGAGGTTGATGGTCAACCCGATGTTCATTGCTTTCCGTTGGGAAACACGTAGCATCCCCCATGAAACATCTAGTCCGTGAAGGTCAAGGCGCCTCATCTGGTCATCGAACGTTTCTTTCAGTGCAACGAAGTTTGCCGCAGTTCCTATGCTCACATCCATTATTCGTGATGTGTCCTCGATTGGTACGAACTGGGAGAATCGTTGTCGCTCCTCCAACATGTTGATGCCAAGCCAGTCGTCATATTGCTTTACCGCCTGGTCGTAGCCCTCCGCCATCTCGTCGTATTCAGCAATCCATTCCTTGTCCTCCTTACTCAGGTCGGGATATAGCAAGCTGGGAATTCCTTCTTCAATTGGCCATTGGTGTCCTTTTTCACATACTAAGGCCCCATTCTCGACTCCATTGTGATTTTCTGAGAGTTCTGATATCCTTAGCCCCCTCTTGCATCTAGGACAGCATAAGATATTGATATGTGATGGCATCATGATAATCAATTCTCGCCATGGTCAAATACTAACCAGTATTTCTACTCATCGTGGGATATGTTGTCCTATCATGTAGGCCTTTTTCCTAGCCAGCCAGTCAACGATTCTATCGTGGACAGCACTGTCTTCACTACTTGCCATTGTATCATGACAATCAAAGGATTTCGAATATGGAGCCCCCAGGGCTTTTGACTATCAGAGGTTGGATTGAACACAGCAATGCTTTCGTTTCCATCGACGACTATGATTGACATGGCATCAGGATCTCCACCGATGGATTCTAACTTGATTTCTTGGAGCACATGTCCAATGTTCTCAACTAACACCGCGGAGCTTGGTATCGCACTGTGAATTACCATATAATGTTTGAACTCGCTGAATTTATCCATCAGAGTACCTGTTGTATGCAGTTCAGACACGACCCCTCTACTCTTTGCCCTTGCCAGAGCGCTCCTGAGAGGGCTGACAAGCGAAGGTCGTCGGGTTGCAATGAATATAGACTTTCTCGCTCTATCAAAGGTAGAGATGATGTCCAGAGTGATCTGTTCTTTCCCCTGCGTCGTCCAAACGAATTCTTCTCCAATGGATTCCCTTTCCCTTTCTAAGGTTTCAAGCGCTGTGAGAACAGCATCACTTGAGGCTTCCAGCTTCATACGTAGGTGTTCAATGGTGGCCCTAGGCGGGAGTGCCTGAAAAGTGGCAGGTTCCTTTCCAAGGATGCGTTGGACAAAACCTTTCCTTTCAAGTGATCCAAGAGTTTCGTACACTTTGCTTCGTGGAACTCCTGATATTTCTGCAATCCTTCTCGCATTCGAACTACCTACCATGACCAATGCCTTGTACGCTCTGGCTTCGTTGAATGTGAGCCCGAGCTTTGTCAGGTCATCAACAATCGAGTCTGAGATCAAACCTGTTCCCCAACCACACCGTTGCACAGTAATATATCAATTAGCTGTCACTTTAGGAGTAACACAGTGGATGCTGGTTTTGCATCTTCTGTTTCTAGAACCGAGGAATCCTCAGAAACGACTTGTCCAAGTTCTCCTGATTCCGTCCTGTTACTCCCAACGTGACATCAGTCCTAAATCCACTTTTGTCCAATACCACTTGAGTTGATGTCTTTGATTGAAATCGACCATCTAAGCCATGTTTACAAAGGTGGGATTAAGGCTCTTGATGATCTTTCGTTCTCTGTTGAAGAGGGAGAGATACTCGGGTTACTCGGTCCTAATGGTGCAGGAAAATCAACATGCGTGAAGATGATCACAGGAGCAATCCGGCCGAGTTGTGGCAGTGTTCGGGTATCAGGGTACGAGGTTTTCAGGAACCTCCGGAAGGTGCGTCATATCATCGGGGTGATGCCCCAAGAAACAGCTCTCTATCAGGATCTTACAGCTCAAGAAACCCTTGAATATCATGCTGATATCTATGGTGTGCCACGAGAGGTTCGGGATGACCGGATCGCAGAGATGCTGAAACTTGCAGGACTGTCCCTTCGTAAGGACGACCTTGTCAAGACTTATTCGGGAGGAATGAAACGAAGGCTGGCTCTTGTTCGGGCACTATTACATGATTCGAAACTACTGATATTGGATGAGATGAGTCTGGGTATCGATGTTCAGAGCCGTAACCTCATCTGGCAACAGGTGAAGATGCTCAAAAAGGAGGGCAAGACAATCATCTTTTGCACGAACTACATGGACGAGGCAGATGAGCTGGCTGACAGGCTGGTAATCATTGACCGAGGCAGACTGGTAGCAGAAGGGTCTCCCCAGAGCCTCAAAAAAACACATGTCGGAAATTTCATCATCGAGCTAGAGTTCAGGGGACTTACAGATGAGCAAGACCAATCTTGGATCAGTGAGCAGATTGGCCTAGAGGTAGAGTTGGCTTCAGAGAATGAGGATCCCGGCATACAAACCGCAAGAATCCAGAGCGAAGACGGATACAATGATTTGCCACAGGTCATCCGAATCCTTTCGAACCTCGGGATCACGGTCAGACAGGCCTCGATGCGCTCCCCCTCATTGGGTGATGTGTTCCTTACAATAACAGGCTCCAAGCTGAGGGATTGATAGTGGTGTTACGTCAACTAGCTGCGATTATCAGGAAAGATTTACGTATTGCCCGCAGAGACCCCCGATTCATCGCGCCTTCCCTCATTGTCCCATTCATTCTTCTCAGTGTATATCTCGTTCTGTGGTCCTCTGTGGGCGGGGGGGAGTCTTTTGTCTGTGGGCTCGTTGTCGAGGACCAGACCTCATTCGGTGAAGAGATGGCAAAGATCATTGAAACTATGAAATCGTCAACCAACCATACTTGGTTCTCGGTCACCCGGTATGGCCTTGATGAGGCTGAACAGCTGTTCCTTCAGGGCGATTTGATTGCATACATCATCATACCTGATGGGTTCGGTGCTAACATCTCAAATAACCAGGATGCAACGGTGCTCATGAGAATCAATAACGCCAATGATGACATCGTAAAGAACTATGTGCACAGAATTGAAGCTGCTGTTCTTCTCTACAATCAAGGCGCACGCTCCCCTGATTTCAACCAAAGCGAAGCCAAGGTTTCTCTTGAGGAGTATCATACGCTTGATATAACCCCTGGCAATGTTGAATATGCCGGAGCTGTAACTATAATCCTGTCGCTGATAACCTGTTCTCTTGCAGGACAAGTAATGAATACATCTTCCGAGTTCGAAAGCAAAGCAATAGAAGACACTTTGAACTCTCCAATCTCTCGTTGGGTGTTGGTCGTTGGGCTTACTCTGTCAGCAATCCCTAGGTCGGTACTTGTGCTGGTCATCGTCTTCCCAATCGTATCGCTAATCGTGGGTATCTCGCCCGTAGGAAATCCCATTCTTCTGGTGCTTGTTGTGCTTCTCTCAGTGCTTGCTCTGACCCCGCTAGGACACTTCATTGGAGTACTCACTAGAGAGAGGGAGAAGGCCCTGCTCGTTTCGGTGCTATTGGCAGTCATAGGATTCTTGGCTGGAGGAGGTCTGGCACCAGTATCTCTATTGCCCCTCCTCTTCAGGGTAGTGGCACTGCTTATCCCTATCTCACATGTCATCATCCTCTGGACTCGCCTGTTCTTCTATGATACAATGTCCGGCTTACTGCTCAGTATCTTTGCTCTGCTTGCCACTTGGGTACTCTTCACCCTTGCCGCGGTCTATGTCACGAATAAGGAGGTTGAAGGATAATGGGTTACTTTCTTCGTGTCTTGAGAGCAACTATCTTGAAGGAAATCAGGATTCTGCGTAGGAACAAGGTCACGATTGGTCTTGTTGTCCTTGCTCCACTAATGTTCTGGTCTGGCTTCGTGTTATTGATGGGAGGTGTATATTCGCAAGGCATTGAGGCTGGTCTTGTTGTGCTTGAAACAGAACCTGGCTACTTCACAAATGGGCTCATCGAGATCTTGGGAGCACCAGACGAGATTCCGCCGAACCTCATCCTTAGAGAGATGGACAATGACACAGCGTCAGCACTCTTCAAAACGGGCGAGATAATGCTGGTAATAGTAATTCCTGATGGGTTCGAGGAATCGTTATCTCAGAATGAGTCTACAAGTGTAGGGATCTGGGTGAACAACTTCCATGAGGACATGACCAAAAACCTAAGGATGCCTGTGATTCGAAAACTAGACCTCTTCTATCAGACCTATCTCGGTGAAGATGCTTCAGTAGACTTTGACTACACCCTGCTTCGTCCCTATACGTATCCTCGCCTCGGGTACATGACATGGACCATGTCAATATATGCGGTAATGTTTGGAGCGCTGTTCATGGGTGGGTCGCTGATGACACAAGAGTTCGAGGACAAGACTATCGAGGAAATCGAAATGGCGAGTCACTCTCCCGCAGCAATCACTGTGGGGAAGTTGCTGACCGGGGCGTCCATCGGTTTTATTGCTCCCCCCGTCCTGTTGCTTCTTGGTTTCGTTGGTTTTGGGATCTGGCCAAAAGGTGACATTATCACTTACATGCTTCTGTCATTGCCATTGTCTATAACCGCCTCTGGTATCGGAATCATACTGGGCTCTCTTGTGAAGCATTCCGTGTATATTGTTCCAATCTCGGCTCTTTCGTCCCTCTTCTACTGGATAATGGGCGGAGGGATGGTTCCTCTTCTTATCGCAGGTCTGAGTTTTGGTATAGCTGATACGTATTCTCCCATCTCGAATGCTTACAGGTCACTTACAGAGATGTTTGTTGATGGCACATCCAGTTCCCTATTTGTTGATGCAGGCATACTATGGATGGCAGCTGTCGCATTCCTACTTTTTGCTCATCTTGCTGTGAAAAGGCTTTTGCGCCTCGGCAATCGTACTTTGTGAATTGGACAACATTGGGTCTAATCGTGTTTCTCTCAGAGAGCAACACAGGAACCAACTCCGTGAATGACAAAGCATGAATGCTACCGTGAATCATCCCACGTTTTGCCTCCCTCTCTGAATTGAACTCGACATGCTATTATATGGGTGCTGCACATAGTCGTGAGTCAATCTCTGATGAGAGGAGCGAGAAAAATGACAGATGAAGAACTTACTCCTGACACTGCATTATCCATGGCAAAGAATGAGCCTGAACCAATGCGATGGCTATATGTCTTCGTCATAGGACTTGGATTCTTTACAACAGGAGTCAGCTGGAGTGTGTACAACAGCTTCCTGCCTGCTGATTTCCTGCCATTGTTCATCCAAGGCGACCTTCAGAACACGATTATTGGAATCATAATGGTGCTTGATAATGTTCTTGCATTATTACTGCAGCCATACATCGGTGCCCGTTCTGACCGCCAGCGCTCGAAGCTCGGTCGAAGGATGCCGTACATTCTCATTGGCACTCCCGCCGCAGCTGTCTTCTTCGCGTTGATCGCACTTGGTTGGGCTGCCTTCAACTTTTGGTTGATGTTCCTATTTATCACTATATTCAACGTGTCAATGGCATACTATAGGGCTCCAGTGGTTGCACTTATGCCTGATGTTGTCCCCTCTGAGCATCGTAGCAAAGCCAATGGTGTGATCAATCTCATGGGAGGAATTGGAGCCATCTACGCCTTCGCTATTGCTTCCCAAATATACAAGATCAAAGACCCCGGCCTAGCAGCATTATTTGCCACCACGACCACTAGGATCGGACCTATCCTTGCTTTCCTGACCACCTCTATCATTATGGTTGTCGCAACCATCATCCTTTTCGTCGTGATCAAGGAACCCGAGGTGCCTCCTGTTGATCCTGATAAGCCAGAGGAGGTTGGCATAATCGATGCAATACGACAGGTTTCTTTCAGCTCTGATAAGAGTGCCATCGCCCTGTTGCTAGCCATACTCTCGTGGTTCTTTGGCTACAACGCCATCGAAACGTGGTATACAAAGTATGGTAGTGAGGTTCTTGGTTTCGCCACGGCTGATTCTGCTTTCCAACTAACCGCATTTGCATTATCCTTCGTGGTATTTGCAATTCCTGCAGGGTTGATTGCTGGTAAAATAGGGCGCAAAAAGACTATCATGGTGGGACTTGTCATAATGATTACTGGGATCGCTCTCCTTATCGTTGTGATAGATTATTATCTCATGATGGTGATCCTAATCATCGCCGGTTTGGGTTGGAGCTTAACAAACGTTAATTCAATCGTCATGCTGTGGGAACAATTTGGAAAGGCGCGATTGGGGGCTGGAACTGGTCTTTACTATCTATTCAGCATGGGCGCAGCGATTTTTGGACCGGTCATCTCAGGTGTCATCTTCGACCTCACGACAATCGAGATTCTGTTTCCGCTCTCGATTACTTTTCTGATAATAGCACTCATTTTCATGTTGATGGTGCGGACTGGCGAAGTTGGAGATGAGGTAATCTCTGAATATGCATCATAGTCCATGAAGGGGATCTATCCCCTTCATCTTTGTCTTTAGGACTTGACAATTTTGCACATGTGCGAGCATGTAGTTAGGTACAACCTTCTCCAAGTGCAGAATCGTCCTCCATGACCACTTCAACCTGTTTCGGTTCGATGAGAGCACACTCCACATTTCGATTGGTGATGCTGAATATCAGAAATGAGAGAAACGCCATAAAAGCTGCAAAGAAGATGACCGTGTAATAGTTTCCACCAAGGGTAAATATGATTGCTGCGTAGATTGGTCCAACCACTCCCGATATCGCTAGCATGGACTGCAACAACCCCGAAGCGGTTGCTCGTTCTGTATTCCTTTCCGTGACGTATTTCAGAGCACCAACGTAGAGGCAAGCCCATGCAAAGCCAAGCAGAACCTGTGCAGTGAATATCTCTATGATGTTCTGTGCCATCCCAATCCAGACGAAAGTCATCGAGGATGCCACAAGACCTGTTGCGACTAACTTCGAGCAATCGAATCTATCGGTAAGGCCAAGCATGAAGATGACCTGGGCCAATGAGTTGGTTGCTTGAACCAGTCCGATAATGCCCAAATCGCCACCGAGGTTTGAAAGGATCAACGGCCAGTAAGTCCAGACTGCAAAAGCGCTACTGTGACGGATAAGGACTGCAAGGTATACAGGATAGTTCCTCTTGAAGGTTTCAATAGGAAAGAGTGGGACTTTGATCGAGTGTACTTCTATCTTTGGCAGAGTAAAAGCACTGGCAAACGCAAACAGAAAGAAGAGTGCTGAAAACAGAAATGCGTAATATATGTTGAATCCTGCGGCATATCCTGCCAGTACTGTGCCAAATCCCCATCCGAGCGCCCCGAAGGAGGCAAACCTCCCCATCTTCATTTTGGACTCGTAGGCAAAAGCTGCAAGCGCACCGGGATATATCCCGATGCAAAAGCCATTCAGCACTCGGACGATGAACAATATCTCTAGCGTACTTGAGAGTACAATCAATCCAAAACTCAGTGTCGATAGCAGAATGCCAATGCGGAGGATGATGCGTCGTCCATAGATGTCCCCAGCTCTGCCGAAGATATAGCTTGAGAAGAAGGATGCGGTAGCATAAGCAGAAACCATGAACGCGATGTAGAGGTCATCTGCTCCCAGATGATCTCTTGCAAGTATCGGGATATACGTGATTGCAGAGAGTATCGCTGCACCTGCCATCATCTGTATTATTTCTGTTCTCACCTTCGTCTCCCACTCTTTCGTGAGTCACACATTCATATTAAGCGTCTGATTGGGACAATGCCTGAAGTACATGTGGCAAACCTTTTTTCCCTTCAAAGGATAATAGAGATAGAGTGCGTTCGAGGAATAGAAAATGGTTTCGCCAAGGGTCAAGTTCATCGCTATCACTGTGGACGAATTGGTATTAGTGCCACTTGCCATCGTATTTGTCTACTATTTTTTGCCAGATTTCTTCCTGGCAAGTATTGTGTTCGGGTTTGTCGGCTCAGTTATCTTTGTGGCAATCAAGTATTATCTTGTCTATCCTCAGCTGATAGACTCGTCTTATGCTTATTATGGCCTCAAGGGATTGCTTGGGATTGTGAACGAAACAGTCACAGCTCAGTCTGGGAAGATCAAGGTCGGTCAGGAAATCTGGGATGCACGTTGTGATTCTGGTGAGATTGCACCCGGCACAAGGGTCAAGATAGTCGCACGTGAGAGCATGCAGGTCAAGGTCATCCCAGAGGAATGATCATTTCCCCTCAGACATAAGGAACTGAAATACAAGCTCCACTGTTTTTTGCACATCAGACGGATCGATGCACTCGAAACTGCTGTGTGTGTATCTGCAGGGCACACCGACAGTCGAAACAGGCTGTCCTTGTGAGGCAATTGGAAAACCATCCGTGGCGTAGTTATGATACACTGCGCGCTGGATAGGAATGCCCTTCTCTTCTGCGACCTTGAATAATTGCTTGTTGATCTTATGCGAGTACACCAGTTGGTTGTCCTTAACAACTATAACAGGCCCCTTGCCTAATCCGACTGAAGCCTCACCACGAGTCCCAGGATAGTCGTCTGCAAGTCCTACCTCCAGAACAATCACACCATCCACATCGAGGTGTTTGGCAACTGCTGCGACACCTTTTGCGCCAATCTCCTCCATCACTGTCGAAACAAGTGTCACACTGGGCCTGCGTTCCTTGTCAACCTTTGAGAGCCTTTCAGCAATTACAATCACCATTGCTAGGCCAACTCTGTCGTCAAATGACTTGCCCATCAGGTAATTGCCTACTCTCTTCACGGAAGTTGCATAGACCACTGGTGTTCCAATGTGAATCCCTGCACTCTCCACCTCTTCTGACGACCGAAGCCCGACATCTATGAAGACCTCATCCCATCTGGGGATGCTTGCCTTTCTCTTTGTTCCCGCAATATGAGCAGTTTGGACGCAGAAGCATCCTGGTAGCATCCCTGACTCGGTCATCAGGAGTATCCGTTGTCCCGGAAGTAGTCTGAGATCTGGCATGTGTCCTTGTGTGCTCCACTTTGCCTTTAGGAAGCCATTCTCATCGATGTTGCTCACAAAGAAACCGACCTCATCTGCGTGTGCCACTAGCGCATAATGTTTTCCTGTGCCATCGATTGTCGCAACAAGATTACCTATCTTGTCTGAGGTGACAGCATCACAGGATTTTACAAGGTGATCCCTCACAAATTCTTGGACCAACTCCTCTCTTCCCACAGGCCCGTGGATACCACTTAGTTCTTCCAGAAGGTCAAACACTTTCTCGGACAACATCAGACTCTCCCTTTACGACTCGACTTGGATGTTAAAAACTTGAGTTTCTGCATGATTGATTAGGGGAGCGTCATCATAGGCTGTTATGAAGAACTTGACCGCATCCCCTTGTTCCAATGGCCCAAAGTTTGCTATCCAGCGTCCTCCAGCAGAGCAGAAACATGTGTAGAAGGTCATGTCCTTCACCTGCCACTCTTGACCATTTAGAGAGTAGCTCAGGCTAACGCTTGAGATTCCAGACGGATCCACACAATAGACAGTCACGCTGATTCTATCTCCCACAACAGGTTTTTGCGGTGACACATTGACCTCGTATATTCTTGGCCCTTCTACATCATCAAATAGATCTATGACGATTATACCTGAAAGCATCAGGATGACCATCGTTCCAATTCCGATGAGTTTGGTCTGGTTTCTCAAATCTCGTCCATCCCATAGATTTTCGGTTGAAGAACTAATTTCAAGAGGTATGTTATTTAGTCTTTCTCGAAAGTTGGCTGTACCCCAGATGTGTTGTGGAGAGAATACGACACGATTACCTGAGAATATATTGGTGAAAGCCATTGTATTTGTATGGCAATCATGGACACACTCCTTGGACTTGTGATGGGGCTCATCATAGCATTCTTCGTCTATATGGCAATGAAGGCAAGGCTCCGACATCGAATCGCTCAGGTCCAAGCGGAGTTCGAAAAGACATGGCTTGAGCAGGAATCAAGTATTCGAAAGGATGCTGCAAGCAGAAGCAGGAGTGTACTGAAGGGCAAGATTGCAGAGCATATGATTCCCATGATACCAGCGGTCTTTCATTATGAACCAGCAGATGCACGGTTCATTGGAGCCCCCATCGATTACATCATATTTGATGGCTATACTCGGTTGAAGGACGACAAGGTCGATGAACCAATTACGATTGTGCTTGCGGACATAAAGACAGGGAATGCTCGGCTCAATCGGACTGAAAGAAAGATAAAGGAAGCAGTCGAAGCAGGGCGTGTCAAGTGGGAAACCATTCGAATTGATTTCTAACAGGCAGCTATGATGTCTATAGCCTCGTGGCAATCATAATGCCGAACTCTCGCGCCTTGTCCTCTTCCCCTTCCGCGAGAGGGCCCTTTCTTCCGTCAACCTTGGCTGAGAAACCAGCACCTACGAGGTCTATCCCTTCAAATTTCTCTTTTATTATCTGACCGAGCTTCCCCAGTGCAACTCCCTTGTTGCCTCCGGTATAGGTATCGAACACGCCTCCTACCTTGCCTTTCACATGGACGATTGCTGCGCGTTCCAAGAACCTGCTCATATTCAGGGCTGGGGCCTGATTATGGTTCGGACATCCGAAAATAATGGCGTCATAATCACAGATCTCATCGGTGTGGATTTCACCTGTCTTGACGACACGGCATTCAACATCCCCTCTTTGTCGTATTCCTTCTGCAATGGCATCGGCGACCTTTTTCGTGTTCCCATACAAACTCTCATAGATGATGATTGCGCTTTTCATGTTCCTTCACTCAATCCCCATGTGACATGTGCTTTATGTGCATTACGACATCTCGCTACTTGATTTGTCTTACTAAACTACAAAAGATGATTTCATCATGTTTGCACTTGGCTGAAAGTCCGTCAAGGTGAGCCTATGAACGAGAGCTCTGAACAGAACTGCGAACAATTGCTGCGGCGCGGAGAACGGTTTTTGGCCTTCGGAGAAACCGATGCTGCCAAGGATGAATTCACAAAGGCATTGAATCTGAACGAAGACAATGCGAAGGCATGGTATCTCTTAGGGTTGGCACATCGGGACAGCAAGAACCCAGAACAAGCCAGAAAATGTCTGAAGGAAGCGATAGCTTCTGATCCTGAATGGCTAGAACCTCTTGCTGTCCTTGGAACCCTTGAGTTCTCTCTGGGCAATGATCGCCAGGCAGTGAAGACCCTCAAGCAGTACTTGGCTCTTGGTGGTTCAGATATTGACACATTGATGACCTTAGCACGCGCCGCATTCGAGGTCGATGATTGCAGGATCGTGCTCAAGGCTACTTCGAAGATCATAGAACAACAAGATGAATTGTCGCAGGTCTGGGTCATGCGTGGGCTGTGTCAAGCAAAGCTTAAGCGGTTCAATGCCGCTTGCACAAGTTTGAATGTCGCAGTTGAGTTGCATCCTGGCTTTGTGAGTGCCCTCAACACTGTGGGCGACCTGTCTTTCAAGGCAGGGAACTATCCCGTCGCCATAGAACTGTACACTTCGAGCCTGCAACAGGGTGCAGACCAACCTGATGTATTGTTCCGGTTGGGCGCTTCTTACTGGTTTGTTGGTGACTGGGCAGAGGCCATTCATCCCTTCGAAAAGTATGTGAAGCTGGTTCCTGATGATCCTAAAGGATGGAACAATCTAGGGGTTGTGCTCAGAGAAAAGGGCGAAGTGAAGAGGGCAATGGAGTGCTACACGAAGGCCCTCGCATTGGATGAGTCCCTCGAAGTGGTTCGAAAGAACATGGACACTGCGAAAGACATGGAATTACTGATATAGGCACAGCTGTCAACCTTCTCATGCACACAACACTTCAATGACACGATTGTTATATAGCGGTCTTCTGGCTGTACTATACTAAGGTGCGATTAAATGAATAGAGAAACATACCATAAACAGATGTTCATGGTTGCTGCATTATGGAACTGGGCCCTTGCAGTGACATTCCTCGTCTTACCACGAATTGACATCGCCTATTTCAGCCTTGCCGGAGATACGATTCCTCCAACTCTCCTGTGGTTTGATAGCTTCATGGGGCTCGTCTTTGCCTTTGGCATAGGATTTTATCTTGTCAGCCTTGACATGAAAACCAATCATGGGCTAATCATGATAGCATCTTTTGAGAAGGTCTGGGTGTTTATCGTAGGATTCTCGTACTTCTTGCTTGCTGAAGCGTCAATCTTGGTGGCACTGATCGTGTTTGGTGACCTTATCTTCGGCTTGCTCTTCATGGAGGATCTTCGGGCAATCCGAAAGGCATGATCCAATCAATTCCCGTACCTCTCGACGAGCTCCTCAAACCTATCAAAAGGGATAGCCCATTTTCCGAGTTCACTATCAAACAGATTGAACACTTCTCGATACTTTGACTCCACTCTGTCAGGAAGATGGAATTGGAAAAAGTACGATTCCATCTGCGGTCGAATTGCATTGAAACCTTCCATAAACTGTTTCAAGTCCGAGGTGGTGAAACCCATCCGCAGACAGAAGCTTTGGGGGTCTTCTGCCAATATAATGCCCGGGAATGGAAGATTCTGGAATCTTTGAAGGATGCCTCCAATCTTTGATCTCATCCTCATGAAGATAGAGACCCAAACGAGGTCTCCCGAGAATCCGTATGCCCTGGTGTATCCCCTGATCACGCCTCTTGTTCTCAGCCGTTGTATCCGGTCTCTGACCGTTGCCAGAGGAAGTTTTGTGATGCCTGCAAGGCTTGTCATTGAAGCATCTGGACTGTCCTTCAGGATCCTCAGGATAAGGATGTCTTTCGAGTCGTACTCTATGACTTCCTTCATACTACTAATCTCAAAAGGTAGCTTTTGGTCTTTTTCGCTCAGTGACATCAATTCCTCTTTCCAGACATCCCAGTTACATGACCATCCCTTTGTAGGATTGTACAGGTTGAAGTCAATTCTTTTTGAATGATGGCTTGCAATATCAAAGAAGAAGTATTGATTGATCAGTCCATGTTTCTGCATCTTCTTTGCCAGCATCTCTATCCTGTCAGGCATGACAATATCATATGCAGTGTGAACCAGATAACCATCATATCTGCCATGTGTCGGCACATACCAGTGGAAAATTGGGATTTCTCGAATGACACTCTCAAGAGTTCGAGTCCTCTCTGGTATCTCTTGGAACAAGAGGATTCCCTCACCTAGCCCCACCTTTCGTTCATCTGTTTCAAGGAACGACGGGAGCAGAATTCCCCTTTCCATCAAGGTTGAAAGGCGGTATCTTATCGTTCTTGCAGGAATGCGTTTTTCCTTCATCGTGTTTGCGATATAGTCGCTCAGTTCTTGAGCTGAAGCATTCCCTCCAAGCCTTTCAAGTGCAGTCAGTATCTTCTGGTCATCAGACCATCTCTTCATTCGCGAGAACACATCCCATGCTTGCGGTCGTCAGATATTTTATAAGAAACTTCCCACCTAGAAGACACAACGAACGGCAAATTTTAAACAGTAAAATTGCCGATTATTAATGAGGTATTTGAATGAGTCTATCAGGATTGCCAATGAGTGCCTTGATAGTTCTGAATGAACTTGCTACAAAGGGCCCCATGACCCCCAAGCAGCTCAGGAACGAAGTCACCTTGTCCCCTCGATCCGTTTCTGATGCACTCAGACGGTTGACTGATAAGTCGCTGTGCAAAAGAATCCCAAACTTGCAAGATATGCGTCAGCCCATCTATAGCGTGAACATGCATGTTATCCGGGAACTCAATGTGAGCTTCGAGCAGATACGCACCCTTGCTCAAATCTACATGAAAGTCGCATAGGTCGGTCACACGAATCACCAACTGCATCTCTGCCAACCATAATGGCTGACGCGATGACGACCTCTTATCCCAAACAGAAGGGCGTCGCTTTATTCGTGATGTCCCAGATAATTAGAATGGGGCATCAAACTCAACTTGGACTGCCTCAATTCTTTCTCCAGACACCCTCGGAGATAGGCTCCCCATGTTATTCTCGTTGGCAAGCATCAGATGTCGGACTCTTGTGACATCGAGCCCCATTACTTTTGTGACTATCGTATCGACAGAAACAGGATTCTTTCCGACAATGAATGCCCCGATGGGCCTGGTTTTTGGGCCATTCCATCCTTCAACACCAACTCTCGCATCGACGATACAGAGGTCTGAAGGGACAATCCGATTCAGGTCTACCAGAATCTCGTCTATCTTGGCGTGGTAAGACGCTTTTCCCTTATTCGGGAGCAGACCAAATTGATTCTTGAAGGACGCAGTAAGGAATGCGGTTTCGTGAGTCTTGGCGATTGCTAGCGAGATGTAATAATGTGGCTCGGTCAGGATCTCATGGAGTTTGATGGTGTCAAAGTACATACCATTGACTGCCACAGGCACCAGAGGCTCGTTGCTCAGGTCGACTATATCTACATCGAAACCTTGTTTCCGTTTTTCATCTTTTAGACTAGTGTAGCCAAACTTCTCGAACGATTCCATCGCGTTCTTGCTTTGGCTATCGGATTCGATGATCCGTATTGAGGCATCAGGGAAGGTTTCGAAGAACAGATCTACTACAGCTTCGACCAGTCTGATATCGGTCACTGAGTGCCCTGTTCCATCTGAGATGGTACAAATGTTCGGTTTGATAAGGATGGGAGCATCAGTTTTCTCAAGACCTCCAATGTGCTCCAGTCCCATTCGGACAGATTCCCTTATCGAGTCTTGGAACCTGACGAGTGCTACCTTTTCCACTAAGTGAACCTCTCCCCCTATGAATTATGAATGTCCTTAAAAATTCCCTTCATAATGTTTTATTAGTGTTCCCTCATTTGGTTTTCCCGGATTTGCTAGCATGACCGATATCACATTATGGAGCGAAACGAAAAAGGGTGGGAAAGTAGTTGAGCGTGTTGTGCCTGGGACCAGCACCATCAATCTTAGCGATAGACGCATCGCGACCACTGACCTTTCGCCACTAAAGGACTGTCCCAATCTGGAGGTACTGATTCTTTCAGGAAACGAGTTGCAGAGTATTGACCTCTCGCCCCTGTCCCACTGTTCGAACTTGCTCGAACTATCACTTGGTAGCAACGAGATGGGATCCATAGACCTGACACCACTGGAGAACTGCAAGAACCTCATGCATCTTGACATCTCTTTCAACCGGTTAACGGAACTAGACCTCACGCCTCTTGCCTCATGCCCCGAGCTGAAAGCGCTTCATCTCTATCAGAACAAGCTCGGATCCATAGACCTCACGCCTCTCAAGAAGTGCAAGAAGCTTCGTAATATCACTCTAGAGAAGAACGAGTTCAAGAGTATCGACATCTCTGCTCTTTTCTCATGCCCCCGTCTTGTCAAGATTGGCTTCGATTCTGACACAATACTGACTGCAGCAGCGAAGAACAAAGAAAAGACAAAGCTGCCGATTGGTTTCAAACCTATCCGTTCTAGGATAAAATGGACCTGAAATTCATGGATATAGAATCAATGAAAGGGGAACATCTCCCCTTTCTTGAATGATGTTATTTCAGTGGGACGTATGCAGAACTCTTTGTTGCGCCAATCCCCGGGTTGCCATGACTGACACGCCTAGTAGTTATTGAGAACTCGCCTAAGACATGACCGATCATCTGGGGAAGTATTTTGACCCGTTGAAAGTCTTTGCCATTATGGACTGCGATGGTAAGATCGACCATCTCAGGAAGAATGACCATATCACGACAATGAGTCCTGACCACAACATCCTTGCCTTTTCTCTGGGCTTTGCGGGCATTTCGCAACTTGACGAGGAGTTTCTTTTGTCTAGAAGGTAATCCTCTCTTGAGCGTTCTTCTTCTGCGTGTAGGTAGAAGTTCGATGAGCGAGTCCATATTCATCCTGACAAGCTCTGAGAGTGGAACTCCTCTGTACATTGGTTCGCCTTTCCGTGACATGTTGTAATCACCTGATATGGTCAGACGGGGTCATAGCGCCGTCAAAAACTGCGATGAGTCAAGAGAATGTTGTTTTAAAGCTTATCATCTGGCTGACCCTTCCGCCAACTCCTGTTATGTCCCTGAAGCACCTTATAGCGCTTTTCAGAACATCCTAGGTTGTTTTTGGGGTCTGTCAATGGGATTACCTTTCTCGTCGAGCAATCCTGCCTTCTCCATAGCATCCTTCACCCATGTCAGCGTACTCGCCACGGTAGGGTCACGGATTATTGCAAGTCTTGCAAGTTCGATAGACTCCTCATAGTTCTCCAGCTCGTAGTTTATCTCAGCTTTGTGAAGGATGGCAAGTGTGAAACGCTTCTCGATGGCAAGCACTCGGTCAAACAGCTCCAGTGCCTCTTCCGCTCTTCCGAGGTCTCGTAAGCAGACTGCCTTGTTGAACAGGGGGACGGGGTCTTTCGGATTCACTTCCGCAGCTCTATCCAGATACGAGATGGCCTTCTCGACTACCACAGGATTTTTCTCGCCATTGCCAAGTGATTGGATAATCGCTACACCCAATGTGGTAAGTGCATTTGTATGGTCTGGATGATTCTCGATTATCTCCTGAAGTTTCATCATAGCCAAGTCTATGTCTCCATCTGCCAGTAATCGGGCAGCCTCATTGTATTCCTTGTTTTTTGAACGACCAAACAGTGGCATTGCAGTTCAGGTTCCCACGATGGCAGGACAACTCTTAAGTCCTGACCTAGCGCAGACTTTGTACTATCGGATGTGATGACATGGGCAGGCTGTTTGGGACGAACGGTGTACGCGGAACGATTAACGATGAGCTAACAGTCGATATGATGCTTGACCTCGGCAGGGCGATTGGTTCCGTCCTAGGGCCCGGGAAGATAGCTATTTCAACCGACTCTAGGATGGGTGGCGAGATGTTCAAGCAGTCCGTTATCTCAGGACTACTATCGACCGGTTGTGATGTGGTCGACATTGGCCCATGTCCAACTCCTTGCCTTCAGTTCAACACCCGTGAGCTCGGATGCATCGGAGGTGTGATGATCACTGCATCACATAATCCCCCCGAATTCAATGGGATCAAGGTGATGGGCTCTGATGGCATCGAGGTGACTCGTGAAGTAGAGTCCGTGATTGAGGATGTTTATTTCTCGCGCGAGTTCAAAGTGGCCCCTTGGGATGAGATTGGAACGCAATATTCCGATGACCTTGCGATTCGCAGGTACATTGATGGCATCAAGAAACATGTGGATGTGGGCGCGATACGCAAGAAAGCCCCCAAGGTCGTAGTGGATGGTGCTAATAGTGTGGGTGCATTGGCCACCCCACTCCTGCTTCGTGAACTCGGATGCAAAGTCATAACAATCAACTCGCAGATGGATGGTATGTTTCCCGGAAGGAATCCTGAACCTACTCCCGAAAACATCGTTGACCTGTCCAAGACTGTTATCTCTGTTGGTGCTGATATCGGCATTGCCCATGACGGTGATGCAGATCGTGCAACATTTGTCGATGAGAATGGTGCGATTCTTTGGGGCGACCAGTCCTTTGCCATCATTGCCCGTCACGTGCTTTGGAAGAAGCCTGATTCCACTCTGGTCACTCCCGTAAGCAGCGGTCGGCTTATTGAGGATATTGTCAAGGAATCAAATGCTCGGGTTGACTGGACAAAGGTTGGTAGCGTGATTGTATCACATCGCGTTGTGGAGATTGGTGCAGAGCTTGGTGGTGAAGAGAATGGTGGTGTGTTTTATCCTGATCATATTGCGGTACGCGATGGAGCTATGACTGCTGCACAGATGATTGATATAATGGTTTCAAACAACTCCTCACTCTCCGGACTTGTGAAGAGCTTGCCCCAGTATTATAGTACAAAGACAAAAGTACCTGTCCCTCCCGATAAGAAGGACGCTCTCCTTGAAACCCTTCTTGAATTGACAAAGGATGAGAACCGGATAACGATGGATGGCGTCAAACTGACGTACGCTGAAGGTTGGATTCTTATTCGTCCTTCGGGCACTGAGCCTCTCTGGAGATGTTTTGCCGAAGCGAAGACCCAAGAAATTGCCGATACCTTATGTGAACGGGGAGTGAACCTGATCCGAGATGCTGCTGCAAAGACCTAGCTTGTTCTTCGAAGCCTCCTGATTTGTATCATCACATCCACTGCCATGATGAGAACGGGTATCAACACGATAAAGTTCAGATTTTCAATGATGACTAGCAAGTGAAGTCCTGTTGGGGTCCAGAGAAATGCAAGCATGCCAATGACCCATATGACCAACAGTGAGGTTGAGATACTCGCACATACATCGCTAAGATCTTTGTCCCGTATTCCTCTTTCTTTCACTAGTAGCCATGCGATGAGGATTATCCCTGTCCATGATGCTAATATTCCCAAGTAGTTGAATGCCTGCATCAAGTGCTATCCCCGCACATCTCACTCGTTCATCAAGTATTCATTATGCATTCTATGAATATGAATCTTGGCAATCTCATCCGTCACTTTTTCTAATTGATACGTGAGATGCTGTAGAATTAGTAAATGTTGGTAGAAGGGATCCTGCTGGATCCCTACCCCGGTTGAATGAGTTGTTGCTGAGAAGAGGACTTACTGGGATTCTTCCTTCTCAACTTCCTTGTCCATATCCGAACTCTCGCTTTCGAAATCGAAATCTTCGAGTGGTTCAGGTGCTGGAGTTGTAAGCATAGTCCAACCAATCCACATGGCTATGACCATGATCAATACTGCAGCAAGCCAGACTGGCAGGATGACAAGCCATTTCCAATCGGGAGCGAACAGCCATTCCCAACCCTCTGGGGCGAGGCCGGCGAGATCTGGGAATATCTGGATTAAGAGCAGCCCCCATGTATAATAGATAAGCACGAGAAGCGCAAAGACGAATATGAGCGCACCAATTATTTTTTCCTTGCCCATTTTGCAAAACCTCTTTCAAATAGTGACAATTTTAGATAGTCACAACTGGTTTGTACTAGTACAGGTATTCCCTGTCGTCTCAGATAAAAGGCTTGCGTAATACCTCGATTTCATTTCCCTGCGGTCATAGTAAAGGTATGGTATGAATTGATTTGTTTGATTCAATCCTTAATACTGAGTAAATTACTTGAATCGAGTCCTCCTTTGACTTGTATCAGGTGATACAAGTCGTAAAAGAGCTGCTTGCGTATTGCTTATAATGGGGGCATATCTGTTTCACGGAATAAATAGCAGCCAATTTGGTGGTGGATGTTTGAAGATTATCGTACCAGTCAAACAAGTTCCGGAGGTTGCCGAGGTAAAGGTCAACCCCGAAACAGGCACGCTGATCCGCGACGGTGTTCCCAGTATCCTGAACCCGTTCGATGAGCTTGCTGTTGAAGAGGCCATAAGAATCAAAGAGGCACATGGCGGTGATGATAGTGAGGTCACCGTAATCACCATGGGCCCCCCTCAAGCAGTTGATGTCCTGTACAAAGCGATGGCAATGGGTGCTGACAAGGCCGTCCATATGACAGACCGCATTTTTGCAGGAGCCGACACTTGGGTTACCGCATTGACTCTTGCAGAACAGATACGGAAGATGGAGTTCGACCTCATTATTTGTGGAAAACAGGCAATCGATGGTGATACAGCACAGGTTGGCCCTGAGATTGCAGAGATCCTACGCATCCCTCAGATATGCTATGTCCGCAAGGTCGAGATATCTGAGGATGGCAAGTTTGTGACAGCCCACAGGGAAACGGACGAGGGCTATGAGGTTGTCAAGGCAAAACTCCCAGTCCTGCTAACCGCAACCAAAGGACTGAATGAGCCTCGCCTTCCTAATATCATGGGCATCATGAAAGCCAAGAAGAAGCCCCTCGAGGTCGTCGATGCAGAAAAGCTCGGAGTATCCGAAGACCGCCTCGGGTTGAAGGGCTCGCCCACTACTGTCAGGAAAGTGTTCCCACCTGAGCAGAGAGCAGGTGGTATTAAGATCGATGGCGAGAATCCCAAGGAAGCCGCAAGGCAACTGGTGGAATTCCTCGCAAAGAAGGGGGTAATCTGAGATGGGACTCATCTATGACAAGGACAAGTGTACTGGCTGCATGCTCTGTATTAAGGCCTGCAACTTCGCTGCCATCGAAAAGGATGGTGACAAGGTAAAGTTCGATTTTGACAAATGTGTCCTCTGCGGCTCTTGTGAGGAAGTCTGTCCTGCTGACGCCATCTTGATCGAACGACAGACGGTCGATAAAGAGGCAATCGCCCAGTACAATGATGTCTGGGTCGTCACTGAGATCCATGATGGACGACTCCGGAGCGTATCGTACGAACTTGTTACCAAAGCAAGAGACCTTGCTGATAAGCTCGGAGAGAAAGTCGTTGCACTCCTTCTCGGACATGAGGTGGAGAGTCTGGCAGAATCACTCATTCATCAGGGCGCTGACAAAGTGCTCGTCGTGGATGACAAGATTCTTGCGGACTATACCACTGATGCCTTTACCATTGCAGTCACTTCACTAATCACCTCTCGAAAGCCTGCTATCGTTCTTTACGGTGCAACATCCAACGGTAGGGATCTTGCCCCGCGCGTAGCAGCCCGTCTTGCACTCGGACTCACCGCTGATTGTACCGGTCTGGATATCGATGATGAACGTCAGCTCGTGCAGACTCGCCCGGCATTCGGTGGTAACATCATGGCAGAGATCCTCTGCCCCTACACAAGACCTCAGATGGCCACCGTGCGCCCAAACGTCTTCAAGCCCACTGAGCCCGACACCTCACGGACAGGCGAGATCGAGAAGGTCGATTTCAGCATAAGCCCTGTTCAGGTACGAACCCGTGTCCTAGAGAAGGTCTCTGAGGTCGTGGAAGGCATGAAGTCCGTGGAAGAAGCCGACATCATCGTCTGTAGCGGACGCGGGATCAAAGACCCCTCGAATCTGGAACTTCCCAAAGAACTGGCAAAACTCCTTGATGCTGCCATCGGCGGCTCTCGCCCCATCGTTGACCTCGGCTGGCTCCCTCCAACCCAGCAGGTGGGACAGTCCGGACGCACCGTTTCTCCCAAGCTCTATTTCGCTCTTGGAATATCAGGCGCAATACAACACTGTGCTGGTATGTCATCAAGCGAGATCATCGTTGCCATCAACAAGGACGAGGAGGCACCGATATTCGAGCTTGCTGACTTTGGTATCGTCGGTGATATCTTTGCAATAGTTCCAGAGATCATCGAAGAGATCAAGCGAGTCAAGGCAGAAAGATAACCTCTCATACGAGCCCAGTCGTATCGTGCTGGGCTCTACTTCTTTTCAAGATATAAAGGAGTTCATAATCGATTCTTTGGACAATATGATTAGTAAACTCAGAAGAACACAAGATGTTCAACAACTAGGAGTAAATTGAATGTGAAGTCACGGCGGCGTCTTTCAGAAGGCAAAATGAGATTGAACATCCACGATTCGCCGAGCGATGCTTTAAGACGGATGTATAATTTTCGGAAGGTCTATGACACAAAGCCAATTGATTTGAGAAAGCGGACTGGATGTAAGAGAGTACGAATGTTCTATCCACGAATCCGCGGAAACACAATCAAGAGCATTGAACATCTCATGAAAGTTATAAGTAGTGATTATCCTGGTATAAGGAACATCGATACCTTTTCTGAATTGATGTCAGACGCAAGTACTCATTTTTCTCTTATTGACCGACTTGAGGGAAAGACAGAATTGAAACAGGGGGAGTTCGCTCAGATTATCAAAGACATCGACAAACCCCGCTCTACTCTAGCTGCTTGGACATTCAAAGAACGCCCTCCAAAGATATATCTAATTCTTGAAGGCACACTTCCAAAATCTGAAGCACAGAAGTTATTCAAGGCTATTACCAAAAGGAATGATGGACTGAATCAGACTGAAGCGATCCAATCACGACTTGATTCATATTATGCGGCGAACGAATACCGAAATTCCAAGAACTATCCAAAGGACATGGAGATGATCTGCAAATACTTCTCATTCTGGGATGCAATACAACAAGGGATGCCACTCTCTGTAGCTGCGCGGAATATCGGGATATGTTTCAGTGATGGTAAGCGATGGGTTGAGGGACATGTACCTTGGATGATGAAACTCGCGAGATCTATCCCTTCCAGACCCCCCCGTGAAGGCAATCTCTGGCTTCCACTCACCACAGGCGAGAAGATGAATCCGAAAGATTTCATCGAAGTCCCCCTGAAAATCACGAGTCTACAAGATATCAGGGATGTCTTATCTCAATTAAAACCAAGAAACGACTTACAAATGAACGAATGGCGTGAACGATTCGGGGAAAGTGATATTCTTGATTCATTCATGTATTCGTTAGGCTCGCTGATATCTGATGGCAAGACCCAGTTCGCCAGCGATGCATGTTTAGCTGGCTCTCGTCCTGCCATTGGATTAGGAAAAACATACGACTGGAGCGTTGAGTATGGCGAGGGAACCTGTTACCATTATGGCAAGATTGGCATCACTATGAGTAGGATTAAGGATCAAGATGAGGTTTCTGACAAGTCCTTTCCCTCGGATGGTCAATACAGATGGCAGGGCCAGCGGAGCACATTATTGACTTGGCTTCGTCGAACGGGCTTAGGCTTCAACGATACGGAGTCAAAGACATACCATCCACTTAATGCTGACTGGATACTGAAAATGCCAGAAAGAGAACGAGTGTCTTTTCTCCAAGGTGTTTGTGATGGGGATGGATGTGTATCTCTCGCATCACAATATCTAAGCATAGGAACTTGCAGTAACTCGGAGTTCTATCGACGACTGCTACATTCCTTGGGTATGACATCTCACCTTGGCGATGGTGCTGTGGTTGTAAGCGCTCACGAATCTTTGCAACGGGCACGGGATTTGAGAGTCTTTAGATATGCAAGGAATAGGCTTGCAAAGCTTGAGAAGTTAGGTGCTATGATTGATTCCTTTGATATAAATCGGGAGATGGATTGTAGTATGAGAGAGTACGCAAAGAGCCTCAGAAAACATAGAGAATCATGGGGCGCAATCTCTGAGCACATATTCGATAGATTTGGATACACCTGGCCATACTATACAATTAAGAGAAGACTATGCAGGATAGACAATCAATAATCATTAGAAACACCTGTAAACTTGTTTAATTCCTTAATTATAGCAAAAGCGGAACCGTTGATTGTCATGAAGTTCAACATGATCTTCTTTAGCCTCCAACCGAGCATACCACCGAACAGATTGGTTTCCAAATATCTGATACCTCTCAATATCATACATCACGCCTTGAGGAGCCATAATTCGTGCTCCGTTCTTCATGACATACCCTTCAAATATTAATAATATTTCAACCATCAATTAACCCATAGTCATAGGGATTCGACAATGATAAAATATTATTACAGCTCAACCTCGAATCCATACGCGAGCGATTCCAATCGTGGATTACTTGAAGTACAGGATGAAATTACAAGATTTAGCAAACTAGGAAAAATCGAACTCGTAGACACATCTCCATGGACTGCTGGTGTACGATTCGATACATATGGCGATGCAATAGTTGTTTCTGTAAAGAAGAAATCAAAGATCCGAAGAATCTATGGAACCAATCGCTATCCAGCCATCAATTTTGGAAAAGAAGTCCCATCACTTATCATCTACAATAATGAAGGATATCCTATTGATGCATATCCGCGAGAAGAAAATGGAATTGTTCTTACTATCAAGAGCTTCCTAGATCCCGCAAACTTGGAGGAGAATGCTTTCTAACTGGAGTTGACACGACCTATCCAAATCAAAACAATATCTCAACGCATATGAAACAAATCAATATTGAAGCCTTCACACCTCTCACAGAAATAGGTTTTTTATTATTGATGGTCTGATTATTAATCTGAAATGCATCTGGAATAATATGACTTGGAGATAGTCGCAAGCATAATATCTTCAAGATCTGTGATAATTGCATTGGACTAATATTCTTCTTGGGGCTTCTTGTACTTGTCATTGTGTTATGACGATTTGCAGTTTTCAAAGCCCTGTTCTTTCCTCCACCAGTGAGGGAGTAAATACAAAGTTAGTTAATATTCAATTTAGTTGCTAAGCAAACCAGACAACGCGTTGTAGACAACAATGCGGACTCGTTCCATAATGAGGGATGCAGCAAATTGTCAGAAGTAAAACCAACGAAAATTGACAAGATCAAAGCCGACCAGAAGGCTTGGAAAGCCGGTGTTGCGGCCATAGCGAGGCGGAAGTTCATCACTCCTGACGAGAAGAAGGCTATGGCTTCAAAATACGACGCTCAATTCAAAGAGCTGCTGGCTGCTGAGAGAGCGAAGGCAAAAGCAAAAGCCAAGAAAAAGAAGTGACCTACTCACTTCAACTTCGGGTCGGACTTTGTCCGACCATCTCTTTTTTTATGTCATCACCTAGTGATTTTATATGATTGTCCACACATATCTGAGATGTCTTTCAGGGGTATGGACAATGAGCGATACTGATTGCATCAAGATGTTAATGACCCGACAGTCAATTCGTAAATTCACAGGCGAGCATGTGCCTGAAGAGGTAGTAGATGAGGTCATTGAGATGGCCCTTCAAGCGCCATCTGCCGGAAATCGTCAGCCATGGCGTATCGTTGTCGTTCGTGACAAATCGAGGATTCAGCGACTAGCTGGTGCTGCCCTTGGACAAAGCGTGGTATCGACCTGTGATGTCCTTTTGGGCGTCTTTGCTGTTCCCGAGGAATCTGCTGAGCGTTATGGTGATAGAGGACGAGATCTCTATGTGATACAGGACACAGCTGCACTTACCTATGCCCTGTTGCTGGGGATTCACTTCAAGGGATATGGAGCATGTTGGGTTGGCGCATTCGATGATGAGGCTGTTGCAGAGACATTCAACGCTCCAGAAGGATTTCGTCCTGTCGCTCTGATTCCTATAGGGGTATATGAGAAGGCACCGCCGCCCCGACCTAGGAAATCCGTTTCTGAGGTCGTACTCCAAGAAGCATTCTGATCTTCCGAACCATGGCAGCAGCGATCACCACAAGTAAATAGCGTAGATTCTGACAGTGCGTGATGAACATCGCATTGACCGACAGCCATATTGGACTGGATGTGAGTGTTCTTCTACGTGATTCGATATGCATCTACAAAGTAAGCCAAAGTTAAGCACATTCTCCATTGTAGCGCGAGATCCCTCGAATGCTGACCTTGGGATTGCAGTCCAATCCAAGTTCCCCTGTGTTGGCTCGGTGGTTCCTTGGGCAGCAGCAGAGGTTGGAGCAATCGCCACGCAGGCATGGGCGAACGTATCATACGGCCCTCGTGGACTCGAACTTTTGCGAGATGGGAACTCTGCGTCAGAAACTCTTGCAACTCTTGTTAAAAGTGATGAAGGCGCTCAACATCGACAGGTCGGTATCATTGATTCGAAAGGAGGAGTCGCAGTGCATACAGGAGAGGAGTGCATGAGCTGGGCAGGCCATGTGACTGGTGATGGCTATACCTGTCAGGGGAACATCCTTGCTGGAGAGGCTGTTGTCATTGATATGGCCGAGGCGTATGAGCGTACCGAAGGGGATTTGCTCGACAAGCTATTGGCGGCACTCAAAGCAGGACAATCTGCTGGTGGTGATAGAAGAGGAATGCAATCCGCGTCACTCTATGTCGTCCGGAAAGAAGGTGGCTATGAAGGTGGCAATGATCGCTACGTGGATGTACGGGTTGATGATCATCCCACTCCTATTGGAGAACTAGAACGGATCTTCAAACTCTATGACATGACTCTTTTGAGCAGGGAGGATCCATCTAACCTGCTTAAAATTGAAGGGCCCGTAGCAAACAAGATTCAGATGATGCTCAGAGACCTTGGATATCTCAAAGAGGATGACCTCGCAGAAACATGGAGTCCGAATGCCTTAGCTGCACTTCAGGAATGGACGAACACTGAGAACTTTGAGAACAAAGCTGGTGTCTACACAGAGAACAAGATTTGGAAAAGTGTCCTTGATTATCTTACAGAGCAATGGAACGAACAGCGTTGAACATATACCATTCTGATACAATGCGCTAAATTGTAGACTGTATCTTTCAAAAATAGCGATTTGTGGGAGGCAGCAGTTGCTCTGCCGCCTCCTGTTTCACACTAGGGCTCACGATCAGGATTATAGGTCGTAAGCCTTGAGG
Organism: archaeon; assembly: GCA_024275415.1. Classification (GTDB taxonomy): domain Archaea; phylum Asgardarchaeota; class Thorarchaeia; order Thorarchaeales; family Thorarchaeaceae; genus MP5-2226. Next base: position 37,887 of record JAJRZD010000031.1, read on the forward strand.
GTCTTCCTCTTGTTCTCCTTGCACCGGAATGCTGCTGCCTTGAGCATATTCCCAATGTGCTCGTTGATCGCATCATATGCGTCCGAGCCAACCATCATGTCTTGGGATTTTGCGAATTCTTTGATAGCACTCTTCACGAAGAAGGTTGGTAGCTTTTCTTTTTTCTTAGCCATTTTCAAACCACCTCAGCTATACATCTGTTCTAGGGCGTCTAGCTCCATTCTGATGTATACCCCTCGAAGTTCGAGGTCTAAACGTTCGTGAACTCCTTAATAAGGCTATGTCGCACGAAATGGCGTCTGGCGCCGTTCTAGTAAAGCTCTGCGCCAAATCATGAAATGACCCCTAGCTCATGAAATTGGCATTAAAACCAGCATTTCATGCTTTAAGAAATGCCTTCTTTTGTCTTTGTTTCATGAAAACAATCTCAATTGGCCTATTCTGTGAACTCCTTACGATTCGAATCACAAAAAATCACATCCGCAAAGAAACACTTTTAACTGTAGAATATTACAACTGTATTAAGTTACAGTAATTGTATTGAGTTACAGTTGGTGCAGAATCTATGTACGATTTCGACGAGTTTGATGAGGAATACGATGCGGACGCACAAGATGACTCTGATAATAATAGGGGCGAACTGATAGCTCACAGGAATGAACTGTCTGAGAGTAAGGATGGTAGAGAGCAGGAAGAGTTTGCTGAGAACCCGCAGGATCTTGAAGCCATACGACGTGAGCTTGAAGAGGTTCGAAGGATGAAAGAGGAACTCAGGAAAGAAATCGAAGAGGTTCGTCGTGAAAAGGAGGCGCGAAGGATTGGACGACGGGTTCATACCAAAGTGAAACATCCGCGCCCACCCAAGCCTGTCCGATCCCCCAGACGAGCATCGATAGTGGATTTTGAAGCTCTGACTGATAGCCTTGAGGAGATGATGGAAGGGTTGGGTGAGCAAATAAAGACCTCTCTGACCGGTTTAAAGGTCATAGGTAAGGAGATCACAGAACCGTTCCTTGACCTGCATACATCAAGGGAACGAATCAAGTATGGCAAGAGGCGTTCCAAGTCACGCATCGAGAAGGTCGCACCTGAACGAATTGCCCGCGTGATAACACCATTGGCAAGCGAGGAACGACTGAAAATACTGGATTATCTGAAAGGCGGAGGCAAGACCTTCAACGAGCTGGAACTACACACTGGGAAGACAGGAAGCTCGCTCACTCATCACCTGAATCCACTTCTTGAGGCTGGGTATGTGATAAAGGGTGAGGTTCGAGGAACATATTACATCACTGTTGAGGGTCAACTGGCATACCGTCTTGTGCAATGGTTGACAGATAGGCTTGAACGGGAGATTCAGCTTAAGGATGTCAAGGATTCTAATGTTGGGAATGGGCAGCAAGGCGAGGTCAAGATTATCATAGAGGATGAAGAGGAGGATGATATAGAATGAATATCACTGTAGACGATAGACTAATGAAGCTCACAAAGGAATTCCGTCTGATTGACACAAAAAAGGCATTTGTGACACTGGGCATGGGGACTGTCTGGGCGCCATTGAAGGAGTCCGATAAGACAATAGGGGCTGCATTTCATGGCCCTAGTAGGTTTGCAGTTGACGCCATCGTTGAGTCTGATTATGGTGTAACGGGCGAATCTATTGCGGCGGAACTCAATGGGATTCAGCTGTATTTCGGATCGTCTGACTTGACGGGCCCCTCACAGCCTGTGACCGAGGATGATCTGTTAGAGCTTGGCTATCCCTCATCTGTTTCATTTTGTGAGTCTGTGCGGACGAAAATAGATGGTGCCCCGAGTAGAAACGATAAAAGATTCGATATCGAAGGCGATGCAGATATTCTGATTGGAGAAGACGAGTCCCGGAAGAAAGTCATGCTAGTCGTCAAAAACAATTCAACAGTATTTACACATGATAAGAAAGTATTCGTCACGGACGATGATGGCAAGAGCGTCTTTGTGCAAGGTTCGAGGATATCCATCGGTGACTCTGACGGACAGACACTCATTATCGATGAAGATAGGCTGAGAGGATTTGAAGTGCTCAATAGGCTTGGTCCGACAATTGCTAGAACTGTTTCTTCAGTGATGCGCAATATCCCAAAGATTACAAGGCATATTGGCGAACAAATGCGGGCTACCCGATGGCATCAAGATTTTGATATATATGGCTCGTATGATAATGTGGACGAATTTGATTGGCCTGACTGATCTCTTGAGATTCTGTGAAACGGAGAAGCTCCCGATGTATTATCATGGGCATCTCTGTGTCTATCACTCAGGATGAGCCCGTGTGCTCATTCCTCTCGGATTGATTTGAAGCTCGTAAAGCGAGTAGTACTTGCCGCGCTTCTCCATTAGCTCACGATGGTTTCCCGATTCTACGATTTTGCCATTCTCAATGACGATGATACGGTCCGCGCTAACGATGGTGGACAACCGGTGTGCGATGACGATGGATGTCCTACCCTCCATCAGAGCCTTCATGCCTTTCTGGATTGCATACTCGGTATAGATGTCTATGGAACTCGTCGCCTCGTCAAGAACAAGTATCCTTGGGTTTGCCAATAGTGCCCGAGCGAAGCTGATAAGCTGCCTCTCTCCTTCAGACAAGTTTCCCCCTCTTTCTCCTACTTGAGTGTCAAAGCCATCCTTCAGACTCTCCAACAGCCTGCGCGCACCGATTATCTCTGTTGCTTTGTAAATATCTTCGTCAGTCGCATCAGGTTTCCCATATCTGATATTCTCCTTTACGGTTCCCATGAAGAGGAAAGGATCTTGCAACACCAGACCTATGGATGCCCTGAGAGATTCCTGTGTCACATCTTGGATATTTATGTCATCGATTTTAATTGTACCATCCCAGATCTCGTAGAACCTGTTGAGAAGACTTACTATTGTCGTCTTGCCGGCACCAGTATCGCCCACCACAGCGACGGTTTCGCCCGGCTGTATCTCCAAGTTGAAGTCAACCAGAATAGGGATGCCCTCGATGTAGCCAAAGGTCACATGGTCGAAGGTGATCTTCCCTTTGATGTTTGAAAGAACGAGCGCATCCGGCTTGTCAATGATTGTCGGTTCTTCATCAATGATGCTGAATACACGTTCGGCTCCAGCAAAGGCACTTTGCACGGAGGTATAAAAGTCTGCGATAATAAGAATGGGTCTGAAAAACCGTCCGCTGAACTGGATGAACAGTATTACTGTCCCAAGTGTTATGGTTCCTTCGATAAGTCGCAGCCCACCGAACCAGAGGATTAGGATTACGCCCAACGTTCCAATGAACCTGATACCCGGAAAGAACATGGCTTGCGATTTTCCAGCATCCACATTCGATTCGTAATCTGCTTTATTTAACGCATCGAAGTTCTCGATGTTAATCCTTTCACGAGCGAAGCTCTTTGTGACCTTTGCACCAGAAATCGTTTCTGCTAGGTTCGCAGTTACGCTGGATATTGTTTTTAGGGTGTCACGATATGCAATCCTTAGTTTCCTTCGAAAGATAATCGTAGTGGCAAGAAGGACTGGTACTACGGCAAGAGAGATGAGGGCAAGCTGTAGGTCAACAGTGAATATCACTATCCCGATACCTATCACAATGAACACCTGAGCGAAGGTGCTGATGAGACCTCCACTCATCAATTCACTCATCCTGTCGATATCGCTGGTTATTCGGCTGATGACCCGCCCTGATGCAGACTTATCGTAAAAGTCCTGTGATAGGACTTGAAGTCGAGCATACAGCTTCTGTCGGATATTGAAGATGGCATTCTGTCCCATGTATGTCGTGTAGTATTCGGTTCCGTAATTAGCTCCCCATTGGATGATGGAGAGTGTCACATAGAGGAGCGTTGTGAACAACAGTGCATCCAAGTTGCCTGAAGGAAGGTCTTCATCGATTGCTTTTCGAAGGATGAACGGGAGTGAGATCTCAAGCACGATACCAAGGGCGACCAATGCTGAAACCCCTATGAACACGATTTTGTACTCTAGTAGATACCCGACCATCCGACCCAGCAGTTGGGAATCTGTGAAGCGATAGGTTCGTGCGTCTGGATCATCTTGAGTGTCGAGCCCACTACTCATGGTGTCGTCCTCCTGTTGTGGGCACTGCAGTGGCTACCTCCATTTCTTCCAACGTTTCGTAGATATCTGCATACAACCCTCCACGATTGATGAGTTCCTGATGAGAGCCTATTTCCATTATCCGGCCTTTTTCCATCATGACTATGATATCCGCATTCCGAACCGTGCTAAGCCTATGGGTTATTATGAATGTCGTCCTGTTCTTCATCAGGGTTTCCAAAGCTCTCTGTATGAGCATCTCAGTCCTTGCGTCAACAGAACTCGTCGAATCGTCCAGTATGAGTATTTTTGGATTTGCCAATAATGCACGAGCAATTGCAATTCGTTGCTTCTGCCCCCCGCTCAGTGTCACTCCCCTCTCACCGACAGGCGTTTCATATCCTCCCTCAAGTGTTTCGATAAAGTCGTGGATATTCGCAGCCTTTGCCACAGCAATGATTTCATCCAGACTGGCGTCTGGTTTTGCAAAGGCGATGTTCTCCCGAATGGTTGCTGAGAACAGGAATGGGTCTTGATGCACCATGCCTATACTACTGCGAAGTTTGTTTATGCTGAAGTAATCTATATCGATGTCATCTATGTAGACCTTTCCAGGCTTGATGATTGAATACTCTTTTTTTCCAATCCTTACGCTGTTCTCCTCAACGGGATAGTCTTTACCATCGATTGTCACATTCCCGTCCTTCACACGGTAGACTTCTCCATTGTATTCCACCACCTCCGATTGGTCAGCATCGTAAAACCGAGGGATCAGGTTTACCAAGCTTGTCTTCCCCGAACCGGTTCCTCCAAGCAAGGCGACGATCTGTCCTGACTCCACCTCCATCGTGATATCCTTCAGGATGTAGTCCTGTTGCAAATAGCTGAAGTAGACATGATTGAATGTGATTTTGCCCTGTATCTCGTGTTCAATAGGGTTCTGGGGGTCATGTACACTGTCTTTGTAGTCCAAGATATAGAACGCTCGCTCAACAGATGCTGAAGCCCTTTGGTACATTCCGACCGACCATGAAAGGAATCTGGCTGGAAGCATCAGCATCCCAATGAGTGTGACAAACCCCACAAAGACGCCATATGTCAGGTCGCCCAAGATGTAGGAGTATCCGCCGACATAGATGAGCAGCCCTATCACAAGTCCGAAGAGTGTGGGGAGCAATGGTCTATAGAACGCAAACAACCGGAATG
>JAJRZD010000032.1 GCA_024275415.1 archaeon
TTCTGCATGGCCTCAAAACGGTCATCTATCTGCTTCTGCATGGCCTCAAAACGGTCATCTATCTGCTTCTGCATGGCCTCAAAACGGTCATCTATCTGCTTCTGCATGGCCTCAAAACGGTCATCTATCTGCTTCTGCATAGCCTCAAAACGCTTGTCCATAGCCTCGAAACGGTCATCCATCTGCTTCTGCATAGCCTCAAAACGCTTGTCCATAGCCTCGAAACGGTCATCCATCTGCTTCTGCATAGCCTCGAAACGCTTGTCCATAGCCTCGAAACGGTCGGACGTATCTATTCTCAACTGTCTGATTTCTTGCAATAGCTCGGCAAGCTCATCGCGTTTGACGTATGTCCCAGGCTCTATTGCTTCTAAGAACTGCTCTCGAAGGGATGTATCCTTCCTTAATGCCTCTAGAACCTTTCTGGCAATCTCCTTCTCATCAGAGTTCCGTTTGGATTGCGTCATTAATACTCAATCATTGTTTCGTGAAATACCATTTAAACATATGTCAGAATGTGCCGTATGAAACACGACTTTCATGGAGTATCTAGAGTCATTCAATTCCTCTGATGACTGTTATCAGTTTACCGCGAAATCTACGGATCCAGCTGAAGAATTGTTGCAACAATGTCGAGCAAAGTCTATTGAACTACCTGAGCAACACTTTGTTCGCACTTGCCAAAAAAGAATGGAACGGGCTTTGGTTTGTTAATATTCGCTAGTTGCTGGACACTGAAAGGGCATATTGGAACGAAGTGATAAAGTCATTAGGGGGTTTAGTTCATATCAATGCTCCTGAAACAAAGAATGGTGAAAGTCTGTGAATGATGAACTTGTACCTGATGATCTGAAAAAGGCGTATAGAAAGAAGGAGATACTCGAAACTGAGAAAAAGCATGTGGTGCCCACTGTCGGACATTACTATGAGGAGCCTGTTCTCTTCGTGGAGGGAGAAGGTGCAACCCTGAAAGACAGCAATGGCAACGAATACATTGATCTTTTCGCAGGCATCTGCACGACCATTGCAGGATATGCACATCCGAAGATCGTTGCCACATTGAAATGGCAGGCAGAACGACTTATCTATACAAGTACACTTTACTCGACAATCCCATATCCGGTGCTAGCAAGAAAGTTGGTGCAAATCGCTCCGGAGGGACTCTCACAGGCATATTTTGTGAATAGTGGTTCTGAGGCTAATGAGGCAGCCCTCTTCATGGCTAGGAAGTACACAAACAACCCGTACATCATTGCCTGTTCGAGGGCGTACCACGGACGGACTACCCTGACACGTGAGATTTCATCGGCAGGATGGCGGTCTGTTCCCGAGCCACACCCATCAGGTGTACGGTTCACACCTTACGGATACTGCTATCGATGCCATTTTGGAAAAGAATACCCAGATTGTGACATTGAATGCGCGAGATACTTGAAGGAAGTGATCAGAACCCAGACCAACAATGCCATCGCAGCGTTCATTGCAGAGCCAATACAGGGAGTTGGAGGCATCATCCAACCACCAAAAGAATATTTTCAGATAGTCCATGAAATTGTGAAAGAATATGGAGGTATCTACATCTCCGACGAGGTTCAGACAGGATTTGGCAGAACTGGTAAGAGGTGGTGGGGCATACAGCACACCGGAGTAGAACCAGATATCATCACCATGGCAAAGGGATTTGGTGGAGGGATGCCCATTGGAGGATTCCTTACGCGACCAGAATACGCATCAGACTATCTAATGATTGATGGCTTCGCGACTTTCGGAGGTAACCCGCTTTCATGTGCGGTGGGTATTGCCGTGCTTGAAATCATCGAGGAGCAAGGGTATCTCGAGAAGGCATCTAAACATGGCGAGTACATGAAGAATAAACTGAAAGAACTACAAGAGCAGCACAATCTAGTTGGCGATGTACGAGGTCAGGGAATGATGATTGGTGTGGAACTGGTTCGTGATAGGGAAACCAAGGAACCGGCCAGTCAGGAAATCCTCACTGTGATGGAAATTACAAAGAAGAAAGGGCTTCTTATTGGGAAGGGTGGTCTTGATGGCAATGTCATCAGAATTCAGCCTCCTCTAGAACTCACTAAGAACCAGATTGACTCTGCAATTACGATTCTGGATGAAACCTTCTCTGAGGTTGAGGAGAAACTGTAGGTCACACTATGGTTTGGTCAGATCATCGTAGGACTCTGGACGGCGGTCTCTAAAGAACTGCCAGACATTCCGAACCTCACGAATCATATCCAAGTCGATTTCAGCAACGACCAGCTCCTCGTTCTCACGGGATCCTTTAACGACTATCTGTCCCCGTGGGTCGGCCACATATGAACTCCCATAGAACATACCTGTCTTCCATGGCTCCTCGCCAACTCGGTTGATTGCTGCTATAAAATACCCATTGGCAACAGCATGTGCAGGCTGCTCGATGCTCCATAGGTGCTCTTACAGCCCTGCGACAGTAGCAGACGGGTTGAACACGATCTCGGCCCCGTTCAGTCCTAACGCCCGTGCACCTTCGGGGAAGTGACGGTCATAGCATATGTAGAGACCTACCTTTCCGAAGGGTGTTTCAAAAACGGGATAGCCCAAGTTACCGGGTCGGAAGTAAAACTTCTCCCAGAATCCGGGGTCGAGATGTGGAATGTGCATCTTTCTGAACTTGCCCAAGATGCTTCCATCGGTATTGAATATCACTGCGGTGTTGTAATATACACCCACTTGATCCTCTTCATACATTGGTGCGATGAGAACAAGGTTGTGCTTCTTTGCCAACTTGCCCATTCGCTCAGTCAGAGGACCAGGGATCGGCTCGGCATACTTGTACCAACGACGGTCCTGTTCTGCACAGAAATAGGGTCCAAAGAACAGCTCCTGAAAACAGAGAATTTGAACGTTCTGCTGTTCGGCCATCATGGCGAACCCTTCATGTTTCCGGATCATCCTCTCAATATTCTCTTCGATGGTCGCTTCATCAGAAACGTCACCATCCCATTTTGCCTGAACTAATCCAATGCGGACATTACGCATGCTCATCTCTCCGGTGAAACAGTACCTTGGAATGGTGGTACATCCTCTAATACGTTTTACTACCAGAAGTATGAAGTATAACGAGTATGTGGTTCACTGAAATTGTGACCACTTGGGGTGTAGTCTGAATATATCTCATCAGCCATGCATTTTCTCATGGTCGTAGTGCATTGTCGGCCCAGAACCATCAGAAAAAATGTTCTCAATATGAATGGAATTGTCTTATATGATGGTTTCATATTGATATAGACCTAATGTAGTTAACATTCCTGGAGGAATGACAGTGGTACTCGTACTGATGAACTATGCATATCTTACTGTAAGCCTAGCACTATTGCTTTGTATGTTTCCTGTGGCAAGAAGATATATGGAGAGCAAGAACAACGTCATGCTTCTGTTCATAGCGTTCCTTCTCATCTTTGTTATCTCGGGTGTCCTAGGATTTGCTCATGGACTGTTCGACATCGGGTCAACTGAAGCCGCAATCATCCAGAAGTCAGGACTTGTCCTAGGGATTGCTGCAAGTGCCCAGTTCACGCTCTTCTTGTTGTTCCCACTGAGAGAGCAGTTTGAAGGGTCGATAGTGAAGCCTTTCCTGTTGCTTGTCCCGATACTGTTCTATCTGTTTGCAGGGATTTCCTTTGCCGTGTTAATGGCAAACCTTGCCTCCTCAACCCCATTCTGGGTCATCCTCGGATTGCTTGCAACAGCTTTCTTTAACATGATAATCCTCGCGATAGTAGTGATTCGTGAGCAAGAGCCCACGTACAAGCGCAGAGTTTCAATACTCCTTATCGGATATGTCATATTCGTGCTAGCATCATTCGTCAGAAGTGAGGAGATTGCAATTCCGTTATTGATGATCATTGGCATACTTATTATGACAGTAGGCATCCTGAAAAGGTGAGCAATTAATGTCCGACACCAAGAGCCTGTATGTCTTCTGCCAGAAGTGTCATGAGAACATCCTTGTGGATATCGAAACGGATGCAGTAGAGAAGATGGCAAGTGGTATCACAAGCGTGCTTTCTGTACATGGTAATCCCCAACATGCCGCACTCATCTATGTGGACAAGAATTACATGGTGCGCGGGGTCGAGTACCCGTCATCCCTAGAGATAGAGAAGACTGTCACTACAGTGGTCGAGTCCACTAGGACATCGTATAGACAGGAATACCTGTCGTTCTCATCGCTTGTTGACCTGTTCGGGAAGAAACGAAAAGAGGCGGTATGGGCATTCTCAAGAATCATCACACAAGCATTTCTTGGCGGTTCGGTGTACATTGTACACGATAGCCCGACCACAGCCTCTACTGTGGTCGAAAGATTGCAGGAGTTTTTCACAGAAGATGTACACATTGCAGCGGTAACACATGACCAAGTAAAGAGTCTGTCACCTTCGGACTGTGTTTACTCCATCCAGACTGACGAGTTCATCTCAGAGGGCAATAGCATAACCACTAAGACTCTTGAAAAGATGGTCGTCCAGTGCCTCAAGGATGAGAGCAGTTTCTTCAGGTTCAAGCTTGACTTGAGCAAGCTTGCCTTCGCGTACAGGAATGTCAAAGGGATATTGGCAGAACAAAAAGGCAAGATAAAAGATACCGAGATTGCAAAGAAAGCCAAGATTGAGGTGGAGAATGTGCCCTTTCTGCTCGAAATGGCAGAAAGCGAAGGAATGGATGTGTCCGGAGTCATTCACAACGGCCTGAGCAGGATCGCACGCGGGTTCTAGGAACAAGCCACGCCCAGCCTAAAGCCATTTATTGTGGCATCTCAATAGAAGAGTTCCAATGAAAGAGGAGGCCATAATATGTCCGATTATGATTTAGTGATTTCTGGAGGCACAGTGGTTACTGCGACAGACATGTTTCAGGCTGATATCGGTGTGAAAGATGAGAAGATTACAGCGATAGGAAAGAATCTGCAAGTAGGTTCTGATACGACACTCATAGACGCAAAAGGGAAGTATGTTTTTCCTGGGGGTATTGATGTCCATGTCCATTTCCAATTGCCGTTCTCAGGAACCGTTTCTGCTGATGACTTCGAGAACGGGACGAAAGCGGCTGCCTGCGGCGGAGTCACAACAGTGCTTGATTTCGCAATACAGCAGAAAGGTTCCACCATAATGGATGCAGTCAAGGCGCGGCGTGCCGAAGCAGATCCCAACGTCTGCATAGACTATGGGCTTCATGCTGCGATTACTGATTGGAATGAGAGGACACAGGATGAGATCAAGCAGATCATCGACTATGGTATCCCCACATTCAAGATGTTCATGATCTACAAGAACGAGGGGTGGATGGCTGATGATGGTATGCTGTTTCAAGCACTGGAAGAAACGAAAAAGCATGGCGGGCACATCGGTGTTCATGCTGAGAGCGTAGATATTCTGGACATGCTAATTGAACGTTATGCCAAGGAAAAGGAGAAGTGGGGGGCGTATGGGCATGCCCTGTCACGTCCCTGCTATACTGAAGAAGAAGCAATAATCCGAGCCATAAAATGGGCTGAGGTCACTGGTGGGAGATTGTATATAGTCCATATGTCAACTGGAGAAGGAGCAGATGCAGTTCGGGCAGGGAGAGCGAGAGGCGTCGATGTCTATGCGGAAACCTGTCCTCAATACCTCCTACTTGATGATGAGGTGTTCAAAGGTGAAAATGGACACCTCTATGCTACATGCCCACAAATCAAGAAACCTCACGACAGTGAACGCCTGTGGAAGGGGCTGCAGGAAGGCGATGTCCAAATAATCGCCACTGACACTTGCACATTTACTACTGAGCAAAAGGCAGCTTGGAATGGCGACTTCCGGAAAATACCATTCGGGATGCCCGGAGTAGAAACAATGATTCCTCTCATATACACTGAAGGAGTAGGAAAAAGGGGACTCTCGCTGAATCAATTCGTTGCCTTAGTAAGTACAAACCCTGCAAAGCTCTTTGGTATGTACCCCCAGAAAGGTGCGCTGGAAGTCGGTAGTGATGCTGACATCATGGTGTTCGATCCAGAAAGGGAAATCACAATCCGTGCATCAGACCTTCAGACGAATTGCGACTGGAACCCGTTTGAGGGCTGGGAGTTGAAAGGATACCCGTTTGCAACAATATCACGGGGCAAGATTATCGCAACGGAAGGCAAATTCGTAGGCGAAGTCGGTCACGGTAGATTCCTACAACGCAAGCCACACGGGAACTTGTGATGATAAATTGGTGCATTATTCCGACCAATTTGCAGTTTAGAAGATGACGGATGCCTTGGTGTCCCATCGGGTGTACAGCTTGGCATCCGGCTGGAGAATGAGATAGCGTGGATCTTCTTGCTCCTCTGATACCATACAGTCATCATTCCAAACCACGCCCATCCCAAAGGCATCGTATTTCCATAGTCCCAATGCTAGTAACTCGAGCTTCTTATGGCGCTTGTCTGACTTGAATTCCTTCGCCAAGTCCGCGTACTTTCCTGACGCCATGTGGTTTGCCCCGTATATTTTCTTGAATGATACCTGATCTGGTTTCCATTTCGCCGATAGTTCATTCAGGATATATTCCAGCGAGCGATCATCGAACCAATTCGTCATGGCAATGGAAAGCCTGAGTGTGAAGCCATTTGTGCGGATTGATTCACACAGGGCTATCGGGTCATATTGATATCTGTCAGGAATTCTCATGATTTTGATAATGGCATCCTTCTCCAATGCAGGCAGTGACAGAGAGATCACACGTATGCCATAGTCATAGAGCAGGTCGAGTTTCTCATCGGTCAATCCAACACCACTTGTTTGTAGCTCCACATGGGCAAGCCTAGGAGTTACCTTGTTAATGAGTTCCATGATGTCACGGATGTATGTCATGTTGAGTGTGGGCTCTCCATGACTTGTGACCATCACTGACGCAACTCGGTCGGCCGCGTATCTGAGACGCCTTTCGACCTCCCTCTGCCAGAGGTCGTGGTCACGCCTCCATAATGTCCTGAATTTCGTAGCATGTTGACGGTACACGCAGAATCCACAGTCATTCATACACCCCGCGGGCACCGTGACTTGAAGTGATCCAATCATCAGATGTTCATCCACCAAGTCACAATAAACCGGTATTTGATTTAAATGTGTAACAAGTGCCAATATTTGCCAAGAGTCCTAGGTATTGGACAAATCCTCTGATATGATTCACGATGACATGTTTCTTAATCCACATCGGACAATCTAAAGGTTGCCAACAGCTGTACAAAACCTAGACAATCTTGACATCTTGTTGTGGGTGGTTACATAGTTTCGACGAAACACACTCGGTGAGGCCGTCCATGAGATGCGTAGGATCTCACAGAGTTCATCCAGTACCGTGTTCTGAGAGTACAACACTCGGGTGTCAAAGCTTGTATAACTCACAATGAACGGTGTGTGATTGTAGAACGGAGGGTCAAGCCATGGGGGAACCGAGTGTCGATTAACTAGACACCAGTAATTGGCTATATCATGATATGCTTGCAAGGTATTTTCGTATTGCACCACTGAACTCTGAGGCGTCGTTCACCAATTGGTCTATGGAGTCCCATATGATTCTAAAATCAATTTCGAGATATTGATGGACTAGGAGGTTTCTCATGGCAACAGCCTGTTGCAGACTCTTGGCTAAGGCTTGGGATATGACATTGTTCGATGCAAGAAGTGTGATTGTGCCTCGATATGTTTCGCTAATGCCCCAATGCCTTTGAGCAATGATATGACTGCAAATATCAAGTATAGATTGCACAATCAACTCTATTGCCTTTGACACGGCTCTCATACTTGTTCCATCACTGAGGAAATCATCAACCTCTACCTTTTTTTTGCTCCTCAGGAATTCGATTTCCTCTAGGATTTTTGTCAGCCTTCGTTGGATGAGGATTTCATCGAAGGTCATCACAGTCACCCCCAAGAGTGGCCCGTAAGAACCGTTGCTCAAAGATTCTGTAGTCGGGATAGTAAATGAGGACATCTTCTATGAAGTTAGCCCATGAATCACTCTCTTTCTGATAGAGTACGTTACCATCTCGTGCAATACGATAGCGGAGACTCCAGCCAACGTCTTCGATGATAACAACATCCACCTTGAGTCTGGGCCCCTCAAACTGCGAGATGATATTAAGGCGCAGTTTGAATCGTTCTGTGTCGTCCTGAACTGAGGTGCTCACTGCAATGTCCAAATCACTATGCGAATGGTGGTCACCTCGTGCTCGAGAGCCAAAGAGAACAATGAGATTAATATCATGGGGTGCAGCAACAGCCAGCACTCCCCGGACAAGCTCGTCATGCTCTAGCATCTTGAACATCTCGGTATGTGGTACTAGGTGTGGGTAATCAACCATGGCATATAAGCTAGAAGGTGATCGGGGTTTCACTGGTTTAGATATTCATGACCATGGGAAGTCTGAATACAAAGCCCATCACGCCTCAACCTATCTGTGGCCTGCAATAATATCACTCTTCAGGTCGGTCAGTATCTCCTCCCACCATTCATCACCGTTCCTTTGTGCGATACGTATTGATTCATCAATGATTGGTAGTGTCTTTTCCTTGTCGATATTGGACAGAGCGACCATTGCTTCAGCTGCACCAGGCCAGTTTGGGTCTGCAATCCTTGCCAATAGCTCGCTGATCATAAGAGGTGTTTCAGGGCGCATTGAGATAATCCTTACGATGGCGGGCCATGTGGCTTTCCAGCCAAGATTTGTCAACCTTATCATCTCTAGGAATTCCTTATCGCTATGATGTTGACTCCAGTATTGGATGGTTCTGTTCTGAATCACTTCAGGAGCCCCCCAAGTCAGGGTTTCGTGCCAGGCAATCTGATTCCAAGTTTTTTGAGGAATTGAGAGAGGTTCATCAGACAACCTACCAGGAACATACGTCTGCAGGTCATATGGTGAAGGCGCATCTGTTGCTATTGTGGGGCTCACAAAAGAGGATTCAGCACCGGATGAGAACCTCTCGATAATAGTTCTCGCGGCATTCCAAATACGGTCTTGGACTCTTGCTTGCGCTAGTATTCTAGTTTCAAAATCCTTGATTATAGGAAGGTTGTCACGAAGATCGTTTACTAGGGATTCGATGACTGTCCCATCCGTTTGACCTTGACGCTTCAAAACATTGAGCATACTTTCTATCCAGTTATGGCGAGTCCCCCACAGCCCATGACTGACTGAGAGTGTGGTATAGAAAATAGGTCCAGAATCATACTCGTGTATGCTGACAAGCAGGGTAATCGCAGGGTCGGGGTAATTCCATTCGAGGACTGGAATGCCATCTTCATCGCCAAGTTCCGGTAAGAGGAAATGCATGAAATGTTTCTCTTCACCGGATAGTTTTATTCTGAAGGCACCACACAGCTGGACATGGTCGGAAGCAAGATCAGTATGTGAGAATGCCGGTTCAGGAAGTTCATCTAAATATGTCGCATGTAATGGGTGGTTAATTTGCTCGGAATGAATGGACTCTCTTTGGTTCCCCAGAGAAGAGAGATACATGGGGTGGAAATCCTCGCCAAACGCCTCATAAAGGAGGTAATCCCATACTTCTTCGACCGAGTGTTTTGTGTCAATGTGAATCGTTAGTTCTATTGAGTCCATATACATACGAGTGTCTCCAAATTGAAACCTCTTTTCTTTGAAACAAAGTTAACTACAACAAAATATGAGAGCAATATAAGGTGGATGTTATGTGAGAAATGGACAGTCAACCACTAAGACTCGCCACCACGATAAAAAGGAGGAATCGAGCTAGATGCCTCACGACAGCCAGCTCGTTAGTCTGCTGACACTATTTCATTGACTTGACCCATTCGTAGACTGGAGCACAGAGTTCCTTCATCCGCTCTTTCTCTGGAGTATCGCCTACTGTTGGTTTCCAGCCGTCAGCTGGCTCGAACCACCAGTCAGTCACAGTGCCCTGACGCTCGTCCTCTGGCTTCCAGACTACTTTCACAGGCATACCAAACTCGGTGTCCCAAGGATCAATGTTCCTGAGCTCGTTAGCAATCGCGGTCTTGCAGCCATCCACAATCACATAGGCAAGTACGAAGGGTAGTCGTTTGAGCGATGACTTGCCACTCCATCCGGCGATGGTCCAAGTATGCACAATCCCTTCCTGTTTAAGTTCAATCCATTCTGATTTTTCGATGTTGCAATCAAGGTTCCAGCAGTTCACACGAGGGGGGAAGAACTTGTCACCGCACTTGGGGCATTTTGTCCCCATGAACTTGCCATCAATGAATCCTTTGCCGAGCTTGGAAACCTCTGCATATTTCCAGTAATAGAGCTGGTCATAATGGAGGTAGACCTTGAATTGGTCGGTTTCGGTGTCATAGTCGTATCCCATGAACCCGATGCCAGTTTCTTTGACATCACCACGAAACTTGTTCGAGTTCTTGATGTCCCATTTGACACGGAGGGGTATCTTGTGCATTCGTTTGTCCTCAGTCATCTTTAGGGCCTCCTGAGAATGAAGTTCGAGATACTGGTTCCAGTACCTGCGTGGCTGTTGACAAGACCCGTGTTTGCATCTTTGACGTAGGTCTTGGAACTCAAGTGTTTCTTGGGCGCTGTATCATTGAGGTGGTACATACATTCGATTGCAGACATGAGACCAGTCGCACCGACAGGATGTCCATAGCCCATGAGACCTCCGCCTACGTTGGTAGGCACATCACCATCAAGGAAGGTGCGTTTCTCACGGATGAACTCCTGCATGTTGTCCTTATCACACCAGTGCAAAGCCTTGTAAATCTGCACTTCGGAGGAGCTAAAGGCGTCGTGAATCTCTGCTACATCAATCTCCTTCACTGCCCGCTTATACTCTATGCCTGCCATGTCATAGGCAACTTCACCAGACCTCCGACAAGCAGCGAACTCGGTCATGTCAGGATAGCCCTTACCATATCGTTCATTCCATCCAGGGAAGTCAATTCGATCCCCTGCCCGAATGGTACAACTGCTCAGACCTGCCCCATCAATAACGACATAATTGTGTGGAGCGTGCTTCTTCGCCCACTCCTCGGTGGTTATTAAGGCGAACGCACCCCCACGGCTCATCAGACAACAATCAAGGCGTTTCAGAGGGTAGCTAATCAATCGGCTGTCAATGATGTCTTGGACCTCAAGCTCTTTCTTGTAGTAGGGTGAATCAGGGTTATTGAAATCGCTCCGATACCACTGAGACTTCTCGTTGTCAGCAGCATAATTCCTGTTCTTCATAGCAGCAAGAGCAAAGTCCTATTCTGTAAGACCGTTCTCCTTCATGAACTTGTACGCCATTGCTGCATAGTAGATGGGGTATATCCCCCCAGCTAGTGCCTCATAGCGAGTGTCAGACGCCAGTGCAATGAACTCGGAGCCCTGCGATTGGGTCACATTGTCCATGGTTTCCCATCCTGCTACCCCAACAACATCGAACAGGCCTGACTTTACTGCTAGAAATGCACCATAGAGTGCAGAACCACCAGTGTTGCCACCATTCTCAATACGCACATGCGGTAAGCCGACTAGACCCAAATGATCGTGCACTATCCACTCTGGGCAAAGCTGCTTTCCAAAGTGAACTGAAAAGTGCGAATACACCATGAACTCTAGATCCCTAAGACTGAAATCAGGCACATCATGCTGAGTTTCAACAATACAGTTGGCAATCATTCCTTCAGGTGTAATATGCATCGGGTAGTCGAAAGGTGTTACCGCACCGCCTGCGATACAAACTTTACGACTCATTTTTTCATCCAATCCTTTCTTCTCCTCTCGAAGCGACAAAGAGGAATCGAATTCTCTGATTTCTTGCATCTAGTTCCCTGTACTTATACATTACCAAACACATGGTATCAAGGTCAATCTCCTGATTGACAATGGCATTTCAATGCAACAGTCCTGAATCGTCCATACATTATTATTTTGTACATAAGTTAATAATGTTTCAAATCCATGGTAATGTGACGGCTACATGGAACCTATTCATCATTAAGTTGGAGAGGGCAGAATGACCGCTTTGACTACGATGACAATTATGTGAAGTATCAATGGTGGGACGGCCCACGCTTCACATGGGGAAGTAATGGTTATTATTCAGGAGAGTCTAACGAACTCTATATCGATGTGACAATTGCATACCATATGCATGACCTGCCTTTCATAAAGTGTGTTCATTGAGCACACTTCTTTTTTTGATTGCGATGTCTATGTTTGCCCGGATTATTGGAAATCTCTAAAATGCTATTCGATGCCTCTATCTTCGTGTTCATACCCATCGTGATTACACATACAACGGCATGGCACATGCAGGACAATCAATTCATTATGTTTCTCAGTTGGGTTTCAAACATCTGCGTAGAAACTGGAGGAAGATACGAGTGTGCACCCTTAGCATTTTATTCTGGGACTAAGAATAGCGCGCCGCTCTTATGTGGGCCATCTGAAAAGTGATAAGACCGCATGTTAATCCTACAACTTTCTTCAATATTATTCGATTTATTCCAGAGCTGCTGACAAATAGAAACTTATACGACATGTAAAACCGTTAGAGTTGGTGGTAAAAATGACTTTTCCTGAGAATTGGGAGCAAGAATTGATGATTCACAGTTGGAAAATGATGAAACTCAATCGGTGTAACTATGGGCCGTATTCTGATGGACAATACTACATATTTCCGAACGGAATCACTGTGGAATATTATAATACAATCCGGGTAAATATAGAATTTTCAGGACTTGTAGAGTCACTTCTCAAGGGATGGAAATACAATAAGAAAATGAACAGGAAAAAGGGAGAGATTGTATTCAAAGTGGAATTCAAAGATATCGAAGGTAAGAACAAAGTTAGGGGAGATTTTGAGGATCTATGGTGGGAGCTGTATTCATTAGAGATTGATTGACTAATAGATTTAGACCAAGGAATAAAAGCGTCAAGAGATGGATCAGTCACCCATACTATTGAATTTGTCCAAACGTGTCACCTCCGCAAGGAGAAGCCTGGAGTGAGTCTTGGTATGCGGACAGGACTCGATTAGCATAGGTCATGGCTACATAGGTGTGACGATCCTCAGATTGTCCGCAGGATCTGTACTGCATTAGTGTCATATTACGTGGTATCCATGCCCCTTTGCGTGCCAACCTCCTCAAGGTGGAAAGTGACACCCCAAGACGTTTTGCCATAATTCCGGTTCCGACTAACATGCCTGATGCCAAGTTTTTTACTTTCTGCTAGCAACGAGATAGGATGTTGGCTTCTTTCAGGTACAGGGCTTGGCCGTGTGCTTGTTTTAACAGTGGTGGCAGTATATACGGGTTCCTTATAGGAAGTCCAATTCAGCCAAGCCGTAATTGCATAGTGATCAGATGCTGAATCTGCAAGAGAGCCATCTATAACGGACGAGTTGATGAACAGTCCGTCAAAGAACGAATTGGCAATGATGTAGTCAATCCGCATGAATGCCTCTCCACTTTGTCCTCCAAAGGTATAGCCAGGATCTGAGGGGTTTAGCTCACGAAATACATCTGTGAAATTGTGGATCTTGGATGCATACTGCCCATAATTGGTGTCATTAGGATAGAGCATCATGGTCATAGGCCCATATCCGAGAAGCATTGTCGTATCAGGCGCGAGTGTGCCATTGTCATCGGGAGAGAACGAATTCTGGTCACTGAGATACAAGATTGGCACGTTACCCAAATTGTCCATGTAATTGATGATGCCTTCACTCTCAGCCTCTCTACGTCCCTGATTTGTTTCGCCACCTGATGCCTTCAGATGACCTCCTATGACATGTACCTGAGTCCCGTTGATGTCCACAAGTGCATCGATGAAGTCGTGTGTGACATAGTAGCTCGTTCCATCGTCAAGTGGCACGGTATCCACCTGTGTGAAGCTCAGTACAGGAAACCTGCTCAGTATCGCTTCGCCAGTTGTGGAGTATATTACATTTTGAGCGGTGTACGAGTCATAGGGCATCTCATCAGAGAAATAGGCATTCAACTCGCTTGTCGCTGCATTCAAGGACTCGTTGGAGGTGTTATCGAGAAGACCAGTTTCAACAAGCACCACGATGTCAGGGTTCTCTTGCTTTATGATATCCTTCCATCCGTCGTTGAGCCCAGACTCTTTGATATTGTATTCCATGATCTTTAGATAGCCATCAAACGAGAATTGTTCATCCACGTTATCAATGGTAACTTGGAAGTGACGAGTGTCTGCATGTCCCGCACTATCCTCAGTGGACACCCGTATCGTGTGACGACCATCGGGCTCAAGGGTCGTGTCCCACACGAAAGCATTGGATTTCGCTTTCAACGAACCATCGATGTAGACATCCGCAGTCAAGTTCTCCTCATCCGCAATGGTAATATTGAACGTGACGATGCCAGAAAGAACGGCATTTTCGCTAGGAACTGTTACGGTTATGATAGGACGTTCATCAACCGCATCTTCAGGTGCGGAAGAGAGAAGAAAAGCAGCGCCTATAGACGCCACCAGTATGATAATGATGACCACAGCAATGAGTTGCCATTTCCGTTCTGTGCCAGACATAGAAGACCTCCTTGAACCACACAATAAAGTAGCAAATAAGCTTCGCCATTTGTCACAGGCAAAGGTACTCTCGAAACGCCAATACAGCCTTACAGACCTGTGAGAGGTTTCTATCGCTCTGTCAGACATCCCGATTTGAACGACGATTCTAAAATCAATGAAGCCCTCAAAACGATATCATCTAAAGGTTGCATCAAGCAGGAAAGAATCTGGTACTAATTCAATGTGAGAAGTGAGATTCTGCGCTATAACTTCGGTGCTTGAAATACTCTATCTTTCGTCGACGCTGTGCAAATCAATAGTATAATAACTCTCGTTGTAATATTATGAGATTATGAAGGATGAGGAATGCCTAGAGGAAGTTACCATCACAGTGTTCCCGCCAATTCCCGGGATTGGCATCATCGAAGAGGAACCAGTTGTCGAGGATGAAGACTCGTGTGGTGACTCGTCAATTACTCAAATTACTCCGAGGATCACTTCATCATCTGAGCAAGTGAGGATGAGAATCTCGGTCAATGATCCAATAGTTAGAATCAATCAACTTCTGGAGAAGGCGAAGGAGAAGTACGGGGAACGAATTTGTATCAGAGTTGCAGATTACGATAACATCGATGAGGCAGTCGAATGGTTGAATGCTGCATTACGGGGAAGTGGGCAGCCTGCTCATCTTGATAATAACGCAGCATCAGCATTCATCGGCACCTCCGCTCCAATCATTGCCATCAATAACCGGCTGTCGTTCGTTGGGATGATTCCAAATGAGGCACAGTTCTTCTCACGCCTGAAGGCAAGCCTGCGATCTGAGTAACATAATAGATGATTATTGGAGCCTGTATATTAGGACGATCCGACTTTGATTGCTTTTGGAAGGCACTCCTGAAGGATAGTTCCCAGCTTCGACACGACTTCATCTACGTTCTCCTTTGTAAAACATAGAGGAGGTTTGATCTTCAGTACATTTCTCATTATGCCATCAACACTTAGGAGCACTCCAAGTTCCTTCATGCGCTTTACAATGTGATGAGCTTCAGCCACTGCCGGAGGACGACCACCACCAGCTCTAATAAGCTCGACTCCAAGGAAAAGTCCGATACCTCGTACATCCCCGATGAGTGGATACTTGGACTTCAACCTCAAGAGTTCCTGCTTGAAATATTCACCTACGATTCGGGCATTCTCCTGCAGGTTCTCATTGTCAATCACATCCAACACTGCCAGTCCTACGGCACAAGACACCGTATTCCCTCCAGTCGTACTAAAGAACTCCATCCCCGTGTCGAAAGACGCAGCTATCTCCGGTGTCGTCACTACAGCCCCCATAGGATGACCGTTGCCGATAGGTTTGCCTAATGTCACAATGTCAGGAACCACATCTTGTGTTTCAAAGCCCCAGAAATGTGTCCCCATGCGACCAAAGCCAATCTGAACTTCGTCTGCGATACACACACCACCTGCAGCGCGAACATGCTCGTAAACATGTTTCAGATACTCCGAGGGAAACACCACCTGCCCAGCACAGCTCATGACAGGCTCACATATGAAACCTGCAACATTGTACCCGCGCGATTTCAGATTCAAAATGCCAGTCTTCACAGCCTCAGCATGCTTTTTGCCCATCCCATCAACAGAGCTATATGGACTTCGATATACATCAGCATTCGGGACTATCTCCACATTCGGTGGGGGATCATGGCCTCCAGGGCCTGCATGTTTATAGTGGCTCAGACCAATGAGATTGTCGGTATTGCCATGATACCCGCCCTCAAGTGCAATGAACCCACTCCTTTTCGTATGTGCCTTTGCCAACCTGATTGCCAGCTCATTCGCCTCACTCCCACTATTGACCAAGAAGCATACCTTGAGAGGTTCAGGAAATAACGCACATAGTCGTTTAATGTATCTAGCCAAATTATCATGCAAGTATCTGGTGTTTGTATATAGCACCTTGGCCTGATCCTGTATCGCCTTGACTACCATTGGATGGCAATGTCCCACAGTGGGGACATTGTTCACAACATCAAGGTATCTTCGCCCGTCTTCGTCATAGAGATACTGCATCCAACCTCTGACAATCTTCAATGGGCTTTTGTAAGAAACACTCAGGTTCCTTCCGAGATGTTGGTTACGGATATCTAGAATTGCCTGCGCAGTCAAGGGTGCCGATGAGAAGATGTCGTGTGATACTCCAAGAAGTAGGTTCGGGTCAGGACACAGGTTTGTCCAGAGAGACCTTTGATTCGGGGCACAGACACCATAATAGTCCCCCTCGAAATCGAACATATCTAGAATGATCTGGAAATGCAGATGTGGCGGCCATCCTCCGTTGCTAGGGTACTCACCAATCCGAGCGATCTCCTGACCTGTGGTAACAGAATCTCCTTCTTTCAGGGAATCCAAGGAATCCTCAGTAAGGTGTGCGTATAGAGTAAAGAACGAGAAACCCTCATCCGTTTGATGCTTCAATATGATCGTCGGACCGTTGTCGTAGGGCCGGTTGTTATTCTTGAGGGCATGCACTTTCCCATCTACGGGCGCGTAGATTGGGGTACCACTAGCAGAGAAAAGATCCATTCCAAGATGTATGGTTCTCGATTCAAAGGTCGATGTCTTGTACTGTGCACCTACATACATTAATCGTGCCTCATTATATCGTCCAATCCCAACACTGGCATTAGAAGCCTCAATCTTCGTGACAATCACCCGATTGAAACTCTTGATATCGTTCAACTCGTCAGGACTTGCATAGTCACGACTTCCTACACTCAAATCAACAACCACAGGTTTCTCAAGATCCAGAACAGATGCAAACTTACCACGATTGCATTCCAGCCATTCTTCAATGTGAATACTCTCAGGGTGGGCAGGGAATCCGCACGCATCACGAAATGCATACCACGCAAGTCGGGGATGTATTCCGCGGAGTTTAGCGAGAGTCCTCCATGCAGGATCCTCAGAAACACGCAGATATTCGTTGTCAGGCTCATAAGAGGCCTGTGCTGCGGACATACATACACTTTGTATAAGACGAGCGCATACCAGCGGGAAGAGAAGCCTAATCTCGTCCTCCGAGAGTGGGAATACTTGGTGATAGCCAGAAACGATGCTAACAGCAGACATCAATGGATCGGGCTTATCGAGGATGGCATACGCGATTCCGATGGCCAAGTCCGCGATTGTGTAGGTGAACACCATATCGCCAAAATCTATTATCCCAAAAGTACGTCGATCGTCTGACCACGGTTTCTCAATCAAGACATTATAGTCATTCGCATCATTATGAGCAACACTCTTTCTCAGATTCTTCGCATCAGGAAGGAATTCGCATTCATATAGGCGATAGAAGTGCTCTATGACCTCTCGTCGTTCAGAGTCTGAAATGAGCTCTAAGTGACGCTCCACTATTTGAGGAACGTTCTTCAAATCCCAAACGAAATCGCGATGTGCCGCATCATGCTCAAAATCTGAAAGAGCGGCACTGATATAACCGAGGAATCGACCGAAATCACGAAGAAGACATGGACTATGGGGGAGCGCTTTTGCTAGAACAGTTCCATGAATATACGTGAGCAGGCGGACAAGACACTGCTTGCCATCCCTATCACTGACTCGGACAATCAACTCGCCGTTCCGAGAAGGGATGACACGAGGAACACTGAAGAGTGGTGACTTCTTAATGATGTGCTCCATTGCCTTGTTCTGAAGATCGAGTACATTCTTAGTGTCATGAGCAGAAGAAACCTTTAGCACATAGGAAGGAGTATCATTCACAGATATGAGGAAGTTCTGATCACGTTCGCTTGGGAGAGTAGAGAACTCACCGAACACACCATAATGCTCTTGGGCAATTGTCCTTGCAAGAGCTACATCAACCACCGGGCGCCCTTTTGTCCTACTGGTCAATGGAAAAACCACCTTGGAGAGGGGAGTCTACTGGGGAGTATATAAGACATGCCTTCGTTTTTCTATTTTGAGTGTCCTGTGTTCCGCACCTTGATCTTTGCGGTAGTAAAGATGTAAACACACCTGTGAAGTCATTAATAGTCCCACATCAATAAGAAAAGACCCTTCCTGACTGGACTTTGGTGTCCTAGTGTCTGCAACAGTTATAGCTCGCCATCACCTTGACAGTAAGGAAATCTAGGAGCATCAAATCATGATGTGAACAGAATCAAGGTAATCCGAATATGTCGTCAATCTTAGATGTCGGGGTCATAGTTCAATGAGAAGGTTTTCTCGATCCACCCACTCGGATTGGCCGGGTCGTCTGGGTACGCCCCCTTTGAAGGGTTTTCGATCCGTCGCCGTTCCATCGTTGATGAAAGGTTTCGTACTTCTAAGATATTGCCCTTTTCAACCACAATCTCCAATACAGTGCGGTAAGCGATAGGACGCTGGAATCCCATATGCACATACATAGCATCGATGAAATCCTTGGCAATAAGAATCGCTCCTGTGAACGGCACCTTCATGTGGAGGCTGTCATAGGTGTACTTGAAGAAATCCCCGTCTTTCTTGGGACGAATCCCATTAATGGAAATAGGTTCTCGGATATTCACTTGCATTGATTCAAGAACTAGTTCATGGTCGTTACAGACAAACGTCAACAGATAGCCTCTCCAACATGCTGTAGTGGTGAAAAAGGGTTCTAAACCAACGTCTTGAGGCGTGAATAGATCAGAGCCTCGTACGCCCACTAAGTCATAGGTTTCGCCTTCATATTTGACCATATCTGGGAACTGTCCGGTCATCGGGTATCAGAGGGGATTATACTTGAGAGCATATAAGGGAAACCTGCATTTTCCTATCTTCTACTCCCTGTACCACGTACCTTTGGAACCTTTGGTGTAAGAAGGATACGGCTTGAATCAAGGTAAGTGTCCATGACGAACATGGTGAGCGTACGGTCAACCTCGGGCATCTGGCGAAGGAAGTCCACAATGAAACTGTTCATCTCTTCCACATCGCGAGTCCTGACCTTGAGGAGCACATCGAACTCTCCGCTAAGGACATGGACAGATTGAACGAAAGGGTGCTCAGCGATATCCTTACAGAATTGGCGTTGTGACAGGATCTCTTTTCTTCCAGGCACCCGGTATCGCACCGTGATGAGAATCATTGCCACTGTGGGACGACCTACTTTCGCTCCGTTAATCAAGGCGGTGTACCCTTCGATGACCTCCGACTCTTCCAATGCCTTGATACGGTTATGTACAGTCGAGATGCCTTTGCCGACCTTCTCGGCTATATCGCCAATCTTCATCCTCGCGTTCTGCTGGAGAAGCTCGATGATCTGGACATCGGTATGATCGATTTTTCCCGAAAAAATTTCAGTCATACTAGAAATATGTTGAAAAAACTGAAATATTTTCTGTTTTCTGCCGATAAATCTTATACTTACATTCTGAGTGATGACACAAAACCCTTACTGGTGAACATATTGGAACAAGTTGAGGATATGGAATTCATTCGTGTGCTTTTCACATCGATTCTTGGAAAGACGTACAGCATCGAACTCGCATCAGAGAGAGCAGATGAGATATTTGGACCTGGTATATGCTTTGACGGGTCGTCAGTGCCCGGATATGCCGAAGTGAATTCCAGTGACCTCCTTCTCCGCCCACTGGTAGCCGCGCCACTGCCAGCCCTATGGGATAAATCCACAGGAATAGTGCCCTGTGCGGTCTATGAAACATCAGGAGAACCGCACGAATGCGACCCGATTAACATCCTCCAGAAAGTGGCGAGGGCCTGCCGAGAGAAGGGATTCGAATTGGTCGCTGGATTCGAGCTTGAATTCTTTCTTGTGAGATCGGACGATGGTGGTATCGCCCCAGCAGATGTAGGAAACTACTTTTCAACACCGCCACATGATAGGGGATTCGAGATTCGAAGGGATGTCATGAGGTCGCTTGAGCACATGGGTATCGCGACAACAGCTCATCATCATGAGGTTGCAAGTGGTCAGCACGAGATAGGGTTGAAGCACGAGAAGGCTGAGAAGGCTGCCCTTTCCTTGATGCTTGCGAAACATGTCATAAACCAGATAGCATGGCAAAAAGGATACGTTGCCACCTTCATGCCAAAACCGTTCATGGGAATCAACGGGAGCGGGATGCATATTCATCAGAGTATCTGGTCCAGCGATATGGAACGCAATCTCTTCACTTCGGATGAGCCATCTGACATATCACCCATTGGGAAACGATACATTGCGGGTATCTTGGAATACGCCAGAGCGCTCTCAGCCATCGTTGCGCCAACGGTCAACTCCTTCAAACGATTGGTTCCCGGATACGAGGCCCCAACAAGAGTCGCTTGGGGACCAAAGAACCGGACAACAATGGTCAGGGTGCCACATTTCAATGGATCAGGTTCTTCTGCACGAATTGAGTTCAGATGTCCTGACCCTTCGTGCAGTCCACACCTTGCTCTTGCCGCAATACTTTCAGCAGGAATGCATGGGATAGAGAAAAACATGACTCCACCTGAACCTGTAACAAGTGACCTCTTCCATGGTGAGGCAGATGTGCAATCATTGCCAGGGTCGCTCGCGGAAGCCCTCGATATGCTTGAGAACGCACACCAGTTAGGTCTGAGGTTGGGTAGTAAGCCAGTCAGGCGGTTCTTGGAACTCAAGAGAAAGGAGTGGGAACGATATCACTCACAAGAAAACCATGTTGACATATCAGGAGTGACAGACTGGGAGATTAAAGAGTATCTCTACAGTTCGTGAACGGCATCCAAAAGACTTCTAACTCTCAATGTAGCATTAGCGTGCAGAGGTTTGTTTGGGATGCCGTTCTATGAAAGTACAGAACAACTTCAACAGGTGTTTGAAACATTCTGGCCACGGATATTGGAAATGGATGATGTATACCAGAAGCTTGTCAAATCGGGCATTATCGTGAGATTTGACATTGAACAACCCGAGCTCCATGTAACAATCGACTTCAAGAACCCGGGGCCTGACGGAAAGGTCGGAACCATCAGTTTCGACTCGGAAGTCGAACCGCAGATTGTGGTGTGGAGTACCTCTGAAACTACCAACAAGTTCTGGCAGGGGAAACTCAATACCACCATCGCAATGGCAAAAGGACAGGTGAAGATGCAGGGTTCTATCGCCAAGGCACTCGGGCTTCTCACCAAGATAAAGCCGGTCTTCAAGGTCTTTCCTGACGTATTACGAGAACTAGGACTTGATCACATGATCCTCTAACACGAATAAAACAATCGAGCAACAGTGTGGACAATGGAAAAGTTCTTCTTGGCTGTCGGTTCGTAACTATCGCAATCTATATATTCACAGAGTTGTGGATTAATAATAGTTAATAAAAAAGGTTGGCAACCATGACTGAAGAGATAAAAAAGAGCATGACTATAGCAGAGGTCGTCACAAAGTGGCCGGAAACAGCAGGTACATTCATGGAATGGGGCTTGCATTGTTTTGGATGCGCAGTAGCTAGGTATGAGAATATCGAGCAAGGCGCAGTAGCCCATGGTATCTCAGCGGACGACCTAGTGAAAGCACTGAACGAAACGATATCCAAAGAGAAGGAATAAACAGGCCCCTCCACGGGCGCCTTACTTTTCTTTTGGGTTGACCCTACCATAGAGTCGACCAGATTCTTCTTCTAACATCTCAAAGCTGTGTTCTTCGTCAGGGAACACACCGTTTCGCACCTCATCCGAATACTCCTGCACAGCTTCTCTGATGACAGAAGCAATGTCTGCATATTTTTTCAGGAACTTTGGCTTGAAATCCTCGAAGAGTCCCAGCATATCCCACAGCACGAGCACTTGACCGTCACAGTGAGATCCAGCCCCGATGCCAATTGTCGGAATATCGATGGCCTCCGTGATGGCCTTGCCAGTTTCTGCTGGCACGAGTTCGACGACAATGGAAAAGGCTCCAGCTTCTTGTAGCGCCAGCGCATCGTCCACAAGCTTGTTCGTGGTTTCAGCAGTCCTACCCTGCACACGATAGCCACCAAGTTCGTAAATCGACTGTGGTGTAAGGCCGATATGTCCCATAACGGGAATACCTGAATCGACGACAGCGGAAACAATATCAACGACCCTTCCGGCGCCTTCGATCTTCACTGCTTCTGCCCCACCTTTCTGTAGCATCAATGCACAGTTCTCAAGGGCTTGCTCCACGCTGACCTTATAGCTCATGAAAGGCATGTCGCCGACAATGAGGCTTTTTGGCTTTGCTCGCGCCACTGCTGCGCAATGATGGACGATATCATCCAGTGTCACAGGGATAGTACTCTCATACCCCAGCAACGAGTTGCCCACGGAATCTCCAACAAGGATGATGTCCACCCCGACCTCGCTCAATATCTTGGCTGTAGGAGCGTCGTACGCGGTGAGCATGACAATCTTCTTGCCCTTCTTTTTCATCTGTCGGATCCTGAATGTGGTCTTTCGAGCCAATCGAGAACACTCCACGGAGAAACAGCGCACAGGGGAATATATAGGATTCCAATATCAATTTGAATCAATATATATTATATAGTTATTACGTCTTTGTGAAGAAAGAATCGGAGGACGGGAGGTAGATGCCTGTCAGCACCTTACGGAGCACGCAGAGAGCGGTCTTCTTTGAGATGGATCGGGACTTAGCAAACTCAGTCACGTTCAACGGTCCTGCTTCCGATATATGATCCTTAAGAAGTGCAAGCCATTGAGTGGAAATTACTACCCCACATTCCTCGAAAAAATTCTGATCATCTGTCAAGGTGTCCTCAACATCACTCTGAACTTCATCAAAGTCAAGCTCCAATTCCTCACAAAGAGAACTGATATCAACAATACCATTACGATTCACGGATTCTGCAATCTTTCTGAGAAGCCAAGGTCTATTGACGTAGTTGTCATCCCATGTGCGATACGAATCAACCACAAGTGGCTGGATTGTCTTCTCGATCTCGGCTGTGTCCAGACCTCTCTGGATTGCCAAATCGTAGGGACGAAGTACGCCCATGTCATGGAACTCCCTCTTCAGCTCGTTGAGAAGAGCATCCTTTGAAACCATCTTACCGTCTGCATCCAGCAGAGTATCGGACTCGATAGTAGCAACAATCGATTCGATGACACCGGGTTCGGTATCAAACCTCTTTGCGATTTCCTCTGGATCCAAGAGCTCGCCCGTGCTAAGGGCTTCGGCCAGCCACCTGCGAACCCATGAGATGGAGAGATAATCACCAGAATGAGTCGAAACTGTCTTTAGACCGAATCTTTTCAGCAGTGCAGCGAGCTCGACCCTGCTCACCAACCAACGCTTCTCGAATTCGTCTGCATGAACAATCCCTGAACTCTTTACCTCCTCTAAGATGTGATTGCGTAATGCACGGTAGGAAACAAACCTGCCATCTCGTACTTTGCGAACATCGGGGTGGTTGCTTAAGATCTTCTCAGCCAAGCGGGTGTCGATACCAATTCGCATGGCGGTTTCCTTGGGCTTGAGAATTCCTGCAAGCTCTATGTCGTCCAATATCTCTTGTTTCACTTGGTCAATAGTCATGACCGAGCCATCATTAGTGGTTATGAGTGTCAGTCCAAGTTTCTGAAGAACCTTCTTGAGTGTGTCTGTAGAGATTTTCAGCCGGTTTGCTTCGACATTGACATCGATATGACCCTGACTCTCAAGAAGAGCAGTCAAGTCCTCTTGAAGAAGATGCAGAGGGAGAAGCTTGTCGTCGAACCCCTCCACAAGATCCCACTTGTATAGTGTAACAACTTTCAAGATGTCATCAGGAGTCAGATCAAGTCGTGCTGCCTCATGCTCCAAGTCAAGAAACCCCATTTTTGAGATACTTCTTTCGAGGGTTCCCAGTAGCCACTTCACTGAATATACTAGACCTGATGAGGACTGCCAGACATACCATCCCCATGACTTGATCAGGTGTACCAACTCATCAACATCGACCCGCAACCGTTGTGCCTCGGCAACGACATCAGCCCGCCCTTGTAGTTCAAGAGATTCGCGGATGCGCTCTTTCAGTTCAGGCACTAGCAGGTAATCACCATCCTTAGTCCGTAAGATATCAAGTCCTTCCTGCTCACTTATGTCATGGACAATCTGCTCGATCTTGGCAGGGGCGACATCCCATCGGATAGCCTCCTTGTCGACGTGGACGATTGAATTATTGACCAGCGTGTCCTTTATCCTCTTGCGCAACCCGACTGAGGACACGACCGAGGTCTTGGAGTAACTCAAGATTCCATTGCGAGTGCGCCCTACCAGCTCATAAAGGGTCTTCAAATCCATTCCCCTAGAATCTAGTAAATAAGATAGTTCCGAAAGGGCTATCGATGACCTTGAATTCAGGATATGGTCAATCTCTCCAATCAACTGATGCCTTCTACGGGCGATGAGCTTGAGATACCCCCAGAAGAACAAGACGGAAATCCCAATAGCAACGGCAAGTGGCCAGAGGGGATCCTCAAGTAAGACAAATTGTTCGAGTAGTATCTCTGCCATCGAACGTCGCCTATAGAGTTATTCCTTTCCTGCGACAATAAGCCTTGTAAACCTCCAGACCTATCAGCGCTGGCAAGGTTGCCATGAAGGCGATGAACCAATCAAAGTATGTCAGGGGTAAGAAATAGAATTCAAAGCCGGGGAGTGCCCCGACGAGGATCTCTTGGGCTAGTGGATTGTACATCAGCAGCAGAAATGCCATTATAATAAGTCCCAGCAACACAACGTATCGGATGATTCCAGGCTCTGAAACAGACTTGTGGAAGGGTAGATTTACCCTTCGAATGATCAAGACCAATGTGCTTTCGAATATCAGTATCATGGTAAGCAGCATCGTTGTTGCTTTTGCTATCTGCAAATCCCAGCCAAATGGAAGTTGGGCTTCTTGACTATAATAGCCAGTCAAATTCTCAGGTACCAGCGCTAGTGGGTCACCCGGCTGAGCATTGAATGCAAGTGCGTACACTATCGAAGTGCCAATGACCATTAGAAAAACACCAACACCCATGAGTACAGCAAGCCGTCTCGTGATAATGTCCTCACTATCTCGCGGCTTCTCCTCCATCGCCCGCGGTGAAGTCTTATCAAAGACAAGTGCCAATCCAGGGAACGAATGGGTTGTTGCCACGAGAAGAAGGCTTTGCCAAGAAGTCAGCATGTTGAATCCGGCAGGAAGGAGAAACAGAGCTCCGAAGAATATGATGGACTCAAAGAGATTGATGGCGATGTAGAAGAAGACCATCATCCGGATCTTGTTGAAGAGACCTCGACCCTCGTGTACCCCTGTGACGATAGACGCAAAACTATCATCCGTGATGACAATATCTGCTGCTTCCTTTGCTACGTCAGTGCCTGTTATTCCCATCGCAATCCCGGCATCACTCATAGCTAGGGCAAGAGCATCGTTCACGCCATCCCCAGTCATTGCCACGACCTTGTTCTGATCCTGATATCGTTCGACAATCAGCTGCTTGTGCTCAGGGTTTACTCTGGCAAAGACATTCACGCGCTGGAAGTCATCCTCGGAAATCTCAGCAATCTGGGAACCTTCGACAGCAAGCGAGCCGGGTCTGTAAATGTTCAGGTTACTGGCTATTGTCTTTGCTGTGGCGGCTGCATCCCCAGTTATCATAATAACATTGATGCCAGCACTGTGGCACTCGCAAACCGCTTCCTTGACACCCTCTCGCGGTGGATCCACAATACATGCGAAACCTAGGTAGACGAGGTCTCGTTCAACTTGGTCACGTGCGTCAGGGACTGATGGCAGAACGTCCATCGTACGGTATGCAAGGGAAATGACTCTATAGCCTTTCGCTGCGAACCCATTGGTGAGGTCGGCAATCTGACCGCGGACATCATCCGTCAACAATGTCAGCGTTCCCGAATTGTTGTAATGAGTGCACCGAGGAAGCATGACTTCCGTTGCCCCTTTGGTAAAGACGATGTACTTTGAGTCGTGATTACAAATCTTCGACATGCGTTTGTATTGAGAGTCGAAGGGAAATTCCATCTCGACCTGATAGTTATCCTTCACTTCATTCTCGTTCATTCCACTCTTTCGAAATAGGGTCAAAAGAGCTGCATCTGTAGGATCGCCAACAGCCATATAGACTGGCCCTTGGTCGGGGATGTCCTTTGTGATGATGGCAGAGTCATTATTGATTCCGCCACATAGTAGCAACAGTCGCAAGTTGTCATATGACTCGACGCCCAGCAATGGTGATGTGTTTTCAGTGTCCAGATTGTCGTATGTGACATCATCACCTAATCTCAGGATCTCTCCATCAGGTTCGTAACCATTGCCCGTGACAGTATAAAGGTGATTCATATCCCAGATGTATTTCACAGTCATCTCATTTTTAGTCATGGTGCCAGTCTTATCCGAGCAGATGACACTGACACGCCCCAAGCTCTCAACAGCAGAGAGGTCTCTGATGATGACACCTTGCTTTGCCATCGCAAGAACGCCTGTAAGGAGGACTATCGTGGTAAGCAACGGGATGTTGATGGGCATTATCGTCATTGCTTTAGTGATTCCCGCCGTTATCGTGTCAATAATCTCATCGAAGCTCTCGACTCCAGGGGAACCAGTGAAGAAGGGGCCGAGAAAGGTGGCCCATGAGATGGAAACGAGCATCAGAAAGACTGCTGCAATCCCAAGGAGTTTCGCCAAGAGGTTCACTTTCTTTCTGAGGGGGATATCGCCAGTATTAAGCTCCTCGAGTGTGCCCTGTATCTTGCCAATCTCTGTCGCTCCGCCTGTTGTAGTTGCCACCACTTTTGCGGTTCCTGTGGCGATATACGTACCTAGGAATACCATGTTGTGCATGTCTGTCAGGGGTGCATCTGCATCAACCACCACATGAGCGTCCTTTGTGACGGGGACGCTCTCACCAGTCAAAGATGCCTCATTTGCGGCCAGATTCGAACATTGGATGATCCGACCGTCAACGGGGATTCGGTCACCCTGTTCGAGCTTAAGGATGTCGCCAGGCACAATATCTGCTGGATCGACTTTCATTTCTTCACCATCGCGGATGACCCGTGCATCACCAGCAGAGAGCTTCTCCAAAGCTTCGAGCTTTTTCTGAGCCCTGAATTGCTGGAAGATAGCAACGATACAGTTCACGGCCACAATGACCAGCCAGAACATAGCCTGTTCGAATTGAGAATTCTCCGTTGGGAACATAAAGGCGAGGAAAACAAGTGCAAATGAGCTCAGCAGATAGATGGTAATCAACCAGTTCAGTATTGGGGCAAGGTAAACCTTCCAGAATGAGCCTTTGACCTTTGGAATGACATTCGGTCCATATCTGTGAAGCCTTTGTTCGACCTCGTCCTGAGAAAGACCATAATCGGGGTTCACTGACAAGACCTGCAGGACTTGATCCGGGGTCATAGCGTGATACTGTTGAGTCTTTGGTTCGAGTTCGATGGTGGATTGCTGCTCGGACAATGTCAGAACCTCTTCATAGGTGCATTGGATGAAAGGACTTGCCATTGATAAATGAACTTGTAATCTATAGTCCATCCCACCGCTTTCATTTGTATTTGGTAAGCTCCATCCCTTTTGAAGATTATTGATACCATTTTCGACAGGTTCTTGTGCTTTTGCTATTGGTCAAGTAGTACCTTAACAAGAGGTGTCAAGATGGCTATCTATTATGATATTCCACCAGAGCAAACGAAGTCCAGCGGTAGCAGGAAAATAGTAGCAGTGATCATCATCATCCTGATTCTCCTATCGACGGGAGTCATGGCCCTTTTCCAATTCATTCCCTCATTTGGGTCATTTTTTAACAGTGGTTCGGTTCGTGTAGCAGTCATCGATTCAGGACTTGACCAAGACGTTTCTATTTCAGGGAGGGTGGTTGCAGAACAAAGTTTCATACTGCCACAATATGGGTACAACATCACAGACTCGTCCACATCAGATTCAAACCCTGATGATGGTGCTGGAAATAACGTAAGACATGGCACTATGGTGACAAGAGCCCTGCTCCAAAATAGTGACAGTGCCCAGATTGTGGTTGCGAAAGTCATCGATTCATCGGGCCACGCTACTGCCAGTGCATTGGTAGCTGCAATATACTGGGCGGTGGAACAGAATAGCACAGTAATCAACATGAGCCTCGGTACAAGTCCGTCCTTCGGCGATCCCTTACAAGATGCAGTAGAGTATGCATTCTCGAAAGGCGTCATCGTCGTTTCAGCTGCAGGAAATGAGGGGGAGAACGGCATAGCAGGGAATAGCATCAGCTCACCAAGTGTCTTCTCGAAGGTCATCTCCGTAGCTGCATTGGACGAGAAAGGGGAACCTGCGTATTATTCAAGTTGGGGACCAACTGCCGATAGGAGCATGAAGCCAGACATCGCGATAGAGGGCTTCTTCGAGACCTCCAGTGCGATCTATTATGGAACGAGTTTTGCGGCACCAAGGGTCTCAGCCTATGTGGCCGAACTTGTGGCGTATTGCCAGAGCAAAGGGTACGAATATACACCGGGATTGATAATGGCAGCCTTATTCGAGGGAGCGACACCTCTGAACTATCCAGAATACATTGTTGGTGCTGGAAAGGCAAACTTGCAACAGTCAATGAACATCATAGATGCAGCATCAATCCAAGATGGCCTTCCACGTCTCATCAGTGTGGACACAAGTGGGTTGCCTCTTGACTTCGAAACTCTATTCCAAGGCGATAACTACACATTCAACGTTGAGATAACCACATCGACAGTATCAGAGGTCACAATCTCACTCATTGACATTGCTGAGGGAATCGTCGAGATACCAAGTCCGGTGAACATCAATCAAGTCGGAACCGTTCCTCTCTCGATCCATGTCCCGATGAGCTCGTCGCCAATCAGCGGGATGGTGTTTATCGAGGATGCATACTCGAATGCCACAGTGAGGGTTGAAATCACTCCTCAAGTAGCGGTAGCAAGGATAGCGTTCGATATCACGCACACCCCTTGGAATATAGATACTACCTATGGACAATTCAAGGAGCTTTACATCCAACTCACAGAACAGGACATATCTGTAACGGAGATTAGGGACAGGAACCTTCTGACGGCAGAGTACCTCTCTCTCTTTGATGCCGTATTCATGCTAGACCCAAGTGCATGGGACAGAAATGACACAGACTACAATAATCCAACGGCATTCTCCATTCCTTTCACTCCTGATGAGATTGATGCTTATGAGGAGTATTTCCTCGATGGCGGTGGAATCTTCATAACTGCACTGGATAACAGTAGCTTGGACATTGAATCGTTGAACGGGTTCCTAGAATGGACTGGCGCATCTGTTGCATATGATTCTGTCCCAGGAACTATTGGTGTGGTTGAGATAACTGACGTGGTCGCACATCCGATAACAGTAGGTGTTAGCTCCTTTGACTATCTTGGAGCGTCCATTTTGACTAATTCAAGTTACACCACACTTGGAAGATTCAGTGGGAAGACTGTCCTAGCAGCCTTTGAGGGAACATCTGGTGGACGGATCGTCATCACAGGAACCAACTTCTTCATCGATAACTGGGGAATGAAGGGGATGTACGGATCACCTGATGATGATGTTCTCTCACTACGAATCGGTCTATGGTTAACTGGACTCATGTGAGCGATGTGTTTCTCCGTACACGTCGCTTGCTGGATTTAGGAAGCTTAAAAGGGAGGATGTATATTGTTAAGGTACAAAAAACGAGTCGAAGTCGGATAAAAATCTGAGTCCGGATTCGTCCGGATTCTGGTTAGCTGGTGGTCAGGCAATCTGTTCACCAGCTATCCGCACATTCATTCTGCTTGGTTATAATCATCATATTTACATAGCACATACCTTTGTCATCTTGCTCAACAAAGGAGATTGCATTGACTTGGCCAAGATAACAAAGGCGTCCTACGGTGTTTTGATTGCATGTACAATCTCTCACTTCATGAATCATCTCTATACAGGTGCGCTCTCTCCTTTCTTGCCCCTTATCCGTGATGAGCTGGGACTTACGCTGACTGAGGCAGGTGTCCTCACAAGTGCAGTCATCGTCACAATGACCTCTGCCCACCTAGTTGTGGGATATATGGGTGATAAAGGATGGCGGGATATTTTGATCTCGGTGAGCGTCATACTATCTGCTGTTGTGATGCTAATAGAGAGTTTCGCCACAAGTTTTTTGTTCCTAGTAGGAACACAGGTAGCATTGGGTTTTGCGGTGTCAGGATATCATCCCTCTGCATTCCCAGCAATCTCAAAGAAGTTCCCCCGAAATGCAAGAGCCAAGGCCATTGGGTTCAATGCTGCTGGGGGTCTTGTGGGAATGGCAATCACACCATTCCTCGGAGTATTTCTCTTGGTAGTCCTTGGTGGTTGGAGAAACCCGCTATTTACACTGGGCTTGATGGGGGTTGCATTGTTCATCCCGATCCTGTTGTTGATGAGGTATGCAGACAACCAAGCGAAAAATGATTTCGAGAACGGGGAGGTGGAGGACGAAGGCCCACAAGTTGGATGGACACGGAATTATTTCATAGCAATCATATTTATGGGTCTCAGAAGCATCCCGTTCCGTTCGACGACATTGATGATGCCGATATACCTTGTGGACAGTTACGGATACGAGCCAGTCTGGGCGGGCTCACTGACCGCAATCATGTTGATGGCAGGTCTGTTTGGAGAATTAGTGTCTGCACCCATATCAGACCGGTCAGGAAAACGCGTACCGTACATGTTCCTCTCTGTCGTCAGCATGGTGCCCTTGTTCCTAATGCTGAACTTGGCACTTGAGCCACTACCGCTACTTCTTGTCCTCATAGGTATCGGATTCATCTATTTCTTTGGAGTACCTCCAGGTCAGGCATTCGAAACTGAGGTGACGCCCACTGAGAAACAAGGACTGGCATTCGGATTGCTATTCTCAGTAGGTGCGATTCCAGGGTCTCTTGCACCAGCCATCTTTGGCTGGATTGGCGATGTGTTCGGACTGGCATCCTCAATTCTGTTCCTGGTGATAGTGTGTGCGATTGCGTCCGTCGTAGCCCTGTTCCTGAAAGACACACCACTTGAGCATCATGTGGTTATTGCAATGGAGGAGTAGAGCCAACGTTTGAATCGAGTTGAGGGAAAGATGATAGACTATCATGTCCATCCCGATTACTCCATCGATGCACAAGGCTCGATTGATGAATACTGCAAGAAAGCAGTTGAGAGAGGGTTGAAGGAAATTGCGTTCACAACGCATGTCGATACAGATCCAGAAACTGACGACTGCATCGTATCAGTTCGTGGAAAAACAATCGATGTGCGGACTTCCCGTTGGATCGAGGACTACGAGTACGCAATCAGGGCAGCTGAGGAAACCTATGTCGAACAGGGGTTGACCGTACTCATGGGCATGGAACTGGACATATACCCCGAAGTGGTCAATAACCTGCCCGAGAGCATTCTCTCAGCAGAATGGGATCTCGTCATTGGATCGATGCACCTCATAGACCACCTTGCCATTTCGAAAAGGAGTGATGCTGCATTAATCTTCTCACGTTATACACTTGAGGAGTTAGGAACTCTCTATTACTCGACCCTTCAAGATACTGTGGAAACATCGATAATTAATGTGCTAGGGCATATCGATTTATACAGGAGGTATGGAAACAAATTCTATGGAGAGGAGATTGATGATCTTTGGAAACCATACATCGACACGTTAGCAGAAAAGATGAAGAAACACGATGTTGGATTCGAAATTAACACATTGCCATGGCGAAAGGGGATGGCACAGCCACATCCATCTCCGCATCTCATCGAAATGCTTACAGGAAAGGGAATCAAAACCGTGACACTTGGTTCTGATTCGCATTTTCCAGAGGATATAGGGAGTGACATCGTGAAAGCTGCACGGATGCTTGATGAACGCTGTGGATTGAAGCCATCGCGATTCAGAAAAGGAAACGCTGTTGGCAGAATTGAGGGGATAGGAACACACTAGAGTGATAAGGAAGGGATAAGGACATTCCTGCCTGATGAATGATGAAAAACAAGCAGTCATTTCTCTTGGCGTTGCTTGGTGGAGTAATTCTCCTTAGCCAAGGAATCACCGGAAGTATTGGTTTCTTTGCATATCTCTCGCTCGTAGAGGGGATTCCAGAGCTTGTGAATCTAGTTCCACTGATCAATATGTTAATCTGGGTTCTCACGGCAATTGCGATGACGGGCGGGCTTGGTGCCATTGTAGGGGGATATCTTCTGACCACCAATAGAACAGGCACAGGTAAATTTGTCATTGGGATCGCAGTGGGAATGAGCCTGATAGGATTGATTCTCAACCTCATCCAGCTTGTCTGGCTCTACGGATTCACATCTGCATTAGACTTGTTTGCAGTATCAGCACAATCATTGGGATTCGTAGGTGTCATCTTGACAATCCTCGCACGTCGAACGGCAAAGACAGACTAGTCCCATTTGCAAAGAGTTATTCATACTCCTTGAACGGGACATTTGATGAACGACCAGACGCCTATAGAAAAGGCACTCAGGCTGATAAAGAGGGGTGACCTGAGAGATGCAGAGTGTGTGCTAAAGCAGCATCTCGAGCAAGAGCCCGAGTCATTGGAAGGATGGTACAACCTTGGGTATGTCCTTAGTGATATGAATCGCGAAGAGGAAGCAGTCAGGGCATATGATGAGGCTCTCTCGATAGACAATGGGATCTTTGAGATCTGGTTCAACAAGGCGAATGCACTTTACAACTTGGCGGACTTCAAAGCAGCAAGAATCTGCTACGAGAAAGCTCTTGATATCAATCCTGATGATGCTGAAGGATGGAACAACCTTGGAAACTGCCTCTCGCGTCTTACAGAGGGAAAGAAGGCACTTGAGGCATATACTAGAGCCGTGGCTCTTGACCCGACATATGCAGAGGCTTTCTACAACAAAGCGAACTGTCATTTCATCGAAGGAGAAGACGAGCACGCTATTGCGTATGCAGAGCTGGCTGTCCAGCTGAAACCTCAGCTGGCAGAAAGAGTGGCGCAATGGATAGATGTCGCACGGGACAGGCGAGAAGCAAGAGAAGCAGAAAAGCATCATGAGAAGAAAGGAAAGATGCTCAAGGAGAGTATTGACAGCGACCTCAGAGGTGGTTGACACCAGCTGTACAAAACCTAGAGGATCCTGGACATCTTGTTGTGGGTGCTTGGATAGTTTCGACGAGGCATATTCAGTGAGGTCGTCCATGACACACGTAGAACCTCACAGAGTTCACCCAGTGCCGTTCTCTGGAAGTACAACATTCTGGTGTCAAAGTTTGTACAACGTACAATAAACGGTTCACATCCATCCAATGAATGATTCAGTACATCTAAAAGGTTCATACATCTTCTACAGTTTTGGATGTGGATTGGAAGATGGAAGATTCGCAATCACCAAAATCGGATACCAAGAACAAAAAGATACTCATGCTACTGGGGCTCCTTTTCATCCTCGGTTCTGTAGCAACAGCATGGCTAGTGGGATGGAGCTATCTTCCAATAGACGTTGAGCCCTCGGTGATTCTTGGCTTGGGACTGATTATTGGATTCACGATGATCTGTTGCGGTTCTTGGATGTTCACTATGACGATGAGCCAACGTATCCCCGAATACGGTGAGTTAGAAATCAAGTTCGAATCAGGTATGGATCTATATCAGGATGAGGAATGGGAGAAAGCTCTTGAGATATTCAAAGAAGTAATGGGTCCTGAAATGAATCACAAGCGGGCTTTGTTCTACGCGGCGAAATGCTGCGAGCAAATGGATGACTTCGAGGGGGTCAAGCAATATTGCAAGTATTATATCAAGATGCAATCGAAGGACCGAGAAGCTTGGGAAATGCTTGCAAATGCTCACAAGCGACTCTTCGAATACGAAGAAGCAGAAGACGCCCTGAAAAAGGCTCAAAAACTTGGCTATCGAAAATAATCATTAGAACATACACGATCGAGATGTTAGAAGGTTCACAGGGAGAGATAGCATATGGGTGACGACAAAAGATGTAGCATAGACCTACTAGACGACTCGATTAACCTCACCAACGGACTAGTAACAGTAGCATATCATTTTAGACATGGACACGTTTCGCTGAAGGTGAATTCATCAGACAAGACCTGTTTCTCAAAAAGCTACATCTTAGTCCATACTGATAGAGAAGTGATTGACCTCCGAAAGATGACCTACAGATCATTCAGCGCAGTGGATTTCAAAGAGGAGCGACTCAAAGGCAAGGCCATGATAATAAAACTCCAAGACTTCGAGAAGACTGCAGAGCTGACAGTTAAATTCTCGGTGTATGAGAACATTCCCGGTTATTCTGTTGTTGTTAAATACAAGAACGGGGGCAACGAGGTTCGCGTGAAGGGGATAGACCCATTGGTACTAGAGGTAGATGACAGCTCGCGCATAGTAACAGGGTGGGACAGTGACGAACTACGGTTCTTTCACCATGGCTTCCACTCGTGGGAGCTTAGTCAATCACTTCCGATAGACGTTGGTGAGAATGTCAGCCATTTCTATACTGCACTGAAGAACAAAAAAACTCTGGAGAGCATGGTGTTCGGGTTCGTCACTACGGCGGATCATCTTTCAACAATCACAGTGGGAGGCAGGGAGGATAAGAAGTCCCGTCTGGCGATGATAGCGGCTACGTCTCATGCAGACAACATCCCTGTCACAGAAAAGGATAGCATCATCTCAGAGGAACTGCTCGTACTCTATGGCAAGAGCGCTGAGAAGAACCTTGACACATACATGACACTATTATCGATGAAAATGAACGCATTGTCTTGGCCATACATCCCCACAGGCTGGTGCAGCTGGTACTTCTATTATACAATGCCCGATGAAGGCGAGATCATCAAAAATACCGAGTTCTTGGCGAAGCGGTTCCATGAGAACATCCAATGGATACAGGTAGACGATGGGTATCAAAAAAGAGTCGGGGATTGGAAAGAGAATGCAAGGTTCGGTAGCGGGCTTGCTTCACTCGTTGAAAGAATCAAAAAGAACGGATTCCAGGCAGGAGTCTGGGTTGCTCCATTCGTCGCATCCGAGCATTCAGAGATTTTTAGGGACAGGCCTGATTGGTTTGTTAGAGATGAGGACAACAACCCCATCGTCGTCGGAGAGAATCCCTTGTGGCTAGGCAAGTTCTACGCACTGGATCTCACAAACCCCAAAGTGCTCGACCATATCAGGGGAATCTTCACGAAGTTGAAAGAGGACGGATTTGAGTACTTCAAGATTGATTTCCTGTACCATGCGGCCATATTGGGCAGACGTTTCGACCAGACGGTGACTCGTGCACAGGCGATTCGGAAAGGTCTCTCAGTCATAAGAGAAGCAGTAGGCAACGATATGATTCTAGGATGTGGTGCTCCAATCGGACCCTGTGTAGGAATGGTCAACATGATGCGAATCGGGAATGACATTGCAACTGACTGGAGATACGATTGGGGAGGTGGAGTGTACGAATGCACTGTGAACACGATGACCAGAGCGAATATGCACGACAGGCTGTGGGTGAACGACCCCGATTGCGTGTTGGTCAGACAGGACGACAATAATCTTACCATAGCTGAGATTAGGCTCTGGCTGAATGTCGTCGCGTTGAGTGGTGGTGCAATCCTTCTGAGCGATCGGATGATGGAGGTGTCAAAGGAAAGGCTTTCACTCATCGACAGGATTCTACCACCTTACAGGAAACGTGCTATCGCGGTTGATGCACTGGACAATGAGAACCCGACCACATTCGCACTTAAAGTCGAAAGCCCACTGGGAGAATGGGTGGTTCTAGGATTAGTGAACCTCAATGAGAAACCCATCGACGTGAGGGTTCCGCTCAAGGCTATCGGTCTCAACCCACGACAGCCACATCATGTCTTTGATTTCTGGGATGAAGAATACCACGGACTTGTCGAGGAGGAGATTGCTATCTTCGGACTCGAACGCCATTCTAGTAGACTGTTCATGGTGAAACCCGAGAGCAGGATCCCGTCAGTCCTGAGCACCAACATGCACTTCACACAGGGGGCTGTGGAGTTAGGTGAGTTGGAATGGAATGCATCGACAAAGGAACTCAGGATCAGAGTACAGCAAGACTGCAAGCATGAGGGTTCCGTCTTCTTTGTCTTTGGAAACGAATGGATCCCAACGCGTGCCTATGTAGACGAAGAACAAGTCCGGTTCGAAGAGGTTGCTCCTGAAGTGGTCGCTGTGAAACACAAGTTTCAGAGGGGACAGCAAGTAAGAGTCATTTTCTCACAATGATGTCGTTCAAACCACTGGATTCCTAAGTGTTCCGATGTCTTCGATTGACATCTCAACAATGTCTTTTGGTTTCAGGTATTCGGGAGGATCCCTTGCGAACCCAACACCTGATGGAGTGCCCGTTGCGATTATGTCACCGGGTTCAAGAGTGAAGGATTGTGAGAGATAGGACACAATTTGTGGGACGTCGAATAACAGGTTGGAGGTATTGGAGTCCTGCTTTACGATACCGTTCACCTTAGTTTGCATCTTCAGCCCTGACCCATCGCCCAACTCGTCTGCAGTCACGATGCAGGGTCCAATTGGGCAAAACGTGTCAATCGATTTGCCTCGAACCCATTGACCACCATCATGCTTTTGAATATCCCGTGCTGTCACATCGTTCAGGACTGTATACCCTGCAACATAGTCAAGTGCCTTTTCTTCCGAAACTTCCTTACAGCTCCTCCCAATGACCACACCGAGCTCTATCTCCCAGTCAATCTTCTTGCTGACCTTTGGGATGATGATAGGTTCGTCAGGGCCAATCACTGCACTCGGAAATTTAGCGAACATGACTGGAAACTTGGGCACCTCTCTGCCTGTTTCTTCGATGTGGTCACGATAGTTCAGACCCAGAGCAACAATCTTCCCCGGTCGTTCTATAGGAGCTAGGAGCCTGATAGAGTCGAAATTGTATAGGAGGGGGCGTTCTTCTAGCTCAGATTCACTATAGGTGTCCAAAATCTGCCGCACAACATCAATGCCCGCAGACCACCGGAGCAAATCAATCATCGTGCTCGGAAATAGCTTGCCATGGATATGGTGCATCCTGCCAAACCGTGATGCAGCCTCTGGAATATCCAGTATTCCGTCCTCCAATTCGATGCCTATCGATGGGACTCCTAACCGTGAGTAAGTCACTAATCGCATAGAATCTAATTACAAATAGTTTCATTTATCCGTAATGGTGCTTCAATAATGCTGACCAAAGATGAACGACGCCTCAGATTCCAGAACACTGGATGAGCTTCCTGACCGAGTCTTTGTAGCGCTGGGCAGAAGAGGGATGGAAGGCATTCCCTTGAAGGAGTGTACCTACGAATGCGATAGTGTTGAACTCACACTGCTATCAGTCAGCACAAATTCACCAGATATCTCCAAAAAAGGAAAGGAGGAGATAACGGAAGATTGGATCGTGCAATGTGAAAAGTGCGGGAGAAGTTTCACTTTCCGCTGCAAAAGCAGGTACTTTGATGGTGAGCGGATGGACACCATGGTCAATATCCTAGACGACGAAGGAAAGGACTTGGGTTGGTTGGGAAGCTATTAGGTGGGGTCACTCTGTGAGAACATACAAGATAGCACTCCTCCCCGGAGACGGGATTGGTCGTGAGGTGATTCCCGAGGCATTTCGTGTCCTTCAAGCAGTGGAGCATTCTGTTTCCGGATTCCATCTCGACCCGCATGAATTCGAATGCGGTGGTGAGTACTACCTCAAGCATGGGAGGGAGTGGTCGTCGGAGGCTGAGGAGTTCACCAAGAACGAGGCGGATGCTGTGTTGCTGGGCGCAGTCGGTGGCATCACCGCGAATGGTGAATCGATTAGACGACCAGACGGGCATCTCGCAGGGTATAGCGTTGTCATTGGGCTCCGCATAGAGTTGGAACTCTTTGCAAACGTACGTCCGGTCAAGCTCTATGAGGGAGTACCTACACCTCTTGCGAACAAGGAGTATCATCATGTGAACATGATCATGGTACGTGAGAATACCGAGGGTCTCTATGCCCCTCAAGATGAACCTTCCCGAGCCTCGACAAGCGATATGGTCATCGACAAGCGAGTGATAACCAAAAAGGGGAGCATGAGGGTCTGTGACCATGCATTTAGCGTGGCATCAAAATCAGCGGGGGCTCCTATAGACGGTGTGAAAAGAGTCACT
Organism: archaeon; assembly: GCA_024275415.1. Taxonomy (GTDB): domain Archaea; phylum Asgardarchaeota; class Thorarchaeia; order Thorarchaeales; family Thorarchaeaceae; genus MP5-2226. The sequence continues at coordinate 38,789 of JAJRZD010000032.1, forward strand.
TGTGTGGACAAGAGCAATCTCCTTGCAGGATGTCAGCTGTTCAGGAGGTCCTTTGACGAAGTAGGAGAGAGGTATCCTGATATTTCCAGGGATTATGCGTATGTAGATGCATTCACTCAATGGATGATAAGAAGACCTGAATACTATAACGTCGTGGTTGCTCCAAACGCATTCGGGGACATTATAACGGATCTTGGAGCCGCGATACAGGGTGGGCTTGGCATGGCCCCCGCGGGAAGCATTGGGACGAAACACGCGGTCTTTGAGCCCGTGCACGGTTCTGCTCCGAAATATTACGGCAGGAATGTTTCGAATCCAATAGCTGCCATCCTGTCAGCAGCAATGATGTTGGATTGGCTAGGCAGGAAACACAGCGACTCAAAACTCCAAGCAGCATCCTCGACCATCGAAGAGTGCGTCAAGGCTGTACTCGAAGAAGGTTCGATTCGTACATACGATCTTTGCATCGATAGGTGGAAATCAGTCACGCCAAGCTCGACAACTGAAGTTACTGACGCAATCATCAAGAGAGTCAAAGAGGGAGTGTAAGCACATTTGCCATATACTATTGCGGAAAAAATCATTGCTGCGCACACACACGAGAAAAATGTCAGTCCGGGCGACATCGTGGATGTGTCTGTGGACTTCATCATGGTTCACGAGGTCTTGGGATCCAGAATAGTGTCCATCCTTGAAGAGATGGGGTTCAAGAAGGTATGGGATCCAGAGAAAGTCCTTGTCGTCAACGACCATTGGGCTCCCGCTCCAGATACGGAAAGTGCACAAATCCATGTCCGTAACAGGCAGTTTGTCAGAGCACAGGACATCAAGCATTTCTGCGATGTCGATGGTGGTATCTGCCATCAGGTGCTTGCCGAGAAGGGGCTCGCTCGTCCGGGAATGCTCATAGTCGGGAGCGATTCACATTCCACGACATATGGTGCGTTCAACGCGTTCTCTACAGGTCTTGCGGCAACTGACAGCGCGATGATTCTGGCAACCGGAGAAATCTGGCTCAAAGTCCCAGAAGCGATAAGGATAGACATCGAGGGGCAATTGCCTACCAGAGTGATGAGCAAGGACATCATCCTGAAAATCATCACTGACCTTGGATCTGATGGTGCGAATTACAAGTCGATGGAATTCTTTGGATCTTTGATTGATAATCTGTCAGTCGGTTCGAGGATGACGATGTGTAACATGACGGTTGAAGCCGGAGCAAAGTGTGGAATTATGCCAATGAGTAGTGCGGTGAAAGACTGGCTCGAAAAAAATGCGGCAGGTCGTGAGTATTCCCCAGTGTCGCCAGACAAAGATGCCGAATATAGTGGCTCTTTAAGTTACGACTTGACTGATGATCCCGTTGAGCCAATGGTCGCCCTGCCTCACAGTCCAGTGAACAGTAAACCTGTATCTGAGATTGGCGATGTAGAGATTGATCAGGCATTCATCGGGTCATGCACTAATGGGAGATTGGAGGATCTTGAAATCACTGCACAGATCCTGAAAGGGAAGCGCATCCATAAGGACGTTAGGCTCATCATCACACCTGCTAGCAGGAGAACCTATATCGAAGCGATGCGAAACGGGACAATCGAAATCCTCATGGATGCTGGTGCCATTGTGACAAACAGTACATGTGGTGCCTGCATCGGAGGACACCTAGGAGTGCTGGGACCATCAGAGGTCTGTGTGTCCAGCACGAACCGGAACTTCCAAGGAAGGATGGGACATCCTACATCCCGTGTGTTTCTTGCATCCCCAGCCACAGTCGCAGCCAGTGCGATTACTGGGATCATAACCGATCCAAGAGAGGTCTGAACAATGAGGGAATCACAAGTCCTTGAAGGGAAAGCGATAGTGTTTGGCGATGATATCAACACAGACCAGATTATCCAAGGACGTTATCTCCAGCTCCTAGACTACGCTGAGATGGCACAACACACCTTCGAGGTTGTCATGCCTGATTTCGTGCAGGTCGTAGAAGAAGGGGATATCATCGTGGCGGGTCGAAACTTCGGGGGTGGTTCCTCACGAGAGGAGGCACCGATGGTCTTGAAAACCAATGGAATAAGCTGCGTACTCGCAGAATCTTTTGCAAGAATCTTCTATCGCAACGCATTCAATGTGGGAATCCCAGCCATCGTAGTGAAGGGCATATCGAATCAGGTGAAAGAACTTGAACGCCTTCAAGTCAATCTGCTGGAGGGCATCGTCACACCATTAGGATCAGGAAAACGGTTGGTGGGAGAAAGAATACCACAGAAGATGCTGGAAATCCTCAGAGCAGGAGGAGCGGTCGAGTGGTACAAGTCACTATACAGGTAGAAAATACTAATAGGACTCGTTCATCAGCAACCATAGGATAATCCGCAGAGGTCTTTTTAATGAATATCATGCTGTTCTTGCTTATCTCACTCATCGTCCATGCAATACCGGTTCCCTATGAGTCACAAATGCTCCGGTTCAATAGGCTGCTGAAATGGCTCCCATTTCGGTTGGCTTGGGGAACCATTGCGTGGGCTGTGATAACTATTCTTGGAATGATGGTGTTGCCTTGGGCTATTATTAGTCTCATTATGAGCTTTGCATTGTTGCTGCTCTTTGCTGGTGGTTTCAGACCAGGTCAAATCGATGACATCATAGGAGGAGCCAAAGTACCCTTCATCTGTTTTGGGCTTATCATAGTCATCGTACTCCCCGTCTTCTCAGGAATCATCGGCTGGACATCTGATGTTGCCAATGCGGAGTATGTAGATTCGATGATATCTCAGACAACAGACCCGCTCTTTGACTCACCCATCCCTGACAATCAGGTACGACTGGTCACATCTGAGTATGCGTCATATGTTGCCCAACAACAGTTCGCATCCATTGGTTCGAACATAGATATTGCAGCAACTCATATCACGACCCGTAATGACCGGTTGGTATGGGTGTCTGTGATAGTATCAACCAATGTACTATCTGAAAATTATGTGAAGGCATTAATCGTGGTCGATGCCAATGACCCATCATTGGTGGAAATCATCACAGATATACAAATTCCTGTTGGAGAAGGACTCTTCTGGGATAGGAATATCCAGTTTGGCAATTACTTGCAGGACATGACGAACTCGTATGAATACGCCTATCCGACCTGGGATCCAGCAGGCAATCTTGTCTACATCCAGACAAGGACTGCACTCGGGTTCGATTTCATAGAACGACCTCTTGGACCAATCATCTATTCCCAGAACGGAACCATCCAGACCTTTGATACAATTGAGGACACTCCGAGATGGGTGACTCAGGTGTATAGCGAGGAGTGGTTGGAGCGAAGCATAGGCCGCTGGGGAGGATACCGTAGAGGAGATAGTTTCGACCTTTTCGCAGGTGGCTTCCTCTGGGTGATTCCTCCGTCGAATGACAGATTCCAGATGACTGAGGATACACGTTACATCCTCAACCCCGACACTAACAGGGTAGAGGCATTGGTGGCAGTCCATCCTCCAGGTTCATCCACGCTCTCTCTCAGTGGATTTGTAAGAGGAACGAATGATGGCATCTATTTCCATGACCTCAGAAACTCCGGTTTCGCCAGTGGGGAGGCTGCTATCAATGAGATCATCAAGCAGTTCCCAGACCCCAATTCAGGACAGTATTTTGGAGCGATGCCTTTGCTATATCCGGTTCAGATAGATGCGACTACCACAAGGTATGCATGGTATTCTCCGATTTACTGGATTGATGGGTACTATGACTCTGATGCCGAGCAGTACTACATCACAGACATCCGATTACATGCATTCGGAATAGCTGATGCTCAAGATGTAACTCTGTCTTACACGCTTGAGAGGAGTGGTACACTGACTGGAGCTGCATTGGTAAAAGCCGTCCGAGAAGGATATGTCGCTGAGGTCGGTGGCGAGATCATCGGAGAGCCCTCAGACATATTCACACTGACAGCAAATGTGACGAGCATTGCGTCCTATGTGGAGAATGGCGACACACACATCGTCCTAGGAACAGACAACTCGACTTACGAATACATTGTCGGCGCAAAGTCATGGATGAATTTGACAGACTGGTACACACTGCTCAATCTACAAGTGAATGACAAGTTCACTGCAACTATCCAGATTGTTGACGGAGAATATAGGATAACCGCCATAACAAAAGAATGAGTTGGGATTCCCCCAACTCCCTTTTTTCTTTAAGACCATCTAGAGCATTTCTTTGTAGACTTCACGTTGGATAAGGAATCTGAGAATCTCCGCAGTTCCGCCTCCAATAGTCATTAGCCGTGCATCACGCAGAAATCGTTCCACAGGATAGTCAGTGGTGTAGCCCATACCACCAAGCACCTGTAAGGCATCATTAGTAATAGAGATTGCAGCTTCCGTAGCATACAACTTGGCGATGGATGCCTGCTTGGTTATCTTCATCCCCTTATCGTACATCCTTGCAGCAGTAAGGGTAAGTGCGCGGGCCGCTTCCAGTTTCATTGCCATGTCTGCAATCTTGAAACTCACGCCTTCAAAAGCACGGATTGCCCTTCCAAACTGCTGTCGTTCATTGGAGTATTTCACAGCGACCTCATAGGGAGTACGTCCATACCCAATTGCCTCGGCAGCAATGGCTGTTCGTTCACTGTCCAGCTCGTCCATGAGGATGCGGAATCCCTGTACTTCTTCGCCGAGAAGCATCTCAGAACCTAGACGAACATCTTCGAGTTTAAGCCATGAAACTCTGGCAGACTTCATGCCTAGTAAGTCATGATCCTTCACGACACTAAACCCATCAGCATCAGTAGGAACGATGAATGCTGACATACCATCCTTCGATTTGACTGATGGGTCAGTGATAGCGAACGCGCACATATAGTCAGCCTGACTACCATTTGTGATGAACCGTTTCTCGCCATTAAGAACCCACTCATCACCATCCTTCTCGGCCCTAGTCTTCATCCCTGCGGTGTCAGACCCGACCTCCGGCTCAGTGATGCCGATGCATCCTATCTTCTCACCCTTGACCACTGGAGCAAGGTACTTCTTCTTTTGCTCATCAGTGCCGAACACCTTCAAGGGCATTCCGAAAAGGGTAGTGGATGCCATCCGTGCCATGTCGAGTCCTCCGTTAGCAGCAGAGATCTCCTCAGCGACTATGATCTCGTAGGACAGCCCCTTTGCAGTACCTCCGTAGTCCTTGTCATGATGGACTCCCATGAACCCTGCCTGGCCAATCTTTCTCAGAAGATCACGCGGGTAAGAACCCTTGTCAATCTCATCTGCTATAGGGTAAATCTCCTTGTCACAAAACTCGCGAACTTGCTTTCTGAACTCAATCTCTTCCTCAGTCCATAGGACACTACTAAGATAGTCTGCCATTGTCAAACACGGTCAAGGCACTGAGGTGCGGTACTTAAATTCCTAACGAATGTCGCTCACAGGTCATCATATGGCTCTTCACGCATGTTCTGGATAGTCTGAATCGCCAGCCTGCGTGCAGCATCTCGTTTCTTCTGGATGTCCAATGCTTGCGTGCGAATTTCCTGAAAGAGCCTCTTACGAGACTGGATGACTCGCTCAATCAGGGCTGCCACTGCCTCAGACCTGCTCTTGAAAATCTCAAGCTCGACAAGTGCGTCCAAGATGCCAACAATCTCAGAACTCATCCGGGTCATCACCGATATCTCACGTTTCTTCAGACCGAAGCGTTCCTCTGATGCCCTGCCAAGAAGCTCTTCTCGCAAGCTTGCCTGGAGTGCTGAAAAATCCCTGTTCTCTTCTGACAAAGTTCAAGACCCCATAGACCAAGCGAAACTAATCAGGTCATATGATACAAAGAAGCATTATATTACTTTTCACGTAATACTATTACGCATCACGGATACGAGTAGGTAGCATTTTCGGTCCCTGAAACTCGTTACTAAGCGGGGCGCATATCGCAGCGGATGCGTTCCGGTCCGTGATGCATCTTATTCCATTAACTTGTAGATGAAACGGTCTGACACATCACGGTCAATAGATACAACCCGACCGATGTGTGTATCGTCAATCACATCTTTTGAGCCTAGACACAATACCATCGCTCCAGATCTCAATCGAACCAATGCCAAAACAACTGGGGGGTCAAACCCGTCCGGAGGACGCTGCAAGGAGGTGTAGCTAGCGATGACACCAGAGGGTTCTACAATGATTTGTTCAAGGTCGTGGAATTCAGGGCCGCAATAAGGACATATTTCCCGTGGTGGGATGATGACAGCACTGCATCTCTGACATTTAGAAGCTTCAATCTCCACGGTGCTTACCCATTACAGCACAATGAGTAGAACCTGAAAAAGATTGTCAATGTTTTAGAATACTATACCTTGTGTTTCTTCAGCGTATTGACTACGGACTTCAGATTCTTCTTGATGAATTTGCGGAACTTGGGGTCATCAGAGAGGAACAACGTTGTCGAATCTTGAAGATTGCTGATGTCACCATCAATCTCTATTGCCTCTCCGAGTTCGATAATATCGTTCTTGAAGACTCCTTCGATTGCATGAGGAGAGAATCCCTCCTTTTTGTATACAGGGAAGATTTGCGCCTTTGTCGCAGCGCCACCTAGCTTGAGCAATGCAAGAATCATAAGCCAATGATGCCAAGCCAAGGTGTAATTACTCAGGAATGCCATGACTTCTTCTAAGGGTCGTTGTGTCAAACATGCGCCTCCAAGGTTTTCATTATTCAGGTTTCGTCTTCACTTAATGTGTCTTTTGACTCTGCGCCTTCAGGCATAGATAACGACAACGGTCGAATCTTATCGTCCTCAATTTCCACGAGACCGGCATCAACGAACTTTTGCAGTTGACGCTTGAGCAGGATCGTAGGAATGCCAAGTGCCGAGGAGAGGTGTTGTAGCGGAAGCCAGTTTGTCTTTCCGGCGATGATGAAATATGCTTTGAAAGCTGGTTCGTCCTCAGCAATCTGGTAGAGCGCATCCCATCGCGATTCCATCTCCTTCAACTGTGCTTTCAATGATTCAATCTCTGCCTCTTGAGCATCCCTGATACCTTTCCACTCAGCCGATTCGTAATGAACCGATTCAATCTTCTTCTCGAACTCTTCCTTCTGAGCCTCTAGTTCCGCTATTTCCTTTTTCAGTATGTCAATCGCGGCATCCCTCTGCATGAGCTTGTCCTCATACACCATTATCTGCCCACGGATGCTTGCGAGTTCTTCGATACGTGACTCGTACTCCTTTGCGATAGTTTCGGGAGTGCCAAGTTGAGCCAAGAGGTCTTTCTGCGAGCCTAACTGAACCTGCGATTTCTCAATTTGTCCCTTCATCTCAGCAATCTCAGCAGTCTTCTCTTCTAAAGCAGTTCGCAGTTCGGTAAGTGAAGTCCGGAGGTCCTCGATGTTCTTTTGACTCTGTTGAAGAGCTTCATCCTTCAACCTGATCAATTCTTCTTGTTCGGATGCTTTGCTTCTCCAGATACGAACCTCTGCTGCGGTACTCTCAAGTTGCTTATCAAGCTCGTTGAGTTTCGCGTAGAGTTGAACAAGCCTATTCTGGTGTTCTTCAGCGGTTTGAAATACCTGCAATGTTATCCCACTGCTGGTGGTAAGAACCATCGAGTCCAATCGTGATTTTGCCTCTTTGATTGCGTTCAGAATGGACGACACCTGCTGTTTTGCGTTCAAGTTCTCTTTCAACCGATTCTTCACTACGGAAGCAGCTCTTGTCGCAAAAACACCAAGTCCAATCGTTTGAAGTTCTTTAGTGACGACAGAGATGACCTTCTCTAGCTCACCGTCAATCGCTGCCTCTGTAGACTCGACGTTTTCCTCGATGAACGAAAGTATCTCAGTGAATTGCTTGTGAACCTGTTGGAGCGTGTTGTCAGACTCTCCGGGTACGGTCTTGACAGATGTTTCCGAGCGAGCCTTGCTACCCGGATCCGAACCTAGCCCAGACTCTTCCATCACTGCTTCGATGAGCTCTTTGTCCTCATCAGTGAGCCCAACTCGTTTTTCAGGCTCGCGGTCTTCAGGATCGGACAAGTTGTCCCTACCTCAGTGTAGAACGCCTTTGTAGCCCATTGCCGTAAGTCTAGAAGCTGTTTCCTTTAGCTTTTCAGAAACAATAGCTGCTTCTTGAATCCGGCTCATGAGTTCCTTCCTGAATTCGAGAGCGGTCAGTTCACCATTATCAAGTCGAGCAGTCAGGTCGCTTCGCTCCGCCTGAAGCTCTTCTCGTCGCTGGTACAATCGCTCATATTCCGCAACAAGATTGACGAGTTCTCCCTGCTGTTCCGGAGGCAAAGCCTCAACCGGAGGTGCCTTTTCAGGCTCCTTTACAGCCGGGCCTGTCGTCATGATTTCGCGTCCTCTTACTCTGGCTGGTTGCACATGTTTCTTCTTTCTTCGCCAACTATCAAATAACCCCATTTTTTCTACCTCCAAACTCTATTTGCCCAGAATATCCTTTATCTCCTTCAATCGTTCCTCAAGTGACTGTCGCATGTTTTTTGCCACACTCGCTTTCTCGTCGTATTCCTCAGAACTGGCAGGGTCGTTCAGGGACATCTCGGCCAGTTCGTTCTCTTTCTCGAAAAGCCTTGCAATCTTAGCCTCAAGATCCTTCATCTCAGCTCGAAGATTCTCATGGGAGGCGTCCTCCTCTTCTGTGACCTCCTCCGGTTCAGGAGGCTGCTCGATGATGACCTCATCTTGGCCGTCAAGCTGCTCAGTCGAGAAACCTTTGACACGAACTTTGATGCCCTCGTCAAGTCGTACTTCTAGCTTTTCCATCCTTTCAAGGATCTGGGTCATCTGATCACTCAAGTTCTTTATTGCAACAGTCTGTCTGTCAATGGTCTGGAAAAGGGCATCTGCGAACTCCTCGAAGTTCAAGCCGTATTTGTAGCTATCAAGGACATCCTTGATGTTTGCTATGTCCTGAATCAGCTTCCTGCGCTCATCAGGATCTATGATTTGGGATGAGTCTTTATCATTCATGGTTACACCTCAATCTCACTTATTATCTTGAAATCGACATTCTCGAAGACCACAGACTTCAGCAACTCGAGCCAGCGGTCACGAAAATCACGACGGTTTGCCTGCATACCATAAGCAGGAACATCCAAACGTCTTCCAACTTCCTTTGGAGACAATGCTCCAGGCAAATCCTGCTTGTTTGCTATAGCGACTGCTCGTGCATAAGGGAGCTCAGCCTTGAGAACAGGATAGGCAACACGCTTTGTCCAATCAAGGTTCTCTTGCGTTGAATCTGTGACTATCACAACAACACTACCGGCACGTATGATTTTCCCCCATTCTTGGACAAAACGATCCTGTCCGCCCAGATCGAACATGCTGAAAACATATGGGTCGAAATCAGCTTTCAAGAATGCCTTATCCCCAAAGAACGTGGGCACATATTCCTGAGGTGGTCCCTGTGACGGCAGTGTGGCCAGCTCAAGAAGTGTTGTCTTTCCGGTACCACCATGTCCAGCAAGGCAGACTTTCACAGGAATCTTGCTCACGATGCTTCGGAAACTGGGTTGGAACGGGCTGAAATCGGTGGATTTCCACTCATCGCTCTCCAGAATACCCTCATAGGCAGTCATGAATTTCGAAACCAAGTTCATCATGGCTTCCTCTGCTTTCGAGAGAGATGATTGTCTATCCATTGTGATTATGAATTGAGTGTCATGGCTATTCATGTACACATACCTGAAGCGTTCGATTTCCATGCTGTCGATTTTCCATTCGTGTAGTTTTTTCGCTGAAGATGAAACCAGCATCATGACAGCATTTGAATCAAGATCGTTGTTTGGAACAATAGTGTCTTGAAACAGTGGCTTGCCTTCTTTAAAGACATGAAGCTCGCGTATCATAGTTTCTTAGTCCTCCAGATTTATCATACAATATCTTCGAGTGTGATAATGAACATTGGGCAGATTCCCATATGAGCGTAATTCGTACCATTGCACTAGCGAAATATGTTTCACAATCTGCTCGTGGACATCATCCTTCAAGTTTCATCATCACTCCGTTTCTTGCAGGTTGAGGGGGACAATACCCCCTCGGTTGCAATCCTATTCGTCTGCCAAATCATCCTCCTCTATGATGTCTTCATCGTCAGCTGAAACGTCCGTTTCGTCTGATTCGGAGCGCGCTTCTGCGTCCTCTTCGACATCTAAATCCTCGGGTTCATCAGAGAGTGAGTCTTCGATTTCCTCTTCAAGTTCCTCACTATCCTCCGAGTCTTCTTCTAAAGACTCAGATTCAGCAGTGTCTTCTTGTTCTGCTATTTCATCATCCTCCTGAGGCTCCGCATCATCGAGAACATCAGAGGCAGTTTCATCCTCAGAGGTGTCCAGAGTTGGTTCTTCGGGGATTACCTCTTCAGAGGTGTCCTCGGCAACTGTATCATCAGGTTCAGCCTCGTCCATCACTTCATCAACAGTAGGTTCTGCTGCAGGCTCCTCCGGTTCATCAGGGGATTCCTCGACCTTCTCAGTTTCGATTTTCTGCTCCCCAACATCTGCCTCTGATTCAACAGCCTCAGATACTTCCGCATCCTCCACTTCAGGAACCTCTGGCTCGGCTTCGATTATTGTGTCAAGCTCGGCCTCTAGCTCGGCCTCGAAGGATGAAACATCATCGGGGAGTGTTTCTTCGACACCCACATCCTCAAGCGCGTCCAGTTCATCAAGGAGACCTTCAGTGTCATCTAGTGACACATCATAATCCATCTCAGGACCTACTTCGATAACAGGAGCTGAAAGGTCGAGTTCTGCCAGTCCGGGTGCCAGAAGCTCTGAAACAATCGAACCCATCGTCTTCACTTGATCAATCTTCGCCGTCTTGCCATCACCCATGGCCTTCAATGCCTTGTTGATCTGCTTGATGGCGAATGGAATCTTGTAACGTTTGATTCCAATGTAGGATCCACTTCCGATGGCGAAAAGTCCAATCATCAAGAGAATGGTCTGGAACATGGAGAGTGGGATTCTGAAGGAGCCGACGGATAGACCGAACACGGATGTCAGCGCGTCTACAGGTCCAAGTATGTCTACTGTGGCCTCGGTGATGGTCACAGAGATTACCGTATTGCTGGCGCTGGTGATGTTCGTGTAGAGCGGCGCCTCAATCACTACCTGAATGCTGTAGGCTGTCGTACTTCGTTCGCCAACCTGCGCACTGACTACACTTGCATAGTATCGCTCGTTCTCCTCATCGTAGAAGAGACCGTCACCTAGACTGAAAGTCAGTTGTGAGTTCACAGTGAGTTCTGCACGTGTCACCATTGAAGGAGTGATAGACCTCTGTCGTCCACCGACTGTATCAATGAACTTGAACCAGATGATTCCAGTCTGCCCTTCCTCGATATAGAAGCCGCTCGTTTCAGTCACGAGCTGTGTCGTCCCTACAAGAACGAGTTTTGGCTGGATGGTGACGGTAGTGTAGTTCTGCAGTTCAGCCGTTATGTTCAGGGTGAATATCCCAGGCACACGGTCATCACCAATCTCTTGAGGATTGAATGTCAAACGGTATACTTGAGTGCCTGCCTGATAGCTGGCATAGAATATTTGGCCTCCGTACTCCATCGAGATGGTTGCTCCAGTCAAGACACCTGTCAGCGAAACAGAATCATCATCGACACTGTATGTCAGGATGATTTCGCCTGTATCCTCGCCATAGACGAGGGTATAGGTTCCCTGATCGGACTCAAGAGCAACATCTACAGGATTGATGACCAAATCGAGCACTCCATTCGGAATGGTGAAGTTCTCGTTATCGACCACTATCAACAAGGTCCTGTCGCCAGCAGGAATCTCCATCGTGTCAACGGTCACATGATAGTCAACACTAGTATCCCGATAGGCAAGATAGCCAACGATGGATGTGCCCTGCCAGCTGTAGTACACCGTCGTATATTCAAGAGCCAGCAGCCCTCCACCGTGGGTATTGAATACCCTGACTTGCAATTCGAACTCCTGCGACCAAGTCCACTCTAAGGAGGTGGGAGCATCAATGATTATCGTTCCCGAAATGGGCTCTATGACCACTGAAGTGGTGTTAGTGCTATCGACATAGTTTGGCAACTCGTAGGTGAAGGTCAAATCGTATGGATCCGCAGAGGCGGGGAACCAGTTGTCCGAGTCAAAGCTGAGAGTGAAGGTTCCGTTGTTGTGATTGACCATCTGTAGCGAGTAGGCCCCATAACTTACTGTAATAGTCGCCCCTAACCAGATATATCCTCCATGAAGTGCGTCGTAGAGATGAGCCTTGATGGCAATGGGGTCACTCCAATTGACAGCCCCAATGGAGTCGATTACTAATGAGGCATCGGTTTCAAGAACCAGCATGATGACTGTGGTCAGGTCGTGCTCCTGATACCCATTCCTCATCAGCTCGATTGTGATTACATAAACTGAGCCTTGGACATTGGCATTCATCCCAAGGAGCTTGGTATCCACAGTGAGTGTGTACCAGCCTCCGCCTTCGTTGACGACATCAGTAATCGGAATGTCCAGTGGGATAAGAGTGTAGGTTTCTGATTCAGCATAGGTGATTGGCAAGTTATCAAGGGTGTTGTTCCAGTAAAACCGTACATCGAATACATCTGCGTAGAACACCTCGAAATACTGCTGTTCAAGTACGACCTCATTAGGCACTGCATCAATGCGCACGAAGAAGGTTATCTGGTCGGCAGTCCCTCCCGTAATCGTTGCAGTAACAACAATCTCGTAGAGCTGATCTTGCGGTACTGCATCGTAAGCGTTCAGGGTGACATTGTATATGCCGCCCGAGTAACCACTTAGAGTGCCACTCTCATCCACGACCGACTCGACAAACCAGCTGTATGATACTGTCGCTCCTGTCACAGGAGTATTGATCCTAGACTGATCCCAGAGCGTCAGCTCGATAGTGAAATTACGAGTCCAATACACAATGAGCGGATTCTCAATAGAGCCGAATTCGCTCTGAATCAGGAGCGGGACATTCACTGTGATTGTCAGGTCGATTTCACCATTCACATGATTGTCCTTGATAAGCTGGAGGCGTAAGACCCATGTCGATGCTTCCACTTCTGTGCTTACAGTGATTCGGTAGATGCCTCCGCCAAGCTCCAGAAGCGCTACACTATCAGTCCAATTGCTGGAGAAAGTCGCGCCAGTAAGCCCAACACTATCCGAAACCCGTGAGAAGTCCACATCAAAGACCGCGGGCGATAACCAATCAATCTGGACTGTATCTGAGGTGATAGCAGTGAGGGTGGTTGGAGCCGGAGAAACTGTGATGAAGCTCGCAGGGCTTGTTATGGTCGCTGTGGCAGACCCGTAGTTGGCCTTCGAACAAGTGACACTGATGTTCCATGAACCTACGGGAACAATATCCCTTGAGAATGTATAGGTCAGAACGCCACCAGAAACCGAAAGGGTCCTTGTGACATTGAGATACGACATTCCTGCATCCGTGTACCATCGGATAACGACTTGCACATTAGACAGTGTGGGTACGGTAGTGTTTCCTGCGAATCCGTATTCGAACTGGAAATCAGTGGTTGCCGGATCCCATGTATAATCATTGGTTGAAACTAGTGTCACCTGCATAGGAATCTCGATAATCGTCACTCCGACAATGAATGTCTGGTTGATATAGTTCCTTTTCTGAAGAGTAAGTGTAATCGAGTACACGCCTGTGTCAAGTCCATTGAGGACAGAGGGGAGAATCTGGTACAGGTGTGCACTCACTCCCAGCGTCCCAGACCTGAGCTCGGTCGCACCAGACTTCACAGTATAGTTGAAGACATTCAGACCAGTCACATTCACACCATTTGTGGAATCGTATAACCAATAGGAATGGGTGCTGTGGTTACCATATTGCTCAGTATAGGATGAATCGCTTATTCCCAGACTGGTTTCAGCGGGATTCACTGTCAAGTAGATGGTTATTGTATCAGGATCGTCATATCCGGTGGTATGAGCGTTGATTACAATCGTGTAAGGTGTTTCAGACACATTTAGTTTCCACAGATCGGTGTCAACAATGATTGTGTAGTTCACAGCTGTGTCTTGGACAACATAATACTCTGTCGCCTGAGACCAGTAACCCCAGCCAATAGGCGTCGAACCCATGTATATCGTGTAATTCACCCATGTCGTGCCATCAATATTTATGACTGATGTTGTGCTTGGACCGTCCCTATCATAATAGCCCACCACAAAAGATGCGTTTCTACCCCATTTTGCTGTCAAGTATGAAACAGTAGAGTTCAATTCGGTATAAAAGTCTGCATAGGCCGGTACATTAATTGTGATGTTATTGACGAACCACCAGTCCTTATCGGCCTTCACAAGTATTTCCGTGAGAAAGCCATTACTGGCATCGCCAGCGATGACTGTAACGTTGTAGGACACCGAATAAGGTGATGACATGTTGGCATGAATGACAAAGAAGGTGATTTGTCCTGTACTGTTGGTGCTACCTGTGGCAACCAAATTGCCACCCTTTAGAGTGATATTCACTTGAGCGCCTTGTACAAAGGTGCTAGGACCTGTCATTACACGGAAGTTCGCACGAGAAATAGGTAATTCGACCGTATAAGATGTTTCACCTTGCAAACTTGTCAGGAATTTCGTATTATTTCGGGCAATTGGTGTTTCAGAATAGCTGTCGTCCTTCCACACATCCAAGTTCCAAGTCCCATTTACGATGCGATAGAAGTTATAGACGCCATCTGCATCAGTCGTGCGTGTGAGTGTGTACACGTTCTCATTCTTGGTATTGTTAATCTTGACCGTTGCACCTTCGATGGGCTGGTCATCCCAGCTCATCACAGTGACACGAAGTGTGATCAATGGCACTTCGAATGTATACGAGTAGGGCCCTGTATCGAAGTCCGCTTCATTTCGTGACCAATTGCCAAATTGTAGCATTTGATCGTACTGATACGATGAAACGTTTCCATCATAACGAATGAAGAACGAGTATGCATCTTTAGGCAGCCGATAGAATGATGCCACACCAGATGCGTCTGTTGTCTGCTGGTCTATGTAGGCACTCCCATCAGCGCTCGGTCCAGTCACATTGGAGGCCCGGATGCGTGTGGTTTCATCTGCGGTCTGTGCCATGGGATTGCCCATGAGATCCTGCAAGGTGATGTCAAAGGAGCCCATTGGGAGGATTACATCAATGGGTGTGACAGACCCTGTGATTGCGTGGTTCGAGGTGTTGCGAACCCAAATATGGGTATATGAGGTGTACAACCATGAGGCTGCATCTATGACTGCGCGTACCTCATAGGTGGCATTGCCTAGGCCTTCAAAAACAACAAGTCCATTCGAATCGGTTATGCCTGTGCGATTTCGCCCCTGCTCGTCCAGCCAGATAGTGGAAGTTGTTGCATTGTAGAGGGTCACCTGCACACCCTCAACTACTGTGCCATCAAGGTCTTTGACTGTGATATCGAATTCGAAAAGATGTCGTTCAGAGCCGTATGTAATACTAACTCCAGCCTGATCCTGGTCAGGAGAGTACGCAGGGACTGCCCAGCCATAACCTGTATCATAGATTGGGTCGTAGGGAGCAGTTGTCGAGAACCTACCCACATCGACTACTCCGATGCTAGCATTCGATGTTATGTGATAGAGTGTCATCCCAGAGGATACTGGTCTGAATGATGCCATTCCGCCAGCGGGGATTTGGAGTGTGCCACCATTGTATCCGCTTATTTTGACCTCGGCATTCTCAAGTGCGACAATCATGAACTTGTAACCATTGATGCCCCAAAGCTTGTAATTAGTGCCATAACGATGACCTGTGATAGTAGGAACCCAGTCACCAGCATCGGTCACAGCCGTAGGATTGTAGAGACCTTCAACCATGAGCATTGAACCAGTATCGCCCTTGATGTGAAGGACATCCTCGGGATCCGTATCGCTTGCGACACCTCGTGCAATAAGGTAAGAGCTATTTGCTGCAATGTTCTGAGTGCCTACATATGTCCAGGCGCCCCCGTTGGAACTTCGCCACCAGCTGATGTCAACGGCGGTACTACCTAGGTTCGTGACTCTGGTGTAGTCGCCGCTGTTACCCATATCAATAGTATAGAATTCCTCACCTGCAAGATTGCCATTCACATCGGGATAGAATGCCCAGATGTCACGGGAGTAGGCTGCGTCAACGTCCCCACATCTTCCAGTGATTGGCTTTGTGGCGTTTGCAATCTTGATGTCGTTATATACGATGTCCCATTTGTAAATATACTCGCCTTCATCGAGGATGGCGGGCCATGTGTTCACCAGAGAGTAGTTGTTGAACCTCCAATTGGTATCCGCAGACCCATCCGCATTGGTAATCCAGACCTGAGTGTCATTCTCTTGTGCTAGAACCCAGTACTTCCCTTCGTTTCGAGCGTCGAAACCCTCAACGCCACCAAGGATGATTTCCGTTCCAGAACCTGAGCCCAGTTGGTTTGTCACTGGGAACCAGTCGTTCATAGCCGCATTTGAGCCTTCGTCACCTTGACCCATGTGCACATACATTGGGTAGTTGGAGTAAACAGCATAATACCCGGTGAACAATGTGTAAGAGTATACATCGGGCTCGTAGCGTGCTGCTTGATATTGAGCGAGTGTTCCAGAAGGAACATTTGATGGATAGACGCTTCCGCTAGTCCCATCCCATTTGCCAT
Source organism: archaeon (assembly GCA_024275415.1). Classification (GTDB taxonomy): domain Archaea; phylum Asgardarchaeota; class Thorarchaeia; order Thorarchaeales; family Thorarchaeaceae; genus MP5-2226. The sequence continues at coordinate 55,469 of JAJRZD010000032.1, forward strand.
CCAGATTGCGGGGATCGTCCCAAGTCTGGGAAGCAGAATCGTACATCTCAATGAGGTAATTATTGTTATCGTAGAAAGAAACGAGGCTGATGAGAGAGAATGTATAGGATTTGTAGGTGAATGGATAGAAGTTTGGATAGCTTACTGTTCCAACAGGCTCCTTGGCATAGTAGATGTAATAGTTGGTCTCAGTCGAGCCCGAGGAAACATTCACCAAGAAGGATATCCGAGTCGAGAGGATGTAATTCCCAGTGGCATCATATGTTGTATTCCAGACTTGGAATGGTAAGAGTGTCCATCCGGGGTTGTCATAGTACGCGACACGTATTGATCCCGCATAACAGTTGCCCTCTGTAAATGTGAGATACAGATGCACGGGCGAATTGGTCTTACTCGCTTCAGATGCGTCAAGAGTGAAATTGAAGTACCGCCGATAGATGAAGGTACTATTCCACCATGTCGCTTCGTCTTGGAACCCGGCCAACTCGACCCCACTGTTCTTGACCTGAAGGGGGGTGGCGTCAGTAGGCTCCGGTGCTGGTTTGTTCATGGTGGATGTGTTTGTCATTGGCAATAGCAGGAACGTGACAAACGCCGCAAACAGGATAAACATGATTCGACGATTCATTCTACTAGACCTCCATGATGACATCCTTGTTGCTCGGGTGGAAATTCCTCAGAGTTTCAAGATAGTGAATGGCCTGACGAGCGGGAATATCTCCGTCATTGTAAAGGTCAACAGTGCGAGAGATCAACCATTCGGGATAGACCGTGACGACCTCAGGATCGCATTTCAAAAGGACATGCTCATTCCCGCCTTCATCCTTGTATTTGGAGATGATGTTGGCTTTCTCAAGTTTCCGGAGTTGCTTTTTGATCTGACTTTTCGAGATGTCAAGCTTTGCTTCAAGAGTGGCGGTCAGCGTGGGGCCTCTCCTGAGCTCGCTTATGATATCGTGTGCATCGAAATCAAGAATGAACTGAGATAGCTCCTGAGCCTCGAACCAAAGGGTTTCAGACAGGTCTCTACGGAGGCGTGCCACATACTCGCGGTGGTATTTCCTTGCTGTGCGGAGATACTCATCGGCAATCTCCTTTGAAACCTTTCCTGTACGAACCGCCCTCGCTGTTTCTCGGGATATGCCTCGCAGGATGAAGATAGCTCGGGTCAGATAGATGACCTCTGACGAAAGGCCCTCAACCCATCCAGTGGCGACAATGCCCATCTTCACGAGAGGTCTCAGAATCATGTCAACGTCAATCTTCTTGCCAACCTCCTCGAAGATGAGTTGTTCTAAGTTGGTTGATTGTACCGTACCATCCTTCATAAGTGTCTGAAGAATCGCACGACGCACTGGGTCGTTGACGACAGACGCCTGACGCTGTTCGGGTGTCATGTGAGTGTACCGGGATATCTGTTTGTACAACTTGGGCACGAGCGAGGTATATGCATCACCTTCGGCATTCAAGAAAATCTGAGTGGCAATCTCAGGCAATGCATCCTTGTAAGCGTCAGGATCCTCGTCAGTCCCCAGCACGAGGAACACCATGGAAGGCAGCCCCTTCAGGTGCATGTTCAAACCACCATAATACACAGCCAGCTTGAAGTCGGGAAATGGTAGAGAGGAAAATCCGGGTCTTTGTGCCTCTTCTGTTTCGCCCAGCGTTGCAA
>JAJRZD010000033.1 GCA_024275415.1 archaeon
GCATCACCCAGCTCGTCCTTGTTCACATCGAGGACAATAGGGATAGTCCAAGGCGTATTGTCAGCCAATCGCCCCTTCTCTAGTACTGCAATGAAATCCTTCTGGTTAAGGAAGCCCTCAAGAGGACTGAATACACCATAGGCGATATTATCAATCTCCTGTGCATCTTCTTTATCAAGCATTATCTTGTGTAGTATATCGAAGGACTCCAAGAAACGTACTCGTTGTTCGATTGTTGCTTTTCGATCTATCAATTTTCCACCGTGTGCAGGTATCATATTCTTTTCCTCGTTTGACATAAGACACGAATCCTCAAGCTTTTGGCCAAACTTGATACGGATTGGCTCGTATCGTTCTTTCTTGATGAACAGGTATCGTGATCGTCTAGGTTACTCATATCATCAACTCGCTAACCCACTGGACCGATTAGGACATACACTAGACTTGCAAATCCAATCAGTATTATAGCAGTGGCGACAATTCCTCTCAGATGTTCTTGCTTTAATGACTTAGTTGTAAAGGCAGAAAACGGAGCGGCAGATATCCCTCCTACAGTGATGCCTATTAGGAGCAACAAGTCGTAGTTAATCACCAACAGCCAGTACAAGATAACTCCGACTGCGCAGATGATTCCCTCGACCAGTGCAGTTATCGCAATTGCAGCTCGCGGTTCGACCCCACAAATCATCTGTCCCGCAGTAGATATCGGGCCATACCCCCCTCCTGAAATACCTTTGTTGAAGGCTGCAACTATTCCAATTGTTGCAAGTTTTGATGTCGAGAAAGCCACTTTTCTATGGCCGTTCATCAAGGATAGAAATCCAACGATGATGACAGTCAGAGCGATATAGACTTTCACCACGAGAGTCGGTAGGGTTATGCTTACCATGATGGAAACAATGACTCCTACTACTCCAGTAGTAGCAAAAATCGCAAGGGAACGTCGTTCTCGTGAATTCGACAGATCCATATTCCTAAATTTGTGGTGGAACAATGATGCAACCGTAGCGGCAAAAAGCTGACTGAAGAGGATTACTGGAACTATAACAAGAGGATCATATCCAATAATGATAAGGATGGGAGCAAGTGTTGTCCCATAACCCATTCCAAGTGTGGCTGCGGCGAATTCAGCCAAGAATGCAATTGTGAAAAGTATTAGAAATACTTGAAGCATCATACGCCCCTCAGAATGGTTGGTTCTCACCTGTCAATTTCGCCCCTCGGTTAATTAATTGTAATTAAACCTTTCTGTGTTCCGGTCATTGAGATAGGCTCCTAGCAGAAGACCTGAAGGATAGCAATCCTCATGGTATGATGGATTGATGTGGGCAAGAACACGAAATCATCATACCAGTTCTTCTGCAAATTTGTGACGCTTGGTATTCAAATTGCTAATGTGCGCATAACAAGCTAAATAGTATGCGATAGAATGAAATACTATATATCATAGCTCAATCAGAGGTATTCGCTAGGAGAGGATGCACATGTCTAGAGCAAAGAAGGATACACGACCTCGGAAAAGGAAAGAGGAAACCAAAGAGATCATTAGTGTCACTATCAGCCTCCCAATAAAGAAAAGGATTGACGATCTGGTCGAAGCTGGTGTTGCAAGGTCGCGAGCACAGCTTATCGAGGATGCGATGAACATCTATTTGGAGTTGAATGTTGATAAGTGGACTGACCGCGGGATCTATGTAGATGATGTACGAGTCCTTCTGATGCCAGAAACCATCTCATCCCTATTCTTCTCCACACTCACTCCCGAGCAGCAGTATGAGATTGGAATCACGGCAGGGAGGCAAGCTCCTGAAGCAGATGTCCTGACCATAAAACATCGAATGGATCCAAGAAGCCCAAAAAGCCGAGAGAAACTATTCGAGATCCTGAAGAAATCTGGCTGGGGCGAGATCACTCCTAACGAAGATCTGATAGTCATCGGAAGTCCCTTCTATCCAGCATCGTTCATACGGGGTTACCTTGAGGCATTGATGGGTGTCAAATTGGAGTTTATGGAAACCAATGTGAAGGACAATGTGGTATTGAGAATTCTTGAATGATCTACCATCCTTTTCCAATCTCAAGCACTTCGAACTCGCTCTCGAAGAGACCTGGAATGCTGTCAATAGTACTCCTGATGCGTGCCTCCTTCTCCTCGATGTTATCGGTTTCAAAGAAGACCTCATACACACATCGGTTCTGTTCGAAGCAAAATCCTGTTGTGAACAGGACTTTCAGGTCATGCTGTTTGAACAGTTGAGTCATGATCTGCATGAGGGCCGGATTCACTTTTTCGACTTCGAGCCTGACTCTTGCCCCTCCCATCTTCATCATAGGAATAAGCCTGATCTCCCCCGAACGTTCGAAGTATATCACCATGGCAGCCTTCATCTCGGCCAGTATCGGATTCTTGAAGAAAACATCGGGTAGAGTTATCTGTTTCTCCTTTCGTACGTCCGCAATCATTCCCTTTGTTAGTCCAGCCAAGCGAATCGCCTCGTCCCGTATATCAAACATTGCCCATGGGACTATTTGAAACTATCTTTGCTGTTATCATGTCAGGTTTTGCGTATTTTTTCGGAAACGCATAAATTTATCCATAGACGAATAGGCATATGACCTAGCGGAGGACAATCTCATGGCAAAAGAAGGAGCTACCTATGTTTGTGATATCTGCCAACAAGTCGTTGTTGTACAAAAGGCTGGTGCTGGCACTCTAGTGTGCTGCAATCAGCCCATGCGAGAATATACTGGGGACTGACCGCAATCAGCTGTCCGTGTTTGGCATGGATGGGGCAGCACCTCGTTGACGCTTGGCAATGCTTATATGCCATAAGAAAAGCAAGCCATTTCAGCACCTAGGGTGAATACTTTGGTCGAGCTTCCTGAGATTATTATCAAGACACGCAAACTTCTCACTCTGAGAAGTTACGAGGTTAATGAGCTATTGGAATATGAGAATCGCTGGGTGATGTTTCCTACAAGAAAAGTAAAGGACATGATTGTGAAAAAGGTGGTCTGGATATTCAAGGAGCCGAAAGTCGTCGGTGTTGCACTGATTCGTGACCTCGTACGGGCAATGGAAGAGAACGAAGCTCAGGAAGGTATGCTCGTTGGGGGGATCAGATTCACGCCAGCGGCCAAGAAGCAGGCTCGCCAATCAAGAGTCGAGCTTGTTGAAGGTGGTTATGCATCATTCGACCTTTTTGGGCACGAGCTTGTTCCTATGCATGTCATTGCTTCAGAGGATGAAGTATCAATGGTACTGGATCACTATGGGATAAAGAAGACACAGCTTCCAAGGATTGCACGAGAGGATCCCGCTGCACGTGTCTTGGGTGCAAGAATTGGGCAAGTCTTACGTATAGAGCGAGATAGCCAGACCGCAGGAAAGGTCTACTATTACAGGCTGGTCGTCGATCCAGGGCGCTAAAATACGACAATTCCTAACATGACTCCCAACAATAGCATAATGATACAGGTTGTATAAGGCAATAGGATATTGTCTGTACCTTTTGGGCTGACCAGTTCGACCAGGGTAGCAGTCACACTGCCAACGAACGCCAAGATGAATATCTCGTTCCATAGGATTGTTCCGCTAGGAGCAAGTGTGCCATAGTTGAGGACTCCGAAGAACCAGAAGGCAAGCAGCGCTCCAAGAAACGAGAAGATAAACAGTGCTGCTGACCCATGTAGGCTTCTTTTAGACCCTAGGATTGTCCGTGTGTAGTTTTTGCCGTATTTCATGCCAACTGGTGCGGACATCCCGTCACCAAACATCATCATCTGGATTGCCGCTGCTGCTATGAAATAGATCTCGTTCAGTTGGAGGAATGTGAATATGCCTGTCAGAACCGTTATCGATACCGCATACCAGAATGGCCCCCTGACACTGCCATGCTCCAAGTCCTCGGGTCTGGCCATTGCTGAGAAGAATTTGCTAAAACGCTCATTGTTTGCCATGAGAAGGAAGACGGCAAATAGAAGCGCAACAACCGTCGCCCACCACGAGTGTGTATAGTAGGGAACAGTCCATATGGCTAGACCCGCGAAAAGGTGTACAATCTTTCTTGTGAAGTCGGATCCCATGTTGAGCTTTCTTCTTGCCACATCGGCAATGGTCAGAACGAGGACCGCATAGATCACCGCGATGAGGAACACTATAATATCGATTGGTGTCAGGAGAAGGTTCAGTTGCATCTCATCTCAACCTAGGACAGTCTTGAGAGGAAAGCAGGGAATATACTTATCGGCTGGTTCCGAATCAGGTTTTGACATCACGGATTCTGGCATGGGACACGCTTTGAAGGTTTTTGATGGCGTCCTTCACTTTCTGTTTGACCTCTTCTTCATCATCGCTTCTACAGGATACCCAGACTCTCATCACCCTTGTTGAACCATACCTCTTGGGCAACGACTTGATCCAGATGCCTGGAAACTCGGTCATGACCTCATCAATGTACGGTGAGAATGTAGACTCATCGATGACCTCGAATTCTACAATCTCTTGGTAGTACCTTCCAACGACATGATTCTTTAGCCACGGCTCAACGCTGCTCTTCCAGATGTCCTTCAGTTCTGCCGGCACACCTGGCAGACAGAAGATTGTGCTCTTGCCCACCCTCAACATGACTCCTGGGGCTCCTCCAACTCTATTATCGAGGGGAACTGATCCCTTTGGTATGTGAGCCATTTTCCTTCTGGATTCAGTAAGGTCACCATTGGAGATGATACCCCTCTCATGAAGTAGTCTATATTGTCTTTCTACAATGGCCAACGCCTCTGGGTTTTCCTCAAGTTCCAATCCAAGATGCGATGCGATAGCCTTCAGTGTCATATCATCATGGGTCGGACCCAGACCACCCGATGTAACAACCACATCGCAATGGTCAGTGAGGAAATCCAGCCCTGACCCTATTTCCTCTAACTCGTCACGAACAGAAACCACTCTTCGTACTTCGACCCCAAGTTCGACAAATCTCTGTTCCATCCAATTCGCATTCGTATCGAGGACAATGCCGTCTAATACCTCATTCCCGATTATCAGGATTCCTGCTTTCAGACTTGGTTGTTCCATTGAGATGGTCTCCCTGTCATTCATTTGGCTTTTCATACTCGAACATGGCTGACATAGCGCGCAGGTTGTTTAATCGCTCGTCTGCCATCTTGCGGGCTGGCTCAGTGTGCATACTTCGTGCAATATCCTCAGCGAGAGGCAGGAAATCCTTAATGGTTCTTGCAATTGCGTCCAGTAACATTCCCGGCCTCATACGAATACCATTTATGATATAATGCACGAAGCCTGTCACTCCTAATTTCGTTAATTTGTCCGCCTCCCAAACCACCTGTGCCTCCAGTGGTTCCAATGGCGATTCCAGAGTCAATCCAACATGCTTCACTATCACATCTGTCACTTTCTCGATGGTTTCATGTCTAATGCCATATGACTGCATGATGGTTCGTGCTATCTTTGCACTTTCTATCCCGTGATCTTTCACTCCCCCTAAACCTGGCTTCGCAATATCATGTAGCCAAGCCGATAGAATGATTATTTCCATGTCCGCTTCCAGACTCATCCCGATTCTCTTGGCTAATTCCACCACTTGGCATACGTGGTCGTACCTATAGTCGAAGAGAGGCTCTTGCGAATCGCGTTGAGCACTGGTCCATTCTTCACGAGCAGCAATTCTAGTCTGTTCCCTGACCACATGGGATAGAATGTCCTCTGGTATCATCTTGAGTGACCTGTGGGTCGGTTTGAGTATAAGACTATCGTGATGAAGCAATGTTTCTGTACAGGTTGAGTGTGTTCTCAAGGATGATCTGCTGCATCTCCTCCTCATCCCTTCTTAGAATCCGGGCAATCTCTTTAATCGCAATAGGGAGATTTGAAGGCTCATTCCGAGTCCCTCTAACCGCGGAAAGCACTGGACTATCTGTTTCAACAAGGATTCTTTCGATATCAAGAGCTTTGACAAGCTTCTGTTTCTGAGGAGAACGAACCACTGACGTGGGAATCGAGAAGTAGTAGTCTAACTCTCGCGATGCAACCCTCGCGAAACTCGCCCTCCCATCAAAGGCATGCATATGGACAGATGACGCACCATTCTTCTCTAGTATCTCTAGGCATCTTTTTCCTGCTGATCGAGAGTGTATCTGTAGGGGGAGCCCAGTTTCGATTGCGAAATGAATCGCAGACACGAAATTCCTTTCCTGCAAGTTTCTCTGTGAATGATCCCGTTCGCGATAATAATCCAGCCCGACCTCTCCCACTGCAATAATTTCGCTTCGATGGGTTCGTATGAAGTTTATCATTTCTCCAGTGAATTCACTTTGCATGGGGTCTAATCCTATTGATGCGTACACATTAGAGGCTGCTTTTGAGATGGATAGGGTTCTTTCCCAATCGCTTGGGGCTATCCCAGATGATATGCAGCAAATCCCACCTTCCTGCGCTCGCTGAATCACTTCATTAAGGTCTACTACAAAGTCATCCTGTTCAAGGTGGCAATGAGTGTCAATCATACACATGTTCATTGGTCAGACCTTTTCCTATTAAGATGGAATCTGCAATCCGAATGGGATAAGCCTATTGGTGCATTGGCAGTAACATTACAAAACCATTAATTAGACTCAAGATGCTTCTGCAACCTGTTCAGGTAACCACCTATTCGGGTCTTGATAAAACCATGATTACAATTATCGATTATGGTATGGGAAACTTGGGTTCGATACAAAACATGCTGAAGCGGATGAACTTTGAAGCTGAGATAACCTCTGATCTTGACCGTATCGTAGATGCCGAGAAGCTGATCCTCCCCGGAGTGGGGGCATTTGACCATGCTATGACGAGTCTGGATGAACGAGGAATGATTCCGCTGCTGAATGACTTGGTGGTGCGAAAGAAAGTACCTATCTTGGGCATTTGTCTTGGGATGCAACTTCTTTCAAAGAGAAGTGAGGAAGGTGAGCTTGAGGGCTTCGGATGGATTGATGCTGAAACCATCCGTTTTAAGATCCCTCCAGATGCAGGACTTCGGATTCCCCACATGGGGTGGAATACCCTCATTATAAAGAAGGACTCTCCACTCTTCGAGGATATGTACGATGAACCCCGGTTCTATTTTGTTCATTCGTATCATGTATGTTGCGCTTCCGAACAGGATGTGTTGGCTGTAACAACTCATGGAATCGAGTTCACATCTGCTGTGATGCATGACAACATATTTGGGTTGCAGTTCCACCCTGAAAAGAGCCACAAGTTTGGGATGAAGGTACTGAATAATTATGCGGAGCTAGTTTGATGCTTAGAACAAGAGTCATTCCCTGTCTTCTGTTAAAGGGCAGAGGACTTGTCAAGACGGTGAAGTTCCGAGATCCTGTCTATGTTGGAGACCCCATAAACGCTGTACGGATATTCAACGATAAAGAGGTTGACGAACTCGTCTTCCTCGATATCACAGCAACTATCGAGAAACGTCCTCCCCAGTTCGATTTAATTGGTGACATTGCCACGGAGTGCTTCATGCCATTTGGCATTGGTGGTGGCATTCATGATATCGAAACAGCAAATAGGTTGCTTAAGATGGGCTCCGAGAAAGTCATATTCAATTCAGCCGCTACTGATTTGAACCTGATACGCGAAGCAGCCAATCTTTTTGGCAGTCAAAGCGTTGTCGCATCGATAGACGTGAAACGGAGCAGATTTGGGAAATATCAAGTCTACACACACTCTGGACGAGTGAACACGAAGAAAGATCCTGTCGAATTCGCAAAGGAACTGGAAAGTGCTGGGGCAGGTGAGATATTCTTGAATTCTATCGATCGGGACGGCACAATGATTGGTTATGACATCCAATTGCTCAAGTCAGTGACAGAATCCATCAACATACCCGTTGTAGCCTGTGGAGGTGCAGGAAAGCTGGATGATTTTAGGGAAGCAGTAATAAATGGTGGAGCATCAGCTGTTGCAGCCGGGAGCATGTTCGTGTTTCATGGCCCCCATAGAGCTGTATTAATTAACTATCCTACTCAAGAGCAACTCAAACAGTATCTCAACTAGCACACGAGGGAAGAAATTGACTCAGGAATATCAGATGTGCAAACGATGCGTAATGGACACTACAGATCCAAAAATACAATTCGATGAGAACGGTATTTGCAATCATTGCACTAACTATCTAGCGCGAGCTGAGAAGGTACTCTTACCTCCTGAAAGACGAGAGGCGAAGTTGAAGGAATATATCAACAAGATAAAAGAATGGGGGAGAGGCAAAGAATACGACTGCATCGCCGGTGTTTCTGGGGGCGTTGATAGCACGTATATGGTGTATATTGCAAAAGAGCTGGGTCTTCGACCCCTTGCAGTCCATCTTGACAACGGATGGAATTCCAGACTGGCAGTTACCAATATTGAACGCGTGCTGAACCAGTTGGATGTCGACCTATACACCCACGTCATCGACTGGGAGGAATTCAAGGATATCCAAATGGCATATTTCAAGGCATCCGTTGTGGACATTGAGGTCGCATCTGACCACGCTATAGTAGCAATGATACACAATATAGCTGCTGATAGGAGAATCAAGTACATTCTAAGAGGTAGCAACTTCGCAACCGAAGGGATAATGCCAAGAAGCTGGGTCTGGGTCAAGAATGACCTTGCCAACCTCAAGGATATCCATCGCTACTATGGAACCCGGAAACTAAAGACATATCCTACCCTTGGGTTCCTGCGTCTTGTGTATCTGAGGAAAATCAGGGGCATAGAGCGATTCCCGTTATTGAACTACATTGACTACAATCGGGATGAGGCAAAGAGGTTTCTCATCGAGGAACTTGGATGGGAAGATTATGGCGGGAAACATCACGAATCAATCTTCACCAAGTTCTATCAGAGTTACATCCTCCCAACAAAGTTCAACATCGACAAGAGGAAGGCACATCTTTCAACATTAATCTGTTCAGGACAGATAACGCGAGAAGACGCCCTCAAGCGCCTTGAAGAGCCTCTCTATGACGAGTCCGAGCTTAAGAGAGATACCGAGTACGTGCTGAAAAAGTTCGGTTGGACTGAAGAAGAGTTCCGAGAGATAATGAATCTGCCAATAAGGCAGCATGATGAATTCAAAACCGATGTATGGATAAGGAAATTCTTAGGTTCTGGATGAATTTATAGGATGACGGAGGCAGTGCCATTGAGAACACTTGCAACAATTTGTGCAAGAGGAGGGTCGAGAGGGCTAAAGGACAAGAATATCCTTTCTTTGAATGGCAAACCACTAATCGCCTATACAATTGATGCAGTAAAGAGCTGGGGAGGGGCAAATCGAATCATAGTTTCCACTGATTCACGAGTGATTGCCAGTATTGCCAACAAGTATGGGGCTGAAACTCCTTTTCTACGACCCCCTGAGTTGGCCACTGACACGGCAGCAAAGCTTCCCGTCATTCAGCACGCTGTGAGGTTCTGTGAAGAAGAATCAGGACTCCGTTATGATGTAGTCATTGATTTGCAGCCTACCTCTCCATTGCGGTCAGTCGATGATATTCAAGGCGCATTTGACCTATTCATGGAAACCCGACCAGATGTACTGTATACTGTGAAAGAATCAAAAGATAACCCCTATTTCACAATGGTAGAACTTGATGAATCTGGATTTGCACGATTATCAAAAAAAACTGAGAGCGAAGTGTTTCGAAGACAGGATGTACCTAAGGTATATACAATAAATGGCTCTCTCTATATCTTCGATCGTGACTTTCTAATGAACACAAGTTCTCTCCATAATGGAAATGCAAGAGTCTACATTATGGATGAACTATCTTCTGTCGATATTGATACAGAGCTTGATTTCAGATTCATTGAATTCCTATTGCGTGACAAGACTTATTCACCATAAGACCGGAATTCATTTAGACCCGTATCTACTACTATTGGTCTAGAACAAAGTCTGATTGATATGAGATTGAGGTATTTCATTATGGATGATTCAAACATTCTTTTGGGCAGAAATGTATTCGTTCATCCTACTGCACAAATATCTGGTGCTGATATCGAGATTGGGGATTTCGCTTGGATTGGTCCCAACGTTTTGATTAGTGGTCGGAGTATCAATATAGGACGCGAGGCTTGGATTGGAGCGTCCGCAATTATTGGAGGCGGTCGGGCTGAGATGGGGTCTTTGGAGTGTGGTGATTTTCTTCATTTAGGGATACGAGGTCAAATTAACACCGCCAACACTGTGCTCATCGGTGACGAGGTCGGGATTGGGATGAATGGTATGGTTTTCTCCCACGGTGCATATCTTTCAGAATATGATGGCTTTCCCTATCAAGACTCGCCAGTCAGTATCGGCTCTAATGTCTGGCTTCCATATGCAATTGTAACTCCTGGTGTTAAAATCGGTAGTAATGTTGTAGTTGCAGCTATGTCCCTCGTCAACAGGGATCTGCCATCTGGCTGCATCGCAGGTGGAATCCCAGCTAAAGTGTTGAAGGAACATGTTTACCCTCGAAACATCACTCAGGAGCAACGGATTGCTGTTCTGGATCGGATCATACAGGAGGCAGCATTTTATGGGGTCGAGGTGTCTCGTGACTCGATAGGAGAAACTCTTACCCAGGGAAGAACAGTTTTCGATCTTCCGAAGCGAAGAATTGAGGGTCCTGCAAATAGTGCTACCGAGCGTTTGAAGAACCTTCTTCGACGACATGGAATTAGGTTCAGGTTTTATAATGATGGAGAACAATACCGAGAGTGGGACTAGTGCGTGATTGTCTTCTTCATAAATGCTTCATCGATCTCTAAATTCTTTAGGATTTCCACGATTCTCTCAGCAGTCCTCCCGTCCCCGTACGGATTCTGGATATCCTCTAATGAACCTCTGAATTCTTTGCTCAATGCCTTTTTGATTCCTTCAATTATCTTTTCTTTCTTCGCTTCAATATTGATGATGTTCTCGCCACGCGCTCTAGAATCTTGTCTTGTGCCAATATTGACGACAGGCAGTTTGACTGAGGCTGCTTCAATTATACCACTGCTAGAATTTCCAACCATTACCGCAACGTGTTTCATCAGGTCTATGTAATCATCATGCGGCAGGCTTTTTATGATTTTTATGTTCTTTCGTCCTCTTAACTTCTCTATCTCTTTGATTATCTCTTCACATCCAATGTCGTTGTTTGGATATATTATGACGGACTTCAGTCCAATCTCTTTGAGGGCTTCTGCAATTTGATTCATCTGGTATCCCATATTTGTTTCATGATGAACCGGATGAAATATCACCAGCAATGATTGGTCGTCTAATTGCATTCCAATCCTATTGGATATGTCCTCCTTCTTTATGACTCCTTTTGCAACAATTGTATCTAATCCCATAGATCCAACAACATGAATTCTCCAAGGTTCTTCACCCATTTGTATGAGCCTTTCTTTATGCTCATCGATTGCCACAAGATGAAGATGTGCGAATCGTGAAATTGAGTGGCGAATGCTTTCATCGATGGTTCCACTATTTGTTTTATCTCCGCCATGGACATGAATCACTGGGATTCTGAGAAACACTGCTGCAAGAGTCGCAGCCAAGGGTTCGAGACGGTCTCCCAGCACCACTAACATGTCAGCATCAATCATATCAAGTTCGATAGTAAACCCTTTGATTCCTCTTGCAAGTGCCAGCCCGTGATATCTTGTCGTGGGGTCGGTTTCATCATACATTTCGACAACGGATCGAATTGGAATTCCTTCCCTTCTAATATCTCCTATCGTTTCCCCGAATTTCTTTAGCAGGTGAAGTCCTGTGACAATCAAAGATAATTCAATGCTCTCATCGGCTTCTAGGATCTTCAACAAAGGCTTCAAAATACCATACTCTGCTCTTGAGCCTGTCACGACAGCAATCTTTCTCCTCATAATATCGACCGTCTTTTTTGTGGATATGGATAACTCGGCCAAATCCAAACCAGTGTCATACGTTACTCTATCATATCCCTTACTATCACATGATCCTTGCTTATATTGGTTCTAGCTCTCTTTCCAATGACATTTCTTAGTTCTTTTGGTCGCATTCCTGTCTGTGGTCTCTTGATGTCAATCATGTCTTTTGAGATGATACAACCCTCCGGTATGTCCACTTTTGCGACAAGGCTTTTTCTGGCTACCGATGCGATTTGGATTTCTTCTGGTGTAGGCTTCTTGACACCATCTCCCAATGCAGATTCAACAGTTCTAACGAGGGCAACTAACCGTTTGAAGTCATCAGGTTCTATTGAGGCAATGTGGTCAGGCCCTGGAAGATTCCTGTCTAGTGTGATGTGCTTTGCAATGACACATGCACCTAACGACACTGCAATCAAAGCTGCTGTTTCACCAATGGTATGATCGGAATATCCTGTCAGCAAACCGAATCGTTCTCTTAGCGTCTTTATTGTCAACATATTTTGGTCTTCGATATTTGAAGGATAATTTGACACACACTGCAATAAGACTATTTTTTCATTTCCTTGGTTCTGGATTGCATCCACTGCCTCTACTATCTCATCTAATGTCCCCATGCCTGTAGAAAGCAGGATAGGTTTTCCAGTCGATGCCATTTCTTCTATGGCTGGGATGTTTGTCAAGTCACTAGAGCTTACCTTGTGGGCTGGGACAAGAGGGTCGAGAAACTCGATGGCGTCAGAGGAGTGTGGAGTTGACATGAACAAAATGTCCTTTTCTTTACAGTATTCTTCAAGCAAAGGGAAAAATGAATAATCCATCTCTAAATTCTGTAGCATTCCTAGCTGACTATCCTTTTTTCCGGTATTTGACTTTTGATACGCTGCCATATCTGCTGATGCAGTGACCACACCTTCTGCTTTGAAGGTCTGGAACTTGACGACATCAGCCCCTGCATCTTTTGATACATCAATCAATCTCTTGGCTAATTCGAAATTTCCATTGTGATTCACACCAACCTCTGCAATAATCAGACATGGCTCACCATCTCCAATGTACCTATTCCCGATTTGTATTCGATTCATATCTCTTCCACCTTCTTCAGTGAACACATGGAAACTCGATTATTTTCGAGGTTATCATGTGCATCTGCTTGCTGCATATAGTTTTTCTAAGATTGGTTAGTTAGACCGAATGATATAAGTTGTATCTCTAAATCTTCGAACTTGTGGCAACCTGAAGTCTTGGTGACCCCTATTACGACTGAATGGAAAATCCCTCTCTACAAGATTTTCTGGGATGAGGACGATGTCGAGTCGGTCGCGAGTGTGATTCGACGGGGCATGTTCTGGACGGGAGGATCTTCTGTTTCTATGTTTGAAAATGAAGTAGCAGGTCTGGTTGGCATAGAATATGGTGTTGCGTTCAATTCTGGCACTTCTGCACAATCCGCTATTTTAACCGCTCTAGGAATTGGTTCTGGTGATGAGGTAATTGTCCCATCATTCACGTTCATATCTACTTGCAACACAGTAGTACATCATGATGCAACACCGATTTTTGCAGAAATTGAAACTGAAACTTTCGGGTTAGATGCAAATGATGTCGAAAGAAAAATCACTGCAAAGACAAAGGCTGTGATACCAGTACATTACGCTGGAGCAAGCTGCAGAATTGATGAGATTATCAAGATAGCAGATGAACACGACTTATATGTGATAGAAGATGCAGCTGAAGCACTTGGGGCATATTACAATGACAATCCTGTTGGTTCATTCGGGATAGGTGCCATGTTCAGTTTTTGTGGAAACAAAGTCATTACGACTGGCGAGGCCGGAATGCTAGTAACTGACGATGAAAAACTTGCTGAAACCCTCCGTCTAGTAAGATCCCATGGCAGGGTCGATAAGGGTTCGTACTTCTCGTCCTCTGACTCGTTTGACTATGTTTCTTTCGGGCACAATTGGAGAATTTCTGAGATAACTGCCGAGTTAGGCCGATCCCAGCTGCGTAAATTACACACAGTCATCAAACTAAGAAGAGAAGTGGCAAAACTTTATGCGGAATCATTGAATGACTTACCACTTACTTGCCCAAACCCGACTGAGATGCCGGGTCACATTTTCCAGATGTATACTGTTCTTTTTGACTCGCACTCAGATCGCGAAAAAGCGAGGGCGCATCTGACTCGTGAAGGAATCATGTCCAAGATATATTTTGATTGTGTCCATCTCACATCAGCTTACAGGTCGATGTTTAACACCACTGAAGGTATGCTTCCTGTTACAGAGGATATAGCTCGGAGAGTTTTGACTTTGCCAATTTTCCCGACCATGACCTCTGAAGAAGTGCAGATGGTCAGTAAAACGATACAGCATTCTATTGCCTGAATGTCAATTCACACAACAATCCTACCTACAACAAACCCCTCCGCAAATTGGGTTCCCGCTTCTGCGCCTCTCATTTTTGCCAAGGTTCTAATAGCTTCGATTGACCTTGGGTGAGGGAACTGTTCGATTTCCGAATCATAGGCGTTGAATGCTTTGACTTTAAGGTCGATGTATGTTGTGATGTCAACATAATATTTTGCCTGAAATGGAACCTGTTTCATGCTTGACGTTTCGTAGAACAAGACTGTGCCTTTTTTGAACACATCAAGATACGGCCGAGTAACTACTTGAGTTGCCTCATAGACGAACCTGTGATCCATATGCAATTCGCTAATATCCGGAGCATATACAACATCCGGCTTGAACTCTTGCATTGCCTTACTCATTACAGCGGTTATCTCTACCAAGCCGGTTTCCATCAATCTGGCATCAGGTAGATCAAAGAAACGAATGTTTTTTGTCCCTAGAATCTCACAAGCTTTCTTGCAAGCATCTCTTCTCACTTGAAGCATCTGGGGATTATCATATTGCGCACTTACCCCCTCGCTTATGACGACAACACTTACGACATCGCCATTATCGGTGTGTTTTGCAATGGTTCCTCCAACTCCAAGAACCTCATCATCAGGGTGCGGAGCAAATACGAGTACATGTTTCAATATCTTTTCTCCTCCAGTGTGTTCAATGAGAATCTATCTTTCTCCTTATCTTTTCTTGTAACGTGTCTTCAACTCTATAATTTTCGAATGACTTCTGCAGGGTTTCCTGCAACTAGCGATCGTTCAGAAGTGTCTTCTGTTACTACTGCACCCATTGGCACAACGCAGTCTCGATGGATTGTTATGTCATCTCTCACTATCGCACCTGCTCCGATGAACACACGTTCTTCGATTGTGACCCCTCCTAGCAGAACCGAGTTCGGGCTAAGATTGGCATATGGGTTAACTTTCACATCATGCTCGATATTGACATAATTGTTGATGATAACTCCTTCATGGATTGTTGCGTCAGAACCCACAGAGGCATTGATTCCGACACTGACATTCCGATCTATTTTTGAAGTACTCACGATTACAGCACTAGGATCTATAACTGTCGCGAACTCGAAAGCAAAATCCGTGAAGGTTCTGACAATTTCAGCAGCCTTTTGTCGTTCGGCGTTTCCATCATATGCACTCCCCCCATATGCAATGATAACCTCTGCGTAGTCGAAAGGCGACTCGATTCCATTTGTAAGGTCTCCCACGACGGGACATTCTTGTAACGACTCCGACCTTTTCTCAAATATATCTACGAATGCGATGTATTTCTTGTGGATTCCGTTTCTTTCAAGATATCCTAAGACGACCTTCCCGTGTCCGCCTGTCCCTACAATTATGTAATTTGTCATCGAACTCTCTACTATCAATGCAGTGAATGGCTTGTAATCTTTTTCATTCCAATATGCAATTAGCTCTTCTCTTCAACTCGTTCATCTCTCGACCGAAAACAACAAAAAGGCAAACCAAGTGGGTTGGGTTTGAAAACATATGACTCAAGTAAAACCAGCTATTTTGGTGACCGGTGGGGCCGGTGCTATTGGTTCTGCATTAGTTGAGCGTATTTTAGAAACATTGGGTGACGAATTCACAATAAGGGTCTTCGATAGCGATGAATATGGCTTATGGCAACTGCAGCAACGGCTCAAGAACAATCCCATTGTCCGATACTTGCTGGGAAGTGTCAGAGAATACTCTCGAATTGAAGAGGCCATGAAAGGTGTGAAATACGTTTGTCATGCAGCCGCATACAAACATGTAGGACTTTGCGAGTACAACCCATTTGATGCAGTTGAAACCAACATCATTGGAACCCAGAACACAATTCGTGCAGCGATTGCAACAGATAGTGTAGAGAAGTTTCTCTTTGTTAGCACTGACAAAGCAGTCAATCCTACAAGCCTAATGGGAGCTACTAAATTGATTGGTGAACGATTAGTTGTAGCATCAAATCAGATAAAGGGCACTAGGGATATAGGATTGAGTGCTTCTCGGTTTCCCAATGTGATTCAGACGAGGGGTAATGTGTTTGAAGCCTGGCAAAAGCAGCTGCAAACTGACGGCAAGATTGTTGTAACGCATCCCGATATGACTAGGTATTTTTTGCCGATTCAATCTGCAGTTGACTTTCTAATCGAGTGTTTTGGATTAATGAAAGGTGGGGAGATTTTTATCCCTAACTTGACTGAGAAAGATACCCGTAAGATTGTGGATGTAGCAGAAGAGTGGTTGGCAAAACAAGACAAGAGTGGTGAGATTATCTTTGGTTCTCCTCAATATGGCGAGAAACTCTCTGAAGTGTTATACTCCGAAGCTGAGAAACCCTATCTGGAAAAACTAACAGAGCGTGTTCAAGTTATACGCTCACCTATCTATGATTTTCTACACTGGAATAACCCCCTCGAGTCATAACAGGAATGCACTCAAAACTAGCTTGTGTTTCTCTTATTATGTACAACACGAGAAAGTACTATTGCATTGACACATACTTTGCAATACGTATCTCATTGATTTCGGAAGCTAGGTGTGTTTCTCTTTTGAGATATGCGATTCTCTTATGCGCTGGATTTCAGAAATCATGTTCTCAATGGCGTTACTCTTGAAGAGGAACCCTGTATCGAATGTTTCTCTTGACTTGTTATCTGACAGCTTACCAATCAAGTCTTCTGGACTTTTGACGCTTTCCACAAATCCTTCTTGTATTATGTGGTTCATTATCTCAGCACCCTTGATGTCAACAATAAAAGTTCGTAACCCAAATGCTAATCCCTCATATAGGGCGGTCGAACCAACACCCACAATAACCTTGGACTTGGAAAATAGTTCGTATAATGATGCATCCAATCTGTCGATGACATTGATATCTGTGTGAAGCAACCAAGGATATTTCTCCTGCCATCCGTGTACTTCTTGTGGATGCAACTTGTACAATATCTCGTGATCCAAATCTAGCTGAGTACTTAATTTGGCTGCAAACTTAGATAGATCCTCACCTATGGTGTCTTGAGAGATAAACAAAATATAATCACCATCTCCATGTTTTCTGAATTCCTCTTTCTGCATTTCCAGATATGGGAATCCCACCGATATTATTCGTGACTCATCAACTGGGAAATCAGCAACGGTTCTCCAGTAGTCGCCCCAGACAAAGAGATAGTCTGCAAAAGATTTTTTCGTTCCATTAGGGAAAGAATAACCAACATGGTATGGTGATATCACTCCATGTTGGAGTTCTATGGTGACCACACCCAATTTTTTGCAGGCCTCTATGAGATCCTCCCATCCATATCCTTGCGTCAAAATCACGATTTCTGGCTCAATCTTCATAAGAAGTTTCAAGAACAGCGGCAGTCGGGCCTTTCTTTCCTGTAGCGTCCGTTTTGTCATAGATATGAGGTTAACCGAAACACCAAAGGTCGATTTCAGAATGGTTCTTATCTCCTCAAGTTTACCATATTCCTCCTCTGTGAGTTTGATTTTGACCCGTCTTAGAATTCGTTTCAGATAGGTTCTCATTTCGATGAAGTCGAAATATCGGAGGTTTTTTGTCTTTGCGGGAGAATAATGCTTGTTATCGAAATGGGATTCTATTGCTATAATACTATCCTGCATCCGATCGATTAGGAGGTCTGAATAAATGTCCCACCACACACCACCTTGAAACTTTCTTCTCGCACTACTGATTACAATGATTGATGATTTAGGAGATAGAAAGGGGTTTTTTGATACTCGGAATACGGATAGCATCAACCGTTTTATCCGCGACCCATTGCTTTTTTTTCCCCCATGACTACTGTCTGTGGTTGTACCTTCCCTGATAATTTTTGAATATACTTGGAAACGCACTCGTTCCCAGAACAGGACATCCTGGATTTTGAGGTTGAACAAATCGTGTTGCCTTTCAATTTGCGAAAGCATCTCGTAAACTTCTACCCAGTCCATTGCTTCGGCCTTCATTATTGTTTTTGGATAAAGTGTGCAGGATTGTCCGGAATATCTCATAACTCCTTTTATTTTGTTGCCAATGCAAGGCTCTTGTGAAAAACCAGCTATAAGTTTCTGTTTGAAATCCGCATGAATGACTGCGTGTCAGAATTCCAACACCTCGGTTCTTACCACAATCAATCTTATGACATCCGGTTGGTTTTTTCACACATCTTCGCAATGCAATATGTCAATGATTGGCACTTCTCAGAAATGATGGGGTTTTTGACTTACACATTGTCTGTGTGCTTGTTCATTGCCGGATAGATTAAATATGGTGACCAAGGACTTCAATTTGCTTATTCCACGAGGGTCTACTCAATGGGTATAAAGAAGTTCATCATGAAACAGTATTGGCGTATTGGCACTATAAGAGCACTGCTAAGCCTTGCTCTTGCAATGTTGGTCATTGGTCGTCTTTACTATCAGTTCATCCCAGGGCTTAAAGACATGGGCATGTATGGTGCATTAATACTGGGCACGTTTCTAGTCTTTATTTTCATGGGAATCGGCTGGGCATATGATGTCAAGGCAAAGATGTGGAGTCAGAAGGAACAAGCTATCACCGAACGCAATGCATACTCTTACATACCAAGTTATTGGGAAATTGTGGTACACTATGCAATCTATCGTTCAATGGTACGCACGTTCAAGCAGATTCTGTCCAAGAACGGACTTGATAGTGACTACCTAGATGACGCACAACGATATCTGGATGGATACTTTGGACGCAAGCTCACACGTGAGGATATTTTTTCATCTTTGTCTGCCGGACTTGCATTCTGTCAAAAACATCCTTTTTCAACAACAACATCTCAGGAACAAAAGAGAGTTCCGATAAGGAGTAGAATAAAGCTTGGTTTTCAGGTCATGATGCTTCGACTTAACTGGATTCAATCTCTGACAGGATTGGTTCAAGAGGTGTTGGTCTTTGGAACTTTCTTTATCGCGTTAATCTATTTACAGGGTAAAGAGGTTGTTGATGAAATCCTGCCCTTTGATATTCTAGTAATTGGTTTCTTTCTAGTGTCAATTCCCTTGTTTGCTGTGTTGGTTTCTTTAGGATGGCTCTATGACAGGAAGTTCAAGATTTGGGCCCCTGATTTCGTGGTTAGAATCGAACGGAACCCGTATACGTATCTGGCTGAACCAAAATTACACGTAATGTACTTTCCCTTCTATTTCGCCCTTCTTCAAACTATGAAAAAGATATTCATTTCCCATCAAATGGATGTGACCGAGTTGGATCGGATACAGCAGTTTCTTGGCTCTTACCAGAACTTAGATGTAGCCAAAGATGAACACATGATAATCGCTAAAGAGTTACGGAAAACTTACGGAGAATTATTTGGTAATCAAAAGCGGGGGCATTGAATAGATGCGAATAAGAAAGTGGTTTATGAAACAACAATGGCGGATTGTACAGATCCGTGGAATCTGGGGATTGTTCTATGGCATATTCCTTTTGGCTTATGCATATTTCGAATACATCCCAATATTTGCAGGTCTTGGCATGTGGGGCCCTGTCGTGTTCTCGGGAGTGCTTTTAGTTGTGTTTCTAATACTGGGTTATTTGTACGACCGAGTATTTGTCCTCTGGGCCCCATCACAAGAGGTTGTGATTGAACGTAACCCATATCAGTACGTGCCTAGTCCAAAAGAGCATATATTCTGGTTTCCTCTTTATTCCAGTCTTTTAGACAGTATAGAGAAACTTGCAATGGAGTATGGCATTGACACATCTGACATTCAAGAAACAAAGGAATATTATGCGGAAATACAGAAACTTCGGCCTGATATACCTGATGATTTAGAACGGGCTGTGGAGCTAAGGAACGACTTCGTTTCAAAGCACCGGTATTGGAATGGGAACGCTCAAGACAACTGAGCACCCTTTAGTGGATCTAATAAGTCCTATGCAAGATGGGAAAGTATTAATCAGACACGAAATCCCCTTGACATGAGGATTCTGGAATGGCCCTCGGTAAATTATGTGTAGTTGGTCTTGGATATGTAGGCTTGCCAGTAGCCGCAAAATTCGCAGAGGTCGGTTTTAACGTTGCAGGGATTGATATCGTCAAGAACAAGGTTACCCTCATAAATGAAGGGAAATCTCCCATTGAAGGGAACGAGCCAGATCTTGCAGAACTGGTTGCCAAGGTAGTATCTGACGGCAGCCTGCGCGCTTTTACTTCTTACGAGTCTGTCAAGGACGCAGACTTTGTTATCATCGTTGTGGAAACCCCGTTCGATAATGGTGCACACAAGCCAATCTACGGTGCATTGATATCCGCCACAAAAAGCGTTGGTCAACATATCAAGAAGGGCGTATTAGTCATCATCGAATCGACAGTTGCTCCGGGCACGGTCAAGAACATTGTTCAGCCACTTCTAGAGTCTGAATCAGGGATGGTAGCTGGCACGGACTTCATGCTTGCCACAGCGCCTGAAAGAGTAATGCCTGGCAAGCTGTTACATAATCTAGTACACATGGATCGTGTGGTTGGCGGAATAGATGAGGCAAGCACATCGAAGGCAGTAGAACTCTACAAACATATCGTCAAGGGCCACCTGTATCCGGTCGATAGTACCACAGCTGAGGTCGTGAAGACTGTAGAGAATGCATATAGGGATGTCCAGATAGCATTTGCAAACGAGATTGCCCTTTTGTGTGAGAACATTGGTGTTGATGTTTGGCAGGTACGGGATCTGGTCAATAGGGCCCCAAGTCGCAATATGCATCTTCCTGGAGCTGGTGTAGGTGGGCATTGTCTTCCGAAGGACTCGTGGTTACTCGCCTTCGGTGCAAAGGGGAAGTACAAGCCCAAACTGATATCATTGGCACGTGACATAAACGATGCAATGCCTGCCCACATGAGTGACCTGTGTGAGGAGGCACTTCAATCCCATAATCTGAGGCTGCATGGAAGCAATGTCACCATACTAGGTGTCGCATATCTTGAGAACTCTGATGACACTCGAAACTCGCCTGCATTGATACTGAAACAGAATCTTGAGGTGCTTGGAATCAATACAACACTTCATGATCCGCATGTGAAGTCAACTGACACGTTTCGGGTCTTGAGCGACTTTGAGGAAGCAGTGGAAAACTCTGACTGTGTTGCGATTGTCACCGCTCATGACGAGTACAGAAAAATCGACTTGGACAGGTTAAAGGGACTGATGCGGACGCCAATTCTAGTCGATGGTCGGAACGTGTTGGATCCTGATGAATGCTCCCACAAGGGATTCTCGTTCCGGGCGATTGGGCGTCCGATTAGGAATGCACGAAATCACTGAATACCAACTTCTCTATCTCGAAGGCTTCAGCATATTCAGTCCCGATGAATGTGCCCCCATAGTTCAGGAATGCCCGTATCTTGTCAGGCTCGAAATAGTCCCTCCTAATCACTTGGGATTCGTATTTGTGGAGCATTTCGATTTTCTTGCTCACATCCTCCTCATCGAACTTGATAAACACACTCGGGGTGAATCCAGGCACGGTTCCTGGGACCTGATACATCCAGATACTTGTTCCTGTTCGCATAAATGCCCGTCTGGTTTCTTCTCCGATTGTCTTGTGATCTTGATGGAGGTCATTAATGGATGGCGTTATCACAAGATCCGGCCTGAATTCCTTCCTTTCGAGATAGATACGCTCAAGGATGTCTTGCCTGTAGTCAGGGAATCTCCTGACAGGGTATTCAAGGATCGTAAGGTCATTGATTCCTAGATGCTGGGCGGCGGCCTTGCATTCCTTTATCAGAACATCTTCATCATGTTTTGACCTGTCGACACTTTCTTTACAATCGCTGAAAACAAGGGACTTAACAGTGATACCACTTTCCACCAGTTTCCTGACAGTACTACCAGCCCCAAGTTCCATATCGTCTGTATGTGGTGAGAGAACCAATACCCTATCCATGTTTAACTTCATTGTTCCAACCTCGCTTCACGAAGGTCAACCGAGCATGTTGAGAGTGAAAGATAACGTTTATGGCAATACTGATGACACCATATTCTTTTTATCGAGGAGTCAAGAGGAGATGGTAGTCTACCATGAAGCTAACCGTTCACCAACCTAATTTCCTTCCTTATCTGGGCTTCTTTGACAAAATCCGGCAAGTCGACATCTTTGTCGTTATGGACGATGTTCAATACACGAAAAGAGGTTTCACGAATCGGAATCGGATCAAGAAACCTGATGGAGCAATGTGGCTCACCGTTCCAGTGAAGAGTGAACGAGATAGTCTGGTGAACGAGGTGCGAATCTCAAACCACGTTGACTGGAAAAGCCGTCACCTCAAGACATTGGAACATATGTATAGCAAAGCAGGCCACTTCGATGAGGTATTTCCGGTCATACAGGATGTGTATTCACAGGACTGGTCGTTGCTATCAGACCTAAATATCGAGATGATTCGACGATGCTTCTATTTTCTGGGCATCACCGTAAGAATGGTAATGAGTTCTTCATTGGACATAAGTGACAAGTTTGGTGGGGAACGTATCATCGAGATATGTAAGCGTCTTGACTGCCCCGAGTACTTCTCAGGAAAATCTGGGAGAAACTATCTGGATCTATCCGCCTTTGAGGATAAGGATATTCGAGTCACCTTCCAAGATTTCGAGCATCCTGTCTATCTCCAGCAGTTTGGAGAATTCATCCCTAACCTTTCAGTGATTGACTATCTTTTCAACGTTGGAGGACAACCGTTCTGGTAGATGAATCTAGAGCTACAAGCGTGGTCGGTTTCGATGAATGAACAAAGAACTTCGGAGTTCCGGAAAGATGTGACTCAAGAGGAACAATTGCAGAGGATGAACGAACTCCTTTGGCCCTACGAAAAAGATGCGATATCACAATTCACAGAGCCCGCGAAGCCGACGTTGTTCATAGTCGGTGCACCACGAAGTGCGACAACCCTTGTCTACCAGTTAGTTTCAGATACGGGCCTTTTCGGATACATCTCGAATTATATTGCTAGGTTCTACGCTGCCCCGTTCATCGGTGCACTCCAAGCAAAGACACTGGGGATGGTTCATTCTTCGAAGATGTCTTTTGAATCGAAATTCGGGCGGACTAAGGGTTGGCATGAACCTCATCAGTTCAACTATTTCTGGAGAAAGTGGTTCCGATATGATAAAGATCACCAGATGAATCAAAGTTTTATCGAATCTATGGACAAGATAACGTTCAGACGGGAGATTGCCGCTTTGGAGAATGTGTTTCAGCAGCCCATGGCTTTCAAAAGCCTCTACTGCGGATTGCAGGTTGAATTTCTCAAGAGGACATTGCCCAAATCTAGATTCGTGATATGCACTAGAAACCCTCTTTATCAAGCTCAGTCAATTCTCTCTGGACGCAAGGCGTTCTTCGGCACATATGAGGGATGGTTCTCTTTGAAGCCTGCCGAGTACTCGTCCCTTAAAGAGATGGATGTCTTTCATCAAGTTGCGGGACAGATCTACTACATCTTAAAATCAATTGGAAGTGGGTTAAAGGCAGTGGGTGAACACGAGTATCAAATAATCGATCAGGAAGACCTGATACGTGACCCACGAGGAGTCATGTCGAACATCATCAAATTAGGTGGTCAGGATCCCACGAAGGCGAATCTATCCAATCTGCCAGAATCTTTCGAGAATCGAAATGAGCAGAAGCTACCAGATGAAGAATGGGAACAGCTCAAGGAAGCCATAGATGACTTCTTTGGCGATATGAGCTGCCGTGACGTTCTTCTTGACTCCTCTCATTGAGCCCGTGAAATAACCTCTCGTAACGTACCAACATAGTTGTCCATTAGCATGTTCTGCCCAGCCCAATCTTGAAGATAGATCCTACGTTCTAGGATTTCCTCCGGACTCATTTTCTTCATGGTACGGATGGTTTCTAAAAACTCTCTCTCATTTCCGTATGTGAGGCAGCTCCCCTTTGGCAAGAAGTTGATGATGGACACAAAATCCCGATTCAACACGAAAATCAGACCAGCGTGAGAATATGTAGCAGCCTTATTTGGGAATGAATATCGATGATACCAGAAGTCAGTCCAAGGGATCAAACCAAACTGATATTCGTTCGTCAAAACATCCATCAGAACTGAAGGATGTATCCAATCACGATGCCTGATCCATTTCCAGTGTTCAGGTGGCTTTCTCCCGACCCAATCCACTATGATTCCTCCTTCCTCTTCAATCATCTCTCTATGTCTTCCAGGAAACCTGTGTTCGAGAAATCCCTCGTAGTCCCGTGCCAGACAGATTGACTTGAGAGGTCCGGAGTGCAATGATGGTTTCGCAAGATTCCCGACTTCGCTTTTGAATGGGAAATTCGGAATCACTTCGCAGGTCGCAATATGCCGTCTGTGTTCTCTTGCAATTGCTTCACTTACTGTCACGATCGATGCTGCAGAACGAAGTATCTGGCGTTCCCATTTTCTATATATTCTTGGAACGATGAAATATCGCGCAGAGTTTTTCATTCTGGCTGGCAGTGATTTGGCTTTCATCCTCTTGATCATGGTCTGTCGCGACCAATACTCGTGGTCATCATATACGTATGGGATCCCGAGGTCATAGGCTATCTTTCCAGAAATCACATTATGGGCATACACTATATCTGGCTGGATCTTGTCCACGACATCTTCAGCCTCTTTCTTAAGGCGTTGATAGAATGGGGGTATTCCAAGGTTGTTAAGGGTTCTAAATGCCTTGGAGTGGTAGGTTTCTTCAAATGCCTCCTCGTACAGAGGAGTCCCCCTTCTCATTGACCCGAAGAAATAGGATTTGGAGAATCCTCTAGCAAGCATTGCCAGCCGCTCAACACGGGGGTCTGGCAATCCTTCGTGCGATATGTGAAGTATCTTCATTGATTGAACACCCATTCGTTCTTGCTGTGTATCATCAGTATGTCTTGCCGTTGTCCTTCTATTTACTCTATCCCTCAGAGAAGACGTTTGATCAATCTTCGGATATTGCGTTGCACGAGAGAACCGTAGAATTCTCGCACATCCTCATCCTCACACCGCCACGACCCGCGAAAGAACTCATACCAATACCCCCTCATGTATGCCATGTCATTCTTTGTGATTGCCTTGCTTGTAGCATATAGCGGTCCTATTCCTGCATAGAATGCCAACCGTCCTGACCTGAACCGACCTGCTCCGGATTCTAGGTGTGATGGAGGTGTCTTGACCTTCATCATGTCTAGGATTTTCAACTCGTAGCCGAGCTTCAGAGCCTTGATGTTGAGGAACGAGTCTATCGAGATATCCCAATACTTGTCAATATACAGTATGACTTCAGATCGCACAACCTTTCCTGTGAACATTGGGAATGAGCGCTGGAGTCCGTCTTCTATCTGTCCAGCAGCCACTCCTATTCTCGGATGCGAGTCAAGGTATTTCACCATGTCTTCAAAGTAGGTTTTTGGAAAGATCGTATCGACGTCAGCTGTAGCAACATACTTGTACTCTCTGGCCAACTCCTTGAGGACTGGTTGAGCTTTTGTCCAAGCCCTACCCAGTGTGTCTAGATTTCCTTTCGTTTTCTTGGGCATTGACACAATCCTGAAATTCAATCCATACTGTTCAGCGATTTCCCTTGCAACAACCTCACTTCTATCAGTCGAACCATCGTTCACAAATAGGATGACGCTAGGCCTGAGGGTCTGTTGTGCGATATTCCTGATAAACACTGGAAGAGCCTCCTCCTCATTATAGAACTTTGTTGCAAGCACATATTCGCTCAATGGAATTGACCTCTTTGAAATCTCGACTGCTCTGATTGAATCCGCCTTCTGTCAGACTTTCCGATATTTCATATCGTGATTGATGATGTTTCTTCAGATAGCGGATTTTACAGCATTTGATTTTAAGAAACGGTTATTAACCCTCTGTCCACCATAATAGACGAGGTAGACGAGGTTTGGGCATGAAAAATGATTTGATTTCCAAATGGCTAATCATTGTGATTCTTCACACCCTTGTGATACCCCTTTCAGCTGGCATAGGTGTAGTGACAGCAACCAACTCAGAATATGCTCCTTCGCAATCCGGAAGTTGGCTTGTGGGATGGGACTATCGGATATCACATACGATAAATGGTACAATAGGTGCTGGTTTCAACTATCAGATAGAGATCGATGTTCGATACGGAAGCGGGACGAGTTCAGGAAATATCGTTTATCTTGGTTTGCATAGCAACACTGACTTCTCAGACATCCGTTTTACTGATGACGATGGGATAACCCTCCTTGACTACTGGCTTGAGGCGTACGAGCCAGGCGTTTCTGCTGTTTTTTGGGTAGAGGTGTCCGACTCGCTGGATACCACAAGCACCATCTTCATCTACTATGGGAATCCAAGTGCGATGTCAATGAGCAATGGTGATGCCACCTTCATCTTTTTTGATGACTTTGAAGATGGCACTCTAAACAAATGGACCACTGTTGATTCCATGTGGGGAATCAGCAATACGATTTCTGCAAATGGAAGATATTCGGCTTGGGCTGACACATTTACGTCAATAGACAATCGTGAGCTATCCAAGGAAGTATCAATCTCTCAAAACGTGATGATACACGTTTGGATACGAACGCAAGGGGATCCTAATTGGCCAATCCATCCTGCAAACGATAGGGGCTATTCCATCTATACGATATCATTGATGGAGGATTCTGATATCAAGTACTACGATGGTTCTCTTTATCACACCTGGCCCCAAAACTCGAAGTATATGGTTGATACTTGGCAAAGATTCGAAGTCGGATATGACTTTGATGCTGATGTTATGCTTGCTTGGAAAGATCGAATGGCATTACATGGCACTGATTCCATTGACCTGCTTGATGATACGGGCACTACGGGCGACGGACTCAGCAAAATCAGTAGCATCTGTAGCAGATTTGAAGGCAGGGATCTGTGGTTGGATGACTATTATGTCCGAAAATGGGTTCAAAATGAACCCACCCACGGTGTTTGGGGTTCCGTAGAAAGCAATGCGGAATCCACTCAGACCACGCAATCACCTTCTTGGTTTGTGATGGCACCCTTCATGTATTTAGCAGTGGGTGCCGGATTGGGGGTTGTTGCAATAGTGGTTATTGTTTTAATAGTAGTCATAAGGAACCAGGCTCCACCAGATTATGTTCCGTATCAAGTACTCGATGACAAAAAGCCAGTCCGAGAGGGGCATAACTACTGAAACTTCAAAAAAGCGTCCGACCGATACAGTCGGAAAGAAAACCTGTCTGGTAGACACTTGCTCAAAACGTTGAGGGAATCTTGATTTGAACGCTATCTGTGACGATAGGGTCTATCGTTGCGTATTTTGCCGGGCAATCCGAAAGACATCTTCCTAGTTATAGCATTTCAAATCAAGCCCGCCTTCTGTGCAAATCTCCGGTATCCTTTCATGAGCAGCTTGACGATGTTCCGTCTGAGGTTGAACTTTATCCATTCCTCATCAGTTGGCTCCTTGAAGAACAATCCGAACTGCGCTGCATACTCGTCCTCTGACTTCTGAGATATCAACCTCTCCACAGCCTTGGGAGAAAACGTCAACTCTACATCAGGATTTTCTCCACGGATCGGGTTCACCTCTATTCTGCCTTTTCCCAAGACCAGAACATGGAACCTGTCATCCCCGATGATATAATCAATCAGTGCATCTCTCTTCAGGCCATCGAAGATAAGTGGATGATCCACCAGATACCTCATGAATCTCTCTTTCAATGGATTTTTTTCTTCTTGTCTTGGTTTCTTTGACTCTTTAATGAAAGGCAAAAGGAACGATGGTAGGTCTTGAACGGTAAGACCTGTTTCCACAAGAGGTAGTCCATCTCCAAGACCCTTGTGACAGAACGGACATGCAGTGAGGAGAACCTCGGCCCCTGTTTCTGTTGCCTCTGTAATTCGGTCTGCTGAAATCTGGTTGGCGAGGTCACCAAACGTGCCCTTCAATCCGCCTCCGCTTCCGCAGCAGTGGGCATACCGTCTGTTCGTCATCATTTCCACAAGCTCGACATTGCCTACAGCTTGGATGACTCTTCTGGGTGCTTCGTAGACCTCAGCGTGCCTGCCTAGATGACAAGGGTCATGATATGTTACCACCAGTCGTTTTGGCGATTCGAAAGACACTTTCCCGTCACGAACCAGATTGTCTAAGAACTCTGTGACATGGAGGAGCTTGAAAGGCAGTTCGATGTTCTGCTCAGCAGTATCTATCTTCATCGTCCTGAAGCATCCCGCACACGCAGTGATGACTGCTCTGGCACCTGTCTTCTTTATCGCATCGATATTGTCGTTCGTAATCCCAACAAATGCATCAGTGTGTCCTAGTCGCAAGAGAACAGACCCACAACATTTCTCCTCTGGGAGGATGGTATAGTCGATTCCAATCTTATCAAGGAGTGCCACAGTGTCTTGTGCGATCTGCTTCTCGCGATACGAACTGGTACACCCAACGAAGTACACATATTCGGCGGTTTCAGGCCACACTCTATCGTCAAAGAGATCTTTCCTCATTGATGCCGGTTCATTGTACGGGTTGTTCTCCGTCTTGATGGAACTCTCGATGGCATTGTGCTTTTCTAACGAATGCCCACTTTCGAAGAGGTCTCTCCGCAACGCCTCTATCATATCAGGCAATCGTATCCCGTCTGCTGTTGCAGTGCAAGTTTCCTGACAGTTCTTGCAAGTCGTACAACTATACGCCCAATCAATGACACTATCGTCAATATCTAGCTCGCCTTGCAACAAGTCGTTCATTACCATGACCCTCCCACGGGAGGCATAGGTCTCGAACCCTAGAACATTCTTGACTGCACAAGGATGAAAGACATCCCGATTTGATGCCACGATTTTGTCAGCTAAGGAGCAGTCACCACAACGGGCGCATAGCCATAGATCATCGCTGAATCTTGAAAGATGCCTGAATTCCATCTATTCTACCCCCTTAAACACACCTGGTGCAAAGATGTTGTCCGGATCCAATGCGTTCTTTATCTTCCTGTAGGTTTCAAGGAAGACCTTGTTGGTTCTCTCCAATACGCGGTTCTCCCAGAGTAGTCCACTCCAATAAGGACAGCCGCCAGTTTCAAGAATGGCGTCGAGAAGCTCGTTCCACGCTGTCATGGCAAGATCCATCTTGTCCGGTGTTGGGGCAAATATCGTTATCCACCCTGTGGCATATGTCCGTTCGGCACCAAGGCAGCTTGCAATCCACTTTATCCCATTTTTGAGGAGCTTGTGCTTGTCGAAGATGCTCCACGCTTTTTCCATCACATCGGGTATCCTCGAGATTGGCCGCAGGTGACATGTGTTCAGCCAGAATCCATTGTTGTACAGCGGCTGCACGAGGTTGAACAGCTCGCCCCAGTGCATCTGTGACGCAAAATTGCCTAGGTCTTTGCCTCCATGCTCAAGGGCAATCTCTCTTATGATCTCCATCTTACGGGATGCCAATTCTTCGTCAATCTCTTGGACAATCGACGCGAACATAGCATTGATCTCAGGATGATTGTCAAGAAAACCTGGGAAGAACGTGTCAGTCGATTGTCTGTCGGCGAGGAGATTGAGCTCCTCTGTCAGTCCCCTTTTCTGCACCTCGTAAAATGCCTTTGTCGCATCCTCAAGTGTCCTGAAGCCGAAGTCCCCATAAGTGATGTGTTCCGCTTTCGGGTATATCTTGAGGGTAACCTTCGTCTTTATCCCCAGCGTGCCATGATCCCCGAGGAACACACCTGTGAGGTCGTTGTACGTGGAGTATCTCCCGAAGAGTTGCGCTGATGTGTTCCATCCCGTACCTGTCCTTATGACATCACCATTCGCCAAGACGACCTCAAGTGAAACCGTGCCTTCGGTAGAGGGCCCGAATTTTGATGCCGCGTAGCCGATGCTGTTGATGCTGGTCGAGCCTCCTACAGTCCCAACATTCCCTCCGTACGGCCCTCTGAAACCTATCTTGTAGCCTTTCTCGTCTAACCTGTGGATTAGCTCTGCCCATCTCAATCCTGCTTCCACAGTTACGGTCATCGCATCTTCATCAAGTTCCACGACCTTGTCCATCTTCACCATATCGAGCATGACTGCACCCCTCTGCCTTGGCAAGCATGCCCCGCAGATGCCGTTTCGCCCCCCTGCTGCAATGATTGGGGTTTTTGAGTTGCCGCACAACTTGACGATTGCTTGGACTTCCTCGACTGTTTCTGGCATCACAACGATACCCGGACGCTCGGCCGTAAGATGGCTTGCATCCATCCTGTACGAGGAGATTATGACCTTGTCATCACTGACTCGTTCTTTGCCTACAATCGCTACAATGTCGTCGTAGAGGGGATGCATCCCAGAGAAGGGTATAATGGTCATCTTCATCACACGACTGATTCTGGAACGTTCTCCCCTATAAGTAGGTAACTCTATATGTGGCATCCCTCGACTTTGCTTCCGAGCGAAGGTGACACGAATCGGGGTTGTTCTTGGCAGAGGCGGCCATACGGCACAGACATTCTCACTCGTTGACCTACTCGGTCGGAAATTCGAGTATCTGTACTTTATCGGTCTTTTCGACAAGCTTACGCCCAAGAAGATCAGGATTCCCGGCAAGAAGCTGCTGATGATCACACCTCGTTTGCTGCCACAGGACTCAAAGGTCATGTCAGTCTTGCGTACTCTGTTCTCATTCATTCTTTCACTGACATATTTGCTCGTGTATAGACCTACTGTCATCGTTTCTTGTGGGACTGGGTTGACTGTCCCAATATTCTTCGTTGCCCGGTTCTTGGGAATCCGTACGGTATTCATAGAGAGCATGTCACGTGTGGAAAGCCTGTCTCAGACTGGCAGGATCCTTTTGGGCAAGACCTCACTCTTCTTTGTCCAGTGGAAAGACCTCGCTGCACAGGTTCCTGGTGTGCTATACGGAGGACAGCTATTATGATCTTTTTGACAGTCGGGACAGCGTCCTACGACCCCCTCATCCAGAAGGTGGATCAACTTGTCGCAGAAGGCGAAATCACAGATACGGTGATAGCTCAGATTGGACGAGGAACGTATATCCCCACGCACTTCAAGTATTTCAGATTCATGAGGAACCTGTCTAAGGCATACTCTCTTGCGGATGTGATAGTGAGTACTGGCGGAGCAGGAACTACGATGGAGTGTGTGACTCAAGGTTTGCGTCTTGTGGTCGTTGAGAATACATCGTTGGCCGAGGGACACCAGGCTCAGCTCATCGGCGAGATGGCACGTCGTGGGCATCTCATCTGGTGTAAGGATCTCGATACTATCCATATTTCTATCACACAAGCGCTGCGTCAGGAGTTCAAGCCCTTCGTATCTGACCCCCCTATCATTCACAAGCATATCCTGAAGCTGTTGTCAGAATAAGAGCCATACACACTAACTGTTTGGCGCCAAATCTGACACATGCAGACCGCGATTCTGACGGCTCCGATTCAATTTGATACCCCCGTATGTATGCAGGTAATATCTGGATGGATATGCTGCTAATGTCTGGATTTGATGTGCTCTTTATATTGGGATTTTACCTAGTTTCCAATGGAAGTTAAGGTTAGTGATACTCGAAAACTAGCCTGAGAACCACCGAGGTGTACCCACATGAGCAAGAAAGTAAATCTCATCCGCACTCGCGGGTTAGGGTTATCGATACGGCTTTTCAGATATGAGAAGCTTGACATGACCGCAACCACCCTGACGAAGACTCTCAAGAAGCACACGTATGCTCCAAAGAACAAGAAAGATATCACGAGTGGCTTTGTGAAAGTCAAGACCTCTGGAACAAATGTCATCACAGAGTTCATGTCAGGTTTCAAGGTACCCGTATTCTCATACAATGAATCAGGGGATAGGGTTGCTGCACATTATGTCAGTGTCGATAAAGCAACAGTGATCATCAAGACCGACAGTTCCACCATCGAGGTCAGAGGGTCGGAACGACTTGCCAGAAAGTTCGTAGGCCTGTTCGAGGAAGCGACCGGGGCAAAGGTCAATATCCTCAACCTCAATGGCGGGATCAAGCAGCTGTATGAGAGTGCTACGGACATCACAGCAGTCCTCCTGACAGATGTGGAGAAGGGGCCACTCCATCAGGTCGAGTTCCGCGGAGATGGCATTCAGACCGAACCTGAAGTCGGGATGTATGAGCGACGCTATAAGGGATCCATCACCCGATTCCGAGGAACCTTCTCGTATCCCTTTTCGAAAGCACTGTATCCCACCGTTATCAATGGGATGAAAGGCTCGTTGTTGATATACGGGTCTGGGGATGGCATTCCTGAAAAGGATGTAGAATGGATAGTCGGAATGATGGAAAGTGCTGCATAGCCATCAATAACCTCTGGATGGGCCCTCGGTGGCCCTCCATTCTTTCTTTTGTCACACTCTACTCTGAGCCCAGCCACTCAGTGGCATCCCGTTTCTTGCCGATGACAGTCTTTGTGTTGTCGATATACCACCTTGTCTTGTCCCTGAATCGCGGCCAGAAATCGAAGAACAGCTGAGGGTTTTCAGTTTCAAGGAGCAGGTACCCGTTCCATTCGGTTCCCCATGCATAACGATAGTCACCTATGATCTTCAGATCCTCCGGCCAATCCTTGGCAGAGAACTCGGTCCAGAACACTTTGGCTTTCCCTGCTTCTTCAGGGGTCATCTTCATGAACCTGTAGAACACTACGAACGAATAAATCAATAATACTGTCCTCCCTTCCCTATGAGATTACGGTGCATTAAAAAGATTGACCCCTGCTTCTTGTGAGGATAGAATGAATGCTCACGAGCCCGAGATTGTGCGCAGGGAGTTCCGGCACGGCAAGGTCGCCTATAGATTCCACTGGAACAAGAGCAATCACGAGAATATAGGGAACACGAGTGGAGATGCTGCAAGTCTTTGGGCACACCTGAACTCAATCGTGCAGGGCAAGATATCCGAAGAGCCCTTCACCAATCCTTTCTACCAGAAGGCATCGTCGTTGCGTTTCAAGAAGATGTCAAAAGTGGCAAAGGTCAGTTTTCGAAAGAAGCTTGAGCGAAGCGGTCTGCTACGAACAGATGAGGAGAGCGACCTTATACAGTTACTCCGCGCTCTCCGGCGTGCTCGGAGTGATGGGGCTCGTCGAGCAGACCACGGCATCCTTGTTGAGTTCCTTTTCAAGGATCCCAAGTCGATAGCCATCGAGGTGCCAGTCTGGTCTAACGCATACAATCTTTCTGGACACATCGACCTAGTACGAATAGTTGACGACACGGTGCATGTCTGTGACTACAAGCCAGGCCCCCTCGAATCAACTAGCAGACGGTTCTTTGACTCTATCCCACAGGTTTCTGCCTACGGTGAGATGCTGTCGCACCATCTTGCTTCCACGCTTCGTAGTGCCTTGGATGCGCCACTTCTTCCCAAGGTGCAATGCTGTATATTTGACTCTCATTCCTCTTGGTACTTCGGTGCCGAGATGTACGTTACACTCTTATCGACTGGGATGCTGAAAGAAATCTAGGATCTGCCATTCACAAGCACCCTCATCCTGACCTGTTCCTCGATGAGTGGTCCATTGCCTCCTGTCCTACTCATCATGACCTGTATCGTGGGTCTCTCGGAAACCAAACCTTCTCTGATTCGTGAAAAGTAGTTCTCGCTGAGAGTCCCGAACCTGTTCAGTGCAGGATCAACAGGAATCCAGCCCTTGTCTTCAAGATACACCTCCGCCCATGCATGAGGCTCGGGTTCTGGACCATCTCTCAAGAAGTGTCCGACGACACGGCGTGAGGGAATCTTGACCGCCCTGCATAGTGCGATGAACAGGTCTGCATGCTCGTCACAGTCGCCTTCCTTCCCACTGGCTGCCGTTGCAGCTCCCAGCCGCACATCCAGATGTGTCTTCAGCTTGACACGCTCTCGAACGACACGGAGGGCTAGTCTTGCATACGACTCGTCGTTCGAGCTGTTCTCAGCAATCCGCTCGGTCAGCTCCTGCACGATGGGATTGTCGATCTCCCAATATCTCTCAAGCTTGCAATATGTGCCCCTGAGCATGTTCAATTCGTTCTTTGGGACAGGTGCAGGCTGAAGCAACCAATCCCTCGAAATGGTATCTATTCGCATTATCACTGTAGGTGAGAAGCTCTCTCCTGGATTGAGTTCTGGGATCTTGACCATTGCGACCATGTTGCTTTCTGCCTTTTCCAGTACACGGGCTGGAGGGAATACATCCAGTGTTTCAAGGAATTGGTTGTCCATGTCGGTGAGCAGATGCCACAGCATCCTTCCATCCTTCATCTTCACATCCCCGCGATTCTGGACATTCGCTTGCATCTCTACCAGTAGTCTCACTTCTCAGTCTCCATATGCTAAGACTCAGCCCGAAGCTGGTCTGAATAGATTTATGTGTTATTCTGTGATGATTCTTAGCCATGGATAGTGTGGTGCTCGCATGACTGGGGATGATGAACAATACTCAAAGGACGATCAGGAGAAGGTCGTTGATCAATTGCTCTCCGATCTTGGTGTCGATGATGCGATGAGGAAGGAACTCGTTGAATCGGGCCGGGCTTCTAGTGACCTATTGAAAGTTGCCTCATCTGAGCAGGTTCGCAGACGAATGGAGATTGAGAAGAGCACTGAGCGATTACGTGATAGTCTGAACCTTCTTGAACGGAACGTCACACAGATAGAGAACTCTATTGACCGGATTGAACGTGACCTCATCCCAGTCATCCTGTCATTCTTAGTTTCACTAAAAGGCAGTCTTGTGAACATCCGCAACACAGTAATCGATGAGAGTAAGCGGCAGGCGAAGACACACCTACAGGCTACTTATGCTGATACGACAGTACGGAAGCTCGTGGAAGAGAAATTCGCCCCTATCGAAGAGAGCCTGAGTTCTGAGATGTCTGCTCCCATCATGGACAAGGTACGTGAAATCGTTGACGGGTTCAAGGCATTCCTGAATGTGACTATGGACGAGATGACGAATCTGAAGCTGATATTCGAAGACTATACCCAGAGAACCGGTACTGAGATTGAGTTCCTCACAAAAGAAGTGAGCATGAAACCCAAGGTGGAGGTTCCAAAGGAGGTTCAACAGGAGATTGAAGAACTCAAACGAACGATCGAGCAGCTTCAACACGAGCTAGACCTGACGATGCAGAAGGTTGAGAACAGGGACGCAGAAATAATCGCGTTACAAACCAACTTGGCCGCTACTAAGCTCCGCAACGAGAGCCTTGAAGAATCATTGGAAGAATTGAGGCTGTCTCCTACTGTCGATTCCGGTGCGCTGGTTGAGTTGCGCCAGAAGATTACCGTGATGGAAGCCGAAGAGGACTTGCTTCGAAAGCAACTGGAAGAAGCAAAAGAGGTGTCGAACCAGAAAGATGAGGTCATCGCAGAACTCAAGGCACGGCTCACAATGAAAGAACTTGCGATACAGGACTTCAAGCAAAAGATTACAGCTCTCGAAGCAGAACTGGACAACGTCAGTTCGAAACTTGGTGAGATAGACGAACTCAGAGCTCAGATAAGGACACTTGAGTCTGGCGAGCCCATGCGAGAGCTTGAGCGGATGAAAGCGGAGGTCGCCCGTTTATCCGCAGCAAATCAACGTTTGACGAATGACCATAATGAGATGAAGAAACAGAAGGAATATGCCGAAGCTCGGATACAGGGGTATCTGGGCCTGATGAACTCAGCAGAGAAGACGAAGGCATTCCTGATCCTTGAGGATAACGGGGAGATCACACTCCGAGAGCTGGCAAGATCCCTTGGGGTTTCTCCCGCAATCATATCACAATGGAGTGACGATTTCGAGAGGCTTGGACTGGCGAAAAAGGTTGATGACCGATTGGTTCTTGCAATCGGCTCAAAAGAGGCAGATTGATCTGTATCAGAGTGATGACATACGATCGAAGAACTCGCCGAGGTCAATCAATCCGTTAAGGGTCATCATTTTCTCGAAAAGGGATTCCATCTGTTTGTCGTCTGAGATGGCATTTGTAAGAAACCCATTGACTGCTGGCTTCAGTATCTCCTTGAGGTAAGACTCTCTGAGCAAGTTCAGGGCAGTCAGGATATCGGCAGACATGGCACCCTTTCGGAGTACAGAAACCGCCTCGCTTATTTTCTCGTTGCACGGATGTTCCGGGTTGACGACATCGCGGGTTGTGTCTAAGGCTTCCTTGACAATGCTTCTGTAGAGTGTCTGTGCTTCTTCTCTGTTTGTATATGCCAGAATTTTGGTTTCAGAACATTTCGTGAGATAGGGGGATGAGATTCTTGATGCTGACTCGAGGAGCTTGCGGATTCTGATTATCTTCTCTTTATCAGTCATTGACTCAACCACTCATAATTTACTCATCTATGCATTTAACACTGTCTAACGCATATCACCTGACATGGGAACCAAAAGAAGGATAAGTGTGTCCAAGAGGAATCGGATGACGATGAAAGAGGCGTTGTTATACTCCAAGGTCAAGGACGCCGTGCGTTGTGATCTCTGTGCTCGTCGATGTGTCATAGATGAGGGAGAGGCTGGGTTCTGCAACGTGCGAGTGGTCAAGAACGGAAAGCTGTACAGCAAGGTCTATGGTCTGGTCGATGGCATGGCTCCAGACCCGGTTGAAAAGAAGCCACTCTTTCATTTTGCTCCTGGCTCGAACACGTTCTCGATTAGCACGTCTTCCTGCAACTTCAGATGCGACTTCTGTCTGAATTATCACTCTTCTCAGCGAGTGGAGCCTGTGGGAAAGGAGTTCTCACCTTCTGAGCTGATACAACTAGCGAAGAAATACGACTGCCAAGGAATGTCCTACACCTACACCGAACCCACCATCTTCATGGAACTATGCTATGACACTGCCAAGATTGCACACAATGAAGGTATGTACAATACATTCGTGACCAACGGATATATGACCGGTGAGGCTGTTGATCTCATCGCACCGTACTTGGATGCTGCATCTGTGAATTTCAAAGGGAGCGCCAACAAGGAGTTCTACAAGAATCTCATGGATGTCCCTAAGACCGAGCCAATTTTCAACAGCATGGAGCGGATGAAGGAGAAAGGCATTTTCATCGAGATAACCAATCTTATCATCCCTAAAGTCGGGGACTTCCCCGGTGACACGGAGAGGCTTGCGAGTTGGGTTCTTGAGCACCTCGGTCCCAAGACGCCATTCCATTTTTCATCCTTCGCTCCGACGTACAAGATGACACACCTGCCTAGGACTCCTGCATCGGTGATAGAGAAGCACATCAATATCGCACGAGAAGTTGGACTGAAATATGTCTACTCGGGCAACATTCCGGGGCACGATTATGAGAATACATATTGCCCCAA
Organism: archaeon; assembly: GCA_024275415.1. Classification (GTDB taxonomy): domain Archaea; phylum Asgardarchaeota; class Thorarchaeia; order Thorarchaeales; family Thorarchaeaceae; genus MP5-2226. Next base: position 37,702 of record JAJRZD010000033.1, read on the forward strand.
GTGCGGGTTCAAGGCGGTAGAACGATACTCGGTGTACCTCAAAAGGAACAACCTCGCCGACGATGGGACTTGTCCCAAATGCGGGACTGGCCTGGGGATGGCAGGAGTCAAATGGATGCGAACGGGATCCGGAAGGTCACGATTCTTCTGAGGTTCGCCTATGCACGTTGTCGATGTCACTTGGAAGCCAACGGGAGATGGATTCCTGCATGGATTGACCTACTGGGATGGGACTGCTCTTGCATTCCTCCCTCTGCGTCCTGGTGATGAGATTGCATGGACGATCAAAGAGCCTCGATGCTGCATCGGTAGGCGCGATGAGAACAAAGAATGGGTGCGCTGCCCATCATCGAACATTGTGCTGAAGAAGGCAAAGTGCTCTGAATGTCAGGAAGCTGACGGATTCGACTCCTGTATAAGGTGTACCGGTTTCACCTGCAATGCAAGTCGTTCACGCTTTGCGAGATGCGAGTCATCCAAGTATGTGGTTTACCTTGCCTTCTTTGCTGACGGGAGCCTGAAGGTAGGGGTTTCATCTGAAGGCAGAGAACTAACACGCTGGGTCGAGCAGGGAGCTGACTTTGCCGCGGTGGTCGCGCGAGTGATAGGAGGACATATTGCCCGTAGATTAGAACATGATTTAGGTAAGGTGCACGGCATCAAGATGGCAATCCCACTCAGCAGAAAGGTCAACAGCCTGTTGAATAACCCTTCTTACTCTGATGCTGAAACCGCATTCTACGAGTTCCTAGAACGGGCTAATTGTGAACTTTGTCTGAAATCAATCGAGGTTATTGACCTTCGCAAGTACTATCACCTACAGGATTTAGATGCAGAGCCTTCACAGTGGCCCGATAACCGAGTTCCTCTGAGCGGACAGCAGATTATCGGGACGGTGCTTGGCATGAAAGGAAACATCCTAGTAACCTATATTGGGCACGCTTTCCTATCTATTCTACTCAAAAAACTGATAGGGTATGCCTTGGACGACAAGGTGGGCAGACCGATACATTCACAAACAGGGCTGTTGGATTTTATCTGACAGGTCTTGGAGCAATAGGGTGCCTGTGAGATAATGAACGCTGGGGACGAAGATGCACTAGTCCGGTATATCTCTCTTGTCAGGAGAGAAGGGGGAGAGCCCATGCTAGGTATTCCCTATCGCGAGATGAGTGTGGATCCAGACCTCGTTGCAAGCTTTGTCCTTGCCATCATCCTCTTCGAGAACAGACAGCTTCGAACCTTTGTAAAAGAGGGCTACATGGTCATCATCGAGGAAGGAGCATATACTGTCGGGTTATTGATTGTTGACAAGGTGGAGGACGACGAGCCATTCAGGAAGAATCTCAAGAGAATAGTCGACGAGTTCGAGGAGCGGTTCATGTCCACTCTTGAGAACTGGAAAGGTGACATCCGCCCGTTCCGTGAGTTCGCGCTCCGAATTCTGGAATATTATCCGTATTCTACAGTCGACCTCAGAATGGTTCCTGTGTTGAACTCACAATCGGGTGCAAGCCCTGTTCAAAGACAACCTATCCCCTGGAGCGTAGGTGAAACCAATGTAAAGATTCAGAAGGTTCTCGGGTATATGAACGGCCGGCGTAGTATCGAAGAAATCATGACCGCAACAAAATTCTCAGAATCCGAGATTCAAGCGATATTATCTATGCTGACTCGATATGATTGGGTACGATTCACAAGGAAACTCGAGGCTGTGTCAAGGCTAACAAGGATATGTGACCCGCCAAAGTATTTAGTAGGTGTATACGGTGATGAGTTCGTACGACTTGTAGACTTGTTCGATGGCAATCGGACATTCGAAGAGATATGCTCGTCCGTATCCATCAATACGGAGGTTGTAACAACACTCACGAAGCGACTGATCGAGATTGGGGTGCTCAAGTATCATGACGAATAGTCACAAATCTTATATCAATCCACCTTCGGATGACACCTTGGATGTGATCTGGAGCGGTCGTCATGCTTGTCGGGGAGAAATCAAAATTGTCGATTGATGAAACCAAGGTTCGTTATATATCTCTCATCCGTAGAGAGGGTGGTGAATCACTCGTCAATATCCCCTATGCAGAACTGACCGTGGATCCCGATCTGATAGCTGGCTTTGTCACTGCTGTCTTTATTTTCGCAGAAACACCAATCCGCACCATCAGAAAGGCTGCCTATGACATCCTGATTGAGGTCGGTGACAAGACCCTGCTTCTGCTGGTGGTTGACCCAATCCCTGACGAAGCTCCTTACAGGGCAAAGATGAAGAAGATACTCAAATGGGTCGAAGAGGAACACCTCCAGAAACTACGTAATTTTGAAGGTGATGTCCGTCTGTTCCGAGAGGTAGCGCTCAAGATATTGACCGAGTATCCCTATTCCCAGCCGGATCTTGACCTTGTCCCAGTGCGCAGGCAGAATGGCATACCGATTCCCTACCGGGTAGGGATTATCGACCACAAGCTTGAGAAGCTTGAGACCTTCATAAATGGCAAACGTACTGTCGCTGAAATTCTTGACCTGATTGGATATGATGAACAAGAAGCAACCGCATTAATCTCAGTGCTAGAGAAATACTGCTGGATCGAATACAAGCGTCGGCTAAGTGAAAAGGATTCCTTAGTGCGTAGCGACTGCTCGAAATTCGCTGTCGAGCGTTTGAAGCAGCAATATGGTATGCCATTAGAAGAGATGCTGAAAAAGTTTGAGGAGCCCACCCCCATCAATGATGTCTTGGACTCGCTTGCTCTCGATAGGAATGCAGCGTGGTTTCTAGTGAACAAACTGCTCGAACTTGGATGCTTGAAGACACTTCACTCGGTCTGATGTATTAACGCATCGTCACCTGGGATGCCAACAACATCACTCCTACATTGTTTACAATGTGCGAACTGCCGTACGTACTTTGACGCTACTTTTCTTGCATTAGCAATCTGTCCCTGTGACGGACGGTCGTATTGTTTCATTGCGCCTCGGGGTACAAGTGGCATTATGTTATGCAATGATGCACCATGCGCTGCGACGGTCTGTGCAATGGCGTCTATCTCTTTATCATTCATGCCCGGGATTAAAATCGTATTCACTTTCACCGGTATCCCTAGATTGGATGCTTTCCGGAGTCCTTTGAGTTGACGGTCGATGATAAGTTCCCCAATCTCAGCGCCTCTCAGGAATTCATCATGAAGGAATACCTGTCGATATATGCTGGTAGCAACCATTGGACTTGTCGTATTAATGGACACCGAGATCGCATCCACTCCCAACTGAACCAGATCACCTACCCTCTCAGCGAGTAGTATCCCGTTTGTGCTAATACATATACGCAAGTCCAGCTCTTCAGTTTGCACCCGATCCATAAGCTGGTAAGTCTGTTCGTTGAAAAGTGGTTCTCCAGGTCCTGATATCCCAAGGATGTGCAGGTTGGGCCTTAGCTGGTACTCCTTCGTCAGGACTGTCCATGCTTCAGACACTGAGAGGGACCTAGAGCAGCTTCCAGGGCCAAATCCGTGACATGATGAAGTACTGTTGTCGCAATATGCACAGCGAAGGTTGCATTGTGGAGCGACTGGAAGATGAATCCTTTCCCACAGGTTCTTTCGGGTGTGTGACCAACACGGGTGATGACAATACGGGAACGCACTCGGCATCTTCGTGGGTTCCTAGAGAAGGTTGGCGATGATGTCAGCAGCCTTTCTTGCGCACTGCTTGGCATCATTGAATATGAGCCCGAGTTTTGCATTATCCGGAGCTGTGATAGTTAACAGATATCCATTGGGAATAGAGATTGTCAATGTGGTGCCCCGTGTGCCTTGGATGATGATTGCCTTGAGGTCACCCTGTCGTAACTCCTTCACGGTCTGCTCACCGACTGCTTGTATGCTAGCCACCATGGCAGCCACCGAGACCTCTTCGACTCCTGAGATGAAATGACTGACAAAAGGAAGTCCTTCAACTGAAAAGATGGCAGCACCAAGGATGGGTGATTTGTGGTTCAAATCCACCAACAACTCTTTGAGGAGTTTCATCCCTTCATTCATGGTTTCTTGGTTCATTCCTGTCTTCCCCTGTCGTCATCACGAGAAGAAGATGCCGTATATAATAGTACCGCGAAGACATTCTTACTCGATAAGGCGCACCGAGGTCACGGTATCACTGTGCAACCGATTGGTGGGAAGCTTCATCACCCTCAAGACCGAGTCGGCTTCCTTCTCAAGTCCCTGCTCTTTCAGCATACCTACGAACTCGAAACCCGTGGAGATAGCGACCCCTTTCAGCGGTTTCCCCTTCTGACATGATGCAATGAGATCCTCGGCTGTGATAAGACTACATCTAAGGCGATCACCAACGTGCTTTTTCAAGTGCATGATGCCTTTTCGCGCTATCCCTCTGTTCTCCTTTTGCTCCTCAGTGAATGTAGGTCTCTTGGTGATCCTTTCTAGAATGGGGATACCGTCTTTTACCAGCTCCTCCGAGTCTAACGTATCGGAGTACAAGCTCCTTACACTTTTCGTACTAGTCGTTATCAGCCATGCTGTCCTATACGCCTTCTGATACCTCATGGCCTTCAGCAATTCTGACTGGCTGAGAAGAGTTATTGAGCGGTAGCCTTTGTATTCGACTGAGATTGTCCAGTTAGGGGTCTTGTGTTTCACCATCAAGTCTGGAGTTAGCCCTTCTCCTGTCGTGGGAACGCTTGTTTCCACATCTGGGAAGTAGCTCATGACAAGTGCCATGAATGCTTCATGGAACATGTTATGTCTGAGATTCCTTGCCTCTTGTGGATGTTTCAGTCCTGCATCACGATACAGGACAGGCATCTCCACCTTTTGTCCCGTTCGCTTTTTCACCTCGTTCTTTGTGGTCAATCTACCCCTGCGGTGGTTCTCTTGGATAAGCCGGATTGCAGCCTCATACCCTACCAGTCTGAATATAGTCCTTCCAAGGGTCTTTGTGGACGAACCTTGCCGTTTTGCTTCTTCTTCTGCCCAGTCGACCACTTCCTGAGCGTCCTTGCCCAAGAGGTGGATGATCGAAGCCATCTTGTCATGTAATCCATATCGCTTGATGTGATTGCGCAACGGCGTGGGGTATTTCACTTTTCGTGCCAAATTATCTCCTCGGTTGTACGCCTATTATGGCGTAGCGCTGTTCAAAGGATTTCCTTGGTTAACTTAACCTCTTGGGTATCTTCATCGTACGAAACAAGGTCGGCATTCCTCAAGTCATGGACTGCTTTGATGATTGCAGCAGGCATGATTCCTGTGCTCGATTCCAAGTTCTTTCTGCTAATTGCAGCCTTCGTATCATGAAGGGTGTACAGGATCCTTGCGTGAGGCTTTCCACCGAATATGTTCTCGATGAGCGTGATATAGATTGCAAGCAAGTCGCTGACATCGACCTTTTGTTCCATCTTTGCTTTCTCGGCGGATGCTTCCCTGTAGAGTGCGGACACACGTTCCAGTTGGGCATTTATCTGGTCCATCTCTGCCTTCAGCTCGTCCCGTTCTTTTCTGATGGCCTCCACTGCTTCGTCCTTCTCTGATGCGATAGTTGCCGCCTCGTTTCGGATGCGTTCAAGCTCGGCCTTGACCTTATCAAATTCTGAATTGGTTTCGTCAAGCTTCGTCTGGATTTCTTGAACCTGCTGCTCAAGCTCGCTGATCCGCTTTTCCTTGGTTGAGATCTCCTCATCCTTCTTCTTTAATTTCTCATCGGCAGCCCAAGCCTTCTCTTCCGCCTCACGACGCGCATCCCTGAGCTTGTCGCCTTAAGAGTTGAGTCTAGCGATCTCATCGAGAAGATGAAGTGTCTTGTCCTTCAAATCCTCAAAGTTACTGATTATGCCATCTCTGTCTATGCTCATGATAGCTCTCCTCCTGTTTTCGTGTGTCACTAGTTCCTTAAATCAATTTCACTCTCCAAACCTTTGGTTTTCTTATCTGATGTCGTTTGTACACATATTTCAGGGCTCGCTCAAAGACAATCCGACGATTTGAGCGCTTCGAGTTCTCTCATAAAGTTCAAAGCATCTTTACGAGAACATGACATAGACTGCGGGCATCACAAAGTATCCGAACAGCAGCATGATGAGGAGCGCAACTGCGAGGAGTGCCCAGATTGCCCTGTTCCACTTGATGACGGTTCTTCCATCGAAGGGCTGGAAGGGTATCATGTTAAACAAACCAAGGAACGAGTTGAGTACAATTCCTCCTTGCAACACGAAGTAGACTGGGAGGATGAACGTTAGTCCGCTTAAAGGAATAGCAATGAAGATCATTGCAAACACGGCTGCGAAGACGAAATTGGACATCGGTCCTGCGAGATTGACCTTTCCGTCTTCGTCTATGGACTTTGCCCCGCTTGTGAAGACGGCTCCAGTCCCAAAGATTGGGATTGCGAACAATATGGCTATTGCTGATAGATAGTATCCCTGCATGGTCATCCTGAACTCCGCCCACATCCCATAATGCTGTGCTGTGAACTTGTGTGCGAACTCATGGACGAGATATGCAGCCAAGAATATCCCTATCGATGCTAGCGGAACCCATCCATAACCCACACTGAATAAATAGATAATGACTGCAATCGCGTCAATAATCGGGATGGCCGAGTAGGCGCCGTACCTTGAATGCAACGCAATACTCACAAGGGTCACAAGCACGATGGAGATCATCAGGTCTTTCCTTTCTTGGGCTGAGAACCTGCGTTTTTTCGGTCGTTGTCTTCGTCTGTTGCGCACATCCCTTCTCCCATAATAGAATTCCTCTGTGGGCTCGTAGGAGTCAGACCCCAGCGATTCTGTAACACGTTGTTTCGCTTTTGCCTTCGCTAGGTGGATTCCTGGACAGCCGTGTCCTTCAGGCAATCGGTGATCCGCACAGTACACCCCATTACAATACGGGCAGGTGAAGCAAAGGTCCTCAATTCCACAAAGCGAGCATCGTGCCATCGTGATCACCATGAATCGTACGTTCTGACTTTGAAAAATGCAGCTTTATGCCCTGAAAAGGCTATTCCTAACGTCAGTAGATGACACTTTGTATAATGTGCTTTCTTAGTAACGCTTAAGTGAGCATCGAATTTTGAGCGCCTTGAAACACCTCTCTCCGAAGTGAAATTGATGGATTATGATGTTGCCATAGTCGGGAGTGGTCCTGCTGGAATTTTCTGTGCCCTTGAACTTCTAAAGCACAAGCCTGACCTGAAGGTAGTGATCATCGAGAAGGGCAAACGCATAGAATTGCGCAACTGTCCCAATTCCACCGCTGCAAGAGGCTGTGCGAAATGTAATCCCTGTGCGATACTTGCAGGCTGGGGTGGGGCTGGTGCCTTCTCAGACGGGAAACTCACAATATCCACTCAAGTCGGAGGTTGGCTGGATGATATCCTTGGAGAGCAGAAGCTCCTACAGCTCATCTACTACGTCGATACAATCTATCAACAGTATGGAGCGCCCCCCAAGATCTTTGGTGACAACGGCGATGCTATCGAAGAATACTCCCGGAAAGCAGCGCTGATCGGACTCGAGCTAATCCCACAAAAGGTACGTCATATGGGGCGCGAAGGCTGCATAGAAGTCATGGGAGGTATGTTCGATGAGATCCAAAAACATGCAGAAGTCCGTTTCAAGACTGAAGCCAAGGACATCCGTATTGAAGGCAACAGTGTCATCGGGGTAGAGGCCAGCAGAGGCTCATTCATCACTGCCAAGTATGTCGTGGCGGCTCCAGGCCGCGTGGGCAACAAGTGGCTGGCACATCAAGCTGGACGCCTCTCTATCCCCACAGAGAACAACTATGTCGATATCGGGGTCAGGGTCGAGATCCCCGAACCTGTTATGGCGGACATTGCCCAGAAGCTGTACGAGCCAAAACTAGTCTATTATTCAAAACAATTTGACGACAAGGTACGGGTCTTCTGCTTCAACCCCGGTGGGGTCGTGACCAGCGAATACTATGACGAGATTCTTACTGTGAACGGTCAATCTTTCGCCCAAAAGAAGACACCTAACACTAATTTCGCCCTCCTTGTTTCCACCAAGTTCACGGCACCATTCAACGCTCCCATATCCTACGGTCAGTCCATTGCCCACTTGGCAAACATGCTTGGTCATGGCGTGCTAGTACAGAGGCTTGCAGATCTCCGACGAGGAAAACGTAGTACAGCAGACAGGATTGCAAGGAGCCCTGTGAAGCCCACATTGCCAAGTGCTGCCCCCGGAGACCTCAGCTTCGCTCTTCCATATCGCCATCTGTCATCAATCCTAGAGATGATCGAGGCACTTGACAAGCTGTGCCCTGGTGTCGCAGATGATGGAACACTCCTGTACGGTGTTGAAGTCAAGTTCTACTCCTCACGTCTTAAGACAAATGACACTTTGGAAACCAGCATTGGGAATCTCTATGCAGCAGGCGACGGAGCTGGGGTCACGCGAGGTCTCATGCAGGCTTCAGTATCAGGCGTCGTCATTGCCCGGGACATCCTGCGAAAAGAAGGCGTTTCTGTCAACGTTGACTAAAGTTTTCCTCTTCACAAACCTTATATACCAAATGGTCACTAGTATCTAGTGTCCAACTGGTCACTAGTTGTGATGGGTTGGTATCGCACAGGAACGGGAGCCAACTCAGTGACTCCACGGGCGACCCTGTCGCCCAAGGCTCCCCAACAGGTGAATGATTATGATAGATGACAATTTCGATGAGATAGTGCGAAATATATTCGAGCAGTTCTTCGGAGGTGCGTTCCGACAGAACCCGCACATCCACATCAGTGGAACAATGCAAAATGACAATGTTACCCGAGGAGCAGAAAGAGCCGAAAGTAGGAATGTATTCGTTGATGTCATTGAATACGAGGATGACATCATCGTTGTCGTTGACACAAGGGAGCATATAGAGAATCCAGAGGCACGTATCATGGAAGGGATTCTGGAACTTTGGCTCAACCCGAGCGTGACCAGGCCAATCCGGATAGAGTTGCCAACAACAGTGGATATAGACAAGTCGGAACTCTCCGTAACGAATGCAATCATAGAAATACGACTAGCGAAGAGCAAAGGCAAACAGAAAGAAGGTATTCTTGGAGTCACATACTGATAAGGGGTGAGTAGTATTGTCTGAAGAAACAATCCGGTTAAAGGTAGCCGCAGCAATGCCAAAGGATCAGGGCAGAGGCATTGTGCGTCTTAACTCAGATGTCAGGAACCAATTGAGAATCCGGTCGGGAGATTATGTCCTTCTGAAAGGGCCGAAGGAAACAGTTGCGATAGCATGGCCTGCTTTGCAGGAAGATGAAGTGCTTGACATGGTACGCATGGACGGTCTCATAAGGGCCAATGCAGGTGTACGACTGGGTGAGGTAGTTGAGGTGCAGAGGATCGACTTGGCTGAGGCACAACGCGTCCCCCTTGCACCGAATCAGCCCCTGCGTTTTCAGGCTGGGTTTGCCGAGTTTGTGAAGCAACAGATCATCAACAAACCGCTGACGCGGGGTGATATCATCCTGATCTCATCCATTGGACAGGGACTGCAATTCACTATCACAGCGACAAGTCCTGGGAAGCATGTTCGAGTCACACCCAACACACGTGTAGAATTGCGGAGTGAGCCTGTAAAGCCCGAGGACCTCTCCGTACCACAGGTTTCCTATGAGGATATTGGCGGGCTGGGGAAGGAACTCCAGCGAATCCGTGAGATGATTGAACTTCCCATGAAGTCACCTGAACTGTTCAAGCGGCTCGGTATTTCGCCACCTAAAGGGGTTCTCCTGCATGGTCCTCCAGGGACTGGGAAGACACTGATTGCCAAGGCTGTGGCAAACGAGGCAGGGGCTAACTTCAAAGTCATAAACGGTCCAGAGATCATGTCCAAGTTCTATGGGGAGTCAGAGGCAAAACTGCGTGAGGCATTCGAAGAGGCTGAGAAGAATGCCCCTAGCATCATCTTCATCGACGAGATTGATAGTATCGCTCCCAAGCGCGCCGAGGTGACAGGAGAAGTCGAACGTCGTGTAGTAGCACAACTGCTGGCACTGATGGACGGTCTCGCAGGGAGAGGCCAGGTCATTGTGATTGGGGCGACCAACCGTGTCGATGACATTGACGAGGCCCTTAGACGACCCGGGCGTTTCGATAGGGAGATTGAGATCGGGGTGCCAGACAAGAAAGGGCGACTGGAAATCTTGCAGATACACACCCGAGCGATGCCCCTCGACAAAGATGTTGATCTTGAGAAGCTTGCATCCATCACGCACGGATTTGTCGGTGCTGACCTTGCCGCTCTTGCGAGAGAGGCGGCCATGCAGACGCTTCGTCGAGCCCTTCCCTATGTGGATCCTGAGAGCGGTGATATTCCTCAGGATGTCCTGAACAACCTTTTCGTCACACAGTTTGACTTCGAAACCGCGATGGCTGAGGTTTCGCCATCAGCGTTGAGAGAGGTTCTTGTTGAGAAACCAAACATCAAATGGGACGATGTAGGCGGGCTCATGAAAGTCAAGGAACGACTCAGGGAGGCCGTTGAGGCACCACTGAAACATCCAGAGGTCTTCTCAGAGATGGGCATCCGAGCACCACGGGGTGTGTTATTGTTCGGACCTCCTGGTACTGGAAAGACGCTACTCGCAAAGGCAGTAGCCACTGAGAGCGAGGCAAATTTCATCTCGGTTCGAGGTCCCGAAATCTTCAACAAATATGTTGGCGAGTCTGAGAAGGCAGTGAGGGACATATTCAAGAAAGCACGGCAGACGGCGCCCTGTGTCCTGTTTTTTGACGAGATTGATGCGATACTGAGTTCCCGTAGTGTACAGGATGACACAGGTGTGAGCAAGCGGATAGTCAATCAGTTCCTTGCCGAGCTGGACGGTATGCAGAGCCTACAGAATGTCCTTGTGATAGGTGCCACCAACAGGGCTGACATCATGGATCCAGCAGCCCTTCGCCCAGGACGCTTTGATGCTGTTATCTATGTACCACCGCCTGACAAGGAGGCACGAAAGGAGATATTCGGTGTACACACAAAGGATATGCCACTTGCAGATGATGTGGATATAGACAGGCTAGCGGAGATGACCGAAGGCTATTCTGGTGCAGATATCGAGGGTCTCACACGGGAAGCCGCAATGGCAGCAGTACGGGACGACTGGAAAGCAAAACCCGTTTCAATGAAGCACTTCAGGGAAGCGATGAAAGAAGTGCGACCCACGATATCTGAAGAGGATCTGAAGCGTTTCCAGAAGATTGCGGAGAGCGTTTTGAAGCGGCAGCCACAGCGCAAGGATGACATACTACCACAGTACATGTAAGACTCTGCTGATGAGGACCCGTTAGAGGACATAGGCTATTCCTTTATAGACGGGTCCTTCCAAACCTGTACACGAGATATCATCAAGGTCGTGTCATCATATGGGTGAACGATGGACAGTAACATTATGCCCTTTCCTGCATTTCGATAATGCACGTACGAATACATATGAGCAAAACATCAGCATCGTCGCATGGAATGTGAAGAGTGTTCTGGACTTTCTCGAGATCAACCCCGGACATACTTTTGGACTGGGACAAGTGACTCTTCTTGAGGGATTCAGGAGGTTATTCCCCAACTACTGGGACACCCTTCATCAATACGTCTTGGAGGGCAGGATTGAGATTGTTGGCGGGACCTACGTCATGCCCGATTTTGTGCTTCCGGATGGCGAGTCTATTGTGCGCCAGTTCGAATATGGCACTGAGTTCCTACGGAAGGAGCTGGGAGTCAGCGCGAGGACTGGTTGGGCAATCGACACATCAGGACATTGTGCCCAGATGCCTCAGATCCTCCGTCAATGTGGGATTGACACATACTATTTCACATACGGGATGCCGTTCGATGCTCCTACAGAATTCGTGTGGCTGGGCCCGGATGGGAGTCGCGTGAATGCGGTCTGGTTGAGGAATGGCTTTGATTGTGCTGCGTGGCTCTCTGAGAACAGACGTGAGGCATTCTCCAATCTGCTTGAGATCATAGGGAACGTAAGGGTTTCCAGCTCCTCGAACAACCTGTTTGTCCCGATTGGCGGTGAATTAGTGCCCCCTCCGATGCACATCATGGATATCGTTCGCCAGTGGAATGAAGTCTTTCAAGATAGCAAGGCGACCTTGGGCACACCAAGGGAGTTCTCGGAGAAGCTGAAGTCGGTTCAATCCAATCTGCCATCTATCTCAGGAGAGCTCGGGAGCGGCCGTTTCGGGCCGATTCGGTCAGGAGGACTCAGTAGTCGCTCGAAATTGAAAATACTCAATCGACGCCTAGAGACCCTCCTTTACCTTGTAGAACTCTATTTCTCGTTGGGTGGTAATAATTCCTATATCCGGCAGATGACGAACCTCTGGAAGATGCTCCTGTTCAATCAGGATCATAACATCATCCGCGGGATCATCACGGACGACCCCTACAAGCTCGCCATACGGCGGTACAATCAGGCAATTGAGAAGGCTGAGGAACTTCTCGAGACCGCGATAACTGGTATCTGTAAGACCATCCCTGCTCCGCTAGATGGCCTGTCGTTCATCGTCTTCAACCCTGTGCCATGGACTCGAAGCGATATAACACGGCTGCGGTTGAACCGGTCAATGCTCGATGGCGGAGTATTCGACCTGCTTGACGAGGAAGGGAACAGCATTTATTTCCAGATTGAAGATGCAGCGGACGACGAGAACCGGGTCGATATCATCTTCACTGCCGAATCGCTGCCCTGCCTGGGCTATCGAACCTATAATCTCAGAAATGTAGAGCAACCCCCTGAACCTGATGAGGAACTCCGTCATGGGCGCAACTGGATCGAATCGCCATATTTCACGATAGAGTTTGACGAGTTCTCTGGTGCACTTACCCGTATATTCGACAAGACCTCTCAGAAGGAGTTCATCCAGGGGTCTGGTGTCCACCCTATTATCGAGCCGGACATGGGAGATCTCTATCGATTTGCACCATCTCTTCTTAGCGGCGAATCTTCAGTCATTGACTCGCTCAGGATTCCTGGAAAACTCAAATTCATCGAGTCCGGACCGGTTCGCATAGTGACAGAAGTGATCCAATCCCTCTCAGAATCGACTATCATCCAGAGGGTGACAGTCTATAGGTCTCTACCGCGAATCGACATCGAGGTCGAGGTCAATTTCAGAGAAGAACACAAGAGATGCAGGTACGTGATTCCTACTCCCATCTTCACAGACTCGATAGTCACAGGCGCTCAGTTCTACGCTAATGAACGGCATATAGCTCCGTTTGATGCTGAGTCTGATGATCATGGTCACGGTGCTTTCTCAGCGTTGGATTGGGTGGATGTGCAAGGTCCCGATGCAGGACTGGGAGTCGCTGTCTTCGGGTTACATGAGTTCCAGTATCGCGATGGCAAGTTATCGATAACCATGCTCAGGAGTCCTTCTGTGCTCTCTCACGGCAAGGACGACGATGCAGTCCAATCAATGAGTGCAAGGGACCATTCGAGCCACACCTTTCGCATCTCTCTGTTCCCCCATAATGAGGACTGGAAGAAGACCGGCATCCACCGTCAGGCCACAGAAACACGACTCCCCCTTATTGCTTCCGTGCTTGATGGGCACCCTGATGCAACCCCCATGTTTAGCGGACTAGTTTCTGTTGAAGGTGTGCCTCTTGAACTGTCATCGTATCGACCAACAGAACACGAATCCGAGGTCATCATAAGGATGTATGAGGTTCTAGGTTCGAGTGGCACGAGCATACTGAAGTTCAACAGGAGTATTGAGCGTGCGGTGTTGACTGACCTAGTCGGTAATGAGATTGGTGAGATCGCTGTGAACTCGAACATGGTATCCGTACCTGTCGATGGCTATTCCATCATCACATTGAAGGTACGACTGGGCACTTGAGTGTAAGAAACTATGGCTCCGATATGCTTTTGAGGAATCCTGAAAACTAAGACAAAGTAGTGTGTCAAAGATGTCTGCGTTCTATCCTATCTCACCCCCCGTCCTGATAACCAACACAAGCTTCTCGGCGCAAGCAGGTGTGATGGACGAGATGTGGGCCTGCCGAGTTATCCGGGGAAAGAAGATCCTTATTGAGAAGACAATGCCCGAACTCAGTCTGGACAACTTTGTTGGTATCATCTACGGACACATCCGGGTCGAGGGACTCAGCAGGCACGCCGTGGCAATGTGCGCAGGTCGCCTGATGCAGTATGCTAGGAAATACCAGTCTTCCGGTGTTTGTCCTAATTATGAGGTTCCAGACTTTTATTATGACGATGGCGAGTCCTATATCGCAGTTGGTGATTCCAGCTCTTCAGAAGGTGGTAGTGTAGCTACTGCTGAGGTTCATGAACTCCCGCATATGCCTGTTGGACACCTTCCCACAATCACCCCACAAGAGGGAAAGAATGCGTGGAAGGTCATTGCTGAAACTCACGGCGCAGCAGTATGTGAGTTTGCAATCTATGCAGCAGGTCTCTCAGAAGGACATCTTAAAGCGATGTTCGAGCAGTTCGCAGACCGACTTGTTCATTCTTGGATTGATCCTGAAGACCCAATCATTCTTCCCATCAGGTTCGGTGAACTTATCTACAGCTGTTCTGGTGAGAGTCAGCTTCCCAAGACTGGGACGCTGAATGTGTCAGTAGAAACCCAAGGCTGTGTGCTACTGAAGATGACAAGGGAATTTGACCCTGACGGAAGTAGGATGCCCGCCGGCTATCCCTGTGCGTTCCATGAGATGATCGCACGTAAGGTGGCTCAGGTGACCGACCTGAAAATCGGGGTCAACACGTCCTCTACGGGCTGCATAGTGACCATGTCCATCGAGTAAACCACACTCTGGATGCTCGCGCAATAATCTTAAATCACTCCCCACACATGGTGGTTTGATGTACTGAACGGAATAAAATCCGTGACAGTCAGGGAGATCTAAATATGTCTTATCTCACATGGCGCGAATATGTGCGTTCAGGACCCATATGCTTGGGTGTGCTCCTGATCATTGTTGGAGCGGTCTTTGTGCTTCT
Organism: archaeon; assembly: GCA_024275415.1. Classification (GTDB taxonomy): domain Archaea; phylum Asgardarchaeota; class Thorarchaeia; order Thorarchaeales; family Thorarchaeaceae; genus MP5-2226. The sequence continues at coordinate 52,726 of JAJRZD010000033.1, forward strand.
TCAAACAATGGATTTCGTTGTGGTGGCGGGTTATGACTCCATCATAGGTGCAGTCCTTGCAGTGGTGGGTGTCGTGTTTGTCATCTGCGGGTTCTTCTTCACCAAGAAGAAGCGGGATTCCGTGCTGACCCCAGTTTCCACGAAGGTTGATGACACACCTCCTCCTCCACCGCCGCCGGACTGATTCCTTCAACTCTGTATCTAATTTGATGTGAGCCATTCCTTTTCAAGAGCCGAATGGCTCACCGCTTCTCTTTTTTCCCTGATTTGCGCCATACTTCATCCGCCAAACCCATATATGTAAGAGTTATATTCAGTTCACAGAAATGGATTAAGAGAAGGGACTGAAATCAATGACGTTTCTAGAATACCGCGACAGTCAATTTCGTGAGTGCTCGGGACAACCAAGCACTGACATCAATCTGAAAGTAGATGAATCACAGAAGAAGCTCATTCTGACTGTTCCTGAGGGCGTATCAATGATCCAACGACGGTCAGCGGAACGGGCTGCTCGTGGGATTGCCAAAGCAGGATACCTGAGCAGCCAAGGTGCCACTATAGGACGAGGATTTGAGCTTGTGATCGAGGGACACGGTGGAAATCTGCCGGACAGGTTGAAGCATTCCCCCCGAGAGGTCTACTAACCAAAGCGGCAATCACAATCCCCCAAAACTCAAATGCCAGAAAAGTGATAACGTTAGTTGGTAATAGGCAATCAATACCTCTGAAAGGAGATATATCGTATGTCGCAGGATGATATCAGACGGATGGTTGAGGAGGCAACGAAGGAAGCCATGAAGCGTTCCTTCACTGAGGCCGGAAAGAAATTCCTTGATGCTGCACGAGTCAGCGAGCAGAAAGGGGACTATGGCAATGTCGAGAATCTGCAACGACAGGCTGCTGAGAACTTCACAAAAGCCGCTGAAGAGTACCGCGCAGCAAAGAGCTACAAGGCAGCATCCCTGAATATGTGCATGGCTGGTGATGTGTATTCAGAGCTGGCTGATGCTGCGAATGCACTCAAGGCATATGAACAGGGCGCCAACGACCTTTTTGGTGCTTCCACTGAGCATCTTATGTGGAACGAGGACGCAGAAACCAAGAAGGGCACCGCACTGGCAGTTGCCGGTAGCATGATCCTTCTTATGATCGGCAAAGAGGATGAAGCCTTTACTAGGGCTCGGAGGTTCGCGTCTGATAATGCGTCTAAACTGCGATTCCCAGGAGTTGTCAGGCTAAGTCAGATACCTCAGATGATTGAGAGTGCAATCAACTCCATGGATCTCAATGCTTTCGCCGACGCCGAAACCGCAGCAGTTACCGAATTGAAGGCGTCTCTAGCAAGCGCCAAGGCACAGGAATTCGTTCCTTACGTAGACAAAGGTATCGAGATGGTTCGTGAGATATTGCGTGGCAAGCTCAAGGTGCCCAAGATATCCTCGCAACTCGACCTCCCTGTTGACATGACTTTCAAAGAGGAATTTGAGATCCGTGCCATCGTTGAGAACAATGGTGATGGCCCCGCTAACGATGTCAAGATCGAATGGCATATCGATGAAGGTATCAAGATCCTGTCTGGTGAGATAAAGCAGACAGTGGGTCAGATCCCTGCTGGAGAAACCCGCTTCTTCGTATTGGTTGCCAAATCCGCTCAGGATCATATGGGCGTAAAGGAATTCTCAGTCGTGCTTCGTGGTTCCTATTTCGATGACCTGCGGACCGAGTACTCCCTTCAAGCAGGACCTGGCACATTCGTCCTCAAGGACTTCAAGGAAACCGAGAAGCTACTTCAGGACGTGGACGTATCCGAGGGTCGGGTGAGCATCTTGTACCCTTCCATCGATTCTTCAAAGTTCGAGTCGGAGCCGATTATGCATATCGTGTCTTCATTGGAGTCGGCCTTGAAACTGGCTAGGACAGAGATTGCCCAGAAGGAGCTCTCTGCTGCAAAGGCGAGGATTGCCATTGTCAATTCGCTCGTAGATGCAGTTGACAAGATCCTTGGGGATGAGGAGATGCAAGCAAAGATCGAGAAGACGCGTCTTGAACAAAAGAAAGAATATGCCAAGGAACAGCTCTCTACATTGCGCTCCGATATCTTGAGGAAGTTCGACGAGTATCAACAGCGTGTACGGGCAGAGAATGACACCCTCCTAGCAGCGTGGGACTCGAAGGCGGCTGAGAAGAAAAAGGCACAGGATGAAGTCGCCGGTGTGAAAAGTAAGATTTCCTCGCTTGTCGCCGAAGTGAGTTCAGCATATGACTCGATCCCAATGGCGAGTGCTTCCGACTCTCAGGAAATAGCAGAGGCACGGACCAAAGCAAGGACTGCTTTAGAGAAAGTGAAGTCGACCCTCTCCTCAATAGCCTCAGATGTAGATTCCATAGGCAGTATGAACGCACTCGCCTCCGAATCGCGACCAGCAGAACATCCTGCCATCGCCAAAGTCATGGCTATCCTTGAAGAGATGAAACGGGATTTGTCCTCAGCGATTGATTCAAAATTGGGCGGGACATGATGCATATCGGAGCTGTATGAAACAGTTCGCCTTACACTCCGACTTGGCTCGCCTATTGCTTGTCCATGAATCCCTCAAGTCGGTTCATGGCTTCCTCGATCATGTCAGGGGGCGGTAGGAATACGCTCCTGAAATGAGATGCGCCAAACTCGGGGTCGAACCCAGAGCCAGGTACGAACACGACTCCGGTTTCATCGAGGACTGACTTTACGAACTCTGTGTCGTCCTTCCATCTCCCTCGCAGGTCGATTTTAGGCATGATGTAGAATGCTGCCTCGGGGAGCCTTGTCGAGATGGAATCTATCTCGTTCAATCGCTTGTGGATGAGATCTCGTCGTTCCCTGAGCCCGACCATGGTTTCTTTGAGGTGTTCTCCATCGCTTCTCAACGCGGCGATAGATGCGACCTGTGCTGTCGCGTTCAGACATATCCTCACTCTTGCCTGCCGGATCATGGCATCGTACAGGGGGTCGAGTTCCCTGTCCGTGTCGTGGAAGTACGCATACCCGACTCTCCATCCAGGTGCTAGATACACCTTGCTGACTCCGTTAAAGCCGATGACTGGCACATCTCCTGCGATACTGACCATTGGGGTCTGGGGCTCGTCATAGGTCAGCTGGTCATAGATCTCGTCAGAGATGAGCGGAAGCCCGTGTTCACCAGCGATGTTCACTATCTCGCGCAGGGTCTTCTCGTTGTACACGGAACCGGTCGGGTTGTTCGGGTTGATGACAAGGATCGCCACAGTCTTGTCGGTAATCTTCTTTCGCAGGTCCTCAGGGTCTGGGTTCCAGTCTTCCTCCTCGATGGTGCGGTAGGTGACAGGTATGCCACCGAAGAACTTTACGTAACTGATGTAGGGTGGATAGGACGGGCCTGGGATGAGGAACTCGGATCCGGGATGCACTAGAGCCCCGGTGAGGAACTGGATAGCCTCAGAAACCCCGGCTGTCACGAGGATACGCTCAGGGTCGATATCTATGCCGTTCACACGTTTTTCTTTTTCTGCAGCAGCCAGCCGGAGCTCGGGCTCGCCAGCAGAGGGCGAGTACCCGTTCCAGCCAAGTCTGGCGGCCTCGCATACCGCATCTACCATGAAGTCAGGCGTCTTCCAGTCATACTTGATTGGGTCACCAATATTCAGATAGAGGGGCTTATCGCCTGTGCGTTTCTCATAACTTTTTGCTGCTACCACAATGTCGCGTATTGCATATTGCAGGTTTGATGCCCTTGGACTGATGTCGAGCTTCATATCTTGCCCCTGTCCGTGAGGCAAGACTACCCACGTATATTGTTTACTGTCAAGGATATTAACTTTCGAGTAGTTGGCAGGACGAAAAGACCATGCTTGTCGTTGGTTTATTGTATGAATGGAATCATTCATTGCATTTTGCGGCTCACCACATGCACTTGCTGTTACATGTCAATCTCGCAGTCGAGAAAAGAGGTTTCGTAGTCCAAAGAGATACGCAATCTACGAACTATAATCCTCTCCTTGATGACATGCTTATAAGCGTCGAACGTGTAAGAAGGATAAGAGCGAACATGACCGTTGAGAAGCCTGATGACAAGACCGCAGAGAAGGTCATTGCCGCATTGGAGAGGAACCCCCTACTCCGTACTAGGCTCTTGCAGGTGATCGAACCCGGCGAATATGTGAAACGTGATGAGCTGGCCGAGGTTCTGAAGGAGATCCGTGTTCTACGAGAGGATCAAGCGAAACGTTTCGAGGCTATGGACAAGCGCTTCGAGGCCATGCAGAAACACTCTGACGAGCGTTTCGAGGCTATGCAGAAGCAGCTTGATGACCGTTTCGAAGCTATGGACAAACGTTTCGAGGCCATGCAGAAACAGATTGACAAGCGCTTCGAGGCTATGCAGAAGCAGCTTGATGACCGTTTCGAAGCTATGGACAAACGTTTCGAGGCTATGCAGAAACAGATTGACAAACGCTTCGAAGCCGTGGACAAGCGTTTTGAAACAATGGACAAGCGCTTCGAAGCTATGATTCAGGGGTTGCAAAAGGGCTTCGACACCGTGCGTCGTGATGTGGCCACCATGTCCACCAGGTACGGGCTTCGCCTGGAGGACATTTTCCGAGAGGTCTTCAGGGAGGCACTGTTGACTGAGGGGGTGGATCCCGAGAAGATCCGGCGACTGGATGTCCTCGATGACGAAGGGGTGGTAGTGCCCCCGGGTGAGGTGACCGACATCGACATGATGGGAAGCGACTCCCAGTGTGTGTTCGTGGAGGTCAAGGCACACATGGACATGCACGACATCTGGCGGTTCCTCAAGGTGGTGAGGTTGGCAGAGGAACAGGAGAAGGTGAAAGCATCCAAGCTGATAGCCGTGACGCTGGACATCTCGCCGAAGGACAAGGTCAAGGCTGAACGAATGGGAGTGAAGGTCATCACCTCAGAGGCATGACAGCGGTCAGGCAACTCAACACAGTTCCAACAATGGCGTTGCAGCGTATGTAATTTCGTAGTGCTGTCCAGTTTTATCGTCACACCCGCTGGCAAAAAAACGTGAACATCCTCTTGGGAGTTCATGTCCTCTGGAATTGAAATCCACGAGCCGAAAGATATACTCTGCCATACCTGCACTGATATACGTGGGGAGTTCTACAGCATCGGTTTTAGACATGTTCCGCACTTTGATACTGAACCCGATATCTATAAGGGCATTCTTCAGACCTGCAAGCTCGACCATCGCTCAGTAGCGTTCCAAGCCAAGACTCCGTACAATCTCGAACCCATAAGTCGTCAGGACGAGATGGCTAAGATCCAGTTTCTTTTGCCTCCTATGGATGGTGACTGCCTCCATCTCCTTCTGCCGTAGAGTGATGATCTGCTCTGCCACTCCGGCAAGTTCGTCAACATCAGATACGGATTCCAGAAGAACATCGATGGTGATACCTCCCCTTCCGATCTGCTCTATAAAGCACTCGATGAGTTCCTTGCGGACGATCTCCTCGAAGTCCGGTTCCTCCTATCCTTGCATAGTTCTTTCAAACCTCTCGATATCGATATCCAGCAACCCCGCCCAGTGAAGTCCGAGGGCAGAAAAGGTGCATTGGACGAGATGGTGTACTTTCCATACAGGTTCGAATTCCACGACTCTCGGTAAGAGTTGCACGATGACCTTGATAGACCGTTTGGACGAGAAGGGAAATTCGGTTCTTGTGTAGTCGGTATGAAACTTGGGAATCACCCGTTTCCAAGTGTCAGTAGAAAGGATGGATTCAAGAATCAGTAGTCCGTTTTCGTCGAACCCTACTAATTCAACTTCTCTCAACCGTTTATTGTAAGTTGTACAGACTTGACACCAGAGTGTTGTACTCCCAGAGAACGGCACTGGGTGGACTCTGCGAGGCCGTTTGCGTGTCATGCCGACCTCATACTCCTGTGGGAGTGCTCGAGTCTATAAAGCCCTATAAATTACTTCAAGTGTTCATCTAAGGGATGTCCACGTTTGGGTAACGTGTAGCGCAGCTGTTTGCAACCTTTTTTCCCGTGTCATATCCATGGCGATTAGCCCGCACCCCATGAATCGTTACATACCTTTTCATAGCAAACCAACTGTATCACCGAGCCGATTTGGATAAATATTTTTGCGAGTTTTAGTTTCTGTCCAATAGATCACTTCTCGCAACACTCCAAGAAGTCCAGACGGTGGATGTTGTGAAGCAGCACCTCTCCATCAACCGACTCCGCATCCGTGTGGTATCTCTCAGATCCTTAATGGTTCCCGTAGGGACGTAGGAAGATCTCACAAATCCAGCTCTGAGCAGGACGACCAACCAGACACAGTCCTTCAGGTCGGTTTTGTGCGATGACATGTCCTTGACCTGTCGGGCATAGTTTAATAGTTTCATTCCAGTCATGCTACGTGACCTCCTAGTTTTATCTAGGACTGTTGCCGGACTAACATTACAATTTTCAATACGTGTCCGCAACACAAATGGATAACTTCATCTGTTCGTTTCAGGTCATTTCTCACACCGTCGTCCAGATGGCAGAGTCTACTCCAATCAGTCTAGTCTTGAAAGAGCATAGTATGGGAACGCACTCATGTTTTTTCACACGGGGCCCAGATGAAGGATACTCTTATATTATCGAAAAGATTAACTAAACGAATTATGTGCTTTGTAAGTGAGGACTACATTTGCTCAATATTTACCCAGCCATCCAGATCCAATTTCTTTGTAGATCTTAAGGGGAAGACAGATGTTCTGATACCTACCTTCCTTACCTTGAAAAAGATCGGAGTAAACAAGAATAGAAGTGTGGACTATAATGAGGATGCAGCACGTGAAGCCGTTTTCCTGCTTAATTGTCCATATTTAAGCACAGAACCCCATCCTGAGAATAAATACCTTATCAATCCATTCAGCCGCAGCTTTATCAAGACGACCGGAGCGAAAAAATATTGGAGATCTGAATCACTAGATAGATATGTAAAACTTGGCAGTCACGGTTTATGCAATAACTATGTTGGTGGAGGTACTATATGGGATCGGATTTTAGCGACATCTGAAAAGTCTCCAATTAGGTTTCGGGTTAATTACATCGACGAAATTAAGAAAGCGTGTGGGATATCTTATAATAATCGAATAGACATAACGAAATTAGCCGGTTGGTGCTTTAGAGAAGTCTCATTTGATAAAGGTCTTTCTAAAAATGAGTTAACTCAGTCTGCAATAGAGCTGTTTCTTGGTACATTTAATATCACTAACGAAGAAATGAAAGCACTCTTCGAAATAACCGGAGATCTGATTCGATTCTCATCTAATCTACTAAACATGTCGAATGTGAGAGCCAACTGCTTCAACTTTGACCCTCCTGGATCACTCATTAGCAATAAACTCATAGACATCGATGCGATGTCTATGGATAGGAGGCATTACTTTATGAGTTCAAATCCTAAACTTGAAAAAATCATAGAGATATTGAGAGAGAAAAAGCAACTAGTACTCTACGGACCTCCAGGTGTAGGCAAGACTTGGATCGCTAAGCAAATTGCCAAATGCAAAGATTGGAAGAAGACGGAAATTGTGCAGTTTCATCCAAGTTATGGTTTTGAGCAGTTCATAGGAGGATATTTTCCAGTAAGTGAGTCTGATCCAGAGGGAAAAGATGTCAGCATTGCCTATCGAGAAGGTATTCTTCTGCGGTTTATAGAACTGGCTGAGAAGGATCCAGCCTTGTTGATCATCGATGAGATAAATCGGGGCAACCTCTCAAAGATCCTTGGGGAGGCCATAATGGCTCTTGATCGTGGCTATGAGGTCAACATTGGCTCACATCCTAAAGAAAAAAAGCTAATTCTCCCAGATAATCTACATATCATTGGCACAATGAATTCGACAGATAGGAGTATTGCTTTCGTGGATTTTGCTCTTAGGAGAAGATTTGCTTTTGTAAGACTCGATCCAGATGCTGAAGTGATTCGTGAACACTATAAGAGAAACACAAGAATCGAGTCTGACGGCAAGAGCTTCGATCTAATCGATCTATTCGTTAAAATCAATGAGAGGATTGCCTGCCACGCTGCATTGGGAAGAGAATTTCAAATAGGCCATTCCTATTACATGCTTCAGATGAGTGACTTGAGTTTGTTCTATGATTCGTTCTTATATTTCATCTTACCATTAGTGGAGGAATACTCGTACGGCAATCTATCAGTATTGACTGATATTCTTGGAGAACGTCTTCCTTATACTAAGAGTGAAGATGACTTTCTGGATGCCGTTATAGAGTATTTGGAATCATGATTACCAAATCCAGTTGGTGGTGGTATTGTCGTTTCCAGAAATTTATTATGATAATCAGATAATCGAGCTTACCGAAACTGAAGTGACCGAGTTATTGAGTGTCACAGAGAAACTTGATATCGATATCACTATTCAAAAGGTTGATGACCGCTATCTGTTCGTTCCTAGCGGTCTAGTTGGTACAGTGAGATTATCTACTCGAAGTGTGATTATTGCTCCACGCCATTCTGTATTTGACTTCGATGTTATACTTCGTATGTGGCTTTTTGTGAACTTTGGAAACCTTGACATGCCATTATCCCACTTAGACACAAAACCCGATAATCTTGCCAGCTATGTAATCTCACTATTCCTCAATGAGCTAAACCGTATTAGCTCACTACGTGCGAGGTATATCCAATACATAGAATCTCTACCGTATCTACGTGGGAACCTAAAGCTCCCAGAACATCTTATCCAGAGCATTGGTCAACCCTTTTCGCTTCTCTGTGTATATGATGACTTAACCCTCGATAATCCCATAAATCAGATGCTTGCATCTGCCATCCGAAAGGTGAAGCGATCTGGCTTTGGCTCGGACAGCTTCTTGCTGAATCGACTGTTGAATCGTTTCAAAATCATATCAAATCTTTCTGGCTCTGACAATGATTCACGATTAGATTCGATAATAGCCCACGCACGCAGTTCGTCCATAGACAAGCATTACGAATTGGTTCTGACTCTCGCGAAAGTGATTCTCCTCGACCTAGGTAGCACTGTTGGTGTAGGAGGTAGTGTGATACAAGCATTTCTTGTGAACTATGATTCCCTTTTTCAAGATTTTGTCACAAAAGTTCTAATGAATTTCACAAACATAAAACTAACACCTACACCAGAAATTATTTATGCAGATTGGCAAGATGATTTGGGGCATGACCATATTAAGAAGATTCAACCAGACATCACTCATGCCTTCAATCCAGTAACTCAAACCTGTTTAACTGTAATTGATGTGAAGAATAAGGTTCCAGTGGCGAGAAGTAATTACTTCTCACCTGCTGATGTGTATGAGGTTAGTTTCTACTCTCTGATTCTGAAAGCTGAGAGAGTCATTCTAGTTTACCCCTTGAACTCCTTTCGAGAGAATTATATTATGAGTATTGTGAGTGGGGCGAAGATCCTTCATCTTACTGCTGTATTTCTAAATCTTTCACATAATAACTCGGTAGATTTTTATCAAGAGATTAGAAGATTCTGTGACAGTGTTTCGCGCCTCTTATGAAAGATGATATGTTTCAGAAAACTACTCCTCTATTTTATAATAAACTCTACTAATAGTTTCCTCTAGAGACTTGACCCTCAAATGAAGTGCGCGGATTTCTTCTAGTATGTAGCCTAGCTTCTCATCCGTAGTCATCTTCCCGTTTCTAGTAATGGGAAAGCCATCATTATCCGTCTTCACTTTTTTCCAATCAGGCATGTCTTTATCATCCTCGTCACTTTTCGAAGAATAGAATACTTTCTCGTAATATGAAGGATCTTCTTACGCCAGACCTTCTCACGCGGTCTATCTCTAATCTTTTCAACCTGTATCCAATAACATCAGCAATCATCATCGTAAGAAGATCAGTAGGAATGTAGACATCTAGGATGAGTGAATCTCCTACAACCCATGCCACCTTTGCACCACTTTTCATGGAATCATACATCCTTCGCAGAACGTAATAGATATCTTCAAAGTACTTCCTTAGAAGGATAGGATAGTCTCTTCTTCTAATACCTAGACGTTCTCTCATTCTTGGTTCAACAGCAGCTGTCACATAGTCAAGCCAATCAATAGACAAGAGCGGGGGGTTCTGAGCATATTCCTTTATCATCTTTCGTGATACATTGTCACAGAGAACCATCCGATCCCTAAGCTCTTGCATGTCCTTGGTTGATTTAGCGTCACCCATCCATCCGATCTCTAGCTTGTAGTTTCCGACATAATCGAACGAGTTTAAATACGGTGGCGAGGTAATCACTGCATCAACTTTGATATCCTCTGGAAGTGAGAACACCTTGGAATCCTCACAGAAATTATTAGAAGACCCAGGTTTCTTGACGCTTTTCCTAACAATACGTAGATCTCTTACTATCATCTCGATTTTCTTTTTGAAGATCTCTACGGGTAGTTCAGGATAGATATTCTTAGTCTGTTTCTTATCGTACCCTATCGATGGTGATCTTCTCAAATTGCTTGAGGGCAGAAGGATTGTTATAAAAGCTAGATCAAAATACGATTTAATTGACGTATCTTCTATCAGTTCGATTTGTTCTTTTATCTTTAGAATTCGCTTCAATATTTCTGGTTTGAACTGCCGATCCACTTTCATGAAGGACGGTGCCCTAGTTGACGGTTCCCCTGAGAAGTCCATCTTGTTGTACTCGTCTAGAATCAGCTTTGGGTCTGTCTTCCAGCATGTTTTCGTTTCTAAAATCCTATATATTGTAGGATTAATTTCGATTCCAATAGAATCTATACTCTTCATCATTGCACAAACATTGACGGTTCCCGAACCAGCAAAAGGGTCAAGAATAACGTGTCCCTCGCTTAGTTCAAACTGGTTTATAATCTCATAGACAAAATCGTCAGAGAAGCCCTCTAAATAGCTAGTCCATCGATGAATGGGTTTTTTTTTGTTGTTTACAAAATTCAAGCCTCGGTTTAGTAAGCTATGCTCGATGACAACCCCAGGATATCGTTTTTTGAACTCAAAGAGATATGTATCAGGTGTCTTGAAATGATAACCCATTGATTTCCATAAGTCAAAGTTCTTTCTGTAGAATGATCTTACTTCTGTTATCATATTAGCCTCTCTTGGGTTTTCGATATCAAGATAGTCCTCGAGAGTATTCAATGGTTTCACCTTATAATACGATTTGATTGTAATTCCCTAATGATTCTTAAGTTCTTGGTAATTTAAACACGTAGGATATTATTACGCCTTAAGACCTCTCGAAGATAACAATTGCAGCAACAACGAATATCATGAAATACAAATAACACAGTGATATTATGAGTGCCACCCGAAAAATGATAGAAGTGATACTACCTCGTCATAGACGCTTATCTCGCAAGTTTGCAAAATGGTTGGCTAACAAAGGCTGTGATGGAATTAAGGTTGAGAGGGATCAGATTGATGTGAGCTTTCGAAATAAAGGTGTTACGTACATGGTAGAAATCAAGATCATCTACAAAGTTTCCACGAAACATGCAATAAGAGAAGCAATTGGGCAAGTCCTTGAATACAATTATTATGAGAAACGAAAACCTGCTGACAATTGGATTATTTTGATAGATTCTGAACCAACAGATGACAATATTCGATATCTGAAAAGGTCAAGAAAATGCACAGTTTGCCACTTAACTTATGTTGGCCAAAGGGTAGTGATTTCATTTTCATGCAGAAATTCTGACAGGGAGCGTATACTAAGGTGGTTAATGATCATTGAATTTATTCTCCCATCTCCTAAATCTTGCATGATTTTTTCATACAGTATTGGTTTTCTTTCATTTAGATGCATGACAATATTATACATAACACATGAAACTCTTAACAACTAATCAATGGGACTTGCCCGGATTCGGAGCAGGTACGAAACATCGTAGAATCGAAGGATATCTTCATGAGATGCGTATCTTCGTCAATAGTGTCTGTAACCACAGATGCAGGTTCCCAGAGGGGCAGACTTGGTGCCACTCACGAGATGGGATGGTAGGTTTGGGAAGAGACATGGATTCGGAGAGTTGGCTATACCTTCTGGAAGGACTGGATCGATGGAACATGCATTCATTGAAGATTGCAGGAATGGAACCAACGTTACACCCAGATCTACCAAGTCTGATATCTGCAACTCAGTCTTTCAATATGAAAGATATTAGTATGACCACAAACGGGTTCCGGTTGGTACCCATACTACCTAATCTTGTCGAAGCTGGATTGAACCGACTAACTGTATCACTACATACTTTGAATCCATCTATCTTCAAGACCATAACTGGCGGAAGCGTCTTTCCAGTCCGTGAAGCTCTAGATTTGTGCGCAGATTTTGGAATACCGACAAAGTTGAATGTAGTTCTTCTTCGTGGAGTTAATGATGACATTCGAAACCTTCTAGAATATGCATCAAGCCGCCAGTTTGAGATCAAATTATATACTCTTCTCTGGCAACCTCATTTCGAATCAGACTACAACCGATACTTCGTTTCATGGGATGAGGTGATTCAACCTCTATCTAATGATTGGAGAGGAATTGAACTGGTCGAATTCGTGAATTCTCAGCGGTATCGCTACACACTTGAAACTGAGAATGGCATAAAGGTCACAACAAGTTGGTTTCAACACAAGACCAACAGCATATATAACATCTGCAGGAACTGCCCACTGAACTCTAGGTGTGAGGAGGGATTCATGGGTTACGGGTTTGAAACAGACTCAAATTTCTTAGTGAATCCGTGCTATCTTCGACCAGAACTACGGTTTGACCTGAAACCTTTCTTGGAACGGAAGTATTGTAGTGTAGAGAAACGACTTGATCGGATTGCAAATGATGGAGGGTGAAAGGTGAAACGCAAGAAAAGGAAGGAGTTCGACAAAGAAGATATTCTCCAACTGCTCCGAGACCTCAATATTGATAGAGTAATAGAAGATGCTCATCTGCTTTTGGATTTGAATCGTGATGGGAAGTGGTCCATTCGACTTCTTTTGCTCTCCTACCTTCTGAAAGAGAATGAACTACAGACAATACGTGAGTTTGTGGATTTCGGATTCTCAAAGATTGCAGATGACTCGTTGTTTCAAAGGTTCAATTTCAAGAAAATTAGAAGTACTCTAGCCATGCCCGAGAAATGGTTTACAGATGAAGGTGGTAGTGAATACATTCCTGGTTCTGGCAATGCAAGAAGTATCCTGAGCAAAAGAACAGATCTGTTTACAAAGATTGGCTCAAGGTACGTACTAAATGAGAAAAATGGTAGCAGGGATCTTGCACTCGTTCTCTTCATATTCCTGTTGAAAGCGCGCGGAATCGATTTAGAAAAGATTCCTGATGCAGATGAAGTGGAGAGTGGGTCAGTTTCAGAAGGAACATATCGGCAACTATTCTTGATTGATTCCACCGGCAAGCCAACGTCGCTTTCTCACAAAGTTCAAGACATTGTAGAAGACTGTCCAGTACTAATCCAAGCGGAGGAATTTGATAAAGATACGAAGAACATTCTTCCACACATTCAGAGAACAATACTCGACTTGCTTCAGCGACATCACAGTGCATTCACAAACCCCCCGCATAAGAGGAAATTAGCAATAATCTGTAAACCGATCTACAGCTTACCTGCTAGAAGCAAGAATGAGGAGTTCACTATCAACAGCTTGCTGACTCCTTCAACAAGCGAGAAGGAGCATTCCATGAATGGTGTGGATGGAGAAAGCATTGAAGATTCAGATACTAATCCGGTTCTGCTTACAGGTAGTGCGGGAAGTGGAAAGTCATTCTGGATGATCAAACTAGCTTTGGACTTGTGGAATCATTCATTTAAGTCAGGCAGCCCTAACAGGAGTGACAGGGTTATCCCACTCTTCATAGGACTTGGATCTGTTTTTCTTGACAAGACTAAACACGGTGAATCTCTGGTATATGGCGAAGAAAAAGCTACACTATGGCACATAGATGAACCACCTGACGAGATTCCTCGTAGATCTTTGATAGACCGGTTTCTAGGAGCAATGCTCAAGAAATCACCTCAATATATCCGGAAAATTCTCGACCGAGTAGATTGGCACGAGGTCAAGTTCGTATTTCTCTTAGATGGGTGGGATGAACTTGGTCGTCGAGAGAGGAAAGAGATGATACGGCTCATCAAGTCAAGTCCGATAAACCAACTACCTTGCATCATTAGTTCCAGAAACAAGGACAGCGATTTTGATAGTATAGAAATTGAGCATATCCGATTAGAGAAACCCACCATTGACAATTGTAAGGACTATCTGCGTTCTCGTGGAATGGAAGAAGAAGTTCTCGACAAGGTCAAAGAATGGTTCCCCGATCCCTCTCCTCTTGACTTGGAGATTTTAGGTCGAGTACCAAAGATGGAGGAGATCTCCAGTGGTCGCGTTCCCGTTTATAGAACGTGGATTGAACTGCAAATCTTGTCCTCTATCCGGAGCGATATTCTACAAGATTTACGGTCACGTTCTCAGATTGACACATTTATAGAAGGCGAGTTTTTCCGTGACAAATCGTTGAAGGACTGGATTCGAAGCCGAAACAATTCTCATTCGGTCTGGAGATGCCTGCCATATATTGCATATCTGCAGAAAGATGGACTAAATACATCTCTTAGTTATGATCAAGTCGTTCAAGATAATCCTCTATTGAAGGAGTTCCTAGAGAAGCGTTATGGCTCTGGAGATTCACCTCATCCTGAAATTTCAAGGAATAACTTGGTTCCGTATTTGTCCGCTGAGTATGTTTTCAGATCATATCTATCGGGAAAATACCCTCCTATTAGAGGGGATTTACAAACCTTCAGATTCCTAGTTGAGATATTGTCATATGATTTAGAGCGGCGACATGATAGAGAATTAATTCCGAGAAGTGCCGAGTTGACGCCACTACAAACTGCTGCAATGATATGTCTTCAGGGAGAATCTGAAGCCTATACTAATGGAGCAAGAATTCGCCCATTTATCGCTGAGGGAAAGTCAGGGTCAACTCCTTTCTATACTGCGTTGTTTGATGGTTTTGTTAAGTATTGGAGCCAAACATCAACTTGCTGTGTACGAAGGAATATTCTTGATGCATTCACGAAGTTAATTCGCACGTTTATAGTTGAAGAGAAAGAAGGAAACCCCGCACAGTTCATTGTCCCGTTATTAGAGATCGAACAGGCATTTGATTCTAATACCTTCTCCAAGTTGATAACAGAAGAACCTGATACGTCTGTAGACCTAGAAATTTGTGATTCGTCAGGATACACACTCTATTATCTCGATTATGAGAAAGTCCAGGATTGGCTCTTACAGCTTTCCGTTAAGAAGCCTTGGTTGACTCCTTGGACTGTGAGAGTAGTAAAGCAAGAGAACCGATTGAAAATTCGGGATATAATTGATGAAGCCCCTGATGAGTGGATGATTTACGAAGTTCTGAACTACGTTACGTCCGGATTCACATCAATTGACTCTGAATGGTTTGAGAGCATCCATAGAAATGCACTACGCCTTGAATCCGACTTGTTATGGAATTCCATTGCAATTGGCCTTCAAATGTCGCGCGGAGAGATAGACGACTACAGATTCTCGAAAATACTTGAAGTTCTGGGCTCTCCATGCGTTGAGGAAAGATGGAAGTTTGGATTGATAGTCAATTTGGGGAAAGTCAGACTGCCTGAACGATACACAAGAGAGGTATGGCGATCTACTGAGCAAGGGAAAATCGGTTTAAAATATGGCATAGCACTTTGCCTATCCCAGGAGCTACCAGATATAGCCATAGATGATATCCTTGATGCAATTCGGGATAGCGAAGGATCCGGGTGGCTGAGGCTGCTATTACCGGGGATTCTCCAAGAGGAATATGATGAAGAAGAAATCAATAGTCGTTTTGTTCAGCTCAGTTATACCATCGTGCAGGCAATCACACGAGTTAGGGTTGTTCCATGGGATGAAGCCCGTTTAAATAGTTTAATTGATATGTGGTGGGATTCAAACCTCAAGACATTGGAAGATGCACTATCTCTAATCAAGACAATATCGAAGAAACGGAGAGAGAACCAGCTAGCTATTCTGGATTGGAGAGAAACTGAGGCTCTCAAACGACTAGTAGTGTGGTTAGGGAGTTCGCGGAAATCCACCAAGAAGAAGTTCTTCAGGAAACTCATAGAATCTGAGATTGATATGACGGATTTCTCAGTAAGAGAACATCTATATCCCATCTATCAGGAAATCGATAACAGAACAGATCTTGATGAACTCCTTGTTGCGCGTTATCCGCTTTACCATTGCAGTATATCGATACTCCCCTTGTCAAGAGAGTCGTGGTTAACTCATATCGACAAAGTGGATCGTGAAGAACTCCTAGAAAGTAACTGGTTGATGGAGATATACCTCGAAGCCGGAAACGTGGCAACCATCGATGGAGCTATTAGCCTTCTCAATGAAATACAGAATCAAAGTGATTATCTAATAGAAACCTTCGACTCATTAGTAAAATGGGTTCTTCAAAGGCCCACTGATGAGATTGCACCGTTTATACTTCAACTCCTTAAGGAGAATCCTGCAACTACAAGGATGGGTTATTGGCGAAGAGTAAAGGAGAGTGGCCTGATTAAAGCTCTTGTTCCTGTTTCGAAAAACAGTCCTGAAGTGTATACTCGAATTCTGGAGATTGCAAAGGAAATACCAGGTCTTCAGATCGATAAACGTTCTGAGCTTCAATTCCTTTTCGAGGCACTAGCACCTGATGATCAAATGAGAGTTGTTCGGGCTCACTTTGAGAGATTTGTGGGGAAGGAGTCCTTCTTTTTCGGAAAGACCCTAGAAGAGATAATCCTGATTCATGGTAATAAGAACGATGTAGATTCACTCGTTCGCTCATTAAATAAAGAACCAAGAAACCTTGGGAACATTTGGTCGAAGAATCCGGAACGGGCAACGGAAATCTCAAAGAGGCTATCCAATCCCTTCTCGTGTCTTCTATATGAAATTGATATGATTGGAGGTTGGGCTGAGTACAAGAGGGAATTAGAGAAGAATCCAAAGAAGGTTGAGAAAGATCTACTGCTATTCCTCAAGAATGATTGGATCCATAAAGGCTATGAATTCCTTGTCGCAGGAGGAGTCTTGAGAGAGGTTGCATTGAAGCATTGGAAGCGGATATTTCAAAGTGACAAGGCCTCGAGAAACGAGATTGAGTTATACCTTGGTGCTCTCTTTGAACCCGATGATGATGAGATTGTTGAGTATGTAGCAAGCGAAGTCGATGAAATCCACAGAAACCTCAAAGAAAGGGAAAAGGAAATAGCAAAGGCATATCGTACCCCTTGGTATTCTTGGAATATCCCTGTTCTTGATAAAATTCAAAATAGACACGGTTATACTGGTCTTAAACGATTGCTTATGAAAGTAAAAGATCAATATTCAATTGAAGGTGTAATGACATATCTGGTGAAATCGGCGAAAAAAGAAGGAATTCCAAAATCTGAGATTGTATCACTGGACGAATACCTCAAGCTAAGCAGGGCGATCAGATGGCATTTGATGAAGGAATACGAAGACTAATCTGCCTTTGATGAGTCCTTGTTGAATAACTGAACCCGGAATTTGCAGATGGTCGATAGATTGAAGAAACGGTATGCTTTGTACAAATCACAATGTTACCGAACCAAGGGGGATAATAGCCACTTCACAAATGGATATAATCATCTGGGTTGCCAGCATTATTCTGAGAACCTGTCTGACACGTTTCATCTCTCTATCGTCTGCTTCTGCAACTTGCTCCACCGCTCTGGGCTGATCAAGTACCATTAAGCCTACTTTTATCCCTCAAAAAGGCTAATATGTTCCGTAGCTAAGAATATAATGACCTAATAAGGAATCATACTGTTTATGTAGAGGGATTGATTACCATGGCTAGTATCTGGATGCTCTCAAAGGATGCAATGAGAGGAATGGACATAGTTGGTGCAATCTCTGAATTTCTTGACGAGTACCAAACAAAAGGACGTCCTACTTCCGAGTCCAGTGACCGCGTGCTATATGTTATAGAAAGACTCATCTTAGGTGCCAGAAGTTTCTTAGATTCTAATGTCAGAATTGACTCATTCTCGATGATGATTGCAGAGGCAGTACATACCGAGATGTCGAAGACACCAAATGAACTCATCTCAATCCTCGAAAGATGTGCAGAACATATCCGTTCGCAGAGCGAGCACCTGAACGATTGCTTGGACATCCTACGCATCATCTCTAAGAATGTGATGCGAGTGACATCGAGGAGAGTGGATACAAGATCACTTGTCCTACATTAGTTGAAAAGCTGATTCATGAAACACGATCCAAGCTGAACAGGTTCAAGAATCAGACCGTTTCGATTCGTGGTATGCCCTATTTTGAACCATTCTACAATTTCTCTATTTCCATGGTATCTAAGATATCAAGCTTTATCGATAGAGTGGAAAGAAGTTCGAATCCTTCAGATAGATTGACCCACATTTGGCTTTCTCAAGCATCACTCGACTGGCTTCTTATCCAGCATGGCTTCTTCAAGATGTCCTATCATGACTCCACAACAAACAAGTGGTGTGCACTTCAAGGACTGGTCAAAACAGGTTCTGAGCTGTTTGAAATTGGCGCGCCAGTCCTTGGTACATTCTATAACACATATGGCTCCACTGGTACGTTCATTCTGAATAGGAGGATAGGCCAGCTATCTGGCGATGATTACTTTATGGTTATAACGGACGAACTGGATCCACCAATCTTTTGGCCGCTTGTGATTCATGAATTGGCTCATTGTTGGCTGAGTTCTCAGACAATTGTCGAGGAAATCAGCTCAAAAGTCCATTATAACAATGAGTCAAGTATTATAGAACGACGCGTCGAAGAAGCACTATGTGATGCAATTGCAACATCATTCATGGGACCTTCTTATGTTTACTCCTACATCAACCGTTTGTGGCACAGCTTTATGATGATGGATAGTTTCGAATACCCCAAGAACTCTTTTCGTCTTGAGGTCATGATTAGAACTCTAGAACAAGCAAATTATGACGAAGTGGAGGATCTTAAAATCATAATTGAGGAAACCAGCACTGTAGACTGGGAGGATGAAGCAATTGTGGATTCTCTAGCACCAATTGAAGAGTTTGCAAAGCAATTGCCCTTCATTACTAAACCCAACTCTCTTGTAACAGATATAGAGAGTGTCAACGAGTTTGTGAATGCTCCACCAGCAAACCTACAGAAGCTCTTTCATGTGGGGTGGATGTTATTGAATACGTCAGACATGAAAACATATTCTGATGAATTCAATAGCATTAACTCCACAATTCAGGAATCATTAGAACGGAACTATGCCACGTTCAATACCCAAACTTAGCTCTCTGGCAATTCTATGAGCCATTCTAAGTGGTGCTGGGGTCGAATAACTTTTCCCCGGAGATCCCCAGTTGAGATACGATAATTTGAATACATCTTCAAACGCTTTGAATTGATTAACTGAACCAGTAATATGAATAAAACCAATAGTGATGGGCCTGGGAGTGCCATGTTCATATTCATCTGCACCAGCTGCACATAGAACCATATTTGACTCATCTAGGATATAGTAGTTTCCAGAGTCTGGTCTCCAGATATCGGACTGCCTTCCACGATATATCCTGAAGGGAGTAGTTTCCCTAATAGTAATAATAGCTGAATGAGCAATACCTGATTTCTTCACAACAAACTCAAAATCACTTCTTTCTTGATCATAGACACTACCATCCCGAAGATAGAGAAGTGATTTTATATCAGGGACAAGTGCCTTAGCATCTTCTATGCACCTCGACAGACTATCTCTATCGATACTCTCCCCGACAGCAAGTTTTGTTTGACCAATTTGGTATTTCCCTATCTTGTCATATACTATCATCATTACCCAGTTCTCTGATTTAGCTCGCCCAACGTCTATTGCAATATAGCAATCATATGTAAGTTGAGAATCTAGAACCCACGGAATACAGTTCGCGCGGGTAAGCAATGATGCAGCATATCCAGCCAACGGAAAGGTTTTTTTCTGTTTCACAATTTTGTTAATAGTTCGTGTTGTTATACACTTTGCAGGCACCTTAAGGCGTCCGCAAATATTCGTAATATCATCATGAAGATTCGTGTTACCATCATCAATGATGGCCACAACGATTGCATTTCTAGTATCGAAAGTGCGGGACTTCTGAAGTTGTTTTTCCATGTTTCTCATATTTGGTTCCAAGAGAGTTGGTTTCTGAGGAAGTCTGACTTTGAAGTTCCTGTCTGTGTATTTTACCAGTGAATCATAGAATGACAATGCTAAATCCCTGTTCCCAGAGGAGTACAGGTATGCCCTTTTGATAGGTGTGACTTGATACAGCCCTCTCTTTATCTCATCTCTAATCCTCGAAGGTGAAACCGCATTTTGACTAGCCGCGACAAGTTTAGGCAATGGAATCCGATTGGATGAGGGGAATTCCAGCGGTGATTCAAATTCGATTTGGTACGGACCAAGTTTAAGAGCAGAAAACTCATACTCATCGAACAGATCCATTGTTTTCTCCCAGCGGGTTCGTGCTGTGTGCTCTGGGTCACGGCTTCCCGGATGAGCATTATCCGAATAATAGGTATGTTCAGCAGTTATCCTAGATGGGACATCCTGAAATCGTACATTCTTGTGAAGAAATTGGGGTGCAAATGCAAATTCCCCTCTTCGCAACCCCGGCTGATTCATATCCAACCAGTTTCTTGGTTTCCGGTCGCCATACTTTGTAATCAGGTAATCAGCAATAGATTGTTTCGCATCAGCAGGAATCTTACTAATCGGCCTTTCGTCTATCCCATCTATCCCCACATCCATTGGAGCTAGACTGTAGAAGAAATGAACACCCCTGAATGACTTTCCCAGTCGTTTCATTTCCCACTTTCTCAGGTTGATTTCCCGTCTGAGTGATTCTAATCCCGAGGCCTTGATATGTTCAAGATACGGGCGTGAGTCAATATATCTTGTTGCCACATCTAGAGAGAGTATAATTCTTCCGTCATTCAGCACATTATATCGATACCTAGGCCCCCTGAACAGTGTAAGAGGCACTTGATAGTCATTTGTAAGATCGATTCCTACTACCGGGAAATACGTGTGTGTTCCTCCATTCCAGAGGACTCTTTTAGTGCTAGATTCCTTGGTCTTATTGAGTAGTGCTGTTAGAGATTTGTGACCCGCTATTCCGTGCTCTAGATCAAGCTTTCCCACGTATATAGCTCTTGCAGAACCAACGGATACTTGCTCTTGGATAGGGTTGCGATTCAATAAACCAACAGCAAGGTTCTTTCCTCGTGCTGAATAGAATACAAATGGGGTTTTGTTATCCCATTGCAATTTGCTTATGGTCTTCCCAACAAGACCGTATTTGTTCGCTCCAGAACCTACACCTTCGAGTTCGAAAGCATCGAGTCGTTGTGACACTTCATTGAATGACAAGCTGCCTGTGAACACGTTTGAAACAATCGACCAGTTATCGCCAACCACGAATACTCCCTCCTGTTCTACTACGTCCTGCAAATTTTTTATATGTATGTATTGGATTGAGGATGTCAGCTTAAGGTGGGATGCAAGAAGAACAGCATTCACTGCGATCGGGGAATCATGTTAGACTGAATGAAAGAAGCCCTGAGAGTTCTCTTGTACTCAATTCGGTTCTAGACCAAATCTTGCTTGGTGGCAGCCATCTTCCGTCCCGTTTAACAAACGCTTCTAATACTTCCCCTTTTGGAATGCCCTAGAACTTCATATTTACAGAATCCTGAGGTTTGGATCAGGGGTTGTGGTTATTCAAGCATTAGGTGAGTGGGACAAGTACCAGCACCAAAACCATTGCAATCATTGCATCCATCACTGTCAGACGCTCCACTTGTTGATAACCAGCCAATGTTATAGATTATCAGATTTCCTATTCACATGTTGAATCCTGCAATTTCTTCCATGTCATTCAAATTATTCCACAGAGCCGAAGTTGTGCAATTTATAGCATCACAGTCGGTTATGATGGTATCAAGTAACTCATTGAAACACGAGAATAATGGGATGCTGGCATTCGTGGCAGATATGCACCTGATACAGATTCTCATTAACCCTACAAATGGGATAATCATCTAGGTTGCCAGCATTATTCTGAGAACCTGTCTGACACGTTTCATCTCTCTATCGTCTGCCTCTGCAACTTGCTCTACTGCTCGGGACTGGTCGAGCGCTCTTATCTGGTGACAGAGGATGAACGAGTCGTTCTTCAGTTTCCCTTTCTTTTTTACAGGTATCTCAGTCCAGAAATTCTTCTGTGATGAGGTGAGTGGCACTATAACAACGATTCCTGATGGCCCCTTTACACCGGCCCGTGTGGATGGATTTGCAACCACTAGACAGGGTCTAACTTTGTTGGTTTCACGACCCCTTGTTGGATCAAGGTCAAAGTAGGCAATATCGCCTTGCTGGAGATGAGATGAACTCATTGACCCGAGATCACTCCAGCTTTTTCAAATAGTCATCTAGCCCCATCTCTGCTAAAGCGCTGTCCTCCTCATGAACTGGCACGGCAATGCTGAGTGGTTCACTGACATCGAGTTCAGTGTCTAGCGATTCATCGACCTGAATCAGGATGTCCAAAGTCCAATCACGCAACAGCTGTTCCATCTGCGCGATCTGGGCCGCGTTTATCTCATCCTCATAGCGAACAAGAAACATAGTCAGCATGACCAACGTTATGAATGATCCCATGTTGCATGTAAAGACGATAGACTGGATCATCTTGTGCAATGTTGGGTCAGTTTCAACAAGTATCTCAGACGGGTATTGCAATTCAGAATCATGTGCATATGAAGCCATTATCTTGCTTCCCATGGCATGCGTGATGAGATCTGGATCGATTGTGATATCTGACATAACAATGTTGTTGAGCTTGCTCTCCATAAGACGAAAGAATGCCATCATCGTGTTCATCGTCAGACCGAAATTGGATGCCAGAACAGGACCGTATTTCTGCTCTAGCAAGAACTGTATCTTTTGTTCTCGAATGGAACTATAGTAAGACTCCAGAACATCAAATGTTCCAGATGCCTGTTCAAGGGCAGTATCCAGGTTTCTTAGAACATGCTCTATCCTATGTGACATTAGTTCTACAGTCAACTGCTTGATATTTCGCCCAATATTGCCTACGAGCAGATTTTCAGGCATTCTCGGAGATAAGCAGAACTCATCCTTGTTAGCAATCCCGACAGGCATTATCGGAAGAATCTGAATCATTGTAGCAACTCCCACAGTCATAGTAAACGGTCAATTCCTAATATACATACTCCGTCTTGTGCACATTCCCTGGCTGGACGAGAATCATATCAACAAGTGTAATAATCGGTTTGGCTGTTAGGAAACGGTCGTATCGCATCAGCGTCCTCGAGATACAACTCTAGGGCTTCCTTGAGGTTTGCAAGAGCTTCTTCTATCGTCTTTCTCTGACTTACCACATCCACCTCAGGAGCAAGAGCCACGTACAAACTTCCTTCCCGAGTTACAACTGCTGTGAACAGCATCCATATCAGCACCACTGTCACTACAATTCCTATTAACCTTTTTCACTCGAAACTCATTGACAGAGCAACTGCGGAATGCCCTGGCCATTCTCTGGGCAGGAGCCCTGTAGAAAAAATCTACTGGTTCACAATTGTTTGCTGAGAATCGTGAGCCATTCTCCTTCGGGCTGTCTGAAACGTGACAGGACCGAGTTCGGGTCTTGCTGTTTTCCTCTGCCACGTTCGAATTTTTCTACAGGAGCCCTGTGATCCCTCATTAGGAAACATTACCAATAACACATTTATACTCTGATAGTGTTTGAATGTTAGGGGTTATGAGTTTGGCAGAAGAGGGACTTGCTGACAAATGGATTGACAAAATCAGTCAACTGGTTCTTGATGCGTGTGACCAATTTGATGAACTTCAGCGTAATGTGAAGAATGTTCGCCTACAGTTCAAAATGCCGGCGAAACACCACAGTTCATTCTCATTTGCATTTGTCGACGGTGGCTCTGGTTATGTTGATCTTGCTGGCGGATCCATCTATTTTATCCGTGCAGCTGGGGCTTTCTTCAAAAATCCCGATAAGCCAATATGGGAGTCTGATGTCGGTGCAGGGTTCACAATTCTATCTCGAAATGTTGATCGATTTGTCGGAATTGAAAGGGACATCTTGGAGATACAGACAGCAATCGAACTGTTACAGTACAAGCCAGACATGATAGTAATGGATAATTCTCTTGCATCATACGCAGGTATGGGCGTTCCATACTCCATTTTGCATCGCTTTCAAGACCCCCGACCTGATGGTAGTCCCGAGTTCCAATACTTCAACCGATTCGTCACATTAATGAAACGATTCGATGCGCTCATCACAGAGTGTTTGCTAAATGACATCCTTCTGGTAGGTATAACGAAGGATCCAAGGTCTAGGGGTTACGCAAAGAATCTGCAATTGGGGAATAGTGTTATGGACATCACTGCTGTTTCTCTGATTGCAGATGGACAGGTCGGATTCACGCCAGAGTTTGACTCGCAATACATTAGAATTGATAGAATTGAGGAATATCTCAAAAAGCATAAGATCCTCACTGATAATAGAGGGGATTTCATGACTTGTTTTTGCATTCTCTCTCCAAAAGCTAATCCCTTCAAGATTGACTATCTCAAATCACAAAAAAATCAGGCTCGGGAAATCCGGGAAATGATAGTTTCCCTACATGATGGAAGTGGATACCTTCTGCCATCTCATATTGTGCACGATCATGCCACAATATCCTCAGAACTAGCTGAGGGGCTTACACAACTTGTCTTGAAGAGGACAGCTGAGCGGAACATGAGAACAGCTGAAACAATCCTTAGAGCGCAAAGAAGGAGTAGATTCGGATGAGCAACAAAGAACTAGTAGGCAATCTGATAGGAATCACTAACCCAGTCGAACTAGTCGTTAGGATAAGACCTGACATTATTCGGAAAAACCCTCTCGAGCTTGGAGAACATGTGGTCATCGAATATCAAAGTGCGGACATGGACAAAGATGTGTTGGGGAGGGTATCTGAAATCCATCTTGAGAACTTGAACATGCCATCGACTCTATTGAATTCCCCTCAGGATTTTGAGGCTTTGGCAAGGCTCGGTGATCTCTCAGATGGAGAGGTATTGACCGCACAGGTGACAGTCATTGGGTATCTCACAGAGAAGAACAAGCTGGAGATCCCTCGTTACGCACCTCCTCCAGGCGCGAATGTCTACCGTGCACCGACTGATATACTGAACAGGGCTTTTGGTCAAGGACACTGTAGAATCGGCTCTTTGAGAGCAAATCAAGAAGTCGAGGTCAAGGTGAATGTCAACGAGCTAGTCAGACGTCACTTCGCTGTTCTTGCGATAACCGGTGGTGGAAAAGGGAACACCATAGCTGTGTTAGTCAAGCAGATGATTGCAATTGGGGGTACCATCATTATTATCGATCCCCATAGCGAATACTCCACAATGCGTCGTGATGTTCAGGGGCGTTTAATCACATTCTCTACAGACACAGACTTGGAGAATGGATCTTATGGTCTCCGACTGAGATACAGTAGCCTTAGTTTCAGAGACCTCACAGACATTTTGAGGGTACCATCAAAGGCAGACCGGATGCGTGCTTTATTGAGGGATGCCTACAACATACTCGAGGGAACTAACTGGGATCTCGATGATCTCCGCAATGCTCTGAAGACGGCATCTGAGTCAGGAAAAGACCGTTCATCACAGTACTATTCGCTAATGGATAGGATTGAAAACGCGACCGAGTTTCTTGTTTTTGACAAGACTGAGGAAGTTCCTTTGGTGGGAGATGGACAATCAAAAGTTGGACTGCTAAACAAAGGTTTTGTGACAGTACTTGCACTTTCAGGGCTACCAGATGAGGTTCAACAGGCAATAACCAAGACAGTAGCTACTAGGATATTCAAAGGCGGTATGTCTTGGAGGCATAATGATGATACTGCTACTCCAATCCCCGGGCCAGTACTACTTATTGTCGAGGAGGCACACATCTTCGTGCCAGCAGGGGGAGGTTCTGCAGCAATGGCGATTCTCAAACGTATCGCCTCTGAGGGGAGGAAGTTCGGTGTTGGTCTTGGTCTGGTATCCCAGCGACCTGGAAAACTAGACTCTGACGTTCTCTCGCAATGTAACAGTATGATTGTCCTGAAAATAGTCAACCCCTATGACCAGAACAACATCGAAAAATCTGCTGAAGCACTTAGTAAGGATCTCATGAAGGAGCTTCCTTCTTTGAATGTTGGGGAAGCCGTTGTCTTTGGGTCTGCATTCAACCTTCCTACCGTTGTCAAAGTAGACAAATACGAAGGGACGCTCGGTGGTTCTGATATAGATGTTGTTGATAACTGGAATCAAACATATTCAAATATAGGTACTACACCGGCACAGGACTACGATGGCGGAAGCGAGGGTTTCGAGGAGGTTGATTGGGATGAGCACGCAAGAGGTAATTAAGATCGGTCAGATGGCTGACCTGCATCTTGGCTTTAGGCAATATGGTCTGTTTGAGAGAGTAGAAGATTTCTGGAACGCCGCAAGGACTGCATCTCAGAAACTAATTGATGCCGAAGTCCAGCTTGTGGTAATCCCAGGGGACATCTATAATGACAAACGTCCCTATCCCATTGCTCAACGACATGCAATGAGAATCCTTCAAATGTTCAAGGAGAAAGACATCCCTGTCTATGTGACCCGAGGGAACCATGATGCGTCCTATGCGTGGCGTGAGCGACAGGGCGGAGATTCCCTTGATATCTTGAATGACCTTGGCTTAGTTCATTATATCAACGACACCGTTGTCGAACCAAAGAACCTCAATGTCCGGATATGGGGATTGGGATATTATGGCAAGGCAACAGGTAGCAAACTAGTTGATTTGATTGAGCAGAATCATGAATTACTTGAAGACAAATCCAAAGCCAATATTCTTCTTTTACATGCATATCTTGATTCAATGATAGAAGGTGAGGATCTAAGTGAATACGAGCTCGGGATTCATAACTTTGATTATGTAGCAATCGGGCATTATCACAAATGGTGGGTATCAGGCTCAAAACGTATAGTCTGCAGCGGTTCAACTGAGCACACGCTATCTTCAGACTGGGATGAACCGAAGAGGTCTGCTGCTGTTGTGGAACTATCTAAGAAAGGGCCATCATGGCATATTGTAGTGAACCGCTTGAGGTACAATGTGCGACCAAAAATCGCACGCATCCTTGACTTGGGACTAATTGACGCTGATCATGCCATGGTTACTGCCAAGGACACACTACGCGAGATTGACGAAGATAAAGCTCTTATCCGTCTCGAGTTGCATGGAAAACTCAAGGACGTATCAAGAAGTGTGGACTCGCGGGAAATTGCAAATACTGCGACAAAAGCCCTTCATGTTCGTGTTATTGATATGTTCGACTTTGGGGGAATTGCAATAAAACATGATATATCCGTGGATCAAGTCATGGCTGAGGTGTTCAAGAAACAGTTCAATATCGATAATAGTGAAACGAATCTTTGGGTTGCTTTGGCTTTAGAAGCAAAAGATGCACTCTTAGGAAGAGGAGTGGATCATGGATCGACAGTAGAGAAATTGCTACAGGATTACTCGAATCGTATCCCCTCACTGAGTACAGATAAAACTCAATCTGGAGGCAAGCGAACTTCAAAGCGAGGAAGCAGGGGGAAGGCCAATTGATTCTGAAGACACTCGAATTGAAAAATGTAAAATGCTTCAAGAAACTGAAAGTTGACTTCACTGAGGGAAAGAATCTCCTTGTGGGCAGAATCGGGTCTGGCAAGAGCACAATCCTCGAATCTATCTTCTATGCTCTTTTTGCAAAGTACTACAAAGGAACTTTGGCTGACCTCATTCGGAGGGGTGAAAATGAAGCCCAATTTGCACTAGTGTTTGAACACAATGACACTGAATATTCTGTCAAGAGGACGCTCAAAAGAACAGGAGGTCAAACTGCCTATCTCTGGAGAACCGGAAAGGATGAACCCATTGCTGAAAGGCAATCAACTGTCACGGCGGAAATAGCAACTCTATTGAATGTAGATACTGATACTTTTGCAAATCTGGTTCATGTGAAACAGGGTGAGATCACAAGAATAATCCATGTAACTCCAAGTGAAAGGAAAAAGCTGTTCGACAAACTCTTAGGTATTAGTGACTACGAGAAAGCCCATACTGAATGTACCCCTCTTCTCTCACAAATCGAAACAAAACTAGAACGTATCAACGCCCTCAGAGAACGATATCAAGAAGACGCGGACAAGTTCAAGGATGCCAAAAAGAAATTGGCAGAATTAAAGAAGAAAAAGAAGGAAACTAAAGGCAATCTCAAGCGACTGTTGACTGAGAAAAAGAATCTTGATGCCCAATACAAAAAACTCGATAGACTCAGAACCAAGCTAACGAAGGTTCGAGCAAATATCGAGAACGCTGAAATGAATCTGAAAGCACACAACGAAAAGAAACAAGAGCTCCAACAGAAGGTTGTCCAACTGTGTCTTGAAACAAAAATCCGAAAGATGAAGGATCCAACTCGAATGCTAGACAATGCAGAAACAAAACTGGCATCTGCACAGACTGAACTTGCATCAGTGCGAGCAGAAAAAGACAAGCTCGTTGGAACATTGGAGAAACTGAAATACAAACGCATAGAGCGTGAGAATCTCAGCGAATCTATTAGAAAATCTGAAGAAACTGTTGACGCGATGAAAACTCTTCTGACCTCCCATTATCCTGAACTTCTAACAACTGAAACTACAAGTTGGATGGGACAAATCCAATTGAAGATGGACGAATTGGAACAGTCAAAGAAACTTGTAGAAGACCAGATTGAAGCAGCAAGAACCATTAAGGAGGACTATGAACGAAAGAAGAACGCCATTAGAGACCTCCAACGCCAGATCAAAAGTCAACGTGCGATAATACGGGATACTACCGCCCTCGCTAGACAATCAGGTGGGAAAAATTGGAGAGAAATCGCTTCAGAGGATGTTGCGGATTTAGAGTCCCGAAGTAGTGAAATACGCGCGACCTTAGAAACATACTCTTCTAGAAGGGACGAAGCAATAAAATCGAAGACCAAAGTGGAAAAACGAATCGAAGATTACGAATCAAGTTTACAATCGCTCACTGGAATGGCAGGAAAGAAATGCCCTAGGTGTGGTCAAAGAATAACCAAAAGCCATGCAGAGAAACTCGCAAAGGACATCACGGAGAAACTTGAACAGGCACAAGAAACACTGACCGAAACCGAGCGAACCCTTGATGAAATTGACATCAAGATAAAAGACAAAAAAGCCGAGCTGCAAAGGCTAGGTGATAACATAGCTCTTGTCAATAAACTCTCATCATACCTTGGCTCTCTGTTACCAATCGAAGACGAGATTACTAAACTCCAAAGCAATCTGGATACAGCCAGGACTGATTTACACAAGTTGAAAGAGATCTATGAACCTCAAGCAGCTTCAAGATTAAAAGCGCAATTGAAATCAATTGAGAAAGAGATGAAGACCTATACTAGTATTTCTGCCAAGGTTGAACAAGGTCTGAAAGAGATGGATAACATAAAAGAACTCGAGAACAAACGCAAAAAAGTCATACAGGAACTTGCAAGTCTAGAATCAAAGGTGAAGTCTAAATCCATTGACAAATTTGACAA
>JAJRZD010000034.1 GCA_024275415.1 archaeon
ATGTAGTCTTACATCAGGGCTATCGATGTCCATACCAACGAGCAGGTCATTGAAACTAGGAAGGACGATGATATTTGATGAGCCATCCTTCATCTCGGGCATACTCCGTGCTCGTCGAACGCAATCCCTGTCTACTGTTGTCATTATGACCACTGGGATGTTGAAAGTGAACAGTCTTCGCTCTGGCATTCCATTCTCTGGTGATGGCACGTTCTTCACTCGTCTTAATGTTGGATGGTTGTGCCCGATGACAAGCATTTCGGTTCCCAGTATCTCTGAAGAAGGCCACGCGTGTCCATGAGCGATCCCAACAGTGATCTCTTCAAATTCCAATACTTCCCCGTGGACATTTCCAATCCTCACACGATGAGGTAGCAAAGCAGCGATACCCCCATCGTGATTTCCTGGGACTAACGTTACATCAGCAAACCGACTCAAGTAGTCCATAAATCTGGGAAGTTCTTTCCAGTTGTATTCTCTATCAACTCCAATCGAGTGTTTCAGGTCTCCTATGATATATATCTCCTCAGCACGATGGCGTTCGCAGAGGCCCTTCAGTCGCTTGCCAATTGGCTCCCCTTGTGAAGGAAATGATGAACCTGTATGGTCATATAATTCCACTTCGTATCCCAAATGGATGTCTGCGACGAGGACTACAGACTGACTGCTATCTTTCAAGATGAGCGCTCTGTCCTCAAGTATGTATTCCATTCCACACTAGATGAGCAATCCACAGGATTTTAACTTCACTGAATGTATATCATCTTGAACACAATTACTCTTCCTAGCCACGAGATCCAGATGCTGGAGAAGGAGGAACTCACGCAAAAGGATATCGAACATTTTACAGAGAGATATGGCAAGCGGTTTATCAGGGCACTAAGGGCTGTGGAGGAGGGCAAGGTCTTCCGATACCATTTTCTTCCAAGCGACATAACCACATGGATTGTGAAGGGGAAGAGAAGGGAGTATCTGGTGATACCTGAGATATATTGTACCTGTCGCAGCTTCTATCAGGATGTCGTTATGTCCCGCGAGGCAAACATGTGCTATCATCTACTAGCACAGAGGATTGCCGCACTTCGTGTTCAGTATCACACAATCGAGTCGACCGACACGGAACGCAGGAATCTCCATGTCGAATGGCGAAGGACTGACTAGGTAGCAAGTAGTACTTCCTGCGAACTGTGGATAACTTTAAAACATCGCCGAGGCTGTGGCTCGCTGTCTAAGCAACCATCGTGAGTTGAGCCCATCATGCGCATCAGTAGCTATTCGAAGATATTGGTCTTATCATTGACCCTCCTGCTAGTCCTTTCTAGCGTTCCCAGGACAGTGAGCGCGCAGTCACCCGACCTTGATCCTCTCGTAGTCCTGTATGATGTAAGTCATGAGCCGCAGTTCGCACCTGATGATGAGGATGGGTTCAAACTAATGCTGGACATGGTGAACGAATCGACCAAATACATCGTCCGAGTGAATTCTGACCCATTGAATGAAACCATTCTCCATGATGTTGATGTGCTAGTTATCGCTGATCCCGACAAGTCTGCACTTTTTGAGCAAGAAGAGGTTCTTGCTATCGGCGAGATGATGGCAAATGGGAGCTCGCTTCTTTTGCTTGGCGACCCTGTAATAAGTCAGAACACTTCTGTGTATTGGAATGAACAGTTGTTCCGTGATATCGGCGAGAATCAAGCCCTCAATACACTCATGGATCAACTGAACATTACCGGTGTCCGATTCAGTTTGAATGATACTGGTGAGGACATCTGGGGTGATTCGATGTTCGACTATGAGAAATCGATAAACTCCACATCGATGCCGTTTGTCATCCAGCTTGACACGACCACATGGGACACCAGTCATCCTATCTTCAATGACATCAACTCGTTGTTGACGATGTCTGCAACATTGAAGCCCACTGAGGCCGCATCTGTAATTGCTCATAGCTATGACACGACCTTTGCTCAATATCGAGCTGGTCCTAACGCTTTTGCCAATCTTACCTATCCCAATATGACCATTGCAGAGTTCGAAGAGCGACCATTATCCTATTCGGCAATAAATGGAACCTATCCCGGTTGGATTTCTGCATTCGAGTATGACGATGCCAGAATCATAATATCTGGTTCATCAATAATGTTCAGTGGCAAGACACTGCCAGAGGTAGATTCTGAGGAACAATGGTTCTATCAAGCTGACAACTCCCGACTGTTCATGAACATGCTGAACTGGTTGACAGAAGGCTTCATAGACAGCCCCAATGCCATAGTTCCGATGGCTATCATCTCCTCGGTAATCCTGATTGTCGGTGTAGCAGTATACGTGTTCAAGAAGATCAGATAGCATACCATTCCGGCGGGGCAATACCCCTGCTATCTAACTCTTCTTCGATGGCTGCTCGTAGTTTCTCAGTCCCTTCTCTTCGGACAGCAGATGTAACAATAATGATTGGGGAAGACGCAGGAAACGACTCGATTAGTTTCTGTTCTAGAAATGCCAACTCGCCCGATACTCTCCGTTTTTTCACTTTGTCAATCTTGTTTGCTACAACTATCACTGCTGGCGATATCTCTGAAAGGAAACTATAGAATTCCACATCTATTGGGATCTCTCCTCGAGCATCCCACCTCTCAAAGAGTTCCCGAAACAGCGAGATATCAATAATTAAGATGGCAAGTGCAAGTTTGTCACTCCATTTCTCTAAATCCCTAACAATCTTGTCCTTTGTCCGTTCTATCTCTTCCTTGCTTTGCCCCTTCATGTAGCCGAATCCCGGGAAATCAACGAATCTAACTGATCCCATATCAATCTCGATGTTCCATCTGGTGCTACCAGGCTTCTTCCCAACTCGTACACGTTTACCAGTGAGCGCCCTTATTGTACTGCTCTTACCCACATTGCTCCTTCCCGCAAACACCACGAGTGGAGTCGTCTTTTCAGGTCCAGAACGGTTTTGTGCGCTCATATTCCTTCTCCGCCTCTGCAATAGATTTTAGAAGTTTCAATCTATCCTCGATTTGTCCCGGCCGCAAGAGTCTTGATGCAGTCACAGGCCCGATGCCTCTTCCCGCAAGCACCATGAGTGCAAGTTTTCCATAGTGTGCGACCAGATTTGCAGTAAGATTCCCTCTCTTGAAAATCTTCTCCTCCTCGTTACTTAGAGTCTTACCTGTCCTTCTTTTTTTTACTATCTTTATGAATCCCTCTGTGGATGGGGGGAGAGCAGCAATCATTCTAGACCCGCAAACTGGACAACTGATTGTTTCTTCCAATGTGGAAATAGTTCTTGTGGACATCCAATCGGCACTGCCTATGCATACCAGTCTGAACCGCTTTGATAGTAATCGTTCCTCTATCATTCGAAGCACTTCGTTCTCCTCCGTAATCTCGCCCATTACCTCAAAACGAGTCTTTTCCTCAACGATTAGTCGTCCGAGAGCTGATGGTGTTTCAACAAGCACGGTGTGCACCTCAATCTCTCCTTTTGCTACTGCATCAAATATCGCAATAGCTCTGGACTCATCAAGTTTTTCAAGAAGTACTTCTCGGAGCGTTTCTTCGTAGACTGGCGACCCCTCGTATGCTTTAATCAACCTACTCACAGGTATTTCGTTCATCTTCGCATCATGTCTAATAACATTCATCCGTTTTCCCACATGGACAAACCTTGTTGCGAAGGTCTGAGTATGTTTTAATGCAAGCCGCAAAATCTCAGAAACCTGTTTCGCAGAATAATCATAGAATACATCTTTGATTTGAGTTGATGTGACTCTATCTGAAGAAGTGAACAGAATTCGGTAGGGGTCTCTTTCAACACCAATGGTTTTCCCTAGTCGTGTGGTAAGAAGTGCTGCAATTACCAGTCCAATGGTTTCGTTCACGCGCGTTCCATATGGCATGTGAATCACAGTTCCCTCCATGAATTCCTCGATCACCATACGTTTCGCAGATGGCAGTGCTCCCAGCTCTGCATATGCCCTTCTTACGACCTGAATGAGGTGTTCTTGAGCTTGTGATGAGATATGATACTCCTTCTCCAGTTTTTGTTTGAGAAGAGGTTCCTTCATTATTGGAACCATGTTCAATACAGTCGCCACTTCCACTGCAACATTGAATGGCACAGGAATCATTTCACCAATCCATCTTGGTGCTTCAACCTCTGTTCCAGTCACGGGAGCACACAATACTTCGTCTGTGTCCTCGTCAACTGAAACAACCTGCCAGGGCTTCCCTCTGATAACAAAGACCGAACCCTGTGCGACATTCTGCATCACATAGTATTCATCCAGCACCCCTATGCTTGTCCGTGTCGTAATATCAACAGCCCGCACTTGGCGCACATCAGGGATAGTGCTGAGATTCTCATAGTAACTATTACGTGTCATCCTTCCTTTTTTGATGGTGTCTTCCGCAACCTGAACCATCTTCCTATTTTCCATGAAGGCAAGAAGGGACTGCAATTCTTCTATTGAAACATCCTTGAATGGATATGCCGCCTGAATGAACGAATGCAGCTCGGTTTGATTGATTTGTCCTTTGTCCAGTAATATTCCATTAATTTGCTGAATAAGGACATCCCACGATTTGCAAGGGATCATCGCATCTTCGACCTTGTTCAATCTTGCTCGCCGCAATATCACACCAGATTCCGCGACATCATCCAAGTTCATCGTGGCAATAACTATTCCTTTGGGTGTCCGTCCAATGCCATGTCCAGCCCGACCAATCCTTTGTAGCGCACGTGAAACCTCTCTGGGAGACGAGTATTGAATGACAAGATCTGCCTGGCCAATATCAATTCCAAGCTCTAGGCTTGAAGTTGCAATAATCGCTCTGGAATGTCCTCGCTTCAATCTATTCTCCGCATCAAGACGAACATCTTTTGCCAGAGATCCGTGGTGGACATCGAACTCAAAGGAAGGACGTACAGCACGCATTTTTGAACCGAGAACCTCTGCAAAGGATCTTGTGTTCGTGAACACTAGTGTGGATTTATGCTCCTCGATTAGTTGAACAATCCTGTCAAGCCGTGCAGTTGAATGAATTGGATATGACAGGAAGTGTGCCTGTTCCTTGTGCTGTTCTAGTGGAATTGGCATCTCGACATGTATGTCCATCCTCCTTTTACCGTATCCTGCCCAAAGCGTCTTGACTGAGCGATTTCCTCCCACTAGCAACCTAGCAACTTCCTTTGGATTTCCCACTGTGGCTGAGAGTCCAATTCTCAGCATCCTTTCATCATTGACCAATCGCGAAAGCCGTTCAAGCCCTAACGACAACTGCACTCCCCTTTTGCTTTTTGCAAGCTCGTGAATCTCATCGACTACCACTGCAAACACAGTCTTCAGGTGCTCCCGCATTCGTCTTCCGGGAAGGATTGCCTGTAGTGATTCGGGAGTTGTAATCATAAAGTGAGGAGGTGTAAGGGCCTGTTTGCGGCGATGATATTGTGTTGTATCGCCGTGGCGAACGGATACCGTAATCCCAAGGTACTCGCATAATGTTTCAATTCTCTTAAACACATCCCTGTTGAGTGCCTTTAAAGGTGTGATATAAAGGATGTAGTTCCCATATAGGTCGTTTCTTATCTTATAGCGGTAAAGTCGATCCAATAAAGGCAGGATTGCCGCTTCTGTCTTACCACTCCCCGTAGGGGATAATAGAAGAGCGTTCTCAGTCCCTCTGATGAGCACAGGTATTGCTTTCTCTTGGATTGCAGTAGGTTTCGTGATCCCTTGCGATACCAAAAAAGATACGATTTTTTTGTGAAGCGACTTGAACATGCTTATCCCATAGATCTTATGCGGGACTCGTGTTCGACTTCATTTATGAGTATGCGTATGTCTGTAACCATCGTTACATCTTCATTCTCCGCTCTTTCCCTCAAAATCCTGATACATTCTTCTAGGTTTTTTCGCTCCGCTAGCATCTCATCCACCCATGACTTTACGGTTTTGAGATTCGTTATATGGCCTGCGACATTCTCAAAAGCAATTAGAAGAATAGGACGAGTGACCATGGGAACCTCTCCCACTATTGGTGTTTACTCCTCCTCTGTTGGATCTGTTCCATATACAGTATAGGCTAGAATCAGCACTAGGGCAAATATACCCATCGCGTCAAGCACGACGAATATGACAGATTTGAGGAAATCCGGGTCAAACTGCATTGGAATCTTGCCTCTTCGGATGACCTATGCTTATAATCATTGCTGAATGATGATTGCTGTACTATACTCGGCTCTTTGCTAAAGGTGACAATTGGATCGTTAACGACCTACTGATTGACGAATGACATCATTGCCCATCAAACGATCATTCTATAGATTTTGCCTGATAAAAACGATCGATGAAATCGCCATAGACATCTACTGGTTCTGTCAGTGAATTTACCGAATCTAATGCCATCTCCAACGAGCATGATCCACACTTGATAGTCGCTAGGCCATTGTCTTTGTATACTTCTATCTTGATGGAGGTGTTCCCGCAATTTGGACAAGGATATACATCAGGTATCCGTCTTTGTGGCCGTCGTTGAACCTTTTGTCGTCGGCGTCTTCCCATTTCTCATCACCCATGTTTGCCTATCTCACACAAGAGGAAACTAACGGCCTCCAGTAGAAATAGAGCAAGCCGTTCCTGAAATGTATTCATTTAAGCATTATGTTGAGTGATTTATTGGTTGTTTTGTGTTCTTTCGAAGCTTTATTATCTGACAATGTACGGCAGAGCAACTATGCCCGACCTGTCACGCGATGCTCAATGTGTTTTAGCTATCCTCAAAGAGGAGGACAATCTCACCACATCTGAAATACTTGAACGTGCGAGGAATCCTAAATTCGCAGATCTATGTACCGATTGTGCCGGCGGTGATGCGTTTGTAGTGGCAGCAAACCAGTTGGTGGAGCAGAATCTAATCTCAAAGAGGTTTGGCAAGGGCGGGTACAGATGGCACCTTATAACGAGTTGAATCAACAATGACCGAGTGGGAACAGATTCGAGGAGATTTTCCAGTTCTGAAACGCCTTATCAATGGAAAACCATTGGTCTACCTAGATAGTGCATGCATGGCACTGAAACCTCGACAGGTTATCACAGCCATGAACGAATATTACGAGCAATTTCCCGCCTGTGGTGGGAGAAGTATTCACAAGCTGGGTGAGGAGGCATCGAACGCTTATTCTGCTGCACGTGAGAAGTTCGCAAAGTTCATCAACGCATCTGAACCGGAGGAGATTATTTGGACTCGGAACGCAACAGAATCATTGAACATCGTTGGTCGTTGTCTACGTCTCCCAAAGAAATCTAAAATCATCACGACTTCACTTGAGCACCATAGTGGCTCGCTGCCATTTGTAGAACGGGCACGAAGAGATGGACATTCAATCGAGATAGTAAACGCACGATCTGATGGCACATTCGATATAGAAGATTGGAAAACCGCTATCGACTCGGATACAAGCCTGATTTCTGTTGTCCACTCATCCAATGTCACTGGAACTGTTGCACCCTTAAAGGAGATTGTTGAATTGGCTCATGACAAGGGTGCACTGGTTATGTCTGATGACGCACAGTATGTCCCACACCATCCACTGGATGTGCAAGCTTTTGATGTTGATTTCTCTGCAATCTCAGTCCACAAGATGTGCGGCCCGACTGGCATGGGTGTGCTCTATGGAAAAGCAGAGCATCTTGAGGCCATGGACATGTTCATGCATGGTGGCGATACCGTCAGAGACGTGAAATACGTCGATGGACAAATCATTCCAGAATATCTGCCTCCTCCGGAGAAATACGAAGCTGGACTTCAGAACTACGCCGGAGCCATAGGCGCTGGTGCTGCTGCTGATTATCTTCAGAGCATTGGTATGCACGAGATCGAGAAACATGAACGTTCGTTGCTTTCGATGGCGCTAAATGAGCTTACGAGTATGGAACATGTTCACATCATAGGAACCGACGACATCTCAATCAAGACAGGTCTTGTCACGTTCAATGTTGATACGGTTGATTCGGCACATGACATCGCTACGTTCCTCAATGACGAGTTCAATGTGATGGTAAGATCTGGGGCACACTGTGTGCATCCATTCCACTACCAACTAGGCATCCCTATAGCAACAGGGACTGCACGTGCGAGTTTCTATCTGTATAACAACAGGAACGATGTAGAAATCTTCCTCGAGGGCATGAGATCCTTGATTGAAGCATCCTCCTAGTTCAAATAGCTCTCCACGCTCTGTTTCATCCGTGCGATTTCCTCAACGGGGTCTGCAAAGGAAAGGTCAGAGGCCGTTATGTCGAATGAGTCCTTATACCTGGTCACTCGTCCCTTCACAACTACATAGCTGCCTAGGATTCGGTCAGCGTTCTTCTCAATAGGTGCCTTATCGTTATTGGATTTTTTAATCAATGTCTGTGCTTCATCAGCAGTCATGCCTAACAAATTCTCCCCTGACTTTCCGAAGAGTGTCGCTCTTATAGATCCAGACCCGTCATCAATTGTAACTTTGTACAGCATCCGATATTCAGGTCTGACGTTTCCATGTTCTTTGCAGACAAAATCATCATCGACGAATTCTGCCTTTTTCATACATTCAGGGCAGGCGGGATAGATAGGATTATGCTGTCCAACGGCTACGATAATGCCACAGACCTCTAGCGTGTCCCCTTCAGACTCTTCACCGATGTCTGCAATAAAGGTACGTTGTCCTACGATTACGGGAGTGAACCGTTTTCCATTGATCTCCAACTTGGAAGCATCACTATCTTTCGGATTGATCTCAATCTCTGCTTTCTGACCTACTCCAAATTCGATATCACCTTGATACCCTTTCTTGATATAACCGTGCTTGATTCTAACTACATCACCCTCTTTGACATCCTTCAGCAAGTCCACATGCTCATTCCAGAAGGCTGCACGGATAGACTTCTCTGACTCGTCGACTATGATAATGTTCTGCACTAGTCCTTGTTTTCCGTCTCGGCTCCACTCATTCGGTGGGAATATACGGAACACTTTCCCCTCAATATCAACATCCCACATTCCAATCTTCATATCTTCGATTCTGACCCGCCCGAGAGGATCCGATGAGGTACTATCCAGACTTGATGTGATTTGTATGTCTAAAGACGCGATTTTGCTGTCTTTCGGATTGATTTCGATTTCTGCTTTCTGACCCACTCCAAACTCGATGTCATCACGATACCCTTTTTTGACATAACCATGCCGTACCCGAACTATATCGCCTTCTTGGAGATTCTTGATTTTTTCCACATCATCATTCCAGAAAGCCACCCTCACAGATTTTCCTGACTCATCAACCACAATGATATTTTGAACCTGCCCTCTCTCCCCTTTGCGTTCGAACTCCTTTGGTGGGAATATTCTGAACACCTTTGCCTCAAGATCAACATCACGCATCCCAATCTGCATCTCATCGATAGGGATCCTTCCTGTAGGCTCTCCTCCACCATCAAGACCAGTAGGCTCTACAACGTCCATTTTGACCTTTAGGTTTCTTTCGATATTCGAGCTTCTGGTCAGGTGTGCTTCTATCTCTCCTGCATTTCTGCCCGGCCGGGTTCTGATTCCAGTAACTCGAATCACTTCGCCTTCTTCGATATTTTCTGCCACTTCGGCATGTTCATCCCAGAACACAAGTCTTGTGGTTCCTGTATCATCCCCCACAATCATACTGAGGACCTTCCCCTCTGTTCCATCAGCCTTCCTAGTAAATGTGGACAGTCTAAATTTCCTCTGCACCTTGACTGTCAAAGTGACATCATACATATCCTCCGTCAGCTCGCTGATTGTGTTAGTTTTAGGCTCGCCTACTTTGATATCAAGACCCTCAATCTCGTGCTCCTCAAAAATCTTGATTCCCCCAGTCCTGCCCAAGTTAAGTTCGATTTTGTCTTTCAGTCCCTTTCGTACATATGCTCCTCTGATCTGGATGATATTCCCAACAGAAACAGCTCCTTCCGACACAGCCTTGGTCATCTCATCCCATAATGCGACTCTAATCTGTACAGTTTCATCAGCAAGGGTTATGCTGGCAACTTTACCTTCTCCTCCTCCATCCTTTCGTGCGAAGGTTCTGACAGTTCCTATATGGATTACTTTAGCTGTAATAACGACATTCCGGTCAGTTTCCGAGATGTCCTCGATTCTCTGACGTGATCGTGCTGTGACCTGTTGCAAATCGATACCTAATTCTCTTGCGACTATCATAGCAGCAGACTCCTCATTCACCACCTCTGGTCCAAGCTCCTGCCTTTTCTCATTGACCATTTTCATGATATCGTTTCTGTCGTATTCAGGGAGATGTTTTCGAATTAGCTCAATAGTTTCTTCAAGGGTTAGCACTATATTTCCCATCCGGCTGATGTTCATGACCATTAAAGTCATAGTATTGTTTCTCACGAGACCTTTAAAGCTCACTACTTGTGATGAGTGAGTCATGCACTGCGCTACCATGAAGTGCACATGGCATCGTATGCCAAAAGACAAAAGACAATTTAGTTGCCAATATGATGTGACTTGGTTTGACAGATGATGATCCAAAACTGCCCGTGCATAGCCTTAACTATGGCATATACTTTGATTCATTGAACAAAGAAGTAGAGCGTGTTTATGAAGTCGCAGGACTCGCACGCGAACAGGGGTTTGATCCTTCTACAAAGGTCGAGATTCCCCCAGCTCACGACGTGGCTGCGCGGGTCGAGGCCACACTGGAGGGGCCCAAAGGTGTGGCGAAACGGATTCGTGAATTGCAGGAAAACCATACCAGAGAAGAAGTGGCCTTTGCAGTCGCTAGAGAGATTGCCCTTGGAAAACTTGGAGGCATTTCCGAACCTGAGAAAGCTGCAGACAAGGCTGTTCGCGTAGCACTTGCGATCCTCACTGAAAGCATCACTGCAGCCCCCTTGGAGGGGATTTCAAAGGTGCGCATCAGAGGGTCGGGGTCTGAAAAGTATCTTGCACTCTATTTGGCCGGTCCAATTCGTGCTGCTGGCGGAACCGAGGCCGCTGTAACGGTTCTTGTTGCTGACTATGTTCGTCAAGTGCTTGATCTTCCACCTTTCAGAGCAACGGAAGATGAGATTGAGAGGGCACTTGAGGAGGTCGAACTTTATGCCAGAAATGTTCACCTCCAATATAATGTGTATCCTGACCTTATCAAGTTTGCATCAAAGAACCTCCCCATCATGCTAAATGGTGAACCCACAGAGAGCTTTGAAGTATCTGCTGGCAGGGACTTGAATCGCATTGAAACGAATCGCGTAAGGAGTGGGACTGTCCTTGTTCTTAATGATGGTGTCGTAGGGCGTGCAGCAAAACTGGCGAAGATTGTTCATAGACTAAATATCGAGGGTTGGGATTGGCTGGATAAAATATCCGACGAGCTGTCAAAAGCAAAGACTTCCAAAGATTCTGATTCTGATAGCAAGCTTGCACCAAAGGCAGACTATCTTGCTGATGTCATAGGTGGACGCCCTGTTTTCTCGCATCCTTCTCGCAAGGGTGGGTTCAGATTACGATATGGACGATCACGGAATACTGGGCTTGCAGGAGTAGGTGTTCACCCCGCAACGATGGTTTTAGTCGAAGAATTCCTCGCTCCTGGAACCCATATCCGGACGGAACGACCTGGAAAGGGATCCATTGTTGCTCCCGTTGATACCATCGAAGGCCCGATTGTGCTACTGAGTGATGGGACTGTAAAACAGATACAGACATTCGAAGAGGCAAAAAAGATCCAAGACAAGGTCAAGCGTATTATTGCTTTAGGCGATATCCTTGTTGCACTGGGCGAGTTCCTTGAGAACAACCATCCACTAGCACCATCTGGGTACTGTGAGGAATGGTGGTCACACGATCTGGATAAGGCATGTGCATCATTCGAATCCGATAAGTTAAGGAATCTCTTGAGGAGAATCAATCTTACTCCCGAAGAGATGAATGCATTCATCGAGTCACCCCTAACAAGGATTCCTTCCCCCGAGGAGGCTTTGCATATCTCGAAAAAACTAGGAGTGCCATTGCACCCAAAATACACGTATCGTTGGACAGTTGCTACTATCGCGGAGTTAAAGGAACTTAGAGAACACATCCTCTCACAACACGAAATTGTTGAAGAGAATGGGAGGTTTCTGTATATCCCCTCAACCCCATCCATTAAAGCTATCCTTGAGAATGTTGGTATTCCCCATACACCTTTGAAAAGGAAGAGGATTCGGCTGTCCGACAGCGCAGATGTGATTCTCGCACAGTTGGGAAAACCCACGAAGAAGGGACGTGGAAAAAACGCGCTAGCGTTCATGAATTCTGTGTCTGACGTCAAACTGAGAGACCGTGTAGGATTCTCTATTGGCGCACGGATGGGACGGCCTGAGAAAGCTCAGGTACGGAGGATGAAGCCCCCTGTACAGGTGCTATTTCCAGTAGGCAGGTTCATGGGAACCGAGCGGAATATTGTACGTGTGGCACAAGGAGCGTCTCATAGGACAAACCAAGGTATCCTTGTCGCTAATGGGTTCGACAAGTCTATGAAGGCTGGCCCTTCTTCTGCTTCTCAACTGAGAGTAGATTTGGTAGTCCGAACTTGTCCTCGTTGTCAAAGTGAAACATTCGAATCCCGCTGTCCAGAATGTGGGATTCATACTGATATTCGGTCTTGGTGCTCACAGGACGGCTGTGGCCGTTATATTGAAGACAGTGGAGATGATGACAAAACAGTCAAACAATGTCCTCTAGGCCATGATCCCACTCTAGTTCGCGGCACCCGTTCTATTCATATCGATATGGAACAACTTCTGAAACGAGTGAGAGGAGAAATCGGAGAGCCTGAGTCCTATAATGTTAGGGGTGTTCTCGGACTAACCAGTGATTTGAAGATTCCCGAGTATCTTGGCAAAGGAATCCTTCGTGCAAAACACGGTGTGTATTGTTATCGTGACGGTACAGCACGATTTGATGCGACTGATGCCCCCTTGACACACTTCACACCCGCAGAGGTAGGTGTTTCTTTTCATCGACTAAGAGAACTTGGCTATCTGAATGACATTCACGGGGAGCCCCTTGACTCTGACGACCAGATACTGGAATTGAAGGTACAAGATATCGTCATACCTGAGAACTGTGGTGACTACATGGTTCAAGTTGGCAATTTTGTCGATGACTGCCTCGAGAAAATTTACGGCTTGGAACGATATTATAATTTCAGAGAGCCTGACGATGTCGTAGGGCACCTCGTAATAGGTCTGGCTCCTCATACGTCCGCAGGCATCATCGGAAGAATCGTCGGATTCACCAGTGCAAGTGTCTGTTATGCACATCCATATTGGCATGCTGCAAAGAGGCGAAACTGTGATGGGGACGAGGACGCTCTGATCCTCGTCATGGATGCCCTACTCAACTTCTCGCGTGCATACTTGCCCAAAGGACGGGGTGGGTTCATGGACGCGCCTCTCGTCCTGTCAGTGATTCTTAATCCGTCAGAGGTCGATGATGAAAGTCACAATATTGAGATTTGTTCTCGTTATCCTGCACAGTTCTATGATATAGTCGCTAGGGCTGAGCATCCCCGCGTCGTGGAATCATTGGTTGATATAATCGCCTCACGTTTGGATACCGAGGCACAATACGAGGGTTTTGGCTTCACACATGGAACAAGCTCAATAAATGCAGGTCCCACGAACACTCGGTATAAAACATTAGGCAGCATGGTAGAGAAGCTTGATGCTCAGCTCAAGATTGCGTCTTTGATTGATGCTGTCGACGCAGATGATGTTGCTCGAAGAGTGATATCCCATCACTTTCTCCGAGACATTCGCGGAAACCTCAGAGCATATTCTACCCAGAAGATTAGATGTATGAGGTGCAACCGTAGCTACCGTCGTGTCCCCCTCTCCGGCAAATGTGCATGTGGAGCGGGTAAACTATCACTTACTGTCAGGCAACGCAATATATCCAAATATCTGGAGATTGCTCAAAGAATCATCGAGGAGCACAAGCTCGGAACATACCTTCAGCAGCGTCTTCAATTGATTAATACATCCCTCAATTCGTTGTTTGTGTCTGAACAGACTATGCTTACCGATTTTCTCGAGTGATCTGGTCATTCGTCAAATGCCAGTCTGAGGAGATCTCTATCCTCAATCATACCAATTAGATTCCCAGCCGCTGAGAGAACCGGTGCTTGGTCTATCTCGTTCTTCCGGAGGATCGAAACGCACTCGGCCACGGTCGTTACCTCACTGACACTGATCATGTTCTTTGTCATCACCTGTGCGACCGGCACATTCGGCAATTTCAGTAGTTTCTTTGTCACCACAAGAAAATCCTTGGATGCCCAACCCCACTCGGCAGTTCCGCCCTCACTGTTGTGTACCTCTGAGATATTATCCTCAATTTCGACTTCAGATAGTCGGATGTAATCACTGACCGTCATGAGACCTGAAACACCCCCACTTGCATTAACAACCACAAGCGAGTTTCGTCCCGCCATTTCCATTATCATGTAGGAAAGAGGAAGTGGGGTTTGATCCCAGATGCTGAAGACCTCCCTTCGGATGTACTTCGAAATGTTTTCCGATTTAAATCTCTCATCGTCCTCAA
Organism: archaeon; assembly: GCA_024275415.1. Classification (GTDB taxonomy): domain Archaea; phylum Asgardarchaeota; class Thorarchaeia; order Thorarchaeales; family Thorarchaeaceae; genus MP5-2226. Next base: position 14,629 of record JAJRZD010000034.1, read on the forward strand.
GCACAGCACCTATGATATCAGGAACAGATATCATTCCTACCAGCTCGCCCTTGGTCACGATAGGCAAACGCCGGTACTTGTTCTCAGCCATGATTCGTGCGGCTCTTTCGATTTTGCTTGTTGGAGATACTGTTACTGGATCTCTCACCATCAACATTGCAAGCTGATTTTCATCCGCTTTCCTTAACAGATCCGTCCGGGTCACAATCCCTACGAGGGTCTTGGATCCCTTTTTGACAACTGGCAACCCATTTATTTGCTTTTCAGCCATGAGTTGGAGAACATTCTCTCTCGTTCCCGGCACTGAAACATATACAACATCTGATTGCATACAATCCTTGACCATCATTGTTGCGATACTCCGGTGTCTTTAAGAAGCTAGGTTCTGTCTTGTTCCCCATCATTATCCTCAAATCACAATGAGAATGGTTGGAACATGACTAGACACAGGATTTTCCTTAAATGTCTATCTTTACAAGAATCACCTGTTTGTACCAGCCTTTCTTACCAAGGATGCTTTTTTAGTCCCAGAAGATATCCCATTGCGTTGCTTATCCAGTGTATTCCCAGCGTCATAGAGATAAGAATGACCACGTAGAGAGCAGATGCCTGCATGACTGGGGATGCTATGATTAGAGCCATGATGATGAAACCCAGCTGGTCAAGCATTGGGGCTGGATTGCCGCTCTTGATGTCAGCGCGTCGCTTAAAGAACGACCCGATTAGATCCCCCAGAAGTGCTCCTACTGATAACATGAATGCCCCTGGAACTGACATATGGAGAATGGAACTCATCTCGGGAGTTATATTCACGTACGTTTCTAAGAGTGGTTGGAGGAAAGGGGCTGCCATCTGCTGACCTACCCCCATCAAGGTTCCCAAGGCAACTCCTACAATAAATCCACGAATAGTTTTTCCATTACCCAATATTCTACGTCCGTCCTTTAGAACATGTCCTCCGTCAATAGGAGGCCCTCCGCCAAATAGTACAGGCATCGAGTTGGCTATCCAAGCCGGAAGTCCAAACCATATGGCGAGTTCTATCATGGCAAGTATCTCGTACATCGGGTGTACTCCTTTCAACTAGAAATCGTCCGCAATCCAATTTCACTGTTTCTCTTCGGGTTCTTCTGACGAGAAGCCCTGTGCAGTAAGGTATAGATATTCACGCGATGTATCCCCCTCTGGGACTAGGCGTTCAACTATTCGTTCTCCCACTCTTTTCCCATCACGGATGCATAGCACGTAATCTGACCAGTAGTCCATTATACTACTTGCAACAGGCTCGATCGCATAGGACTCGCTCATCTTTGCCCGAACTTGATTCAGGATTATGATTCCGACATCATTGTATCTTGCCAATCCCTTGAGGATTCCCAATTGGCGGTTCAGCTCCCGATGAACTACGTAGTTTGTCTTTCGATCCTCAAGCACCGTACGATAGAGGCGTGTCAAGGTATCCATGACGACTAGGCGTGTGTCTTCTTTCAGATACATCTCGATATCTTGGACTATAGTGCTTTGTTCATCAAAGCTCTTTGGAAGGAGAAGTGTTATTCTGTTTGCAAACTCTTCAAACCTCTCTCCCTTGAGTTGCTCTAGACGATCAACAGGTGATGACGGTTCGGAGTTGATATAGATCACATGACCGCCAAAATCCAGTACACCTTTCACAAAAGCCAATGCAAGAGTTGTCTTTCCCATCCCTGCCTTTCCATACACATGCGTGATTAATCCTGTGTGTATTCATTTGGCAAGCAACCTATCCAGTTTCGACACCCCTGACGGAAGAATCAAATTGACAAGCACCTGCTTCATTCTATCCTGCGTCGTGTGATAAGCTTAGCTTAGAGGACAAAAAAATGTCCAAGTACCGAATTGCTCTTGCAACGAAAAACCCCAGAACCTTCTACATCGCAGTTAAGATTCTCAAAAGGTTGGCGTTGGCATTCCGTTCTTGTACACCAAATGATCAGTACTGCAAGGAGGCAAATCTAGTTATCACAACATCCGAAGAGGTTGACGATACTGGATGTGAACACCTGCTCGTCATCGATGAAATGCCCGACGAATCGACAACATCGCTTGATGTTATGATGCACTATCTGTCGCTAATACCTCCACGCGAAATCGCTATTGGAATTGACCCTGGATTACACAACGGGATTGCGGTTCTTGTAGATGGAACACCCTCGTTTGGCCGTGTCCTTGTGTCACCAATTGATACATCAGCACTCGTTACCAAGTTGGTAGTGCATGTTGAAAGCAAATACCCCTTAAGTCGAGTCTATATTCGCATAGGGATTGGATCCAAACTCCACTCAACACTCTTGCTCCGAGAATTAGTACGAAGGTTGCCTGCTTCACGTCTAGAAATGGTAGACGAACGAAACACTACCACTCAAGGAGGATATTTTAAAGACCAATTCTCTGCAGAGCTGATAGCACTGCGCCCCGGTCGAGGGCACACAGCAGACGACTTGAAGCTGGAGCCAAAAAGAGGTTTCATCCGTGGACTACAACATCTTTTCACATGGTTGACCGATAATAAGGAAACCCTATCCATCGAGTCTGTCAGGCAAATCCTGAGGGGCGATATCACATTGGAAGACGCTCTCAGCATTCATGAAACACCTGAAAAGAACTCCTCTACCGCCTGACCTACGACCTCTGGATTATCTGGCATCACTTTCGTTATCTCAGCTAGCCATGACGGGAAGAACCGTTTAAGATAGGACGTCGCGAACCTCTGGTCAAGCATGACAATCACCCCACGATCGTCTAGCTTTCTGACTGGCCTACCGGCAGCCTGTATTGAGCGAGTCATCGCGGGAAGCACATATGCATAATCCCTCCCCCTGCCGTTGAACCGTCTGTCATAATATTGTATCAATGCTTCTATTCGAGGAGTGGGCTTTGCATAAGGCACTCCCACTATGATTACACTCTCCATTGACGAACCAGGAAAATCCCCTCCTTCACTGTTCCTCCCTCCTTGTACTCCAAGCAACACTGCTCCTTTCTCATTGCCCATTCTCTTGAATTCCATAATCATTTCATCATTGGCCTTGCTTTTTCCCCTTTGCATTTCCACAAAGAGCTTTTTGTCAAGTTTTCTTTCAAGCCCTGATTTCAGCAAGTTCTTTGCAATTGCATAACTTGTTGTAAATATACCTGTGTTGCTGGGAGTTGCCCTCGCCACAGCGGTACAGTGTTCTACCATCCTATCAAACACTGCCGAACTGCGTGACCGATAGGATGTGTCCAGCCCATCTATGACAATCCCTAACCGGTTCTTGGCAGCAAAAGGACTTTGAAAAGCCATTCTTGTAGCGTCCTTCCGAAGTCCTATCATCTCAGCATAAGCATTCAGAGGTGAGATGGTTCCTGACACAGCAACCGTGGCCCTCACTGACTTGAGAATCTGTCTTGTTACGGATGTCGGATCCAACGCGACCAGTTCAAGGGAAACCCTTCTGCTCCTGTTTGCACTGGTCGAAACACTCAGGATGAACGTGTAATCGGTCTTGTTGATATGCTCCAGCCACCTAATCATGAATTCTGCCACGCGGAAAATTGCCGAACGTGGAAATTTACCTGCTCTAAGCAGTCCCTTCCGTATCTTGACCCCCATTTCTCGCATTTGGATCAAAATGTCGCTATCTCCGTCCAACCCCGCCTCCTTAAGAGATGTGTTGAATACTCCCTGAGGGTCAAGAATGACCTCATCGCCATCACTCATTCTTTGCGAGAGATCAATGATACACTTGGCCAGTCCCCTGCAGAATGCAGTGATAGGTCTTTCATTGAAATTCTTAGCCTCCCGCATGGCTGACCGGACGGTTCCGAGTGTCAAGGAGTCACTTGCAGAACCGAGTGCTGTGTCTGGTACATTGTGTGCTTCATCCTGAACAAGTATCACCTCCGATAAAGGAGTTTCTAACTCGGGAATGAATGTCTGAAGGATGAATGGGTCAAAGATGTAAAGATATGAAAGAGCAATCACATCCACGACTTTCGCCAAGCTTTTCGCCAGCTCATATGGGCACATCTTCTGTGCCTTGCCGTATCTTACGATTTCAGGTGCGCTCATGACTTGGTCTGGGAGGTCGGCTAGGAGGTCTTCGGGAAGGATATTCCTCAAAGTTTCATAAAAGGGGCAACTACGGCTTGCCTTGAGCTGGCCACATACCTCGCTTATTGACACGGTTCCATCAGAATTCTCAAGAACAAACGAATTGAGGCACATATGGTTACGTCCTCGAAAGGAGATTCCACTGATCATACCCTCTTCATCCATCATGGACAGCTCTTCCATCACACGATCGAGCTGTTTGTGAGTACGTGCACAATAGAGTACTTTCCCGTCATTCTCCTTGACCCATGGCAATACGCCGGACAACGACACTACTGTTTTACCAAAGCCATTTGGCGCTTCGATGATGGACTGTCCCGCATCACGCACAACTTTCTCGATTAGTGCCATCATCGCTTCCTGTCCTTCCCTTGGATTTTTGTAGGGAAAGAAGTCCATGAATGTGAACTGGTCGCTCATCTGAGATTCACTTCCCTGTAAATACCAAGCTTGATAATCATGTTGCTCGCTGTCCATGTACAGCGTGAATTGTTTTATAGTAAAGTCATATTCCTAGATGTGGTTTCAAAAGATGAATGCTGACATCACCGAATTCGAATCGAGATACTCTGGAGGTTCGCTGCGAGTAAGGCTCATTGAGCTGGAGAATGGACTACTAGTCCTCCTCTCTGATGCAGAGCGATTCAGAATAGGACAGACCGCTATGGCGATACCTCCCGGACAAGGTCGTACAGAACCTACCTCTACTGGGGTATTTTCTGGTGCAATGGACTCCGCTTTGATAAGGACGATTGCTGAACGGATTGCTGCAATGACCGGACAGGCTTGCATGGTGGTGTCTGGCATCCGCGAGATGACTCGAAACATCATGATGGAAATTGTGGTGATACTCAAGAACCATCTTGTTGCATGAGATACTCAACGACCTCTCTTGCCCACTTGCCGATATTCTCCTCGTCCAGAAGTCGCGTTAGGTAAGTGTTCCAGTCAATCTCAAGTGCCTTTCTCCACTCATCGAAAGCAATCTTCACATTCTCTAACGCACTGATGTGATATGCGCAAAGGTCATCTTTCTCTGACCTGCGACCGCAGATTGCACAATCACTCATCTTTTCTTTCTCCTTTCGCCCGTTGTTTCTCAAGTTTTTCTAGTGCTCCTTTTCTCCCTGGGCATTCAGTCCAGTTGATACAGGTTTCAAAGGCCCTTCTTCCTGACCCCACCTTTATCATATGGTGGCTGCAGTGGGGACACTCCTTGCCCAGTGGAACAATCCGCCCTTTCTGTGGGAGTGGAAACGTCTGGTCACATGTTCCTTGTCTGTAGTTCGAGCATCCTATGAAGCGTTTTCCAGTCTTCGGTGAACGGATAATCATCATCTTTCCGTCTTTGCATGTCGGACAAGTGCCGACCTCCTCACTCTCGTTCCAATAGCGTTGCAGTCCATTCACAAGATCTCTGCCTATCATATCCTCTTGTTCTTTGAACGAATTGAGTAGCTCGAGCAGGCTTTCTTTTGCATGGGCTAGGATGGTCTCTCTATCAGTTTCTCCTTGAAGGATCTTATCCATCTCACCTTGCAGCTCGCGAGTGAAATCAGGCGAGAGAAGCGTAGGGACATATTTTTGCAGGGTTTCGAACAGTGCATATCCAAGGGTTGACACTTCAAACCTATCATTTAGGGTGTATCCACGAGACCTGACGGAATCAACAATTCCCGCGCGTGTTGCCTTAGTTCCCAACCCTTTCTTTTCAAGGAGCCTAAGAAGGCTCGATGGATTGTACCTCCTCGGTGGTGCAGTCCGTTTCTCTTCAACGTCCACACGTACGATATCGACAGCATCGCCGATGTCCATTTCAGGAATAACCCTCTCTTGAACTGTCACATATTTCCCGTAATATCTCATCCAGCCTGCTTCAATCAACCGTTGTCCCCGGCATACAAGGATATGGCCATTACATTTGACTTCGACCCGCGCTCTTTCTTTCTTTGCAGGTTTTCCAAAAAGCGCAAGGAATCTTCTGACAATCAAATCGTATATCCGTTTCTCGCTTGGGGTCAATCTCCGAGACGCTCGCTCGCCAGTGGGATGGATTGCAGGATGTGCGGGATCTGTGCTTTTTCCTTGAGCAGGGGATAGTACCTTTTGTCCAATAATCTCTTTAATAATCGATTTGTATGATTTCTGCTCACTCAATTGAACCAGTATTTGCTTGACATCAATTGTTGGAGGAATCTTCTGGCTATTTGTTCGAGGATAAGATATTAGCCCTTCCAGATAGAGGGTCTGTGCTAGATTCAATGTACGACTTGGTTTGAACCCAAAGTGTCTGTAGGCTTCAGCCTGCAATCCTCCCAGATTGAAGGGGACTGGTGGAGGCTGGGAAACGATAGACCGCTTGATATCTCCAACAGTTCCTTTTCTCTCCTGAAGCCCGTTTGCTATTCGCACTGTCTTGACGCGATTGTCGATTCTACCTCTTGAATACTCCAAGTGGATTGCCGAGCCATTGCATATACCCTCAGCACTTATGTTCCAATAGGGTATCGGCACAAATACATTGATCTTCTTGTCCCTTTCAACAACCATCGCCAGAACAGGTCCTTGAACCCTCCCTGTAGATACGATCTTGAACCATCCCGATGCATTCTTGATGGCGAGGGTCAATGCACGAGTAAGGTTTATTCCATATAGCCAATCAATCTCATGTCGAACCTGTCCTGCTTCTATCATCGGGAAATCAAGTTCTGTGCTGGCTTCATCGTACGCCTTCTGGAGTTCATTCTTAGTAAGGGTGGAGAATATCATCCTGCGTGCATCGTCCGAATCAATCCCGCAGGCGTATCTAAGAGTGAGGTAACCGATCAAACTCCCTTCTATGTCATAGTCTGTTGCAATGATGAACTCATCAATCTCTTTGGCAAGCCTCTTGATCAACCGGATTATCGGTTTGACGTTAGTTGCTTTTTTGTCCACTTCGTATTTTGGCACCCATTCCATGTCAAGGCGTGGATATGTCCATCCCTTCTCTACCTGTTTCAACTCGAATAGATGACCCAATGCATAGACCACATAAATTGCATGTCCCCCTCTTAAGCACTCGAAGTATGAAGCCCCTCTCTTCTTTATTTCCTGCGGGGCATTGTGCTCGTCAAGTGCGAATGCTAGCTTCCGAGCAGCTGTTGGTTTCTCGGAAATCACCATGATCTTGGACATGTTATCTCACTCAACATTCTGGTCGCTAGTACGCTCTTTCATCCCACGATAGTCTTAAAAGCAGACCGCCAAAGCAGACCATCTGAGGTATAAAATATGAAACCTTGGTGGCCGAGGATAATTGTAAAACCCCGTGTACGACTTGGAAGACCTCGTTTCACGACTCCCACACGCCCTCCAGGCATAATATTATTCGGTCTTCTTTTCGTTGCTGTCTTATTCATCCTTGGTGGGAACATATACACGCTTGTTAGAACGCCACCTCCAATCGCCAGTGATGGTTCAGGAAATCCCATTCTTATTGCCCCTGCAGTCGATGTCCAACTAGGGCTCGAGGGGATTGTCGCATCTGTTATTGTGTTGATAGGCACAATTGGCCTTAGCCTCATATATTACGCATCCAGATACATATTCCAGCCTGGGTACGCGACAAGATTGCTCATCCTTGGAGTGATAGTGGCAGGAGTCGCATTTCTCGCCTTTGCCTATCTATTTAATATCAAGACATCATGAGGTACACTTGCATCCTGCATGTACCTCACCATGTTCCTATCTACGAATCCGATTGGGACTGACTTCTGATGCTAATTCACTCTAGGAATGAAAACTCGAACTTTCTCTCATCCTGAAGATACTTGAGCATATCCTGAGCTATTCTTAGTTTGAGTTCCTTTCGAGGAGATGCGAGAAAGTGATCTGTGTACCCTGGTTTCGACCACTTCCCGACAACGTTACCAAAGTCCATTCCTGCAAGAATGATCCTTTTAGGTGAATAATGGGATATGATGAAACAAGCTCTGTCCCCATCCGTGAACCCTCCCCACAAGAACACATTGTGCAGAGGTTCCACTTGCGTACTCCCTAGAACATGGACCATCTCTGGGGCCAGACGTGACACAACGTCCATGTTGTCACCATGAGCATGTACAATGGGGATTGCACCAGCATCTACAGCAGATAAGATGTCCCGAGTATTCCCGTCAAGGTCTGTTACGACGAACTGGCAATCCATTCCGGCATCGTTCAATGCTGACACCGCCCCATCTGCTGCGATGCGAACTGCCTCTCTGATAGGCTTTCTATCCATCACAATATCTAGATGGCGCCCTAACGAAGGACCGCTTCCAAAAACGACCACATCTTTCCCTCGGATAGTCGTTGCAAGATGATGCAAGAGTGGTTCTGGATTCGAGTCTGTTAGTATCTCACTCAATAACTCGGCAGCCCTATAGTCGCATTGGACATCAATTTGTAACTTTCTGACAATGTCAAAGTAGAGTGGTTCCCACTCACTCCACTTCACGATGATATTCCTCCCATCATCCCTTACCTCATATAATCTTCTCAATCCTCTTACCAATATCAGAGAGACCAAAATAGGTCATCATTTTTATCTTGCCCACAAGCCCCCTTATCTGCCGGTCTGTCCCCATTATCAACATGTCAGTCTTTTCAATGGCATGGTCAATGGTATCATAATGATATGCTGCATCTCCTCCGAGTGCAAGCATCTCCTGCTTTATTATCAATGCAGCTGGAGCCGATAACCCTCGCAGGACTATCTGGTTCATGACTCCCTTTTGAGATAACTCGTGTCGTATCTCACCCCCTACGCCAATCTTCTCAAGCAAAAGCTCAACCTCATGCCTATCTGACAGCGCAAGAACCTCAATCTGTCCGTCATAAACGGTGTTAACACTAAGAGCCTCTCCAACCTTTGACGCGATACATGCCTCTGCAACATCATGTGCACGTATCACATCTACTCCCTTCATGACCGCAATGGACGTAACGGCAACCGTGCCAGTAAGCCGCTTCTCCGGATTAGGTTCCCCCAAAAGGGCTCCGATGAATGCCTTCCGTGAAACTCCTACTAGGATGGGCCTTCCGAAGATATGAAATCGAGTCAATCTCCGAAGAATGTCAAAATCAACCTCTGGGGGTTTGCCAAAGCCGATTCCTGGATCCAAAATTACCTTCTCTAACTCTATCCTATTGCGCTTCGCAATCGCTATGCTTTCCTCTAATGATGCATATGATGCGTTAGCTGAAGAACACCCATCAGGACAGTTGGACATCAGGACAACAGGTATCGCTCTCTCTGCAATGAGTTTCGCCATTTCTGAATCCCCTTTGAGCCCTGACACATCATTCACAATGTCTGCTCCCATATCAAGAGCAATCTCAGCAACGGTGGATGAAGTCGTATCGATCGAGATTGGGAGGCTTGTTTCTTTACGAATGATTCCCATTGCAAAAGACACCCTCTCCAACTCTTTCTCCTCTTCCACTTTCGTGGTTCCGTAGACTCCTGATGGGGCAGTCGACGCCCCTCCGATATCGATTATGGTCGCTCCCTGAGATTCCATTGTCCGGACGCAATTCCGTAAGGATTCTTCATCCCCAAATACAGATCTCTGGTAGAACGATTCTGGCGATAGGTTGATGACTCCCATGACTCTTACTGGGTTGTCACCGCCAATTGCCAGCCCCTTGATGGTCATTGCATCTCTCCGCATCTGGGATTCCCCGCTGGCATTGACCCCATGGAAGGAAATAAAACATAGCTCTATTTGGCAAGCTCGCCCAAAACCTAGGAGGCAGTATCTCATGAACGGAGAACTACAACGCACCCACTTGTATGATTGGCACAAGCAACACGGCGATCTCGTCCCCTTCGGCGGTTGGGAGATGCCTGTCCGCTACTCTGACATCCGCGAGGAACACATGGCTGTACGCAATTCAGTAGGATTGTTTGACACTTCACATATGACTCGCTACGTCATCTCTGGTTCACAAGCCGTAGATTTTCTCCAACGAGTGACGACGAACAACGTGCGCAAGTTGGCGATTAATGGGGGTCATTACTCAACGTGCCTTAACGAGAAAGGCGGGGTACGGGATGACCTCATGTTGTATAGGATTGGTGAGGCTGAGTTCATCTGGGTGACGAATGCTGCGAACGGGCCGAAGATACATGCGCATCTTCTCAATCATGCTAAAGATTATGATGTCACCATAACCGACAGATCCAGAGATATTGTGATGATTGCGGTTCAAGGCCCCAATGCAATGCCTCTTCTTTCAAAGATGGCTGGGAAACAGATAGATTACGGTCGTTTCACATGTAACCCCGTGAGGCTGGCAGGATATGATACCTATTTGTGCAGAACCGGCTATACTGGTGAGGACGGTGGTGAGATTCTTCTCTTGGACACTCCCTATGGGGACGAGGGCAATGCAAAGGCAATAGGCTTCTGGGAGGAGATACTACGCGAGGGAGATGAATTCGGGATACACCCCTGTGGTCTTGGTGCACGTGACTCGACCCGCCTTGAGGCCGGGTTCGTGCTGTACGGGCATGAGCTGAACGAGGAAACATCACCAATTGAGGCAGCGATACCTTATGCGGTGAAGCTTAAGGTCGAGCCCCACTACATCGGCTATGATACTGTGTACAGGCATAAGAAAGAAGGAGTTTCAAAGAAACGGATTGGGTTCGTAATGATTGACAGAGGAATTCCTAGAGAAGAGTATCCCATTCTCCTCGATGGGACTCAAATAGGGGTCACCACTAGCGGTGGACTCTCTCCAGTCCTGAAGACAGGGATTGGGATGGGATATGTGCCCCCTGATACGGTAAAAGAAGGGGACATCATCGAGATTGACATAAAGGGAAGGATTCGGAAGGCAAAGGTCAAGAAGTGGCCCTTTTATGACCCCGACGAGTATGGTGCAACAAGGTCGCAATGACCAAAGAAAGAATTCATTAGGAGCATATGACCTGCACTCAGATGGTTGATAATCATGACCGAGATACCTAGCGATTTGAAGTATAGCCGAGAGCATGAGTGGGTTAAGGTCGAGAATGACATCGTCATAGTTGGGATTACCGACTACGCTCAGAATTCACTTCATGAGATCACATACGTGGAGATAAATGAGGTGGGTACTACCCTTGAAGCAAACCAGGAATGCGGTCTTGTTGAATCCATGAAGGCATCTTCTGACATTTTCACCCCCTTGGCTGGTGAGATAGTGGAAGTCAACTCGAAGTTGGAGGATTCCCCGGAGCTGGTCAATGAATCCCCCTATGGTGAAGGATGGATGTTTAAGATCAAGCCATCGAATCTGGATGCCGATCTCGCTGCTCTCATGGATTCAGACGCATACCGCGAGTATATCGAGTCCCTATAATGGGCCCTCTCCCATTGAGAGATACTCATCTCTCAATCTCTCTTTCTTTATCGCCAATGCCCCTCCTGTGTATTAGTTCAATAATCCCACAATGCGTAACCTTTAAAGAGAATCAGAAAATTGCTCGGTCTGACGTTGAGTCAGAACGGAGAGAGCACTCTGTATGTCAACATTCAGTAAGTTCAAGAGATCCGCCGGACGATTCCTTCGGCAGATCTTTCATAGACCAAAGGCGAAGATCTCACGAGGTTCAGTCCTCATAATAATGGCAATGGCTCTGATATTCTTTGCAGCTCTTATCTTGCGCTTGGAACCGCTTATCAACTCGCAACCAATCGTGCGGGCATTTGACCCGTGGTTTCAGCTGAAAGTAACAGAGTATGTGGCAGAGAATGGGTACATGTCCTTCTTCAACTGGTATGACTATTCAACATGGGTTCCGTATGGCCGGGACATGACCTCTACCAGTTATATTGGCGTTCCATTCACCAGTGCCTTCTTCTACTGGGTCGCCAACAATCTTGGGATTGAAGTGTCAGTGCTCACTGTTTCTCTAGTTCTGCCAGCAATAATGGGCGCGCTGACGACAGTCGTTGCGTTCTACCTTGGACGTGAGGTTTCAAACAATACAGTGGGCATGCTTACTGCGCTGTTCTTGGCTTTCATGCCTGCATTCATCCAACGCACGGTCGCTGGATTCTATGATAATGAAGCAATTGGAGTCTTTGCAATAGTACTTACGTTATACCTCTTCACACGAAGCCTGAAGAGAGGTTCTGCTCTCTCAGGGATCGGAGGCGGCCTTGCATTAGCATATCTTCTGGCATCATGGGGTGCTGGAGATTTCATGCTTGGCTTACTGTCTCTCTATGGGTTCTTCATGCTGATTGGTGGTAGATACAGCCATCGACTGCTCACTTCGTATACCATTACAATCTCCTTGGGGATATTTCTCGGAGTACTTGTCCCTAGAAACGGGTTCGGAACCCTTACCTCCATGACTTACCTAGCAGCGATTGGTGTTGGTGGACTACTCGCCTTATTTGAGATATGGCAGAGAATTGGAAAGTACCGCGCGACAACGGCCTCGGTACTCGCGCCACATATGAGGTCTATCGTTCTCGGTCTAATTGCTCCAATTATCGGAATTGTGGGTTACTCTGTCTATGTATCCAGCACAGAGCTTGAGATTGTCACAACAACATCCAACCCAATCACATTTATTGGCGGAAAATTCACGAGTGTCATCAATCCATTCTTTAGACTTGACCAACGGATTTTCGCTTCAGTAGCTGAGCATCTACCAAGTCCATGGGCAAGTTTCTATCAGACTCTACTGGTGCTGATTCTTTTCTTCCCATTGGGCTTGTATTTTGCCTATAGACGCGGCAGGGATGAGGACTGGCTCATTCTCCTTTTCGGTGCCACGGCCGTTTATTTCACTGGCAGCATGATCAGACTGGCTCTGATACTTGCACCTGCTGCGGCAATACTTGCGGCAATCGCCGTGAACGGCATCCTCGTGCCTTTCGCAAAAATTGTCAAACAGCAATCAGTGTTTGAACGCAGACGGTTCCGGATGAGTTCGTCCCTGACATCAGAACATGCCATTACGGCATTCGCATTTGTCGGACTCCTGTTGTCAGTGAATGTCGTACTAGGTGTCGTATATGTCACCCAAGGAGTGGGTCCGCCGGAGTTTGCACCAGCTGAGATCACATCACAAGGGCAAGTAACTGATTGGCAAAGTGCAATGACCTATATTCGGAACGTCTTGCCAGACAGTGCCACGATTGCAAGCTGGTGGGACTACGGGTACTGGATCAATGGCGCTTCTGGGGCTAAGACAATCGTTGATAACGCGACGTTCAACAGCACGCAGATAGCTTTAATGGGATATGCGTTGATGTCGCTCAATCTCACCGAGTCACTACGCACCCTCAGTCAGTGGAACACAACCCATGTTCTTGTGTACTGGGGACACAGAAGTGGGTACTTTGGTGGTGATGATGGTAAATGGCCATGGATGGTTCGAATCGCAGAGGATAATCTTGGATCCGATATGATTGATGATACAACATATCTGGGTGATAATCCTGCTACACCAGACACAGAGGAAACCGAGTACACCCTTGATGCGTTCTTCCAGTCCACCCTCTACAAGCTTATGCTTTATGACGAGCCAGCTGACCAGACCGAAGCCCAATCAATGGGTCTCTCTGATACACGACAGCAGCTCGATAATATCTACTGGCAGGACAGCGACTCACGGTGGGTTTCGAATATTCCCTCTGACCTCTATGGTGCGTTCAACCTCGAGTTCATCAGCTATTCATACGGTACAGTCAAACTGTATAGCATCGATTACACCATGCTAGAACAATACAACAACAAGACTGCAGCAGACTGGGTTCCTGATTTAGATGTTCTAGATGATGTGAGTCTCGATGGTAACCTTTCCACTTCCGAATTAGCGTTCTCCAGTTATGATCTCGTATTTGGTGGTGGATATGATGCCAAGGTCTACACACGATCGAACTCCACTCATATTTACTATGGGATTCAGATGGACAACTACACCATAGGTGAGGACGCCTTCGGTCTACAGATATCTCCAATAGACTCGACCGATACTGGTGACCTCAAACTTGTCAACTACGAGGACCAAGACTATTTCGACGGTTACATCGATTACTATGGGGATTGGACTGAGGATGCCAGTGGATCCGACTCGTCAGAGTATGCAACAGGTGAGCGCGTCATCGAGTTTCTCCTCCCACTGTCATCAGATGACTCACACGATCTGAACATGACCGGTGGGATGAACTACCAGATCCGCTTCCTGTTTTGGAACAATGCGAACACAGGTAATCCGACCCTTGATAGTGACTGGACAATCATCTGGGTACCTGTCGAACTCCATTAGTTCAAATGGGGAATGTGGCTGTCAGTACTGACAGTCACACTTCTGTTCTTTTTTAAAAAATCAAAATAGATGAAAAATAAGCGTCTGCAATGAAGGTGAAGGAGTATGTCTATTCACTCGATAGGCCTTCTAGCCAGTTTCTTTGCTTTCCTTCGATATTTCCCGTATTTGTCCTGCGGAGAGAATTTCGGGGGCGCAGGGCTTCTAACAGCATTGCCGCACTTCGGGCATGCTGTATCATTGAGAGTATATGATGCGCAGCTTGTGCATTTGTACAGATATGGCATCATGAACCCCTATTTTCTGTTGAATACGATCGTCCCTGCGTCTTTCTCAATAATCTTTGTGACAGTTCCAAGAACCTTTGATAGAACCTCTTCTGCTTCTTTATAATCAGGTGAAACGATTCGTAGTTTGTACCGTGGCGAACCCAGAGTGTAGATCTCAACTGTTGACTTCTCCTGAGCTTTTCCAATTTCCAGGCCTTCGGAGAGCGCTTTCCTTATAGTTCCAACGCCCTTCACTCCCGGAACTGTGATTGTCATCTCTCCATCTATTTCGACAGATGGGATTTCAATCCGCACCTTCGCCATCTCGGCAAGCTGCTCCTTGAGTTCTTTCGGGATGTCCACTTCATCAAAGACTCTGACATTGCCGTCAGCAGCTTGTTCAAGCCCTTTGTAGATCTCACCGAAGTAGTCCTCCAAAGGCCATCCTACTTTCTCATAGATCTCTTCAAGGCTCATGTTGTTCTCCTTTGCGAGAAGTTCGAGCAGCTTCTCTGCCTTCTGTGCTCGTTTCCATTCGTTGTTCTTTGCCCGTCTTGCCTCGGTGGATACCCGCCTGAGGGAGCAGTCGATGTGTCCTTTCTGTTCATCAACTTGTAGGACCTTGATAACGACTCGCTGGTTCTCGTGGATGTGGTTTCTGATGTTTCGCACCCAAGTGCTAGAAATCTCAGATATGTGGATGAATCCCTCCTTGTTCCCATATTCTGGGAGTACTACATATGCTCCATAGGGTGCGACTTTGGTAGCTACGGCTACTGCATACTCGTCTGGAGTAGGCCATTTTGCACGCTTTCTGACCATCGATATCACCTTCCTTGAGAACCTTGTCCGAGCATCCTTGTCCTATGGAAGAACCTCGATTTCTCGCGCTATTGGCTCAAGCTTTGCTTTACCCCCGCTTGGTTTTGCAAGGGTCCTTCCACATTTCAGACAGGTTACTTCTGTGGTCGCATGTCCGAATATGATTTGCTCATGCTCACATTCCAGGCATTTCACCTTCAGGAATCGTGATTTTGGCATCTGAACTATGTCACGTTTGGGCAATTATGTTCACCGCTGTATCTTGAAGTTTCACTACCACCCTGTGAGGCGGAAAATCACCCACCAAGGGCTTCTTTCCGTCGGGGTTAAGTATCATTATAACTCTATCGACATACCACTTGTGATTCCCGTTAGAGTTAGTTTGTATCAAATGCAACCCGTGACTTTCTGTCATCCACGCGCAACTTCGACCTTCTTGAGCCTCATGCCTTTGCCCTGAACGATATGTCCGCACTCAGTACACTTGTACTTTAACATCGTCTTCTTGGTCGTCTTGGCAAATCGCTTCTGGATCGGCTTCGGGAACGACCCGTACCCTCTCGTCTTTCTCTCCATCCGCCTCTTTCCTTCAGCCATACTCCTCTCCTTCCCTTTTTTGTAGACCGAAATTTGATGTACCTGATGTGACTTACATCTTGGGCAATACTTCCGAAGCTGATTTACCATTTTCATAATCTTCACCGATTCCAAGGAGATATATGTTGATGGTGACGCGCTAGGACACTTCTTAACCTTATCGCTTTGGCAACAGTGCTCGATATCATGTTGTTTCTGGCCTTGCTCAAGCTCATGGTTACAGTGGGATGATCTGGCATTGCCGGATGATGGATGTTGAACATTGCCGTTTATTGTATGTTGTACAACCTTTGACACCCGAGTGTTGCACTCCCAGATAACGGCACTGGGTGGAATCTGCAAGGCCGTTTGTGTGTCATGTCGTCTTCATACTCCTGTGAGAGTGGTAGAGTATATACGCCCCAAAAATTACTTCAAGTGTCCAATCTAAAGGATGTCTAAGTTCGCGTAAGTTTGTGCAGCTGTTTGCAATCCTCGATCCCACAGTTGTATCTTGGAAGCATTCCATCAAGGAACAGCTAATGTGTGGGCAATGTTCTGTTGCTGCGCATATATCCATCTGGAGCAATTGTGACTATTCGGTTGTACACTTCTGTGAATTCTCAAAACGAATCGTTTGGTTCCCATTTTATTTGCCTTTTAGGCCAGACAAATCGCGTTCGCTGTATCGTACATCTTGGATAACATGTTCCGACTTGTATGTTCCCTATCCTGTAAGGAGCAGTTCTCATTTCTCAACATTATGCTCCCGTCGCAAAGACATGCGCCAGAATTGTCACAGCCACAAGTATAGATGAAAAGATGATAACGAGGGTAGGACCCACCTTTATCCCAGGTGTTTCATCTTCGAAGAACCGAATAAGACCTGCCCCGCCGCTTGGCATGCCAGCTCCACCGTCTCGTTTCCTCTTCCGTTTGCTTCCAGTCTTGGGCATAGTTATTGCCTCCTTAGGCAGGAGTGTCCAGCAGGGTTTGACATTTAATCCTTTTGACGGGACATCAAATCTCACAAGTACAAGGAATCATCCCACACTTTGAACAAGCATTTTGATACTTGCGGGTCAAAGAGTCGCCAATATCAACGTCCATCAGGTTAGCAATAGAGCACAGCCATGCAAACACATCAGCAACTTCTTCTTCTATCGCTTCAGGTTCCCCTCTGGTTACTGCCTCACTTAGCTCTGCCAGCTCTTCAAAAGTGCGCAGGATGGCGATTGAAACGCCCCGTTTCTTATCTCTCTCAAGATAAATACGGCGCATCAAGTCTTGAGCATCCTTCGTGTCCATCCTGCACACACTCACTTGTAATCCCTATGGTGCGCTGATCACCTGAATCTCAGATGTGCATAGGCGTCAGTTTCATTATCAAAAGCATAATGCACTTTTTGATAATCCCTCTTGAACTGTGCAACATCTGCAGCAACTTTCTTGACATCTTCCTCCTTCATGACTACGCGATGAATAAACTCGGCGATAGCATCCATCTCTGACTCTTTCATGCCAAGTCTTGTGGTTTCGCTGGTTCCCAAACGTATCCCACCAGGTGTCTTGTAATCTCTACCCCGTTTTTTGTCCCAAGGCAAGAGATTTCGGTTGATAATAATGTTCGCGTCTTCCAATGTCTGTTCAACAACACTCCCGTCTTTCAAAGGGGTTTCGGTGATATCGACAAGGATTGTGTGTGATTCTGTGAAACCCTTGTGCTCCGCTATGACATGGAAGCCTCTTTCGTGGAGTGCCTGTGCCAATGCCTTGCTGTTCTTGAGTATCTGTCCTGTGTAGTCTTTTCCGAATTCCATCATTTCTGCGAAAGCAACTGCAAGGCCTGCAACATTATGCAAGTGGTGATTGCTCATCATGCCGGGGAATGCTGCCCGTTTGATTTTATCAGCGAATTCTGAACGTGACAACACCACTCCGTGTTGTGGGCCGAACAATGTCTTATGTGTGCTAAGCGTGACCATATCTGCCCCTTCTCTCAAGGGGTCCTGAAACCGTCCTGAAGCAATCAGACCAGAAACATGGGCAGAGTCGTATCCTATCGTCATCCCATACTCGTCAGCGATCTCCCTGAACTCCTTTACAGGATGCGGGAATGGGAATACGCTCCCTCCGAAAAGCAGGAATTTGACCTCGTCGCCCTTTTCTTGAAGTTTGCGGATCTTCCCAATGCTTGCATCTACATCGATATTGAACTCCTTCTCATCAAAGACCCAGTTCTGTACCTTGTGTCCCCGTATCTGTCCTGCAGTCCCACCAAGGTTCGCTCTGGCATGGGAGATGTGCCCTCCGTGTGCGATAGAGAGTGCCATCATCCGCTCTCCAGGGGCCATCGCGGCTGAGTACATCATGAGATTGGCAACAACGCCTGAAATAGGTCTGACATCTGCAAACTCTGCCTTGTAGAGCTTCTTGGCAAGTTTCATACAGATTATCTCTACCTCATCTATGTACTTGCATCCAGCGTAGACTCTCTCCCCAGGCCAGCCTTCTGCATAACGATCCCTGAAGTCGCTGACAATCGCAGACCTCACAGCTGGTGACGATACATTCTCTGATGCAATGAGATTGATGGTCTTACTCATCCAATCATCATGGCGTTCAAGTAGCGTGAAGATCTCATCGTAAACTTTCTTATGCTCGCTCAAATCATGGGCCTCCTTTTGTACCCAGAGGATGTTCGCGATTGGAACTGCCTTCGTTATATGACTTGCGACCTAGCCCTGTGAAATCTCGTCTTCTATGGCACACTCACATTGTGGTGCTGTACGATTTAATCAGAGCTGTTCGCTGACTGAATCTCTACAGAAAGAGCCGCGCCACACTCCATGCATCTCAAGACCATTACCATCGGTGGGAGTTCTATCAATGCCTGCATAGTGCGAAGCATCATCCCATGCATACTTTTTGCCATTCCTGCTGCCATTCTCATCATCCCGCCAAACATTCCCCCTTGGGCGTCAGCGCGTTTCTGAGTGCGTTCCAGCTCGTCCGAGTATATCTTCACTATATCTGGATCAACGCGTTCCACGAACTGAGCTGTCATTTCGATTCTCAATCTCTCATTGCAGTATGGACATTTTGTATACATAACCTTCCACTCCACTGAGAGGTTGAATTTGAAACGATATATATTCTCACTACTGCCCGCAATGCCATTCTAGCTCCCACCACAATCTCTATAAACTGTTGATGCTCACTTCGCCGAACGTGGGCCAGTGGCTAAGCCAGGTATAGCGACAGGACGTTCGGAACCCCTCCGGCGTGTTGAAGCTCTTAACTTGTAGAGTCTGGGATTCCCCCTGGCTCGAGGAATGGTCGAGGGTTCTTCGCTATTGATTTCCAGTAGCAAGCCCAAAAATCCCTCCTGGCCCGCCATCTTATATTTTCCGTTCATTCAGTGTCAGGTATTCGTAATTCGCACACTCGCAACAGCATATTGACTGGTTAGCTTGCACACCTGCATTAGCTTATACATATCGCTTCTTTCTTTTCATCTCGTGATATTCTTTCTCACCAATCACCGAAACAAACATCTCATTGATTGTCAGGAATTCGGCAAGATATGTAGGATTTTGTATTCTCAAGTATATTTCCTGATTATCAGACCTGAATCCAATTATTTCAAAGGCCCTCTGAAAAGGTCTCGGATAGTGGATGAATGCAGTGAGAGCAGAAACAGTACCTGCGACCAGAATCAGTCCGAATAGGTTCAATAGAACATCACCACCATAGTAAATCGCATTTGTTGTACCATAAAGGAGGAACAAAATCGGGGCAATTGATATGACACTCATTAGGAACCAGAATGTTTTGAACGCGTCTCGTATCTCCTTGTGTTTGTGCAACTCACAAGTAGGCACTCTAATGATCCGTTTCGTCCCTGAAGATGATGTGTAGTTATGATGCCTGTATCTCCCTGCAATACTAGGAATCTTGACGAGCATTCCACTAGATGGTGATACATCAAGGAAGGTGTTATCGTTCAGAGTCATTGTTGTGACATCATCAGCTACCTGTGTGCAGACTGGGCAAATCTCTGGAAATTTGACCTTACCAATCATCACTTTCATTATGCTTTTTGTCATTCATATCACCTCCATTACTCTTCATTAACACAATCGAATTAGTTCGTTCGTAGTCATCAATGGCACGAAATGAGATTAAACATTTGAAACACACCAAGTCATAATCTATGATGGCGTCATGTCACTTCATCAATATCTTGCATTACATGTGAGAAAGGAAGCCACTCGAAGTCTGCTCATAGAGGAACACTTATGTGATAAGTTAGTCCCATCTAACTTAGTAATGTTAGAACCGTCTAACAATACGGATTGGATTAACTAGTGAGGTTTGCACTATTGATAATTGCTCCTACGATAATTTCTCTGAGAGAAGGGATTGAAGCCGCCCTTATCATCGCGATAATGTTGTCCTATCTGCGCAAGTCGAAGCAGATGCATTTACGACGATACGTTACCGGAGGCGCGGTACTTGCAACCCTATCAAGCATCGGAATCGCCATCATCATGGCGTTCGTCTGGAATCTTTTTGAAGGTCCGCCCCTTGCCGTATTCGAAGGCACCGTGGTTCTGATTGCAGCATTTCTCCTCACCACTATGATTGTCTGGATGTGGGGTGCAGGTTCTAACATCGCAGAGGAAATTGAATCGGCTGTTAAAAAAGAGGTCGATACACGCCGTGGGTTTGGTCTGGGACTAATTAGCTTCGCTCTCATCCTGCGCGAGGGCGTTGAGCTTGTGCTGTTCACCATTGCCCTTGCAGTTCAAGATGCATCTCAAACATATGCTGGAGTAGCCTTGGGCCTTGTTCTAGCCTTAGTTATGGGCATCGGAATATACAAGGGTTCCTTACGAATACGCCTCCGAACTTTCTTTAACTGGACCTCCGTCTTCCTTATCCTGTTCGCAGCCGGGATGATTGCCTACGGAATACATGAATTACAAGAAGCGGGGTTATTGTTGATTGGTCCCCTCGAAGTCTGGAATATTAACCCTCCACTTCTGCAGGATGGAAGCTATCCTCTTTTCCATGAGAATGGACTGATTGGTGGAATGTTGAAGGCATTATTCGGATTTAACGGGAACCCATCGGCTCTCGAGGTCGTCGCATATGTGTCTTATATCGCATTCATCTCTATCTTCTATCTTTGGAAGAGAAAAGTGCGTGTATTGGATATGCATGAATCGACCTTTACTGAACCTGAGATCCCTCTTGACACAGCCACTCACTGAGTAACGTCTTGGTTGTTGCACCAGACGATTGAGTTCCTCTGAATATGAGGAACTCGTCTCTTAACATGCAGAGAGTCAAACACTTACAGCAACTTGGAAAGTATATATGTCTAGGTGTATATGTTCTTGGACATAGCATGGATTTCCTGTTTCAAGGTAATTCTTGACAACGCATCATCAGAGGTTTGCGGATGAGTAATGTGGTGACCCGTAACAAGTTCATTGTCGTCGCGTTCGTGATGACGATAGTGTTGAGCGGACTGACCTTTGGTAATCTTCCTGGGCAACCGGTGCCTCCTGATATTCAAGTGGTCGATGGGATAGTCTATAATTTCGCTGACTATGCAGCAGTAGATCATGAGATGTTAGCGATTTTCAACTATCTTAACACACTAGTAAGCCGCGACTATCAGGGATATGGTGAATGGGACGGATGGTATGCCGAAAACTTCCACGGTCTGCAACATTATGTTATCGCTTTCATGGCATACTCGGTATCTTTTCTTTTCGAAACGACTTCAGGGTATCGCACTGCATACTATCAGAACTTCCTCTATGACCTTATCAAGAAGATGAATACAACAATGGAAGAATGGGGCGAGAACAGCATAGAGTACAATGAATGGCTGCATCCAGACTATAATTATGTTGATTACTATTACCCCAATGACCCCAATGATACCACCGCAGTCTATACTGGTGGCTTCAGGGGTCCTGCAAACATCATGTGGACAGGACATTATGCGTTGATGATGTCTTTGTATGAACGATTGTTCAATACTGGAGAGATGAAAGATGAGATTACATGGTTCATGAATGACTGGGAGAACTCGCTCACAACAGATGGCAGAGGAAATCCACAGGATGGTGGGATTTGGGAAACCGGTCTGATTCCTTGCGAGCCATACATAGTCTTTGTACAATGTAACTCCGTCCCGATTACGACTACACGTCTTTACGATAGCATGTATGGGACGACCTACTTCGACAGTGGAATGTGGGACTATGGACTTGACTTCATCAACAATGTAATGCAGGATCCATACGACCTGTTCATGGATGGATACTATGTAGACAGACCCACCTCGCTCTACTATGATCAATCTCGACTGCCCCCTGATCCCCGAGGCCCCGCACAGTCCCCCTATGCCGATGGACGACCGAAGGTGTCTTCTTACTGTGATGCATGGTCGCTTGCTTTCTTGGATTATACTCAACCCGAAGAAACTCAGCGTGACTACCCGATATTCAAGGATCTTTTCCTGAAAGATGTCAGTACGGACATGGCTTACATAATCGACACCTACAACAACCCCCAAGGTTTTGGGACATATGATATCCTTGGAACCCTCTTTTCCATGCACCTTGCGAATCAGATGAAGGATTATGCGACACTTGACAGGTTGACTAATTTCTTCTATAGCATTTTCAACAAGGTGTGGTCATCAGATGGCCGGATGATGTATTTCGATGCGTCTGACTTGGAGCCGTTCCTCACACCTGTGGCATCATTTGGATGGATTTATGGACACTCTTCATATACAATAAAGGACATCACAGAGGCACGCTCAGCCGAGTTCTGGGACTACCCATACATCAGTGCGGCTGATGACTCGTCCATCTGGGTGTATCAGGCGGTATGGGACGAGCACAAGAACGCCTTCATCTTGAACATCAAAGTGGATCAGGCTGCAACCCTCTCATTCAGTAATTTTGAGTCAACCCCAACGGCATATATCAGTGGATTGAGGTTCAGTGAACTTGTTTTGTCTGGTGAAGGACTCTATGATCTCATCCTTTCTCCCGGGACATATCAGATAGTTATAATGTGAGGTGGTCATGACAATGGAAATAAACACAGATACTGTTGCACAGCAAGATGAACAAGTAAAGTCCTCAATCCGTGAGAAACTCCATATACAGTACAGTCATGCTGCATCGAGGACGTTACTTTTCGCAGTCGCTGGAGTATTCCTGTATATTGTAGTCTCCATGATTCCTATGCCTTTCAGAATGGTTGGTATACTGAAGTTCGGCCTATTACCTGCGGTCACCATCATTGCTCTCGTAGGAGCTACCCGAGGTTCCTTAGCCGGGTTCATTACTGGTTATCTGGGAGAGGTGCTCTACGGTCTGCTAGTCTACAACGTAGTCGTCACAATGACTCTCACGGCGGTTGCTTATGGAATCCTAGGGCTTGTAGTAGGCTTTGGCACATATGATTTTACAAACGGACGGTCGCTGGCAAAGCTTTCCATACTTGCGGTTATAGGATTTCTAATCACGATATTGCTAACTGTAGTTATTGGGATTGGCGTTGAGAAATACTCGTTACTGACCGCGATAGCATACCTCATGCTTCCCCTTGTGACATTAGGGCTTCCCACCCTCTTCTTCTTGACCCCTGTGCTTGCTAAGCTGTGTTTTGCAGTATCTGAGAAGGTGGTTTCCCTGTCGTCATATGATCCCACAGAATAGTTCGGCGATAGAAGCCCACTTCCACTACCTCTCGCTCTCCGTCCATGTGATAACGCTTTTCACGTCAATGATGAATTGATGTAATCATGAAAAGCTATACAAAGTACCTAACCTTCCATGTCAATGCCCGGATGGATTTCATACACATAACGCCACAGGTACAGACTGCCGTGACCGAGAGCGGGGTCAAAGAGGGACTGTGCCTTGTGAATTCAATGCATATCACATCAAGCATATTCATCAATGACAATGAACCTGGTCTCCATTCAGACTATAAGCGTTGGTTGGAAAAGTTGGCGCCTCATGATCCAATCAGCAACTATCGGCACAATCGGACAGGCGAAGACAATGGTGATGCCCATCTTAAACGACAGATTATGGGCCGTGAGGTCATCATCGCCATTACGAACGGGAAGCTCGACTTGGGAACTTGGTAACGCGTTTTCTACGGGGAATTTGATGGTCATCGGGATAAGCGCGTGTTGATAAAAATCATTGGTGAGTGATGGCATTCTTTAGGCGCCTACTTTGTCAATTCACTATAGACCTCAAGCAGCCTTGGAACATGGGATTTAAGGTCAAATCTCTCTTTCACAGTAGAACGTGAATTCTGGCGAATCCTATCATACAATCTGTTGTCTGTTAGAAGACGTTCAATCGCATCCGCGAGAGCCTTTGGGTTCCCGGGTGTGATTGTGTATCCGTCTTGCATATGTGTCACTATCTCACTGGGTCCATACACGTTTGCTGTGATGACAGGGACTTCACACGCCATCCCTTCCAACACAGAAAGGCCAAAAGGTTCTCTTCGTGAAGGGTACAGGAATATCCGACTGGCATTGATTATTCTAGGCACTCTTTCCGCCTCAATGACCCCAAGATAGTCAACACGGTTCTTGACATCTCTCTTCTCTAAATCATCCAGAAGTATCTGCCTTAGAGACCCCTCTCCAGTCATCACCATTCGGATATGGGGATATCGCTTCTGTAAAATGTCAAGCATCTCTGGGAAGGTATCGACCCCTTTCATATGCTCAAGTCGCCCTAAGAATGCAATATCCCATTTCTTTTCAGCCGCTGGGTCTGGAACGAACACATTGAGGTCGATTCCTATGTATAGTCGCTGAACCCGATTGTCTTTTCCTTGGCTTCGAAGTAGATTACGAAGGGCAACTGCGACGGTTTCGCTTACACCAATGATTCTGTCAAATGGACAATATGCTGCAAGCTGCTCATAGTCTGTCGTGTGGACATTTCCTGGAAGGATTATGGATTTTGGTAATCCGTGAATTGTGATCAGACAAGGGATTTGTTGAACCTTATTTGTCAGTGATAATGCGTGGAGTACTCTGTTGAAAACGATGTATGTGCTATGTGCATGAATGACATCAGGTTGAAGTTGTCTGATGATTTCTGTGAGCTGCTCGGTCAGGGCAGCAACATTCGTTTCAATGTCGTTATTTGTGAATAACCGACTAATATGTGAAGCACGCTCTTCTTCTGGGATTGCAAGGAATTCCCATTTTCTAGCCTCAAGATAGTTGCCGGGGATATTGAATATCGTGTACAATCCCTTGTGTTCCTGCGCAGGCGTATTTTTTCGGGAAGCCTGAGTTACTATGAACGACTCATGTCCATACAAACTCATCTCATTGGAAAGATAGTGCAGATACGACTCGTAGCCCCCCAAGCCAGCAGGATTAAGGCTATCACATAGATGAACGATGCGCATAAGAGGGAACTGTATTCCAAAGTCTTGTACCTTCCGCTATATATCAATCACAGTTGAGTGTGTAAAAATGAACGATAACCCTCGACAGCAGCGGTTCCGCGATCGAGATGTCCTATTGGATAATGAAGGACGGGTCTTTGTTGTGTTGGGGCACATCCAACCCCGAGACCGAGTGATTTCTTTTCTAAAATATATCCCTGACCCACAAGGAAGATGGGCATTAGGTTCTCAGAAGTACCGCCGGGTTTTTTGGGGTGGGGTCGATTCAGTGGTCAACGGGATTGACACAGTCCCGAAGCATTATGTGATACAAGATTCTCATTTCGGAACTGACCTGCTTGAAGTCCCGACCGAGGATATCCAACGCCATTTTCTACCCGAGGAACGACTTGGTGCAATCATGGAGGAAGGCCCTGTCGATAGATTGGAAGCGTCAGCAATGGGACTTGCCGTAGCCCTCCATGAAACACTTGGAATTGACTACTCGGATATAGGGGTTGCAGGGAGTATCCTTTGGAAAGCACACAATCCGAGTTTTTCGGATGTCAATATGAATATCTACGGGTTCGATAATTCATGGCGTCTGAAACAGAACTGTGATTTGGTCTGTTCGGCTGATAAGGTGCGACTAAGAGAATCTGGAGAGTGGCTCAAAGCTACTGAGAGAATTCGAGAGCGAATACCTACCCTTGCACAACGTGATATTGATCGATTATTCAAGCGGAGGTTCGCCTTCTATTATGGGGATCAGTGTATTGGGGTCACACCTGTCCTTCGTCCTGAAGAATGTCCAATCCGATATGGGGAGGAGTCTTACCAAACCCTCTCTAATGAACCTATCAAAACCTTATTTGATGTGGCGGACTCTAGATACGGTCTTTTCTGTCCGGGTATAATCAAGGGCACGTCGCCTTCTCTAGACCGATTTCACGGGATTAAGGTGTCGCGTTTGCTGATTTATGACGGTGTATTCGCCGGCTTGATTGAAGAAGGAGATACCATTGAAGTCGTTGGAACTCTGCAACGAGTGAATCCCGTCGGAGAAATCGGAGAATCTTTCTATCAGATTATGGTTGGAACAAAGGAAGGTGGAGGGAAGGAGCTTGTTCGGTTCCTGTAAGGCGGTTTGTCGAATCACAAGTGTCTTAGGTGTACACTAGACTGATACTGTGATGAGCGAAGAAGTTCCTTTCCTGAGTGTGCCATCCAAGTATGGTGAAGAGATACGCCAAAGGCTTCTGAGTTTGGGCATATTTGACCCCAACTACAGACTTGTTTCCAAAGATGGCAGGCTTTTCTTTCCTCTCAGAAGGCCGCTTATTGTTAATGAGCTGATTCCAGAACTGAACTCAATTGATTATCATATTGGAGTTATGGACTTCCCCAAAGCGCGAATCGACCCACGCACATTAGCAGAAGCACTGAGAGGGATCCTTCCTGACGACGAATTGGCTCTTCTCCCTAGAGCTTATGATTTGATTGGCGATATTGCGGTCTTGGAGATTCCTGACGAGATTGCTCAGCATGGTGCCCTAATAGGTGAGAAGTTCCTCAAGATACATCGTAATTTCGTTACGGTCTTGAGAAAAAAGAGTGCAATAACTGGCATCGTCAGAACCCGAAGATATGACCTCCTAGCAGGTGTGGATAAGACAGATACTATTCATACAGAATATGGCTGTCGTATTGTAGTGGATCTTTCAAGAGCATATTTCAGCCCACGTTTGTTAGAGGAGCATCGTAGGGTTGCGGCTCAAGTAACCGGTTCAGAATATGTAGTAGATATGTTTACAGGTGTCGGACCGTTTCCGCTGCACATAGCAAAGCGTACCACTGCCAACGTGATCGCAGTCGATGTGAATCCTAGCGCAATTGATTTGTTGAGGAAAAGCATGACTCTCAACCGTCTGAAGGGGATTATCATGCCTGTGGTATCTGATATCAAACGATATGTCGCTTCGGTTAAAACAGGCACCGCCGATCGAGTGATAATGAATCATCCATCAGATGCTATCAGTTTCATAGATGAGGCATGTACCCTACTCCGAGCAGGAGGCATCATGCACTATTACGATTTCATCGGTGGTAACGATGTTGAAGGCACAGTGATTGCAAAGGTTCAGAAAGCCGTAGAATCGTCAGGCCGAAGGGTTCGAGATGTACTACTGGTTCGCAAGGTGCGGGACAGCGCGCCCTACGAGTATCATGTGGCAGTAGATGCGGTCATAGAGTGACAAAATCGAGTTCACACTGTATAATGGCTTCACGGGTCTGAATACTCCTAATGAACTCCCTATCCAAATCGGAAGCCGCCTTGTCAGCCTGTACCATCAACGTTCGCCCGCACTCGTAGGAGCTTGTGCGCACAACCATACTTGTATTACTTTCATATGTCAGCCTTGGACTCCCATAGCCTGTTATTTCCTCTTCGATTGAATCTAAAACTAACCTGAGTCGTATCTGTGTGTCTGCAGATTGTGCGAGTATCTTAAGGCTGCTGTCTAGATTTTTAAGGGTGATTTCAGAATTGATCCCAATTATGCATGTCCCACGTGGAGTCAGGTATCCCTCACTAGTGAGTTCTAGTGTTGTCTTGTGTTTGCCAACGATATTTTCATGGCCATAGGCTCGAAATGAAACACGAGGCATACCCATCAAT
This sequence comes from archaeon, assembly GCA_024275415.1. Classification (GTDB taxonomy): domain Archaea; phylum Asgardarchaeota; class Thorarchaeia; order Thorarchaeales; family Thorarchaeaceae; genus MP5-2226. Next base: position 42,879 of record JAJRZD010000034.1, read on the forward strand.
TTTTCTCAATGCTTTTATCAATGCATGTATAGTACTCGACTGATTCCAATGTCTGATGAACATCTTCAAAGGCAGAAAGAGCAGCTCATTTCTAGCTTGAAGGCTAGAGGATATTTGGTGTCTGACAAGGTCGAGAGGGCAATCCGTGCTGTACCCAGGGAAGAATTCGTACATCCAGGCAATAGGAAACATGCGTATCGTGACAATCCCCTTTCGATTATGCATGGGCAAACGATATCTGCCCCTCATATGTGTGTCATCATGTGTGAGGGACTTGATTTAGATGAAGGAATGGTCGTATTGGATGTAGGGGCTGGTTCAGGTTATCACGCAGCATTGTGTGCCGAAATCGTTGCCCCGACAGACGCAAAACATCTCGGGCATGTCTATTCGGTTGAGATTGTGAAGGAGCTTGTTGAATTTGCCCGGGCAAATCTTGAGAGGTCTGGATACTCTGATAGAGTGACCATTATTCATGGTGACGGTGGGCTTGGGCTAGAGCAATACGCTCCCTTTGACAGGATCCTTGTCGCTGCTGCTGCTCCGTCTGTCCCTGTTCCTCTTACTGACCAGTTGAAACCCAATGGGATCATGCTGATACCAGTAGGCTCCCCAGGATTCTATCAAGAACTGATGCTCGTGAAGAAATCCGAAAGCGGTGACATCACCCAGAAAAGATGGGGTGGTGTGGCTTTTGTCCCCCTTACCGGGAAATTCGGTTATGACTCACATCGCTAGATGGAGCGGGATTATGGTAAGTGTGATAGGATCCGAGTCTGTCAGCTTGAGCTTCTTTCTAATATTCACAGGCGCAATGATTTCAAGAATATCTTCGCTATGATGTGTCCGTTGGGCAATCACAATGGCTGCCTCTATCTTATCATTTACTATGGCTCTATAGCAGATGACATCACCAAATGTCCTACCTTCGTGAGTGAACCCGGTCACTACCTGAGGTGGAGTGTGTCGCATTCGTCTTATTGCATGTCTTGCATCCTCAGTCGTTACTCTGATATTCAACGTACCGAGGAATGGTTCAAACCCAAGGGCCTTTTTGAAGCGCTCTGCATAAACCTCAACATAATATGCCCCTTCTCCCAATCCCCCAACGACATAGCCTTGGATTTTAATCTCATCTTTTGGAGGTGCGAATGCAATCTCAAGCGTGCTGAACACCCGTTGCAGTTGATCTCTGCCTGTTTCTGTAATTCTGAGTTGCATCCCGTTTACAGTATGAGCACGCATGATATACCCCTCATTCACACAGTCGTTGATTCGCCGCGAGGCAGTTTGCTGACTGACACCGAGATCTTTCCCCAGATCGCTAGTCTTAAGCAATATGACATCGTGCAACGCACCATATTTTGCCAATGACAACAAAGTGAACCATGTTTCAGGCCGAATCATCCATAACCTGCTCCTACGAAGAATCCTTTTGCTTCATTCGTTCTTCAAACTCGCTGAGTTCTTGCATCATCTTGTTCTGCCGCACAGCATTGGTGACATCTCCTCTGGTTCTCTCAATTAAGTTTCGTGCTATGTCGCATTTCCTTCTGAGATCTGGGATAAGTGCATTCGGGAAGTCGAACTCTTTCAGCCCCTCGAAAATGTGCTCCATCAACGCAAGTAATTCAGTGGACTTGTTGATATCATCACGCCTCAGGCTCTCTAGCACGGCCCTTCTGAGTTCCCCGATGGTGTCACCCATCCCCGATAGGTATGCTCTTGATGGGATGTCATACTCTGATGGTGTGGTGATCTCACCTCTCTCTAATATTGAAAGGACATTCGCAGCCTCTGCCAGCTCCTGAAATGCCGTATCTAGGATGTGCGATTTGAGCAAGTACTCACTCTCTGCAATCTCGGTCTTTACCTCCTCAATGATCGAGTTCGCTTCATCGAGGGCAATTTTAGCCAGTTCAAACTCTCCTCTATGGGACATCTTGATGGATTCTGAGCACTTCCTTACAGCCTTCCGCGCAAGAGGGAGTGCCTTCTCTCGGACAGCATCATCTTTCTCAATTTCCTCTCTAATCTTGCCTAATACGCTCTCAAAATCCATATCCAATCACCGTTGTTCGTTCTCCAGTCGCTTTATGTGTTTTCCACGCGCCAATAATACTACTCTGCTCTCTGTTTGCTCGTCGACAAGATAGTACCCAGTCAATGATGCAATTTTTTGTCCAAAGGCCCTGATTTCTGATTGCGGTGTGGCATTGTCTGGCGAGAGCCGTTCCCGTGAAAGGCCAATGTGCATGTAGCCCTTTACCTCTATGAAATCGGGCTCTCCAAGATTGATTAGTTTTGCATACTGTCGTATTCCATGCATGTTCCGTCCGGTAACCATCGTCAATCGGTTAACGGTTCGACAATCTAGGGATTGCAGCATCTCCTGAGATTCTAACAGCTTTTCCCATGCATTCTTCACCCCTGGTTTTAGCAACTGGGAATGCACCTCCTTGTCAGGTGATGCCAGTGTGATGTATAATTGGGTCGGGAGAGTGATGTCTGCGAGAACATCAGGACGTGTGCCATTAGTGACAAGAAATGATGTCATCCCACGTCGGTCTATCTCTTCTATGAACTCACTTAAGAATGGATACAGGGTGGGCTCACCAGCCAAGGAAATCGCAACATGCTTTGGTTCTCGTGCTTCCAAATATTTGTCCTTTGGGACATTGGCTCCAGCATCCGGGTTATACCCTCCCAATGAACGAAGATTGGCCTTCAACGTTTCATCGAGAAGCTTTGTAGGTGACAGGACATCCTGAGATCCCACTACTGTCTGATTCCATCCGATACCAATATCCTTCGGAGTCACTCTCCAACAGAACTCACAGTTTTGCGTGCATTTGTCTACAACAGGGGTCATCTGCAGGCATCGGTGCGATTCAATACCATAGAACTTTTGTTTGTAACATACATCTCCATGGAGAAGACTTTTTCTCTGCCACTGGCATGCTTTGAAAGCGCCTCTCACACCAAGTAAATGGTAACCCTGTTTTTCGAGCCTGTGTTTGAGTTCTTTTGGCAATTCCTCTGGCAATGTGACACTCACTTGGTGCAAGACTCCTTCGTGCTTATCAGCATTTAGTCATGCCGTTGGAGCTTTCTCCCTAGTGATTCCTGATATCCCCACGACCCTGTGACCTTTTTCTTTCTTGCCAGCTCACCAAGCAATTGCCGTGTGCGTGTGTTCAATAATCCGGCAGGCATATTCTCCCACTCGCTTCCTGGAAGCGGCATGAACACATGGGCGTGAATCTTGGCACCTAGGTTCACCAACTCTCTACACATCTGAAGGCTTGCGTCAACGTCATCTTGACATTCAAAGGGTAAACCAAAGATCATGTCCACATGCGGGATGAACCCAGCATCTCTTGCGACCTCTACCGCATTCACTCCCTCCTGAACAGTGTGGTGTCTATTCGCCTGTAGAAGGATCCTGTCACTACCTGACTGCAACCCGATTTGCAGGGTTCTATTGGATACATATCTGCGGACCATCTCCAGTAACTCATGCGTGACAAACTCAGGTCTGACCTCTGAAGGGAATGAGCCAAAGAAAACATCAATCCCAGTTGCTGCGGTCACATTCTTCAGGAGCCTCTCAAGTTTCTCGGGTTCAGCCTTTCGTCCTCTCCCGCCATAACACAACGCATTAGGCGACAGGAACCATGTTCTCTCGAAACCCTTTTCCCTTACAGCTCTCTTTAGCCATCGGGTCACCGACTCCACACCTCTGTGTCGCACGACTCCCCCTGTAAGAAACGGCGTTGCACAGAACTTGCACCTGAAGGGGCATCCCCTTGTCACCTCGACTGGACCAACAATGTTCAATCCGATCGCGAAAGGGGGATATTTGTCCAGCACTACTCGTTCGAGTTCTCTTGGGGCTGGGAATACGTGGCTGTCTTGTCCGACGATACCCGGTATTGTTGTGGGATCCCTATCGTTATCCATGTGCCATAGAAACTCCCTGAATATGGATTCTCCCTCACCAATTGCAACGTAGTCAAATCCAATGTCTAAAAGTTCCCCTGGTCTTGAACTGGCATGAGGTCCACCTGCAATCATGACAACATCTTTCCCAAAGCGCCCTCTGGTCGTCTGTAATTCCTCTTTCACCCTGTCCAGCTGGGTACTCATCACCGAATGAGCTACAATCACACTCCCCTGCTTGAGGCCTTGTTCGATCGCGCGCTCAATAGAACCAATGGGTGCAATAACCTTGATATGCGTCAGCCGTGGATCCGTTTCGATAGAACCCAGCAAGGCTGCTATACTATATCTTGATGTAGAATGTGCACGGAAGATTAGAGAATGCAGTCCCAATCGTCACACGCGCACTATTATTCAACTACTTTTTCAGTCACACCGTCCTTTGTGACTACCAGCACGCGAATTGCTCCACCGGACTGGACATCTCTTTCAATGCCAGCTCGGACTGCATTCACAGCAATCCCTTCTGCATCTTTGACGGTGAGGTTCGGTCGGTAGTCCTTCTCCAGCACCCCATAGGCAGTTCTTACACCAGTGCCTGTGGCAGTGAACTCATCAGGTATCAGCGAACCTCCCATATCAAGGGTATAAAGGGCTGGTCCATCCTTGTCCACGCCTACAATGACCGTCTGAACATAAAGCGGCATGAAACGGCGTGCGTAAAGTGTGTTTGCTACCATCTTGGACAGGGCCTTTACTGTGATTGGTTTCTTGTTGTCTAGCTCATAGAGCCTGATCTGTGCCCTGAGCCGGTTGACCAGCATCTGGTAATCTGAGGTCAGACCAGCCGATGCCAACACTATCGTGTCTGTAAGTTTGAAGGCTTTCACTCCCTTGTTGGTGAGAACCAACGTTCCCCAACTAACGAGCGAGTCGGTGGCCACCACTGTTCCGTCCGTACACTTTATTCCTACTACTGTAGCACCTGTGGGTAGACTCATCTTTGGCCCAATCCTCCGTGGAGAATATTTCTCTAGTACCACGCCCAAATCTTTCAATCCTTTTAAAAGATATGACTTGTACGCCTTTTCAGCGAGTTCTTATCTTTGTACTTTTATTGACTTTACATGTGCCGATACAATAGTTTCTAAAAGATGTCCGATGAACTGACAGATGCCTCCTCGAGAGTGATGATACTGTGAGCGCATTGAATCCCTTCAAAAGAATCCCGACCATAATGCGGGCAGAAGAGATTGTTGAATACGCTCACAGCAGATCTGTCAAGGTCAGTGTGAAAAGCTCGAGGATGATTGAGAAAGTCGAAAGAGCAAGGATTCGCGAGGTAGCCAGACTTCAAGAGTTCTCACGCAATGTAAAGACCAAACTCAGGGACGCAGTAGAGGAGTTCCCCAGTATCGACCGGCTCCATCCATTCTATCTCGAACTCACTGATATCCTTGTGGGAATTGATAGGCTAAAACAGGCCCTTGGTGCTATTTACAACTGTATCCCCCCTATCGAGGAGATAACCCGCACCCATCTTGAGGCACTCAAGCTTGGACAAGATTACAAACAATTGAAGCGTACCCGCAGTGCTGCCAAGGGACGGATATCTTCTATCATACGCGGTACTGCTGACAACCTAGATTTTATTATTGAAGCCAAGAAAAAGCTTGCAACGCTACCAGGTATCCTTCCAAACTCTCCAACCATCGTCTGTGCTGGGTTTCCGAATGTTGGCAAATCGACGCTGGTGAGGACCGTTTCTACTGCCGAGCCCGAAATCGCATACTACCCTTTCACCACAAAACGTGTCATCCTAGGTCACCTCAAGGTACGTGACTATAGGGTGCAGATTGTTGACACACCAGGGCTACTAGATAGACCCATGAGCAAGCGAAACGATATTGAGCGACAGGCGGTCACGGCTCTGAAGTACCTCGCTCATGTCATCATATTCATGCTTGATCCTTCTGAGGCATGTGGTTGGTCGATGGATGACCAACTCAATCTGCTCAGGGAAGTCCAACGGATGTTCCCAATAATCCCGATTCTTATCACGCTTAACAAGACCGATATCACTCCTCCTGACAAACTGGCTGAGGCACGGAGGGCAGTGCCAAATGCCTACGAGATCAATGCTATTGATGGTACTGGAGTGGATGTCCTATTACAGGATGCTGTTGAGGAGGTCGACCTCGTTTCTCTTCAGGAAGAGATTGACGAACACATCGGGTCATTGACCGGAAGAGAATCCAATACCTTTGACCGTGATTAAACCTGTACTACCAGGTGCCCCTTCAAGAGCAATGTCAACATCAAGGATTCTCTTTGCAGCCCAGATGTTTGTTTCAAGGTGAGATGTTATCCTAGTCACTCCTATCTTGCTTACTCCCTTTGCAAGCACAACATATGGGACTAGCATGTCCGCAATATGAGAATCCACTGCCCTCCTTGTTTCCAACTCATCAATCAGTTTCGATGCAGCTTCGACACCAACCTCCTCAGCACGTTTTCCCCTTGATCCCAGCAAATCCGCTCCAACCCGCAGCCCCTTTTCCGACTCTGCCCAAAGAACAATCCCGCTTCCAGGACCCAAGTGTGGATCACTATTTCGAGGATAGGACTCTCTAACAATAGTGTCTATGGGCAGACCTTTTTTCACAAGGACTCGCTCAGCCGCTTTTGCTTGGCGATCTGCAATATGCGAAGGAAGCCTGACGCAATGTGATATCCCTGAGATTCCCTTCAGACGACCGAATTCCACAAGATCAACATTTGAGATACTATCACAAGGTGTGATGCCCACAGAAACTAGCCCTCCTCCCTTTGGATAATGTCCTCTTCTTCTCATGACGATTTCCACATCAGGCCCCATCCTCCTAATGATTGGCAAGAATACCTCTTGCACATAATCGATAGGGGGGCTCCACGACACATCAGTGCCTCCTTTCAATTCGAGTCTGATTGTCCCTCCTGACAGAATGGCTGGAGGAAGGACAGCCTGTAGGAGTAATGATATCGACCCCGCTGTACCAATATCATACCTGAATCTCCCACTGGCTCTCTCAGAAGGGATAAACTCAATCTCGGTGCTACCCTCTTTAAGCCCTCTCACCTTTGCGTTCACTAGTTGAGCGGTCAGGTCTATAGATGCCATGTGCTGACGTTTCAGCCCTGGCTTTGGTCTTCCTGCACGAATCTTCGTTATCCGTACGGGTTTGAGTGTCAGAGCAGATAGGGAAACAGATGTTCGAAGAATCTGTCCGCCACCTTCTCCGTATGAACCGTCAATCTCGATCATTTCATTGAAACCTGCCATTGTAGGAGTAACCTTGCTGGTTAAGAATCCTTATTTACTACCTATTCTTCTGACTTGGGCGATAGCGATGCGTTCTATATTCATTGGAAGATTCCAACCATTTCATCTAGGACATCTTCACACCATAAAGCAGATTATTGACAAAGGAGAGTCACTCATCATTGCAATTGGCAGCTCCCAGCACTCTCACACACCCAACAACCCGTTCACGGGGGGAGAACGAGTGATGATGATCAAGCGTGTACTTATGGACGAAAACATACCACTGGAACGAGTTGATATAGTTCCCATCAGTGACATCAACATCAATCCCTTATGGATTGCCCATCTCAAGACATACGTTCCCTATTTTGACAAGGCATACTCGCACAACACCCTTGTCCAACGGCTCTTCAGAGATGCTGGCATCAAACTTGATGAAACCGCACTCCTGGAACGCACCTCCTACAGCGCAAACCACATTCGCGACCTTATCCGATGGGGCAATGATGAATGGAAAACACTGGTTCCGCCTGCTGTGGTAGAGATTATGGAGGAATACGAACTTGACCAACGAATTCGGGATGTGGGGAACAATACCACCAAACGATAGGTTGCCTACAGCAGACTTTAAATAAGAACCACATGGACACATAACTTGGTGAACGTTATGCTAGGTGATTGCGTTCCGAATACCCACTAGTCTGATTTTCTGTCCTAGCCGATTCCAGATTACTCAGAACAAAGCAAGTGAGAAGATACTATGAGCGGTCGTGACGAGAAACCCGACACAAAACAGGTCATTTTCAACATCAGCAAAGAACATAATTTTCCCGAGTGGTACAGTGAGATCTGCAAGGTTGCTGAACTGGCTGACATCCGTTATAATGTCAAGGGGTTCACACCGTTCTTGCCTTGGAGCATGATGTCCATGAACCTTATGTTCGACTATCTCGAAGCAAACCTTCAAGAGAAGGGGCATCTGCCCATGTTATTTCCAACTGTGATTCCTGAAAGCAATCTGACCAAGGAAGCAGAACATGTAGAAGGCTTCACTCCTCAAGTCTTCTGGATTAGAGAGATTGGCGATGGACAGAAATTGGAAGAAGCACTCGCATTGAGACCTACTAGTGAAACTGCGATATATCCCATGTACTCACTATGGGTTCGAAGCTGGCGAGATTTGCCAATGAAAAGATATCAGCGTTGCACGGTGTTCCGATCAGAAGTCAAGAGTACACGACCATTCCTCCGAGGAAGGGAGTTCCTATGGATTGAAAGCCACAATGTCTTTGCTACTCATCAAGATGCATTGAATCAGGTAATGGAAGACCTCGAAATCACAAAGGAAGTGGTCACAGGCGATTTTGGTATCCCTGTCATGGTGTTCAAACGAACTCAATGGGACAAATTCCCAGGAGGTCTCAATACCTATGCAGCTGACACCCTTATGCCTGATGGAAAAGTGATTCAATTGCCATCCACTCATGACTTAGGTGACAATTTTGCAAGAGCTTTTGATGTTAAGTATCTCAACGAAGAGAACGAGATGGTGTATGCTTGGCAGACATGCTATGGGCCTGCCATATCACGAATCTACGGTGCGATGATTTCAATCCACGGGGATGACAAGGGTCTCAGGATTCCCTATAAGATTGCACCCTATCAGGTCGTCATCGTGCCAATCTTCAAGGACAAGACCAAGGATGAAGTTATGAAGTATTGCAGGAACATCGAGAAGACCCTCCGGAAAGCTGGCATCCGTGTACACCTTGATGACACTGATCAGACACCAGGATGGAAATTCAACTTCTGGGAAATGAAGGGGGTTCCCATCAGGATTGAAGCTGGTCCTCGAGACCTCAAGGAGAAAAAAGTTGTAGCACTACGCAGGGACACGATGGAACGAGAGAGTTTCGACCTTACATCTCTCAAGAAGAGGATTCCCAAGCTTGGCGGGGCGATTGATGCCAACCTTCGTTCGATTGCCGAATCCAAGTTTGAGGGCCTTATTGTTGATGCCGATTCAATAGGCGCCATCGAGGATGCTCTCAGCAACGGGAAAATCGCGCGGGTGCCATTCTGTACCACCGAGATGGAAGGTCAGGGATGCGGCGACGAAATCAAAGATCGGACGGGTGGAGAGGTTCGCGGTACTAGGATTGACATTGACGACCCTCTCGTTGGAGTTTGTGTTGTATGTGGCAAGGCAGCAAGTGAAATGGTCTATGTTGCACGCTCCTACTAGGTTGTGGATAAGGTCAGATGGCTGTTTCATGCCTCTGACCAAACCTTTTCTTGATGAAGCCATCTCATTCATAATGGAAATCACTCCCTATGGCGATTATCATGAAAATCCTCGTTCCCTATCCTGATGAAACCGCCCAAAAGATCAAAGATATTGTTGGGCATGAAGCTGAGGTTGTCGTGTCTGAGCGGACTGTAGCGGACATGCTTAAAGTAGGTGGTGATGCCGAAGTCATCGCCTCTGGCAGAGTTCCCGCCGAGTTCATCCGCAAAGCGAGATCCCTTCGGATGATACAATCTTTTGGTGCAGGAATTGACAAGATTGACCATGATGCTGTTCTTGAACGGGGGGATGTGATTGTCTGTAACAATCATGCGAACGCGGCCGAGGTCGCAGAATACGCGATTATGCTCCTGTTGGCGACTGCGAAGCATATCGTCTTTTCTGACCGTCAATTACGACAAGGGGACTGGGCGATGGCATGGGGTGGCCCCCTGCCCAACCACGAGCTACGTAACAAGACCTGTCTGATTGTAGGTTTCGGGCATATCGGACGAGAGATTGCAAAGAGGCTTCGAGCGTTCGATATGTATATGGTTGCAGCAACAAGATCCGGGCGCACTGACCATCAAGAATTAGTAGATGAAGTCATGAGCAGTAAGGACATTATCCCAATTCTCAAAGATGTCGATTATGTCATCCTCTCTCTCCCCTTGACCACAGAATCGAGGCATTTGGTCGATAGCAAGTTTCTTTCCGAGATGAAGAGTAGTTCGGTTCTTGTCAATATTTCCCGTGGCCATATCATTGAGGAATCTGCCCTTTATCGAGCTCTCAGTGAACGAACGATTGCTGGGGCTGGTCTTGATGTCTGGTGGGACTATCCATCTAAATGGGGTTCTTCAGGGAAATTACCCTCCGAGAACTACCCGTTCCATGATCTTGATAATGTGGTGCTATCTCCTCACCGTGCTGCATATTCTGAGAACATTGTACAGGAACAGTTCCAGTTCGCTGGAGAGAATATTCTTCGATTCGTCCGCGGCGAAACGCCACTCAATATTGTAGACTTGACGCTGGGCTACTGAATCAGCGAAAACAATGAGGAGTTTTTCAATAGTTTTACCTAATCTAATGGCAAGCAGGTACTCTTAGAGGTCATTCCGAGTACCTAAAGGAGGCAGACCACAATATCTCATTTCGTCCGAGAGTCAAACCTTTTAGGGCAGTCCCTTGACAAAACATTCGAACGCTACTCAGGGGAAGTCACGTTGAACATAGAACAAATCTCTGATATTCCTGGTGTTGGTGAGAAAGTCCGAGGAGCTTTGGTGGATCACTTTGGGTCAGAGTCTGTGGCATTGAAGGTCATCTTAGACTCACGAGTGGATCTTGTTGCAGCCGTCCCGGGGATTGGTGCACGGCAAGCTGTTAACATCGTGAAAGCCGCATATGAATCACGTTTCGGCGTGAGTTCCAATACCATTCTCAGGAGCCCTGACATCAGAAAAATATTCGAGCAAGTGCTTGACATCATCAGGAGCTACGCCAATACAGTCTATGCCAAAGACAAGCTTTTCCTGTACTTTCCGCTACCCCCTGATAGATTAGAGGAGATTGAGAATCGACAGGCTTACTTTGCTGATGCATCAGCAATGGCCAGATCATTGTCGCCCGAGCAGCGAGAAATCATCTGCAGAAACCTTTCCCAGATCAGAGGGTTGTTCAGGAGAATAAAACCAAAGCGCATCGAAGGGAGAGTCGTACTCACCAATGATGACAAGACTTTCGACAAGCTGATTGCTGAAGGAGTTGAGAAGTGGTGTCCAGCATATCTCCTTTCTGAAGGTGAGAGCGCAGCTGATTATGCCCAAGGGTACGATCTTGTCTTCTACATCTCGCCCTTCGGGTTCTACGACAGCTCTGTGGACATGCTTGACAATGTAGAGGCACTTGGGAAGGATTGGAGCATTGCAGATGTTCTCCCAGAATACACTGTCGGTTTCTATTCCCGCAACTATAGGGTCATTGATGCTGCTTGCAAACTGGCAGAGGAATTCAAAGAGATTCCTACGAACGAGTCTGTGCGGAAGTTCATCCAAGACATAGACTTCGAGGATTTGATGAAAGTAGGAGAAATCCTGAGCAACCTGAATGAAGATGGGGACATCGCGACCGGCGTTGATCCCGAACTCGATAGATACAGGAAAGCGGTCAAGGCATATCCTACCGCCATTGCGGAAATGGAATCATGGCTAAATGAGCAAATTACCACTCGTATTTCAAAGAGCCAAATAACTCTCGGCGGTCAACAAATCATCAGCATCCTGCAGTCCGCAGATATGGAAGGCGCAGATGCAGGTGCCATGAGAAATATGCTTCCTGCTGAGATCATTGAAACATTTGCCAATACGATTCAAGAGGCTGAAGAGAGGCTGGTCAACGAGCTGGGACTCACACCACGAGAAGCAGATTGGGTGACAGGAATAATCAGTGAGGAAATCGCGTTGCCTGTCAAGCTAGTAATGACACAAGTCAATGACCTTGAGGACAAGCTGAGACGGAAATATGCCGATAAGCAATTCCGACTTATTAAGAAGTACGCCAGCGATTTGGAAAAACTCCGCGAATCTGTCACCAAGGCTGTCCAAACACTCTTGGAATTTGATTTATTCCTTGCTGTAGGGCTTTTCTCTGCGGACTATGATTTGAAACGCCCGACCCTAACCCTAGAATATTCTGGAATCGGGGTCAGGGGTGCTAGGAACATATTCTTGGTTGAGAGTATGCTCAAGGGACGCCATGGCACAGTGCAACCGATTGAGTATGTAATAGGAAACACTCCACTACGCCTTCCCGGGACGAATGGTGAGAACTGTGCAATACTTTCGGGCGCAAATAGTGGAGGGAAGACAACGACAATCCAGACCCTAGCTCAAATAGCGACGCTCGCCCAGACTGGATTTCCCGTCCCCGCCGCCGAAACGATACTAAGCCCCTTTGAGGAGATCTTTTTCTTCTACAAAAGCAGAGGAATGGTGAGTGCGGGTGCTTTTGAAACGACACTCAAGCAGTTTGCTGACATTGTGGTATCAGAAAAGGCCAAATTGGCGCTCTTCGATGAGGTCGAAGCCATTACAGAGCCTGGCAGTGCGGCCAATGTCATTGCCGGACTGATAGAGATCCTTCAACAGGATCCGAAAAGCTGCACTGTCATATGCAGTCATCTTGCGAAGGAGATCGAAGCAGCTACTAGCGTGCCCATCAGGATAGACGGGATTGAGGCGCAAGGGTTGGACGAGAATCTTGAACTGATAGTGGACAGGACTCCCCGTTTCGGTGTTCTGGCAAGGAGTACTCCAGAACTGATTGTCGAAAGGCTATCGAAGCTCGCAAAGGGGAAGAAAAAGGCAGTCTATGACAAGATTCTTGAGAATCTTAGCAAGGAGCGTATTGAATAGACTTGATCATGGACGTGTGATCATTGAGAGTGCTAGTCTTTGGAGACGCTCACATTCCAAGCAGGCGCGATTCAATCCCTGAAGCCTTCTACTCTCGTATATCTGACACCCCATATGACCTTGCTCTTGTCACAGGCGATCTCACTCGCGAACATGATATGCGCAAGGCACTGCCGCCATTACCGCGAACCATAATTGTTCGGGGGAATATGGACTACTATTCAAGTGAATCTCGACACCACGAACAATTGCGGTTGGGTGCATTTGACGTATTGCTCATACATGGCACCCAGCTCCGTCCACGGGGTAATATCAAACAGCTCTGGGAGATTGCAACCACCATTGGTGCGGACATCGGGATACATGGGCATACACATACTGCATCAATTGATTTGTTCAAAGAGAAGCTTTTCTTGAATCCTGGAACCATATCCGGTGCTACTGGGGGGTGGGTTGGTCGGCAAGAGGCAAGTTTCATCGAGCTGGACATAGATGATGCCAAGATCAGTGTCACACTCTTCAAGAGTGACTGGAATGTCCAGAAGACCTCTACACTTGCTTTCACCATAGAGGATGGTTGTGTGAAGCGGTCATCTTCCTAGCACTCGTTCTCGATGTCCTGCCACGGGTCAGGACTCAGCAATCGCAGGTATACTGCCTTGACAATCGTACTAGATAGGTTTAATGTCGCATTGAGCACCTTGTCTGGATTTCCAGTCAGCCCTTCCTCGGCATATGCCTTCTTGATCTCCTCCTCTGGCCAGATATCTCTAGTCCATCTGATAGAACGCAAGAATGCTTCTGTGGTCTTTACTACATCCGGATGCTTTCCTTCCTTGACGCGTCCCAAGGACAACAGGCAGCTTGTTCTCAGGCATTCAGATATGATAGACTGTAAGGAATCTGAGAGCTTGTGATTTGAGGCACATGCAATTCCGATACCCATCAATAACATCCGTATCCTGTCAAGGAGAACCCCGACATGTACGTTGACAATCCTCTTAGTCCTCATAGATGCCTTCCAATCATCATATCGCTCATTCACCCTCTCAAGCTCCACAATATGGTGTGAAAGCCTGCCAAGCTTGCGTGAGGGTACCAAAGGACACCAGACTTGCAACATCTCATCACTGGCATCCTTGGTCTGCATTTTCCATATCTGACTCCTTATCGTTTGCCTTCGGTGTTAACGCCGGCTGTTTCCTTTTGAAACTAGCTCGCCTGTAATTGTGGTGTTTGTTTGTCACACTTGCAGTTGTTTGGTAGTTACTATATTGCAATCTATGTGTGCCATCTTCAATAAGAGGCATGAGGATTTCTATGACCAACTTGAAATCGAGGGGCTGACCTTTTTGATAAGGTAATTATCATGGAACTCGATGACAAGTATTCAATAAGCACAGAGGTCATGTTCGAGGCACTGACTCTGATCGATATTCCCAAAGGGATAGAATCATGCTCTAAGAAGGCAGAATCATACGTTGTGCGAAGTGAATGATTCTGTCATCCGTCTAGGAGTGATCCACGGCGAATTCCATTGGCATAGACACATCAATGAGGACGAGCTCTTCTATGTCGTAGACGGACAACTCCTTGTCGATTTGGAGGGGCGTACCATTGAGGTCAATTGTGGCAAAGCGCTTCTTGTTCCCCGCGGAGCCCTTCACCGAACATGAGCACCTGTAAGGACTGTCTTCCTCATGGTTGAAGGATGTGGTGTGAAGCCAACAGGTGACTGAAAAAAGAGCATAGGAGGCGGGGTATGCCTCCCATCAAAATCTATTTCCTGAGCTTTAACCAGATAGCGACGATTGCCACTACTGCCACTCCACCAACAACCATCAGTGTGGTTGTCGAATCCAATGGCAGGGTATCTGCTGATGCGATTCCCAACACAGGGTCGTAGATCAACGTGTCATTCCCGAAGTACTCAAATGCTAAATATACTGACTCTCCTCTTTCACCGCCCATGCCTTCACCGTAGCTGGCTCTGACTTGAAGGGAGTTCTGAGACTCCAGTGCGAGGGCTTCCTCCTCATAATGCATGTATGCATTGTCGAAGTTGAACTTAGTTCCTACCTTGTGGAACCCTCTAGGATTCCTCTCGGGCATCCCTTCGCCATGACCGCTCTCAGTGATGGTGAATTGTAGGACTAGGATTGAACTATCATATGTCCAGTTCCAGCCATCGATAATGACATCGAACTTCACTTCTCCCGGGTTGTCCATGTATAGATGGACTCGGATTTGAACCATGACATCAAATGCCACCATGTCAGGTATCTGCCAATTTTCGCCCATGGGCCGTGGGTCGAACTCTGTGGTCGTGGTGAAGTTGAAGTGGACAGCTGTAATGTTATCGCCTTCACTCTCGGTTTCAAAACCGCTGAACTCCCAGCCCGATGTTGGGAGCATGAAACGAGCTCCTATGACCTCGTCCACCCCGCGAGTGAAAACGTTGTCCCCGTCCGTGTCATTGGCCTCGAAAAGACTCACAAAGAGCATGTGATAGTCTATGGATTCGTTATTCGGATCCCACCAGAAAAAGTGTGGCACCTGATTTGCACCGACCACCTTGACGCTCAATTCGTCAGTGCTTAGAGTGACGACGCCTGCAGAATGGTTGTACTGCAATCCGTTGCCCTGTGCGGAAGCTGCCGGAATGCTTATGGCCAACATGCCGACCGCCAGCAGCGAGAGTATAATTTTCATGTGATTATTCATTTTATCACCAAGAGCAACTGTCCTTACAGGTAATATAATGACTCTTAGAAACGATGGTTACATGAGGTAGAAAAACAGCACTCATAACATCCTGCTTCACAAAGCAAGTTTTATCAACGGTTCTAAAGGTCGTACTCATTGTTATATCTTTGAGCCACATATTAATATCCCTCTGAGAATATAGCCGGGGCATGGTCGCCATTCAGTGGGGCTTTGAGGATGGTCACAGATTGCAAATCGCAGAGATACTGTATGAATCTCTTGGAAAGAAATTCATCCCCGTGTTCGGTAAGCGGGACTCATGCGTTCCCTGTATCTCTGCTATCCTCCGACCTGAAAGAACCCTCACTGCAACAACCGGTAATCAGGTCGCTGGCATCGCGGGATTGCAATTCAAAGGCTCTGGTTATCTTGACACAAGACTCAGGACGCTTACACACTATCTTCGTTTTGGCGTGCTGAAAGCCATCTTCAATGGCTGGCTTCTTGAATCAAAAGTACGGGATGACGAACTCCATTTTGACACGATTGCAGTCACACCACGCTTTCGCGGACTAGGGATTGGCAGTCAATTGATACGACACGTGATCGATTTTGCCGGTGACGAAGGATTCTCATGCATCAAGCTCTTTGTCATAAATACAAACTCACGTGCCAAGCGGCTCTACGAACGACTCGGGTTCGATTCCCGTGCGCATACTGCCATCCCCTTCCCTTGGAGTCGCACCTTCGGGTTCTCTGAGGCTGTAGAAATGGTCTTGGCTCTGAATTAGTCTGCCAATTCCTTTTCCATGCTCGTGTCCCCTTCGGGATACCTGCAGATGGTTATGTCTGAAGCACAATCTATCTCATTGATTCCGCAGAAAAAAGACCACGTCAAAGGGCGGTATCGTGAGTTGTTGATTGAACTAATCCCTCACAATACAAAATATCTGAACTTCTTGGATTCCACGGGAGGTGGGGCAATCTCTGGAATCCGTCTATTCTTCTTCGACCCCCTCCTTTCCGTTGACTGGGGTTTAATTGAAAGGATTGCGAAGCAGCGGATCACATACCCTATCATTCCGGGACTCCAGTGGTTTGAAATCAATTAACTCCTGGTTTTTTACTTTCGATGTAACGCAATCGAATGCGCGGTCGAGGCCATCCATATTCACCAATCCCCTCTTTTGTTCTTGATATTCGTTTCTTCTTGCTGCGCCTTGCAGGAATTAGTCCAGTGTCTTTTCTCTTTTGCATGTATGTATTGGTGTTCATCGGATCTCGCACCGTTCATCGTCATCTGGTCTCCAGAGTCTTGCCCTCCCAGAAAACGGCACTGGGAATGACTCTGTGTGGACCGCATCGCCTGTCATTCGACCTTATGTCTTTGTACTGTCCGGTTCCATTTAACCACCTGCCACGAGATGTCCAACTCTCACGCAGCTCGTACCAACCCTCCAGATATCATTTGGGCGAGTAGTAACTCCCTCGCACCTCCCAAATCCGACACCCCACAGCAATGTTAATATTGCATTCATTATTGACTCCTCCTTAGCCGCCGTGGCTCAGTAGGTAGATGATACCTATTTTGGTATCAACCGAAAGCGACAGCCTGTTACCTTTCGGTCAACCAGACTGGGAGCCAGACAGTTGTTGGTCGGAGGTTCGAGAGACCGTCAAATAAAACATAGCGGTCAGAAAACCCTCCCGGCGGCGCTATTCCACTTTGTTTCCATAGTGTGTATCTAGTTTGGGGCCAAACTGGTGGCACTTCTATCTACTGCGCAACCACTCTTGGACAGCCCGTCGCTTCCTGATATCATTGGGAGGGCATTATATGGCCCAACGAATCGTGTCCTCAAGCGAGTCAGTAGTGGCAATCCAGCAGACTGAAACCCTGTCAGTTCTTGGATAGTAAGATACACGTCTAGGAAAGAAGGAAACAGCAAAGCCCAATCCTTCGGCAAGGCGGCACTCGTCTCTGATGAGGTTATTGATTGACATATTCACGACGTTAAGGAGGTTTGTGACAGTTTCGGCAATGGCAGGGTCGTTATCTTCCTGCAGTTCCTTAAGCTTATTGATAGACAGGGTGGACTTTGGGATCAAGCCTCTGATGGTCTTCCCCTCTTTCTTTATGAGTTCAATCTCCTCTTGTCCTATCATCGACTCCATATCATAGTGCTCCTTCTCCATATTGACATGGATGGCATGGCTACGAGACCACATGAATCTCCCACGCCCGAAGCTTCCATCTTCGGGAATAAGCTCTTCAAGATAGGCGCGTTTGGACTCGTCTGACCAATCAACATACGTGGGAGGAAGTCCTGGGTTGTTGATGGTTTTGTTACCGGGAGTCATCCCGTCATCCAAAAGAACCAATCCAATCTGGCAATGGATATGAATGTCATATTTGCCTTTGCGGTATTTAGGTTCGAGCAAAATAGTCCCAAACTCACTAATGGTATCCTGTACTCTCAGAATCCTTCCCATGTGTGCCTCGTTATACGCAATTCGGCCAGTCGGCCATAGATGACAATCACTGATGACCACCGCCGTAAGCCTTGCCTTTAATATTTCAAGTTTTTTTCCTTCAGGAAACCGTGGATTCTTAATTCCTGCTCGTCCGCTTATTCCTGCTATCTTGACTACTAGTCCTTCGAGATTCGACAATCTTCTTCGGGAGCCATCAAGATACATCCTGATGATTTTCCCTTCGAGGCGAGTGCTGTAAACGTCGAGAGGTCGTTTCCTTGCGGGTTGTCCCTCGTCGTTATCCATGAACTGTCTGACAATCTCGTTGATGCGTGGCAAGTCCCTGCGTAGAGTCCCATTGAGTCCTAGTGTCTTCCGCAGTTGGTCGATTATCCTGACGACGTCGCCTCGATGTCTGAAATAGAAGAACTGATCCTCATAAGGTCGCACGAGTTCATCAGGTCTGTGCATGGGCACCCATGCGTACATCGTGTTCTCGACCAGCGCCAAACGAGCTCGCACATGGACAAGTCCGAGAGCAGATGAAAGGGAATCCTCTATCCGTTGTTTGTTTGCGCGAAGGTATTGCTCGATCTGCCTGATCCTACCGGTTTCAAGTTCAGGATACAAGATTGCACGATAAAACCTCTCATTGACAGTAGGACTGTTTCTTATCATCTCTGCAATCGCAGAAACTAGATTCATCTGAGTGAGTTCTTTCGCGTTTTTGATGGTTTCAAGGGCATCGTGGACGAGATGTTTCTCTATCGTGTGGGCGGTTAGCGACTCAAAGAGGTCTAGACTTGTGGTGTCATACATTCTTTCGAGGGTGGCTCTGTCTATCTCTGGGTTGCTCTTCTGCCACCCACTGATGATACATTCTTCCTCATGCTTTCTGAGGTCTTTGATCTGAGCTGGTTCGATGGCATTCCACGAATTGGTCACAAATCCCTTGCTGACGCCGTATTTTACCGCAATCTCATCGCGTTTCATGGAATGATCATCTTTGATTTGAAAGTACAGGTTGCTGAACATCTTCCTTTCCTCAAAGTCCCACCGTTCGCGCTCAGCAGGATGTTTCTTAATCAACCTCTCTACATCTTCCATAGACTCGATTCTGATATCAGGTGGTCCTCCATGAACTGTTTCGAACATCCGCCTGAGTTCTCTATCCTGCAACCTCTCTATCAAGTCCGGGGGTTCGACGTTCTTCTTGTCTTTCAGTCTGCAATACTCTAAAGCATCCTTGTATTGCTCATCAAATCCTTTCTCCGCTTTCAAATCATAGTTCTGCTCAATCGCGCGCTCAAGATTCTTTACACAATGGATTTTCCAAGGCATAGCTTCGAGTCCTGTTCCCCCCACTGACTTGGAGATAATTCCTTTATCCTTTGACCGGGATACGTACTGACCTATCCCGTTCTGGTCCTGTTTCATATTCCTTATTCGAGAGGGGATGTCCCACCCCCGAAGCCAAAGTACAATCCTGTGGGAGCTGATTTTGTATTTCAGTGCTAGATTATGTATCTGATTCCGGTCGTAGAGTTCGACACCTTCTCGCACCCGGATTCTAATCTCATCTCTTCTACGCATCCCAATGATATCCAACCATGCCTGTAGATACCCAAGTTCGTCAGAGAATATCATGTCATCGAAAGCTACTCGGATTTCTTCCAATGACCTAGGATACCGTTGACTCTCGTACTCTCTCGCTGCCTGCATTAACCGATAGCGAAGCTCCCGCCGTACGATGTCATACACCCCTTCAGGAATCGACTCAAGATTAGCATACTCTTGGACCAGTTCGGGATTCAGCCCAATCTCCTCAGCCAGCTCCTTGACCTTCGCTTCGCTTTCAACACCTGATGTTTCCTCCGACAGGTGAACCCTGATGGTGATGAACTTGGAAACCAAGTTATCCTCTATCAGATGAGCTACCTCATGCTTCTGTAGGATGTCCTCCCAGTCCTCTTGTGACTGTAACTCCGCGATGATCTGACGGATGTGCCGCTCCCTGTCATCTTCTGATAGAGAGTCCTCTATCTTATCAATCAACTCCCTGACCTTGCGCTCAGCCGCTTCCTCGGACGACTCGGGGATGCAGGAAGCAAGGATATATTCATGGTGCCTTCTTCGTTCCTGTTTCTTTTTTTCTTCTTGATTATCGAGTTCACTCTCTTCCTGTCGCATCGAATCACTCTGTTCGTACTCGCCCCTTTTCTCAATATTATGCCCCTTGGTGGTAGTCTGTTTTTTCTGCTCCCTTAGATGAGGGTGTTCGATGTCCACTTCTCCTGTATGATCATGTGGTTCTTCATTTGGATGATGTGTTGTGCCTATCCCTTCCACCGCTTCTTTGGAGTGATTATGTCCCTGCTGTTCGGTATCCCCCGTCAGTTTATCCTTTTTTGTAGGCATTTCGTTCTCAAGTACGGACTCCGACTTTGTTTTACACGTTCTCGGCTCTCCCTCTTGTACTAAATACAACTGCCCAGTTCCCCCATCATAGGATGAGGTCTTCTCCTCAGTATGGGACTGTCCCGTGTCCGAGTCCGTGTTGTGTTCGTCCTTTTCCTCTTCAGACTCCTGCTCCTTTTTCTCTGCGTCCTCTGAGAGGGACTCCTCCATCTCGGATACATAGACCCCGCGCCACCGTTCCCTGACCTGCTCAGGGTCGATCCCGAACTCCTCCATCACATCGATGACACGCTGCTCGAACTCATCAAGAAGATCCTTGTCAGCCGTCCGTTCTCGTTCCTCTCGGGCTTTCTCCCGTCCAATCCCGATCCTTTGTCCCTCTTCCTTCGCCTCTAGCCCCTTCACCGCCTCACGGCCCCTCTTGCTGTCAGACACAGGTTCCTCGTTCACACGTTGGCCGACCCTCGCTCTTCCCCCATCACCACCATGCTCTTCTGCCTCGTGCCCATCATTGTCCTTTTGCTCTACTACTTCCTTCTCAGCCACCCTTCGTTCATACTTCTCCCGGAACTCCCTGACACGCCTGCTGATCTCATACTGGTATTCCTCGTATTCGCGGTCCTCTCGCCACTCGTCGTATTCCCTGCGGCGACTCCGCTCCCCTCCCTCCATCAGCCATCACTACCTGTGGAACTCCAGGAGCCTTGAGATGACCTCTTTCGAGATGATCCCGTGCTCATTGGGGATGACCGTCCCGATCACCTGGGTCGCCACTTCGATGGTACGGGGGAGCCCTGATGCGCCCACGGCATCGTAGACGAGCCCCGCGAAGGCGGCCAAGGCATCTCCTGAGCCTTCATCCAGGAACCTCTGTGCCGCTTCCATGAACTCAGGGTTTGTCAGGTACGCTCCTGTTGGTGCAATACTTGCCTTTCCCTGTCCTGGGACGTCCGTCCTATCCCTCGTGGCCAACCGTTTCATGAGCCCCTCGGGAAGGGGTTCATGTCGGGCAAGCTGCGGGTTCGCATCGTAGAAGGCGGACATGTGCGCTCGTATCGCATCACTCCCCAGATGTTCGGTATCTATCTGGTCATGGAACAAGAACGAGAGGGGGATCATCTGCACGTTCTTGGGCTCCCGTGCCTCCTCGAGGTACACTACCGCTTCGCCCCGCTCCATCCCCCGGATGTGCTGGATCTGGGCATCGCTGCACCCGATATGGCTCCCCAGCATGGCCATCGTTTCCCTGTCTTCCTTCAGTCGATGGAGGACCGCGTTGACAGGGAGCTTCACCACCTCGCTGGCAAGGGCACTGGGCAACTGGTCGATGATGACCAGCCCGAGCCCTGTCCCGCCAAGGACCCTGAGCATCTCGACGAATGCATGGACTGCCTGTTGTCGTGCAGCGGAGTTCGCCTCACCGTCAAGACTGTTTCTCCCCAGGACATAGTGCGCCTCCTCGAGGACCAGCAGGTTCTCCACCCGCTTGGACGGGTTGGCAAGCTTGTACTCGCTTATTGCTGCCGTCAGCATCCCCATGAGCAGGGCCGTGTCACTCTGGGACAATGCGTCCATCTCGATGATGGTGGGATGGGAGAGGAGTCCAGGTATCGAGATGCCCTCTGAGGTGTTGAACATCCCGACCAAAGAGGGCTTCCGCAGGAGCGACCTTACTCTGGCTACCAGTGCCCCGTAGAAGTTCTTGTTCACCTCCTCGTCGTAGTTCAGCTCCTTGCCGAAGGTGAGGACTCCCTCAACGATGTCCTCAAAGAGGATGGGGTGTCCCCGTTCGCCGGACTCGATGTCCCAGCCGCAGTTGGCATAGGTTGAGTACACCCAGTCCTCGACGTGCATGGAGATGACCCTGTCATTGGGCAACCAGAGGGTGAGGACCTGTACTACCCTGTCCACCCACTTCCGCAGTGGGACCTTTGGCGGGGGCTCCCAGAAGTTCAGCTTGAACCCGGCTACAGTATCATCTCCCGCCGTGAAGACCCGGATGCCGGGGAAGACCCTCATGAGGGTTCTCCACTCGTACGCCTTCGAGGGGACCAGCACCACAGGGTTCAGCCCCATGCTGATGGCCTGCCCGATGAGGCTCATTGCGCTCCAGGTCTTCCCTGAGCGGGTGGTCCCAAGGACGAGGAGGTGCCCGTCGTAGTACTGGGTGCCAGAGGTCAGGAACTTCCCTGATAGCACCGTCCCGTTCTCGTCTATCGGGTTGCCATAGTAGAGGGACCTTGCCCGCCCCTTCCACCGCACGCCCGTCGGGACGTCACATCTGAAGACCTTCCGTTCCTCCTGTGGGCGAGCCTCTTTAGCAGTGGTCTGGGTCGAGGTGGAGAACCGTTCGCGAGCGGTCACCCTGATCCCCATGTCTGTCTGCGGGAGGACGAGATAGTTCGCCACCTCCCGCAGGGTCAGTCGTGTGGGGGAACCTATGGGGAACCCGGACAGCAGCCTGTCAAGGTCCTTCTTACGATGGAACGTCCTGACCTTGAAGGGGTCCTGTTCCTGCCCGGGAGCGACGGAACCCATGATGGCGCTTGCCAGCCTACGGGCAGCCGTATCCGCGCACTCCAGAGTACTGTCGCAAGATGCCACCATGACCGTGGTGTTGCACAGGTCCCGTTCGTTGAGGCGTTCCAGCTCCCGCGCCAGTCGTGATGCCTTGGCAAGTTCCTTCGGGTCCACTACCCGCTTTGATTCCTGCCTGTCACCGTGAAGAAGGCTCGACCGTTCCCGGGTCACGGTGGTCTCTGAGGACTGGACTGCCTTCTTGTACCTGTCCTGCAGGGACGCGACCTCCCTAGTACTGACGGTGGTCGGTTCCACGAACACCTGTACCATGGCATTGTCCAGTCCCTGCAGCACGCCAATGGGGGCGGACATGGGTGCCGTGACCTGCTCCTCGCCAGTGATAGGAGTAGGGATCCCTGAGACCTCCACAGCCACGCAGGCCATGTCCTCTTGAAGGCACAACCCTTCATACCCTTTGACCTTTGTGAGCCTGAACCCCTTGAGATTGCTCAGGAGGGTGTCTTGCATCAACACCATCTGCACCCCAAGACGCACAGAGTCCTTCGCCCACGTCAGGAACATGACCCTGGTGACAGAGTCCTTCCGTAAGAACAACAGGCTGAAGGGGACATCACTGGAGCCCAGGTGACGGACGATGTTGAGGAAGCTTGCTGACACGTCCTGTCGGGTCTCCTTCGCGTCAGCAGGGAACGCATAGTCCCTTGGGATCTCCGTGACCTCGAAGCCCATGATGGGAGGTGGTGCCCGTGAGGGGCGTTTTGGGACACGGAGCGGTGAGATGGTCTTCCTGGACGTCGTGACAAGCCCGGGCAAGAGAACCCTCTTTGAACGGGATGTCCGTGAGTCCCAGAGGCAGGTGACGAGGGCCGCCCCGATGCCGACCACCGCAATAAGCAGGTTCGCAGCATTACCGACCAGCGGTATCGGGATGAAAGAGAGGACTACTACAAGCCCCACCAAGATGGCCCCTGCGGCGATCATGGCCCCTGCGAGCAACGAGTAGAGCCATACCCGGGGCTTTCGCCCGAAGAGCAATGCTGTTGCGCCGATGAAGAAGGTGACCGTTGCAAGGAGGGAGCTGGGGCTCCCTATCGAGGAAGGGACGAACCTCACAAGGTATAGTAACCACAGGACACAATAGGACGGTATGAAGGTGAGGAGCACCAGGAGGACGAGCTTGAAGAGCAAGACCACCAGTGAGTTAGGACGATCCGAATCTGTCAATGGTCCACCCCCCGGAGTGGCAGTGTCGGATTGGCCTTTTCCTCATAGTCGGGACATGACATCAGTATCAGATATGTAGTACATCTAGAGAATATCTATCTTTGTACAGGACGAGATTGGACATGATAATGGCGATATGGTGTATATGAGCACTCTATGCATATATTATCAAAAATTACGTGTTAATAACTTATTATTACATAATAGAAGACCTATACGATAGTATTCGTCATAAAAACACCTCAAAGTTTAACAAACATGGGTCTTTTTGAGAGTGCTATTTGGAACTAAGCGACTACTCTCCAGCCGTACTCATCAGTGATGAGGTTATTGATTGACATATTCACGACGTTAAGGAGGTTTGTGACAGTTTCAGCAATGGCAGGGTCGTTATCTTCCTGCAGTTCCTTAAGCCTATTGATAGACAGGGTGGACTTTGGGATCAAGCCTCTGATGGTCTTCCCCTCTTTCTTTATGAGTTCAATCTCCTCTTGTCCTATCATCGACTCCATATCGGGAAGGTTTTCAGCTGTATCATAGAGATTCCGAGAAGCTGGTGAGGCGCTACAAGTGCGGGACAAGAGGTCTGGTGACACCAGATGAAAGATAGAATTGATGCTCAAGGCGGTACACAAAACGGAACATGCGACCTTCCTCTTATGGTTCGATTCACGAGTTTTGCAACAGATTTCGCTCACAAAACTGATTTATATTTCATTGCTGCTCTTTTTGTTTCGTGGTTTGAATGGAATATCCCGGTACTGAGCGAGTGATAGCAAGAGCTTCCTGCCGTTCCAACAACCTGCCTGGAGATATTATTGTCACCAACCTTGGCGTGTCTTTTGAGAGATCAACCGGTTTTTTAAGGACGGGGCGGATGAGAGCTCATCATTTCACGTTTGACGAGATTCACAATATCCGGCTTGAATCCAAGGGCATTGCTGGATCTCTCACAGGCAGTGTGATTCTTGCGATTGACCACAGATCTCGCACGTTCGGCACTCGTACAACACGTTATCATATGCAAAAGAATGATGCGAATCGGATACTTCGTGCACTCAAGTACGTACATGAGAGAAAAGATGCTCCACGACAACTTGAGATGCTACTATTGCGTCTGATTAAACCCCATGGAAAAGTAGACCTCAGACACATCTCTACTATGAGCAATGTCCGAGAGGTTGTTGCCAGAGTTCGAGGGATTAATCAAACTCAATTATGGGATGCAGATTCGTTTGCGACTGTGAGGAACGTTGTTGCTGGACTTATCGCAGATGGTCGTCTTGATGGCATAATCAATGAGAACCACGAATATGTTCCCAGCACAATGATCACTCGCAAATCTGTCGAATATCAAATCGTACTTGATTTTGCCACAATACTTGCCCAACTCAAGACTAAAGGAATAGTTCTTCAATCTTTAGAATGCCCCTCCTGCAAAGGACAGTTGGAATATCCAAAGGACGGAAGCAGCACAACATGCACGTTTTGTGGAGCCACCATTGCAGCCTTTGATATTTTCGAGAAATTCAAAGGACTGCTCTCCTAGTACAATCGTCCAGGCTCCACACCATCTTGGAATATT
The DNA here is from genome assembly GCA_024275415.1 of archaeon. Classification (GTDB taxonomy): domain Archaea; phylum Asgardarchaeota; class Thorarchaeia; order Thorarchaeales; family Thorarchaeaceae; genus MP5-2226. Next base: position 68,780 of record JAJRZD010000034.1, read on the forward strand.
GACTCCAATAATGTCACACCAAATCAACCTCTTGACCATGAAAGGTTGTCAAAATGGCAGGCGATTGCGGCTTGTGAGGCTGTTCGTGTCCACGCTGAGTCAAACCTGCCATCAGAACCCCAATTTTGTAATTACAAAAGCTCTTATCGTTTCAGTCCAAAGTCATCATGAGTGTGGGGTTGTGAGAGTCGAGGTAGATGTTTCAGAGATTCCTGACTGGTGTTACTATATTGACGAGAAGTGCAAGGAACTTGAGGAACAACTGAAGGAATATCTAGTATACTGCGAGTATGGCGTAAGGCGTATGCATATGGCAGATGACTGGACAGATGATCCCTATGTCCTTTTACAACCGATTGGCGAAGAAGCACTCATGCTTGAGTCATGGGAATTCGAGGCTTTGAGTCCCTCAGAGATCCTCCTCCTCATTGAATATGAATCTGAAACATATGTGTTTGATGTCATCGAGTATGCATTATTGTGCTTGTTCATAGCGGGTATGCTCATGCTTGGCATTCCTGCTGTCTTTCTTGTTCCACAACTGGTCATGGGTTTGGCGGATCCCTTCCTTTTATCTATCATTCAATTATCTACTCTCATCCTAATCATTTCAGCAACTCTTTATTCTCGGAAACATGGATCTCGAAAAGCAAAGACAGCTCATCAGAGAGTTCATCACGAGAGATTCACACTACGTAGATGTCTTGCAAAGGCTTGCAGCCTTACCTGAGGTTGCCGAGTGGAAGCGACGCGAATATGAACGAATCTTGCGATCCATAACGAATGCGATGGCAGAAACCTAGTTATCTGATTCAGCCTTTGTACGAAGATGGAATTTCTCTCCAGTTCTCATGCAAAGCCCCTCTGAAACAGCTTGCCTATCATGTCTTTGTTTCTAACTAAGGAACACTAATCTGATTGCCTATCTCATTTCTTCTGAGCCAATGCTATGACATGCCTGTCAAGATCCGTACCATAAGCAACTCTATCTCCCCAATCCCGCTCTACCACATTACTGACGAGCCGTCCTCCTGCCTGTACCAGTCTTTCTATGGCGCGTTCAAGATTCTTCACGAACAGGTATAACTCACATCTGGGAATGCCGTTTCCCCGCGAAGGATGCGGCACAGATTCGCCCAGTATCTTTGCTATACCAGTTTCGGGCATCAGTCCCAAGACGAATGAATTGTCTATCTCAAACATAGTCATTCCCTCGACATCAACTGAAGGCTCTTTCTGCAGAAAAGTGCGATAGAATTCCCTACTTCTCTCTTGACTTTCCACAAAGAAGATTATCATCGCTTTGACATACCATATCACTATCCCTGTCATCCGAATATGAACTCAAAGATATTGTCAAGCATCATCATGACCACAAAGCCAATCATGGTTCCCCAAGTCGCTGCTCGTGCATTTCCTGCAGCATGGCTTTCAGGCAACATTTCCTCACCCACTACGAATATCATGGCACCGGCTGCAAAGGCAAGTCCATATGGCAACAGGAACGATGCGAAGGAAACTATCGATACCCCGATTAGCCCTCCGATAGGCTCAACTAGCCCTGTGAGAAGTGCCAATCCCGCAGCATATCTTCTAGAATATCCCTCTCGTATCATTGGCGCTGCGACAGCCATCCCCTCAGGGATGTTCTGGAGACCTATTGCTACCGCAACTGCAAGCCCTTCTGCGATGTCACCAGACCCAAAGGACACACCTACCGCCAGTCCTTCTGGGATATTGTGAATAGTGATTGCTAGAACCAGCAACCAGACTTTTGCCATCGCGGATGACGGTCCTTCGCGCCCTTTCCCAAAGTGCTCATGGGGGATGTATTTGTCCGCAAGGTGGATGAACACTCCGCCCAACACAAAGCCGAACGACACTACTGTTATCACCCCGACCCAATCCACGATTAACTCAAGGGCCGGTACAAGTAGACTGAATGCGGAGGCTGCTAGCATGACTCCCGCTGCCGTCCCAAGCATGATGTCCAGTGTTCTCCGTGAGAAGTTCCCTCCCAGAAGGACGGGTATTGCTCCGATGCCTGTAGCTGTCCCAGCAAGGAGGCTGGCGAGGATTCCTAACGATATGGGATCTGTGAGCAGCTGCATGTCATTCTCGCCTCGACCTTTTGGAAACGATGCTAGTGATACCTTATCACCGTTTCTGTAAAACGTGGAAATCCACTATTTCGTTGCTATCCCGAACGAGTTTCTGACTCCTCAAATATTGTTAGAACACGTGTTCTAACGAACTCTGACACGATTAATATTAGCGAAGCGACAAAGTATCAGATTAGGAGTGTGATAGCCATGAACAGCATGATCACATCTACAATCAACACTATGTTAGCAACACCATTCCGCCATGTGATACAATGTTGAGATATTGTGTATGGCGTTCTTTGTCACAGAACCTTGATAGAATGCAAAGATACAAAACCATCACTGCTCACTTTCACTGATGGATTCGAATGAGCTCAGATATAGACCGGTTTTCATTGCGCGGTTTTTTGGTTCTCATAATCATTCTACTGATCATCAGTGTGATCGCGTTTGCCCTCTCCAGTATAGAGGGCTTTCTCACGGGCATCATCGTCACTTTCATTGGACTTGTCCTCAGTTTCTTCAGAGATGATATCAAGAGAGCAGTGGGGTATGGCAAGAGCACTAACGACCCTCAAATAAGGGTCGAGTCAGTCAACATGGCGGAGAAACTGGACAAGAAGATAGCCAAAGAACGGCTCAATCTCGCCAAGCTGGAGTCCAAGTTCGAAGCAAAGCCCAAGAAGCAAGCAAAACTACGATTTGGCATCGTAGAGGAGGCAACAGCTCTGCTGGTACTCATAGACCAAGCAAAAACTGATGCCATTCGAAACGGCAATCCTGCTCTTGCTCAGCATTATGAAGACATGGCATTGGAGATCGAAACAGTTCGCGAACGCTATCAGAACTTATCTCAGGACAGATGATGACAGCTTTCTATGTTGTGCCTTATGAATACAAGCCGCCTTACAGTCAATGGTGTCTACTCAGACATGTCAACCTGATTTCCAACTTTGGGATAACTATTCACTATCAGGCGTCTAAATGGTGGGCCCGGGGCGATTTGAACGCCCGACCGTTCCCCTGCCCGATGGGATTCACCGAGCATACAGGTTATGAGCCTGCTGCTCTACCAAGCTGAGCTACGGGCCCTATCATTTATGGACAGACGATTTGCTTTGTATTTGGGTTATTAAAGTTACGTCAATGAAATCTGACCATAGAAGTCTGTATCTTGATTAGTATCTTTGTTCTTGATTCGCTCTTCTTTGTCTTTTGAATTGATAACATATTTATGTTGAAATTAATACTGGTCGTATCATAGGTATCCGAGTAGGTTATGAAAAGGGCGATGAACTATCGGGAACATTCGGTTCTCCTTCCTATGTAGGTCTTTACAGGAAACGAAGAAATCAGTTTGGGAGATATATCAAATGAAACGGATTCTGACACTAGCTGTGACTTTAGGAATTCTCATCCTGTTGGGGGCTATGTATTCGTCCTTGGTTCTTTCCGAGAACATAGTAATGAAGGAGTACTCGCGTCAAGAGATAGCATCTGACGATAACACATTGGTCTGGGAAACTATAGGCAACCCTCGCTATATGGATCCGCATAACAACTATGAGCCATTCGGATCATGGATACACTATAACGTGTATGAAACGCTCTTCACGTACGAGTGGGATTCCCTCGACACAGAGCCAACAGTTCCATTGTTGGCAGAAGGCCTTGAGATATCAAGTGATGGTTTGATTTACACTTTCACCCTACGCCAAGGCATCACCTTCCATGATGGGACACCATTCAATGCGTCATGTGTGCAGTACAACTTTGAGAGAATGCTTGGGACATTTGATTCAAATGGTTCCGTTCGGATGGTCGCAGAATCTATCCTTGGTGGGGCTGCAATCAAAGATGCAGTTGACGCTGGGAACATCCTACTCCATGAAGAGTTATGGAATCAGTGGGTTGTTGACAACAAGGCCGGTACTGGTGCAGTCACCGTCCTCGATGATTACACTGTCCGTATCAGACTTGCCTATGCTTATGCATCATTCCTATCTGTTATCACATACGAAGTTGGTGCCATAATCAGCCCAACCTTTGTTGAGTCACACGGCGGTATCATTGTTGGTCAGCATAATGAGTATATTGACGAACACACCTGTGGTACTGGTCCGTACATGCTCGATGAATGGACTCGTAATGAGCGCATTGTTCTCAAGCGTAACACCAACTACTGGAGAGAATCGCAAGCCCGTCAGCGGTTCCCTTATGCTGGGGCCGTAGACACTGTCATCATCAAGACCAACGAAGATACCAACAGCAGGATTTTGAACATTCAGACAGGAGTAGCTGATTCAATCTATTGGCCCGTGTCTAATGCATACCAGATATATAACAACGTTTCACCACCGCCACTTGAGCAGAATGATGGCACTGTACAGTCATTGAATCCAAACCTTACGGTGTGGGCTAAGTATCCAACCTTCAACATTGCGTCAGTTCACTTCACCATGAGTGATACGTTGAACGAGCTGACCATTGGAAAAATTGTCGAGAATCCATTCAAGCTGAAGAACGTCAGAAAAGCATTGAGTTGTGCATTCGACTACCAGACAGCCATTGACGACATCCTCAATGGGTTTGGTGTCCAGGGCCAGGGTCCAATCCCACATGGGATGTTCGGACACAACGACAGTGCACTCGTCTATCCCTATAACTTGGACAAGGCTATATATTACTGGAACAAGGCGATGTATGATGATGATTTAGACTCAACTCTTGAGAACAACTCATACCGTCTGGTGTTATACTATAACAGCGGTAATGATGCACGTAGGAAGATCATGAACTTGCTCAGGGATGGCATTGAGAATATGCTTGCATTGCCCGAAACAGTTCAGCCAAGTCAACCACTTAGCATAGATGTCCAAGGCATTGAGTGGTCTACATATATCCATGAGATCATCAACGGCCGGGTTGGTGTTTGGGTGTTCGGTTTGGCTCCAGAATATGCAGACCCACACAACTACGTTTGGAACTACGTCAAGAGTACCGGTACCTATGCCTACTGGGCTCGCTTAGGTGTTTCTCCCGGCTGGGATGCAGTGACTGTCGACGGTTGGATTGATGCGGCTACAAAGAGTCAGGGTGTGCAAGAACGTGTCGATCTCTATGGGAAGATACAAGATGCCATCATTGAACACGCTGCGTACATTTGGGTCTGGCAACGTTCCACTCTACACGTATCCCGATCTGGTATTCAGAATATCCAATACGGTGTCAATCCACTGCATGGCACCTATTTCTATCATTGCTGGGATGTGAGTGCTATAACTCCTACTGAAACTACCGACACATCTTTCACGCCACAGATTCCTGACCTTCTTACAATCTCAAACATCATAACTATTGGCTCATCTGTGTTCATTCTAGTTGTCATAGTTCTTATTATTCGTGGAAGGCAAGAACACGGGATGTATAATGCAGCAACCACATACTGAGAGGATTCTTTCCTGCATCAACTACATACTAGGGACACTTGATTAGTTTAGGACTGAGAAGATGTGAAATGAATCGGGACGCTGATAGACTCCGGAACGACTTGAAAACCAGACTGTTCTCCTGCTCAAAGGAATGCATCAAGCATACAGGTCATAAGCCTGCTGCTCCACCAAGCTAGGTAACAAATCGTGCCAGAAACTCAGTGAACTGCTGAGAACATATTTTTTCAAAATCCGATATGGAATATGTCCATGGACTGCGAATATGCCCCCGTCTTACTCGTTCTTTTGTTCTGACTTTAAATTATCATGATATGATGACCCCTAGACGATGGAGCTCTGTGTAAAGTGATATTCCTCTTCACCTCTAGGAAATGTACGTGGTGCGAAGCAGTCAAGAGGATGTTAGAAGAGGAGTCCGAGCATTTCATCACATCTCCAATTTATGAGGTCGATATCGAACACCATAAGCACATTGCAGATGCATACGGAATCGCTGTGGTTCCTACTCTGATATCTGGAAATCACTCGATCTCGGGCTTGCCCTCTTCTTCCGACCTCAGAGCTTTTCTCATGCAATCATTTTCCACGCTCTCTCCAGCCACTCATGAGAATAATCGAGGAGGTGTCCTTGGAAATCTGCAACAACTCTTGAAAGAGCAACGGACAATCCCGAATGAAGAACTTGTTTCCCCTCTAAAGAATTGAATTTTGAATCGGTACTCCTACACAATCTATAAAAACAGAACAGGAATTGCACCACCCGTAAGGGATTGAACGAGAAGAATCCGGCTATGAACGATATTTCTGCAAGCACTAATTCTTCTCGTACCTGTTTGACAGCACGGATAAACGAAGCCCCGATAGTGTAGTCCGGCCCAGCATAAGGGACTTTCGATTCCTTGACCCGGGTTCGAATCCCGGTCGGGGCACCATTCTTTCTCCATTTGTCCATTCTAGGATGCAAACGTTATCACTAGTGATGATTAAGCATGAGGGACTTTTGCATCATTGCTAGAAATCAAGCTTCGTACGAAGAACATAGCACTTGGATCTTTCACCTAGTCCAGTATCACGCGCATATTGAAGTCTGCGGCTTTATAGGAGTGAGTCAACGCGCCGGACGAGATGATGTCCACACCACTTGAGGCATATTCTACGATGTTATCTTCATCCATCCCTCCAGACGCTTCCAATAGCACCTTCTCCCGAAGGTTTTTCTTCTTGAGGTCTTGAACGAATCGCTTGATATCGTCTGGGGTAAAATTATCGAGCAGGATAATGTCTGCTCCTGCAATGATTGCTTCGAGTCCTTCTTCCATGCTCCTTGCCTCACAAGATATCTTCTTCGAAAACGATACCGCTCTCTTTGCCATCTGCACGGCTTTTGTGACTCCTCCCACTGCGTCCACATGATTGTTCTTTATCAGGATCATATCGTCTAGGGCATATCTATGTGGATCGCCTCCCCCAATTTTGACAGCGCGTTTCTCAAAGTATCGAAAACCAGGAGTGGTCTTGCGAGTTGCAGCAATAATGATGTCTGGGTTTACGGCTCGGCATTTCGTGACCATGTTGTATGTCTTAGTAGCAATCCCGCTCATCCTTTGGATAATGTTAAGGCTCAACCTTTCAATTACAAGGAGTGTTTTCACGGGGCCATGGATGCGGATGACCGCTTGTCTTGGCTCTACCCAGTTCCCTTCGAATGCGAGCACTTCACAACTGAGGTCATGCATCTCTGCAATTGCCACTACTTCCTCGATTCCTGCCAGTATCGATTTTCCCTTCGAGAAGATGGTCGCTGTCGCCTCCCCTCTAAGCGGTTCCATAGCGTCCGTTGTGATGTCCCCTGAGCGGACATCCTCTTTCAGGAAGTCTTCAAGTCGTTCAATGATTTCTGGGGGGACTCTGTTCAGTTTTCGCATTATTCTAACACCTAGGATGGCTTGGATTTCGCACAATGTTGCCTCGTGGTTCTACCTCGCCGAATATCTCTGCTTGGAATGCCATAAACTCTGTGCTCTTGTCTTTCCATGCATTGATTGGAAGTCCTGCCTTATTGCAGGTGTGTTCTAAGAACTCTCTGACATCCCATTGCCATTCTACAGGAACCTGTGGTAGCAACAGCCCTCTGAACATACCTCTCGATACGATCAGCCCGTCCCTACCTATTTTGACCAGTTGAAGAAGTTCTTTTGGGTCAGAGTATTCTAGTTTTCGTGGTGGTGTGAGAACACTGCATTCGACAACAATGCTGTCAAGTTCCTTCTCAATTACATGTGGGAACCGAGGGTCGTTGACTGCTGCATCAATGGCAGAGTCGATTGTTGCCTCGACAAGAGGTTGGGTGGGATAGGGACGCCCGATACACCCCCTCAGCCTAACATGCTCTCCTATGACCGAATTAAGTGTCACAAAAATCCCTGATTTCTCTTTCAGGTGTGCTGGTGTATCCGAGGGGACATCTATCTTAGTCCCCTTTCCAACATATGTGTCCATGGCGTTCCTTGCAAGCCGAACAAGGAAGACACCATCTTCATCTGAATATGTGCTTATCACCGGAATCAACATCCATTACATCCATGCAGCAGCGATTATGTGTTTCGGGGGCGAATTAAGGGGCGGACAGGCACAGTCCCGACACTTCCAGGTCCTACAAGGAATTTTCCATCCTCATACACAGGATTCCCTCCGATAATAGTTACGACGGGCCGTGCATTGACAGTCTTCCCCTCGAAGGGTGTGACTTTTGCCTTAGACTGAAACTTCTTGCCTTCAATTGGATAGGATTCTCTTGCGACTACAATGACATCTGCATCATACCCTTTGCTAAGAACCCCTTTGCCTAGTAAGCCGAGCAGGTTCGCGGGCCCTGAACTACACATTCGCAAGTACTCGACCCATGAAAATCGTCCCTCGAATACTTCTGTGAGCATCAATGGGACAATTGTTTCCAATCCGGGAATGCCTGATTTGGCATTGATGAATGAGGTCATCTTCTCTCCGAGGGTATGCGGTGCATGATCTGACGCGACAACATCAATCCCGCACTTGCAAAGGGCATCCCTCAAAGCCTGATTGTCTTGGGGGGTACGGAGAGGAGGGAGCATCTTCGCGGTTCCGTCTTCATGGCTGAAATCCGCATCTGAGAGGAAGAGATGATGTGGTGTGGTCTCTGCGGTGAGCCTATCCTCCGCCCTGTTGTCAATAATCATCTTTGCAGAAGCAGCGCAGCTGACATGACATACATGCAGTCTACCACCTACCTCCTTGTGTATCCTGATGAACTGGGATATCGACTCGACCTCACTATCACATGAATGGGTTTCGAGATAATGCTCGACACTCCGTACCTTCACCATAGGTTGTGCGGAATCTGGATGGAATAGCAGTGGCAACCTCATCTCATTTGCCAGCTTCAAGCTTTCTTCGATCCGCTTCAGATTGAAGGTACTCCCATCCAATGGCGCATGCGGATACACCTTCAACCCTAATACATCAATTTTGGTGCTTGCATGGAATCTCTCGGACTCTGCAGGTATTCCAGCGTAAAAACCGACATTGACATGTCTTCCTTGCCGTGCCCGTTCTATCTTCATGTCAAGCACTTCTCTGGTCAGGACTGGCGGCTGTGAATTTGGCATGTCAACCACTGTGGTGACTCCTCCAGCGGCAGCAGAGCGTGTACCACTGATATAATCCTCCTTATCAGGTTGTTCGAGGTCTCTAAGGTGGACATGGATATCAATGACGCCTGGCAGTATGTATCTGCCATCACAGTCAATGGTCTTTTCAGCCCTCGGTTCCATACCTCTCTCATATATTCCTTCTATCTTACCAGTCCGTATTGCCACTGACCTTCGCTTCTCTCTTCCCTCGACTATGACGATGCCATTTCTAAGTAAGAGATCGACTGACACTTTTACCATCGCCTATGAGGCGAACTCTTTCTGAAGAGTCACTCTTCTTTCTTAGGAACCTTAAATTTGTTAGCTGCAAACCCAGTGAAGTCTGTTGTGCTTATGATTCCTATGAGACTATTGCCCTCGCCGACTACAGGCAAAGCATTGAGATCCGCATCCAGCATCATCTTTGCTGCTTCTGCAATGGACGCTCCTTGTTGGACAAGTGGTGGCTGCTGAATCATCGCATCTACTACACGCAATTGCCTGATTTGGTTCGCCCTATATTTGTCCGGCACCTCTGAGCTGAAGCGAGCCATTGCTTTTGCAACGGTCTTTTCGGTAAGCAGTCCAAGGACACGTCGTCCATCAAGCACAGGCATGCCTGAGAAACCGGCATTTAACATCTCCAATCTTGCTTTGATGAGCCGTTCGGCAGGATTGGCAGTCAGGAGGCCTTTCGTAGTCATTATCTCATCCACTTTGACATCGGTGAATCTATCCATGAGGGCTGTGATGTTTCGTTTTGTGATTATCCCAACCAACTTACCTTCCTTGTCAATGACGGGACATCCACTCATCCCCCGTTCCAACATCAGGCTAGCGACATCAGTTAGCTCATCTGTGTCATTTACTGTAATCACAATGTCACTCATAGCGCTTGATACGTGAAGTCGTCCAATCGAAACTGCAACCACCTTACTTACACTAAGCCTATCTGCAATATCCGCGTAGGTAAGAATTCCAGTTACTTCTCCGTCCTGAACAACGACCAACCGTTCGCAGTTTTTTTTCTCCATCAATTCCATCGCATAAGACAGCCTTTGATCCTTATCGATGGTTATTGGTTCAACCATGATCTGACTTACTTCCATTATAACAACCTCCTTGTGGTATTACTGTTGCACCTTCTGCTATAATACGGTTTGGAAAGAGTCCTTTTATTCACGGCACGGCTCGCAGACGTATCGACCATCCTCGAATATCAGATCCGTTGAATATTCTCCACAAACATCGCAGATTCCGCCATGTTCGATTAGCTCGTCGTCCTCTAGTCCCTCTGCGTCTATCTCCCCATTCCGTAGTTTTAAGGACTCCACTAGGACATCGATGAGTTCGGGGGACCATTTGAGTATGTCCCGCGATGTAATGATTCCTGCCAAATTTCCGTTCTTAAGGACGATCACTCTTCTAATATTGCTTCGTGCCATCATCCGCATTGCATCAGTGAGAGCCGTGTTTGGATTCACATAAACCAATGGTGCGGTCATTATGTCCTTGGCTGAGGTTGTCTGCACATTCTTGCCTACTGCCACAACCCGTCTTACTATGTCTGTTTCAGTGATTATGCCTATCGGGCTGTGCCTCTCGACAATGACGATAGAACCGATATCCACTTCGGCCATGGATTTTGCGACTTCTAGGATTGATGCATCTGGTGGCATCGTAATCACGTTTGTTGACATAATCTCCTTCACGGCCATTGAATGGGTTGGTTCGGACATGTTAGTGCCTCCGTGCTATGCGAGGATTTCTCACGCCGTGAGAGATTCTATGTTCATTCTTAAGTGTGTCTGTACTATCAGATGCACACTACTTGGCAATCTGGCCTCCTCCAGGTGGGAGCAGTCGCATGATGTCTTCTTGAGGTATCTGGTCAATCAGGTATTTCTGTTCATCCGGAAGTGCTTTTCTTAGTGTATGCATTATCTCCCTGACAAGATGTCCCTTCTTATCCTCTGACGGAACGACCTTGACCCACACGTTACAATGGGCTTCCACAGCTGGAACTGGACCCGACATCGGGATAACATTGTCCTCCTCAATGATGATTCCAACTGCAAGAGTGATTGGGACATTATTGATGTAGTTCTTCTTTCCATAGAGCATGACCGCTCCCGATGGCAGGTATTCCCCTGATGGGGGTGAGAAGCTCACCTGTTCTGGTGGGAGCCAATATGCGTCGCCACTTGACAAGCCGTCCTGCCACGCCCTCGAGAACGTTATTGCAAATTGAGCCGCTTCCTGTAAGGTGCTATCACTAGGAGGCTCGTCAGGCACCTTGATGATGACATAAGGTGCTCCGTGGACAGAAGCGTGCAAGAACACATCATTGGCTGCCATATGACGCTTTGCGAGTCGTTCATTGCTTTTTGCATCTCTCCCACCAAGTATCAGATATCCATCAGATGATATGAACCACCTGAATTTCTCGTACCATCTCTTTTTTCTCACTTTGACAGGTTTCTTTTTTGGCGCAATCCCGATGTCCTCATCGCCTAACTTGTCCAGCTTGAGCCTTGTCTTCTCAATCTGCCTCTGGGCCCCTTCAATCTTCGAGCGTGCCTTCTTCGCCAGATCATAGGCGCGTGATGCATTATCTTGGGCGTTCAGCCTGATGTCTAAAGGTATCTCCACCTGATTTAGCACCACAAGTATCGTTCCTTGATTGGGAATTATCTTCTTAATGAGCTGGGCGGTGGCATTCCCTTGAGCCTTTCCTTTCTCCACTGTACGTATGATGTCCGACCATGACCGACCCGAAGCCCGTGCATCGCTTATAGTGTCAAGGACATCCTGGACGATTTGAAAATGAGCATAGATGAGTTC
>JAJRZD010000035.1 GCA_024275415.1 archaeon
CCAAGCAAGGCGAGTCCCCTTCTTATGTGAGAACAAGTCTTGCAGCCGCGATGACAATGGGGAAAATGAGTGGAAGCTTCTATCGGAATGCGAAACTCCACTGTGTTAACCTCCTCCTGACATACGATGAAGGCTGTCACGCGAAATGTGCGTACTGTGGGCTATCTGGCTCGCGTGAAACCGAGTCTGAGTGGACCGAGAACTCCTTCATCCGTGTTGACTGGCCTGTCTATTCCATCGAAGAGGTAAAGGAAGCACTAGCAAGTGGCGTCTGTCCTCATGTGGAACGTGTCTGTGTTTCCATGATCACACTGGGAAAGGCCCGGGAGGATTGTATCTCCGTAGTGAAGGATCTGAGCGAGGTCATCCCTCGAATCTCTGTCCTGCTTACCCCGACAATCGTGAATAGAGATTGGCTTGTGCGCGTGAAAGAAGCAGGCACTGATAAGGTCGGAATCGCAGTGGACGCCGCGACACAAGAAATATTCGAAAAAATGCGTGGAAAGGGCGTAAATGGTCCGCACCAATGGCAGCGATACTGGGACACCATCAAGGACTCCGTAGAAGTCTTCGGGAAACACAATGTGGGAGTACATCTGATAGTCGGGCTGGGCGAAACTGAGCAAGAGATGCTAGAAACAATCCAGCGTGCACACGATTTGGGTGCTCGGACACACCTGTTTTCATTCTTCCCCGAGGATGGCTCTGCAATGCAGGACATTCCCCAACCACCTCTTGGTGCTTACCGAAGAGTGCAGTTTGGGCGTTACATCATCAACTATGATCATGGACGATACGAGGACATGACCTTCAACGAGCATGGACAACTCACGTCGTTCGGACTGGATTCTGATGTCTTCGAACGCCTGCTTTCCTCTGGTGAGCCATTCATGACCTCCGGATGCTCTGGTGCTACAGTAGAGAATGCGTGTAATCGACCTTTCGGGAACTGCACTCCATTCCAAGCCGCTGTGGGACACTGGAGGAACTTTCCCATCAACCCCAATCAGGATGATGTCGAGATAATCCGAGAGCAATTGAATGATTACTCGCTAACATATGATTTTGAAGAGGTCGAGAAAGAGTTTGAGTGATGACATAGACTCGCTCCTTGATCTTTGTTTCAACGGATCCGAAGAGGAGCTTACACCACTCTTTGAGAAGGCATTCGAGGTTTCTCGATCCCGGTTCTCTAATGTGCTCGCACTACATGCTCCAGGGATGGTTCATTATAGCACAGATTTCCATACTGCAACTGACCCCTACCGTTTTCCAAGTGTTTCTATTTCTGGCTCAGGATGTTCATTGAGCTGTGAGCATTGTAGTAGGAAGCTGCTTGAAACCATGATTCCTGCAACGACTCCAGAGATGCTATGGGAAACCTGCCTGAAAGTTTCCGAAAAAGGCGGAGAAGGGGTTCTCATCAGTGGGGGTTCTACGCCAAAGGGCAACACTCCTCTTCTGGACTTCATTCCTACAATCAAGCGGGTCAAAGAAGACCTTGGATTAGATGTCGTCGTACACACAGGCGTTGTATATCCCGATGTGGCTGAAGGTCTTGGTGACGCAGGCGTAGATGGGGCAATGCTTGATATCATCGGTGATGAGGCTACATTGCGGGAGGTTTACCACCTTGATCTTCATGTCTAGGTCTTTGATGAATCTCTTTCGTTGCTAGAGGACAATAATGTCCCCAGTATGCCTCATATAGTGGTCGGGCTCTATTATGGCAAGCTTCGTGGCGAGTCGAATGCCATCAGGATCATCGCTCGGCATGACCCGCAGTCTATCATCATTGTTGCCTTCAAGCCATTAGAAGAAACACCTATGCACAATGTGGTTCCAGCATCTCCACTGGATATCAGTCGTGTCCTCTTAGCATCTCGTCTGGTCTTTCCGGACAAGCCTGTCATCCTTGGATGCGCGAGGCCGCATGGTGACCACCGCCGAGAAACAGACATCCTTGCAATCCGTGCTGGTATCAATGGGATGGCATACCCGACGGAGGAAGGATACGAGTTCGCAGAAACATTGGGACTAGTACCGAAGATGTCCAACAAATGCTGTTCGTTGATGGATGATGTATTGCCAATACACAGGGAGCTGAAGATGTAGATGGAACAATGGAGATTGCTGGACACAGGTGTTCTCACAGGCTCTGAGAATATGGCGTTAGATGATGCGATATTGGAATGCCGCTCGGCAGGCACGACTCCTAATACACTCAGATTCCTTCAATTCAACCCTGCCACTGTGTTGGTCGGGTTTCATCAATCAATAGCGCAAGAGGTTCGATTGGACTATTGCAGGGCCCATGGCATCGATGTTAATCGGCGCATCACTGGAGGCGGTGCAATCCTCTTTACTCCCACCTGTCTTGGATGGGAGATATTTGCCGATAAATCCGTTCCCGGGATACACGAGCTTCGTTACGACCTGGATCGTCTGGCTCAGTTGATATGCTCAGGGACTGTGCTCGGTCTGAAGGAGTTAGGCGTCGAGGCTGAGTTCCGTCCAAAGAACGATATCGAGGTCAATGGACGAAAGATATCCGGTACTGGCTGGACTGAACGCGGCACTGCGTTCATGTATCAGGGAACCTTATTGGTGGACTTTGATGTCGAACTGATGCTGAGAACTCTGCGAATTCCCGTCGAGAAGCTACAGGACAAAGAGATTGAAAGCGTGAAGGAACGAGTGACCTGTCTAAAATGGGAACTTGGGTATGTCCCCCCATTGAACGAGATAAAACGGGCTCTCGCAAACGGGTTCGAGCAAGTCTTTCAGATGGAGTTAGAAGAAGGTAGGCTTACTTCAGAAGAAGAGGCTGTATTCAAGGAGTTCCTCCCAGAGTACCAGTCTGATGACTGGATTGACATGGTCAAACCCCCCAAGGATCACGCAGGACATGTGACCGCCGTCAGAAAGACCCCCGGAGGTCTGATTCGTGTTTCGTTGTCGTTGAATGTGGCTGGCAATTTCATCACTAACAGTTTCATTACTGGTGATTTTCAGATATTCCCCCAGCGTGCAGTTATGGATCTTGAAGCCAAGCTGAAGAATATTGCCACCGATGAAGAAACCATCCGGAAGAATGTCATCGAGTTCTTTGAGCAGACTGGAACGAGGATATTTGGTGTCGAACCCGAGGAGCTTGTCCAATTGTTCCTTGAGGCAACAAAGAAGACTGCTTTCAAAGAGATTGGAATATCCCTTGAGGACTCTAACCACCTTATGACAGTAAACTTCATGCCTGATGAGGTCTTGGATCAGAGATTCGACTATATCCTTCTTCCCTATTGTGCCAAGCTTGTCAATTGTGATTATAGACAAACTGAAGGATGCAGTGTATGTGGCGCATGTACTATCGGCGATATCTACGAGCTCGCTCAGGACTTGGACATTCCCGTTCGAACTATTCAGAACTTCGAGCACCTCATTGCGACCATTGACGAGTTCAAGAAAAAAGGTGCACGGGGCTATGTTGGTTCCTGTTGTGAAGGGTTCTATAACAAGCACCATCGGGATTTCCTTGAAACTGGAGTGCCAGGTTTGCTCATAGATGTTGATGACTCAACATGCTACGAACTTGGAGAAGAGCATGATGCATATGTCGGTAAATTCGAAGGTCAGACTGCGCTGAAGCTTGAACTCTTGCGAAGAGTGCTCTCGGCCCTAAGAGAGAGAGGACGTATTCATGGGAGGACAACCGAGAGTGCAAAAGTATGATGTGGTTGTTGTCGGTGCAGGTCCTGCCGGGTGCAGTGCTGCCGTCACATGTGCATCATTAGGAATGGAAGTTCTTCTACTATACCGCAAAAAGAAGGAGGCGCGGAAACCCTGCGGTGGAGTTCTACCTTGGATTACCACCGAGATAATTGAGGACATCTTTGACGAGGCGTTGCCTTCTAGGGTAATGAACAACCCTCAAGAGCTGGGTCTCTATTACGTCCCACCGAGCGGACGAAACGAGAGCGGTCGTGTCAGGAACTACAGGATTCACTATATTGTCCGTGAGAAGTTCGATGCATGGCTGATTGATATTACTGCCAGCGCAGGTGTTGAAGTCTTGACCGAAACCCGGGCCATCGCCCTCGAAGGTAACTCTCCTATAACAGTTCATGCTAAACGGCACAGCGGGGAAGAAATGTCATTCCAAGCAGAATATTTAGTCGGCGCAGATGGCGTTAGTTCGATGGTCAGACGGTCATTGTCCTTGGAGTCCGCAGCGGACTTCTTGATTGTGGGACAGCAGCTTTGGAGTAATAGAAGACATAGCGACCTAGAGGATAATTTCTACGGCTTTTTCCGTGGGGACATTTCCATTGCATATTCCTATGCTATCCCAAAAGGCGATGACATACTGATTGGCACAGGCGTTCGACCTAGGCAAACACCCCATGCCTTTGATGCACTTGATCGTTTCAAGGAATGGCTTGTTGACGACTTCAACTTTGATGATTCTACAATGTTGAAAAAAGAAACATGGGCAATCCCATTCGGATATTTCATCCCTGGGACAGGCAACACCTTGTTGGTAGGTGACGCAGCAGGACTATGCAACCCACTTTCTGGAGAAGGTATCCGATTGGGAATAGAGTCTGGTGAGGCGGCAGGTTCAGCAATCTCCAAAGCTAAAGAAGGTAATGACCTCTTGCAGTATTATATCCGTGAAGTCGATGGCATCGCTCGTATGGTATTGGACTTGCACAAGTTCGTCGTCACAAGCACAGACGAATCGAGACAGGAATTTGTCCGGCAAGAACTGACGCGAGGCATCATCTAAGAGGCATGGCGCCTATCGGAACTAATTAATTACTTCCTGATTCTTAGATGTGCAAAGTTGGACTCTACCATGCTCGTTGATAAGACCCTGTGTGACCCAAGCAAATGTGATATCGAGTGCTACAAGGCTTGTCTTGAAACCCATGGTTCGGATGCTCCTCTCACTTATGACATGGGTGGGGGCTATCCAACCATAAGACAAGAATCCTGTACTAATTGCTTGAGATGTCTTCGCGCATGCCCCTATAACGCATTGAAGACTGACTCGACAAGAAAACGACGTACACACCCCGAGAGGAAAAAGGGACGTAGCCCGCAGAAGAAACCATACGTGGTGTCTTCGCAATGGGTCAGATTCTCGGAAGCCGACATGATTTTTGCTCGCGTACGTAATGACCCCTCCTTCGAGAACTATCAGAAGAGTGAATGGTGGGGGGCTGAGAACATGATTGCACAGGGAATACCTGGGTATGGGCGGTTCGAGCATCATCTTGCAGCAGCTGGATGGACACTATATGATGAACGTACGAAGATTAATCCTCGTACGACCGATTACAGGACTACCATATCAAAGTCCAAGAGGATCAAGTCATCGCGTGAAACCTTAACAGATGCTATCAAGCGAGCTGCCCGTTTCTATGGTGCAGATCTCGTTGGAGTCGCAAGGGTTGATTCAAGATGGTTGTACACGCAGAACCGGAACCGTGAGGACTATCACTTTCCCAAGTCTTTAAACCGGGCGGTTGTCATCGCGGTGGAAATGGACTATGACGGCATAGCGACTTCTCCTGCCTTTACATCATCTGCAGTCACTGCATTAGGGTACTCACGCATGGCTTTTGTGGAAATAGAATTGGCAGGCTTCATTAGGAGTTTAGGGTATACAGCTGTGCCCACTGGGAACGATATCGCTCTTAGTGTTCCCATGGCAATTGATGCAGGCCTCGGGATGGTCGGACGGAACGGGATACTGATAACGAAGGAATTCGGTCCTCGAGTTCGGATCGCAAAGGTACTGACTGATATGCCTCTTGAATACGATGAGCCTGACATGAAATTCTGCAAATCTATCATCGAATTCTGTAAGGTCTGTGAAAAATGTGCAAGCACATGCCCCTCGCAGTCCATACCCTACGGAGAAAGACAAACCTGGAAAGGGGAAACACGCTCGAACAATCCGGGAGTGAAGAAATGGTATATCAATCCCGAAACATGCTATAACTTCTGGATCGAGAATGGTTCAGAGTGCTCCAACTGCATACGTTCTTGTCCCTACAATAAGCCAAACAATGTGTTTCATCGCTTCATTGTATGGATTACCGTGAACTTGCCATGGCTGGACAAGGTCATCGTGAAGATGGATGACTTGTTCGGTTTCGGTAGACAAAAGAACCCCTTGTCGTATCTCGCCAAGCTTAAATGACCTCTGAACACCCCGTTGCGAAGGAGAATAAGTATTACAACATCATAAAACTGGTAGATACGCATAATCAATGTTCATTTCATCCAAACGAGGCTGATACGATGACTAAGAAGGTACAACGACGCAACACGGAAGACAAACCTTCTCACTTCGAGTTCACCCTCGGCGATGTCAAGCTGGATGAAACCGTGTTACATATGATTCTTGAACACAGCCACGATGCAGTTCTTATTGTTGGAATGGACTATAAATTCGAATACGTGAGCGAAGAAGGCTATAAGATGGTGAATGCAAAGGCAGGTGAGCTTATCGGTCTTGACTTCAGAGAGTACATGCCTGATGAAATGGCTCGCAAAGAGGTTGTGCAGCGGTTACGGGACATGCTTGCAGGTAAAGATGTGTCGCCTTCCTATAGCACTAAGATTCTCGATACCGACGGGAACATCCTCCATGTCGACATTCGAATAGTATTGATTCGTGATATCAATGACCAGCCAAAGGCACTGGTTCTGGTTCACGATAGGACAGAAGAGCGACTGAGTCAGGTTGCGCTTGAGGAGTCAGAATATCGTTATAGGTCACTCGTTGAGTCGATGAATGACGGTTTGGCGGTTGATACTCCTGATATGATTCTAACATACGCTAATGATGCCTTTTGTCAGATGTTGGAATACACAAGGGACGAGATTGTGGGACGATGCTGGCTTGATTTCACAACTGCTGATAGGGATGAAATGGAAGAACGTATCCGACAACGGGAAGAAGGTCAGTCAGAACGTTACGAGCTAGAATGGATCACAAAGTCAGGACGGGCAGTCTATACCCTTGTGTCTGCTGTTCCCCTGTTCGATAGGTCTGGGGAGTTCAAGGGCACTTTTGGCGTAGTGACCGACATAACAACGCAGAAGGAATATGAGGACACCATACAGTTCTATCTCGATCTGCTAACTCATGATATTGCCAATCAGCTTCAGGTCATCATGACTGCTGTAGGACTCCTTGACCAAGACCTGCCCAAACAGTACCTCGATGATGCTCGACAGGACATCACTGATGCCATCCAACGATGCGACAGGTTGATCACGAAGGTCAAACGTGCCGGGCAGACGCGATACCTGCCTCTCACCAGAATGGATCTTGCAACCGTCATCAAGGAGAAGGCGGCAGTTCTGCAAAGGGTATACTCTACGGAAGTAACCTTGAAAGGGATGAATGGTGCTTCTATGGTCTGGGCTGATGCCCTTCTAGGCGAGATGGTGTGGAACCTTCTAGAGAATGCAGCGCGTCACAATCCAAGTAAGAAACGTAGAGTATGGATTTCAACATCACGAAAGAATGGCAATCTGCAACTTGTTATCTCTGATAATGGTCCAGGCATTTCAGACTCGAAGAAAAAGACCCTCTTCCAAAAAATGCAGCGGTCTGGAGGAGTTGGCCTCACCCTAGTATCCCAAATGATTCGCAAGTATGGAGGCACTATTGAGGTGAACGACAGGGTGAAGGGCTCGCCCTCAAAAGGGGCGAAGTTCATCATCACCTTGAAGCCAGCAGAATAGTCCTGCCAATCATCTATTGATCCTTCTCTGAACCCTGTCATACAATCTCAGGTAGAAATTACGTTTCTTGACCTTCTTATTAAGGTCGAAGAAATTCGTGTTGATTCTGTATAGCTTCCTCTTCAACTCGTCATACGGTTTCAGCGTACTCCCGTCACACATAGAGGAGAAGATAGAAGCAACTGTTTCAGGAAAATCATCGATATATTGACATCGCTCCAGTTGGATATGAAGCAATGTGCTTTTCAGAATTGTTTCTTGCATAGCACTCTTCATTTTGGTCCCCAGCAGCGTATTATAGGATATTATTAATTAAGAATTCTGGTAGATTAATCCGAATATTCAATTATTGGATTCAACATCATAGTGTCTGCTTCCAATGCAGATTTAACTATAGGACCTGAAAAATCCTTGAGGTTCGTCTGAAGTATGCGGATAGCTTCGATAATCGATATCAGTCTGGTCGATGTTCCTAGGATCCCAGTCACAGTCATCTTTACGGGAGGGTGTAATTTCGACTGCCCCTATTGTCAAAATGCCAGTTTAATCCCGCGCTCGAGTGGTGAAGAGCTCTCTCATGATGACATCATCGCCAAGATGGATGATTTTCTTTCAGACGGGTTCTGTATCACTGGTGGAGAGCCCACCATACAAAACGATCTCCCGGACTTCCTCGGCGCGCTCCGAAAACGCATTGGAGGACATATCAATCTAAACACGCAAGGCTCCATTCCCACGACCCTCAAGAGGTCGCTACCCTTCCTAGATTCTGTATGGTTCGACATCAAGGCTTCCCCTAGCCATTATCAGGTCGTAAGCAGGACTAAGCATGATCCATGGCCCTATATCCGGGAGAGCATAGACCTAGTTCTCCGTGCTGATGCCGAATTCTGGCCAAGAACTACTTATGTAGGCAATCTATTATCCCCTCAAGATCTTGTGGACATCCTTGAGTTTCTTGAAGGGGTTGGATTTGACGGGACTTATACGATTCAAAACTACGTTCAATCAGCGGGTGTCCGACCCGATGAAACCTCTCATTTAGTAGAACTAGATATGAGCGATGCAGTGGACGCAGTCGAGTCATTTGCTCCTTCTTTTGATATCTCTTTCATGTGGAGATAGTTTTGACTGTAGCGAAAAGGTTCATCATGCGCGTCATGAAAAAGCGATGTTTTCTCGGATTGTGAACACCACTAGATTCTTTCTCCTATTGTATTCTTCAATTCCCAATTGCACCATGACTCTTCCAGTTCATCCAAGATTGTTTTTTTTGGTAATAATGGATAAAATATCTGGGTATGTTACGATGCGCGATTTAGTAGTGTTAATACGTGACTTGGTAGAGCATTTACAATCGAAGAAAATTGGACGATTATTCAGAGCGGGACGAGTTATTGTTTTCGAGATTGGGTCACACCAGATTGCAATTCCCATGGGTTGGTTATCAAGAGAGGTCATCTCAAAAATCAAGAATCGATATTACTCACCAATAGTACCCACACGCGGACTCAAGATGCTACGAACAATATCTCAAATGATTGATGAGATCACTGATTTTGATTTGATCAATATTGATATCCGAATCGATAGTGTGAGGAAGAAGCTCAAAAAACCCTCACGACCCGATGCATTTTCGGATAATCCCCCTGGGGTCGTACATTTCAAGTACAGACAAGAAAAACGGAAATTCCTATTTCTAAGCCAATATAGAGCAAATACAGTGTGCCAACATGAGATTCCTTTGATTGCACGTTTAGAACGGTGCTGGTCATTCGGAAAGATATTTCCAAGCTTTTGTCTTGTCGAAGAGAAACGAAATGCATGGCACCGCATCTTCGAGATTGATGCTGTTTCCTTTTGTAATGGCGACCTTTTCATGTTCGAGCTGAAGCACAGCAAATACAGTGATGAATTCAAGATCCTCGAACACTTGTTATCTGCTGGACGAAAGATTCAGATTTGGAGAGAGAAAATGAACCTACCAATTAGAAAGATAATACCTATAGTCTATCTGCGCAAGAAATCAGACCTTGCTCCACAATATCTAAACATCATCTTTTTTGAGGACTTGCACGAGAGTTTTACTGCACACCATTTGTCTAATTTCATTGCATATCCCATCGACAAAGATATTTCCAAGGTGAAACTAGATGGAATGGCAATAGAAATTGCCGAAAGTTAAAACATGTCAATACTAAGTGAAATGCCTACAGCTTGTATATCCACGAGTCTGTATTATTGTGTACAGGTCCTTTACAGCTCGTTTCTCTAGTATGCTGAACCGAACGTGATGAATTTTGGTTTGGAGTCGTGGATGTAGTGGCATAGGATGTTAACCAAGAGGTATCACCAAACACCCCATCACTTTTTTACGCAATGCCCTTTCTGTGGGTACAGAAATAACCTTAAAAGTGCCCTTCTAATTTCGTAGTTTTGACCAGTTTGGTAAAAGGCATTGTATTTGGAGTGTTTGATTATGTTTCCGACTCAGAGTATGGGTTATGATAGAGCAATAACAGTATTCAGTCCTGAGGGACGACTTTATCAGGTGGAGTATGCGACTGAAGCAGTCCGCCACGGTCCTTTGGCGGTTGGAGTGAAAGTTGAAACTGGGGTCGTGTTGGTGGGTGAGAAACGTTCTCCCAACAAGTTGGTTGACCTCTCCACATTGAAGAAGATTCTACTTATCGATGATCATGTCGGAACAGCAATAGCAGGACTTCATGCAGATGCTAGGAAGCTCATCGACCAAGCCAGAATTCGTGCACAGATTAATCGGTTGAGTTATGATGAGCCCATCTCTATCCAGTCGCTAGTCGTTGATATATGTGACACGAAGCAGATGCATACCCAATATGGTGGTGTGCGACCATTTGGGGTTTCACTATTGCTCGCAGGCATTGATGATCATGGCCCACAACTCTATACAACTGATCCTTCTGGGTCTTTCTGGGGTTGGAAAGCCGCAGCGATAGGCAAGGAGTCTGAACGAGTTCGGGACTTCTTCGTTGAGAAATACAATCCCAAGGCAAAACTTGATGCTGCTCTCCAATTAGCGCTAGATGCTATCGATGAGGTCAGTGCTGATACATCCAAACCCGAGGAGCGTAAGGAAACCTTAGAGATCGGGATGATCAATTCTGCTGATATGAAGTTCAGAATCCTTTCAGATGATGAAGTTGAAGGCATTCTGAAAACAAGAATAAAGCCAGAATAGAGGATGTCATGTGATATCCTCTAGGAAGCATTTCTTGTTCGCGGCACATCTAATGGTTCGCTTGACCTCTTCCTCATCGAGAATGCCTGTCATCACAACATCACAAACCCTGACAGCTGGCGCTGTGGTCACACCATCGATGTTCGGTGCATCAGGTATTGAGGACTTGTGTACCATGTTGATGACCTCTACCGAATATCCCTCATCTTTTAGTAGATCCTCAACGTAAAGGTTCACCATATCACAGAGGTGACAATCCTCTGTCTTGTATATGGCGATACAGCCATTGCGACCGCAAGCCGTTCTGCGATTCTCTCTTTCGTATGGACTGGGGGAATCCATCATTCAATCAAACCGGTGATTCTCAACCTGCTTATGAAGCAGTGTATTAGTGCAATGGGCTTCTACGTGTCCAAACCTTCACTTATTTCCTTGCTTTTTCTTCGAGCTTGTCAATAATCATCCCTGCGATATCTATGCCTGTGACTCTTGAGAGGGCACTCCATGAGGGTGATGCGTTGGCCTCGATGACACACGGCCCATCAGGAGACTCAAGAATATCTATTCCCGTGTAATCAAGCTTGAGTGTTTCTGCGGTTCGGATAGCGCATTCATAGTATTCATCATCAAGATCTACCATCTCTGCACGTCCTCCCCCATGCACATTCGTCCTCCACTCGCCCTCGATATCCTTGGGCAAATAGCGGTACATCGCCCCCACGACCTCATCTCCTATAACGAAAGCACGGATGTCTCTGTCAGGCTTCGGGATCATCTCTTGCACGTAGAGCACCTGTCCGAGTTGATGGATGAACTTCATCGCCCTGTACGTAAGGGCTGGCATCTCGGCGTGGACTGCACCCATCCCACGAGCTCCTATCATAGGCTTCACAATAACGTCACCAACTTCTTCCACAAAGGCTATGGCAGCCTCAAGATTCTCACCGATGTATGTACGTGGAACCCTGATCCCTGCTTTCTGCAACGCCGTCAGGGTCGCATACTTGTCCTTTGCCCGTCTGAACGAGTACGCGGGATTCATCACATAGATTCCCGCATCTTCAAAATGCTCAAGCAGACTAATCCGATACGTGATTTGGTCTCCTGTTCCAAAGCCAATCGTTCTGACAATAATCCCATGCATATCTGAGATGTCCTCGTCGAGATGGATGAACCTGTTAGGTATCTCGGAGCCTACATCCGAGAGTCGGATAGGCCGTACTTTGTGGTTTCTTTTCTCCATCGCATCAATGAGGTTCCTTGTCACCCAATTATTCACGTTCTCGAAAAAACGATATCCCGAAGTACATGATTCGAGATTGGATTGTGGTGAATAAAAAGCCATGCCTATGGAAACTGGATCAAGTTTGACTTCTGCGGCGAACCTGTGTCATGTACCTTTGGCTTGGCAACCTTGTCTGTCTGGAACACATGAAGCCCCATCGATACAGTCCAAGAATTGTCGGAGTGTGATCCTTACGAATCCCAGCTCCTGTCTTCTTTGGTTATCTAGCTCTGATGCCTCTGCTAATGTAAAATCGTAGATCTGATTCTTCCCTGCTGCCTTCAATGCCTGCTCTCTCTTGCTAAAGAATGTCCACATCGCTCCACATCCCTCGAATCCCCACACTTTCGCTAGATATTGGTGTTTCATTTGATTCCACTCAAATGCTGTGGATCACCTATTAAGCACAATGATTGGGGATGCTCTATCCAATGCCCTATTCGAATCCTTTTAGCCACTTGATACCAATGACACTTGGTGCAGAACTTGGACAAAAGCGAGAAAGAATGGCGACTGGAGCTGACCCCTGAACAGTATAGCGTCCTACGACAGTGTGGCACTGAACCTCCTTTTTCAGGCAAGTATGTCCACCACAAGGGAAACGGGATATATCTCTGCGCTGGATGTGGGAACCCGCTATTTGCTTCTGGAGCCAAATTCGATTCGGGAAGTGGATGGCCAAGTTTCTGGGATGCTATTTCTGAGGGGAGCGTCGAAAAGAAGATCGACACGAGCTATGGTATGCGTCGCATCGAGGTCGTCTGTAAGAAATGTGGGGGGCACCTCGGACATGTGTTTGATGATGGGCCTGATCCGACAGGTCTCCGGTATTGCATAAACTCGGCTGCCCTTGACTTCAAGGAACACGAAGAAAAGTAATTCGTGTAGTCGGATTTCTTTAGTCCATTGGGACTTGATATCAATGAGATGTTCTGCCAAGAAAAATGAACGGAGTGGAGGGAATTATCCCCCCAACTTTTGGATGCTAGATAGTGAACTCAGTTCCACAGTTCTCGCATTCCACTCTGTCGCCAATCACATAGTTTCCGGCCAAGGGGCATCACAATGTGGGCATCTGGGAATCTTGAGGACTCTGGCTGAATCTCTTAACTCTCTACCTACGAGTGCGGCGTCCTTGGAGATGAGCTCGCCAGTTGATTTGTCGAACGTCCCTGTGATCTGTCCCCCTGCAATGAGATGAAGGGTGTTATTTCGAACTCTATCCTCATCCATTTCAATGATTTTGGACAGCTCGATCATGGTGACTCTGGGGTATGACTTTAAGGCACCTTTCACAATGGCATTTTGAAACACACCAATAACAGGAGTGCTTGGGCGACTTGGGCCTGGTCCGACCTAGTTGTCGAAACGGCTGGCGGAGGTTCGGTCTTTGGCTATGAAAAAGTCTAGTCCTTGAAATTAGCATGGATGATTGCGTGTCAAAATTCCAACACCTCGGTTCTTACCACCATCAGTCATGTGGCATCAGGTTGGATTTTTCTCACATCTCCTGTATCTTATATCATCTAAGGGAATGGTGCTTTTAGACATGTGACCTCATCAACTGACAGTAATCAGCTATGAATAGACACAAGTCTTCCATCTTGGTTGTAACAAAGTCTAAGTGTTGTCGTTCATGACTAAGGAATATGACACTTCCCGGATTGACAAAGGCACAGATGATAATGATTGACCGGATGATGATGGAGAACCTTGAAGTTCCAGTGGAACTTATGATGGAACATGCAGGGTCGAGCCTCGCACGGCTTGCCGTGAAGCAAGCTCCGAAGAACGATGCGGACTTCACAATCATTGTTGGTTCGGGGAATAATGGGGCTGGTGGGATGGTAGCAGCTCGAAGGCTGGCCAGCTGGGGGCACAATGTGGAAGTGTATGCTCCCCGGGGGATTGTTTCTTTTCGAAGGGTTCCTGCAGGTCAGTTTTCTCGCTTGCGTGCTCTAGACATCCCCGTATCAAACGATATTCCCTCGGAGTCAAAGTCTTCCGATGTCGTTATTGATGCATATTTGGGGTATGGATTCGTTTCACGAGAGGATCGCATTACAGCCCGTGTGTTCGACTTCTTCTCAAAGCAAGACAACCTGATATGCCTTGATGTCCCGTCAGGGCTTGATCCTGACAATGGAGAAAGCGAGGTCGAATCGAACCCAAAGGCGACATTGACCATCGCGTTCGTCAAGAAGGGTCTCTTGAAGGCTTATCCTAACCGTACAGGTGATTTGTTTGTTTGTGATGTCGGTGTCCCAATGGAAACTATCCGAAACTCACTTGGGATTATGTGGACGGCCCCTTACTCACAGGAATCTCTTTCACATCTCACTGACGCATTTCAGATCAACTCGATGGTAGAAACTGAAATTGTAGTTTCTAATGCCAAATTGGGATGGATTCCGAAAAATGTTCGAAACCAATAGTCATTCCAACGATATCTAACGATATCAGTCATTGAGCAGGCGGAAATAACTTATATCCATTCATACTATAAAATAGGTATGAGCGGGAAAGAAAAACCCTTTGAAAGGATGGTTTCATACCTGGTTGAAACATATGGCATGTCACGTCAAGGTGCCGAAAAGCTAGTAGTTCAGAGTTCAGAAGCGATTTACACCACAAGGGAGCAGATCAAATATCGGAACCTGCTCGAGCGGCTCATGAAAGAGAAAAGCTGGGACGAAGCACGTGTTGAAGCCTGCAAGGCTGTAATCAACAGCAATCCCACATGGAACATGATTGCAGAAGACGCCCACAAGTATCAGCTTTCAGGACGGCTATTCGTATAGACATTGGTGACATAGTCCGGCATGGCTTCCCAGTTACAAACGTCATGTTTTTCTGTCATCTTTCTCAGTTTCACTTAGGATGATTCGAAGGATTACCGAACTTTCCGCGAAGATGGCTGCTGAAAGTAGTGATGACCCCGAAGCTCTAGAGAGAAGGTTCCAGGCTGCAAAAGGGCAATCTCCCCGTTTTCTTCTTCTTTCTCCTATTCATCGGAGCGCTCAGGACTTGCAGGTCTTTCGATTTGGGCAGGGAGACGCGTTCCATGCCACAAGAGTGACCGAACAGATTCTTCCTCTACCTAAGAACTCACCATTCCTATTTGCTGGTCCCGCAGCATATAATCGGCAATTCCCTGAAAAGTCGGGGGTTATCATTACCTTTGATCTTGAAGAACCTGGAGCAGTCGTGAGAGAGTCCATTCAGCATGCTGCTGAACACCCTGATTTCAAGGAGTTGCCTATATCTGCGTTCCGAGTAGATTACGAAGGTGCGAGTGTGAGGTTGATAGCCCATGGCTTCGACAGGGACTACGAGCTTGAGAACTACGTTTTGAAACGTGTGTCAAAGCCCGACTATCTCGACGATGATACTCTTGCAGTTCTCTGCTCGGACTCCCGGGTCCGCCCTCCCTTGACTCCTAACGGACTGCCTATGGCAATCCAAACTCTTGGAGCATATCTCCCTGCATATAATGAGACCCTTGAAGAAACAGTCCAATTGAACCAATTCTTTGGGAATTGGCTGAGCAAAGAGTCTATAGAACGCAGGATTATTGTTGTGGTACATGGCAATTTTGAGGGTGAGGGGCCTCCCTGTGGAGCAGCGCAAGCTTCGCTTTCTGTGGAAGATATCCGCGAAGATTATCTTCGGCGTGTCATCAAGGTCATTGATGCGGATGCCCGTCATGCCGAGGAGAATCTAGCAGGCACTCCTGAGGAACGAGCTGTGACAATCGGTAAGGTATCACTTGCTAATCTGCGAACGTATCCCGCTGTCGCGGATGCAATCAAAAAGGGAGTGCTCCACGAAGACTTCATGAGAGTTCTCAAGATGGATACAGTTACCAATGTGGTATCCCCGTATGAACTCGAGCCTCTTTGATTCAATATGCCTCCAATCGTTTCAGAGTTCTCCTGTAAATGTCAGGATATGGTCTTCAAATCGTGTCAGTTCCTGAAGGAACGAGTTCAGCTTGAAAATAGGAACTACTGGCACGCCCTCATGAATCTCGACATCCTCTGCAATCCATGTGACTACAATAGGTCTGAGAAAGTAGGTTCCATGGTTCAACGTGGTGAATCTTCTCGTTAGGCTCTGCAAATCGTTGGACAGTCGTCTGGCCCGGTTCATCTGTTTCAATGCCGCCTCTTTGATTGCAGAGGTCTTTCCCTTTCGGATGCCCCACATCTTTGCATCGATGACTAAGACTGAATTCCCCTTTACACCAATGACATCGATTTCCATTCCTCCCTCGGTGGAGTTTCCCTTTTTCCTATAGCTCTCGGTACATACATACTCGTGTTCTCCCAATACCTGTGCGATAAACCCCTCAAAGTCCTTCCATGTCAGATACTGGATGACTGTTTCCGCATTGCACCCTTGTCTTATGGTTTCCATCGCAACAGCTATCCTTCCATCTCTTTTCTCCTGTATTGTCCAATCCGAATCTGCCATGATTTGTGAAACTACCTCCTGCAGATGTTCAGGCAATTGTTCTACCTCGCAGCTTTTTGTGATTTTGAGAATTGTAAGCAGCTCGTTGATGTTGGCGTAAGTCATTGTTATTTGTTGGGCATCACGTTAGTTTATAACCTCCGATGCAGACAATGCAGTAGGTTGATGGATATGTCCGAAACGGATGAGGGATGGCGTCGAGTCCTTACAGCTTTTGATGACTGGATTTCATACGAAGGGTCTGAGTTCATGCCATGGACGGGATACTTCTCATTGGAAGGATTGCGAGACCTAACTCATCAAGAGCGGATAGGTTGGATGCACAATATGGTCGATGAGATTATCCCTTCTCGCATAGATCGATGCCGAGAAGCAGGTGTCGCCCTTGAGGATTTCTTGCCATATATGCCTAATCCTGAAACAATTGAAACAGTCCGATCCATGATAGACCTGAATGTCACACTACAAGACCTGATGCTCAGGATGAGCGACATCTTTGCCAATATGCTAGACGAATACAAGAGCGGTGGCATGGATGAGATTGTTGTGTATCTTGAATCAATAGCATCCTGCGAGGAGGAGATCAGGCACCACATGAGCTTGTACTCTAAGGGATTTGGGAAGCTTCAGGCACTCGGCTTAACGATACCGGACGACTTTCAATGACTGTTCATTGTAATTTGCACAAACTTTGAAATCAGAGTGTCCCACTTCCAGATAGCAATACAGGTGGGCTCTGAGATTCATAGTTGCCTGTCAGGGCTACCTCCGACCTTTATTCCAGAGGTCAGTATATACAGGTCTGCGATGGTTGCCAAATTGTTGTTTAAATTATGTGCGACTTTCTGTAATTTGCGGTCAAAAATCCGAAAGATCTTTGATTCCTCAACAGAACCTTTACTGGGGGCGCTGTATAATAAATCACAGTTCCAGACATCGAGTGAGGATCAGACCTTCCTCTTAATGAGCCAATCCATCAATCGTTAGTATTACTTACATGAATTCACGCATTATTTTACAGAGCCCTTAATGGAGAAAATCTTAAATGATATGAATCACCATGGAATCATGGAACCATTCCTAGACCAAGGCGTGGTTCTGTTTGTATATGTTTGATATTCTTTTTTCTCTCAGAATCTATACCATTCCTCGTCTAATGATGGTGATCATGTATCTGGTTTTTCTATATCGATAATATGCGCATACCACTGTGGACAATAATTTGATATCTGGTTCATGAATTCAGTAACAGGTACCTGAATTGCAGGCCCATCTTCCCAGTATTCATTTACAATCTGAACCGGCACCTCAGAACCATCTGCTAGTTCTTTTCTTTTGGTTCTAAGAGTGTTCTTAGGAATGATGCAATAACAAATCATGACATCATTTTCCATAAGATTTCGTCCTTGCACTGTGCCTGCAATGTCTAGCAGATGATATGTTTTATACACAAACCTCGAATTTTGTATACCGATAGCTCCAACATGAGTGTGTATTGATTCTGCATAGGTCTTCCAAAATCGGCTTTCGTTTTTTATTCGAATTAGAACACCGATACATGCCTTGAAGTTTCCATCCACTTCGTTCGAACACCCTCGAGTCAACAGCGATTACTGCCACTTGAACTGCCTCCTTCCTTCATACACGTTATACACAACATTGCCCTCTACAAGTTATTAAGATGCTGTCGCACCATTCGTGATGTTGCTATATCGTCTTGAACTATCAAGATGAAATGCCATTAGTGGATTTTGATAATGCCGGCGAAGTTCTGGTAGATGTATGCAAGCAAATCGCGATTGGTGCTAAAACTGAAGTACACAGACACTGTTTGGATAATGACCCTAATATCATGAAGAGGTGAAAAACGAAATGGGTGTAGAAGCTACTGCATCTGATGCCCATCGATGTCGGGTCAAATGTCCAGGTGAGTGCGAAATCGCCTCAACAGGTGGTTATGTTCTCAGGTTCGGATAAGACCTGTTCGATGTGCAAAAGAACTCACTTAGGATCTGCTTTTCAAAGATTGGCCTCAGCATTCCTGAAATTGGCTGAATGCAAGATGAATGCAACTCAAAAGTTGGTTCTCGTTCATAGTGTAGATGTTCTCCGTCATAGGGAAGCATCCCTCACAGCATTGGCTGATTTAGTTTCAAGAAGATCCGGTGTTGCATATAGTACAGTGAAATGGAATCTTAGATTCTTGGTGTCAGTCGGGCTCCTGATTGGAGGCGATGCCACAAATCGAGGTGCACCTGCTGAGTTTACAGACCAAGCATTGATGCTTGTCGAATTCTTTGAGCAGAACAAATGACAAGGAATCAAGATGATGCAAAGAACAATGCTGGTTTAGAGGTGTCCGACAGGAATCAGGGTGCTTCCCCGTGCTCGAAGGGCACATGTTCTTTTCCGTGCCTATTTCATCGCATCTTCCTGTCGTAGAGGCCCCACGCTTCCCGCGTGAGGTCTTTCACCTCATCGAGACTCACCGCCGATACCAATGCTACATCGATAACCTTGGATTCCCCAACATCGATGTCGCCTAGGTTACACTGAAGCCCCACGACAATGTCGCGAGGTCCCATCTCGAGAACATCAGTAAGGTCGCGCCGAGTAGAGTCAACGACCATCTTTACCGGAGTCGAGATTCCCCCTTTGTCTGGGGGCTGTCTTGATGTCAGCCGTGCAAAGAGAAGATTCTCATCCCATGCGGTCATGGTGCCATGCTCAGGATCGTACTTTCCTAAGTCGTCCTTGTAGCTTTTTGGTCCTCCGATGTCGAAGTCCATCAAAAGGTAAGATCTTACGTCCTCAAAGGGCATACGTCCTGAATTCCTTATGCTGTGCCGCCAGAGAAGCATAGGTTTGTTCTTACTCCAAAGTGTATCTGTCAGGTTCACAAGTGGAGCACAACCAAAATGATTGTACCCCATTGAAACAGTGACCGTTCCAGTTTCCGACTCTGAAGTGACGTTCATTTTGCTCATCGGTTCAGTAGCACCCACAGCATGAGGCTGTCCGTCATAGACAAAGGTCATCCAGAACCCTGCTTTGTAGTTCGCAGGATTCTGCAATAATATCCTGTCATACCCTTCGCGGTCAATCAAGCTCAGTCTCTTGATGTACAACCCGTTGCGTCCCTGTCCTCAAGATGCACATTCAAGGGAGTAGGCAATGTCGAGCCTCGGCCTTCTGTTTCCAGTTTCCAAGATTTCTGACATGACCGACCACTTTAGCCTCTGCAAAAAATGATACATCCACAGGCTGATATAAATTCTCGTAGTAGTGCATGAATTCCTATCCTGTAGATAGTTCAATGCCTCTTCTTTCAAAAGGTTGATAAACTCGCAATGATTTTCGGCTGTTATCGAGAGTGCCTTTCTGATGAGAACTCTTACAATCCCTGAACTCGAGAAGTGGTATCGAAAGAACCTCACAAAGAAAAGCAAGGACTTCCTCAAGCATGCTGAGAAGAGTTACAAGACCGTGGAACAGGCTCTACGGGACATCAAAAGGGTAGCTGCCGAGCTGAAAGATGTCAGTGGCGAGACAGAAGCAAAGGAAGAGGGAACTGCCACTCGTTTTGCGAACAAGATTGATGGTATTGTTGCAGATTTCGATGTGAAGAAGGATATAACCTATGCGAGTACTGAAGCCATGCAGTCTGAAATTCAGTATCTTATCCAAGAGATTTGGGGTGCAGGTGCTCGATGGATCCGGCGGATGGACAAGAAATACAAGAACATCATCAAATCACTGGATGTCTACATGAAGGAACTAGCTAGCGAAATGAAGAAGATCTCCAAGTTGCTTTACGAGTATGGCTGGATTAAGGACTTGGAACGTATCGGAACTCGTATCGAAACCATGCGCGAGATTACTTATGGCACTGAGGCATATGAGGAACAAGTCAGGACTATCCGGATGAAGATTAAGCAAGCCCAAGAAGAGTATCTGAAGAAGAAATCAGAGTTCGATACTTTTAGGGAGCAGTCCAATGTTTCCGAATTGCTATCACTGGA
Source organism: archaeon (assembly GCA_024275415.1). GTDB lineage: Archaea > Asgardarchaeota > Thorarchaeia > Thorarchaeales > Thorarchaeaceae > MP5-2226. The sequence continues at coordinate 20,768 of JAJRZD010000035.1, forward strand.
TGAAGAACTTGAACGCATTTCCAGCCTACTTCGGATGAAATTGAACACCTTGAGGAAAACTGTGAAGAAGTTCAATCAGGCCAATACGGGAATTCGGATATCCCCCGCTGGCCAAAAAGCACTAACGGAGTACTTCGAGGATCCATACGTTGCAATCGTTTCCGAATCTGAAGGGTATCCCGATCTCATCGAGGGATTGGACGGGCTCAAGAAGGCTATTGAAAGTGGTGCATTGAAACTGAAGGATCGATTGGCTCGAAGATCCCTGGAGGAGATAGATCTGATCGCCAATGGTTCACTCCGCGACCTACAGGCGAAAGCGAAAGACATTGAGGACAAGCGGACAAAATATGCAGGCTCTGATGTCTACGCGAAGAACAAGGAACTGCAGGCTGCTGTTGACGAAGCCAAGAAGAATTTGGACTATCATAAGAATGACCTCCTTCGTGTTGCAGACGATATAAAGAGGGAAATCGAAAAATTTGAGGATTTCAAGTCCCGTGTTGAAACCGAGATCAATGAGGCTTTCGACGAGAAGATCTCAATCAAAGTAGAGAAGCTTGAACTGATTCCATTGCTGGAAAAATGCAAGGTTGATTAGCCCCCATTGAGGTTGGTTCATGTGAGAGTACTTGTAACATCAAGTCACGACCCTGCTAGTTTGAACATCAAGCAAATCCTTGTCGAGGAACACCAGTTCATAGAAACCTCTGACATGTTTGATGGGTTTCCAGTCTTCGTAGATGATAACGGTACATACCTCGTCACATCCTCTCGGGATTTGATTGCGACCAACCATCTTGAGTCACAGGTTCCCGCAGAGGCGTACATCTTCTGTTCCCGTCACAGGGCAGAATCAGGGAAGCCCGCATTGCTGGTACACAGCACAGGCAACCTTGGTCCAGAAGCGGCGTTCGGTGGTGACCCTTGTTCCCTTTCAGTGGCATCTGGTTCTCTTGTTTCTGTTGCCCTGAAGACACTTGCAGTGGAGAAGGCTGAAAGAAACCTTGAGGAATTCGATGTCACAATGGAAGCGACACATCATGGTCCTACGAGTATGGACACACCTTTAATCTTTGTAGAGCTTGGTAGTACCGAAGAATATTGGCAGCACAAGGAGGGATCTAGAGCAGTCGCTGCAGCTGCACTTCAATGTGCTCAAGCGCCATTCGAAGAGAGCTGCTACATCGGTTTTGGTGGCACTCATTATGTGTCGAAGTTCAATAAGATTGTACTAGAAAAGAATGTGCGGTTGGGACATATCGCTCCAAAATACGCCCTTGATCATATCACCAAAGAAATCGTTCAGAAAATGGTGGAACGCTCGAAGGAACGCATTACGGGTGCTATCATCGACTGGAAAGGGACAAACCAACAGCAACGAGAACGTTTGCTGCCAATTTTGCAAGAACTCGCAATCGACCTTTTCAGATCCAAGAGATTTTGAGATACACTATCTCGCTCTGCAATCAGCTCTTTTTATATCCCAGAAAAGCTAAAAACAAGCAGACATTCCCATTCTGTCTGATTACATCTACAATGGGGAGCATCAGTTATGTCTTCAGAAAATGACTTTTCGCTTGTGAAGGAACTAGAGAAAAAGGTCGAAACCCTGACAAAAGAGCTCGAAACGCATACTGAGAAACTAGCAGCTCTTGACAAAATTCACGAATTATCCAAGAAGATTGATGCTCTTGCAAATGATTTGGAATCCATTAAGACCAAGGTTGATGATCAGACCAAACTCGAAGAGATTGCAAAGTCTATTGAAGAAAAGGATGTGGATGGGCTCTCATCAAAGATTGACAACCTCGCCTCAAATCTTGACAGCCTCTCATCAAAGCTTGGAGAAGTAGAGGCAAGTGTTACGACAATGAGGGACTCGAAAGAAACGGAGGTTCTGTTCAAGAAACTGGATGACATCCTTATCGCTGTGACAGACCTGAATTCTGTGGTGGACGAATCACTGTCTTCCAGTAAGAGTAGCCTGATTGATGAGAAGATAGAGAGCATCTCCAAGTCCACTATGGATATTGCTAGCAGCGTCGACCAGTTGCGGGAAAGTAGCAATACAGAAGTGTTAGGCAAGAAGATTGATGATTTGCAACACTACGTTGCAGGTCTGTCGGTATTAGAGGAAAAAGTCGGTGAAATCTCCTCGTCATATGCTGAAACCAAGGAAATAGTAGGGATAATTGTTCGGCAACTTGATGACATTGAACGCAAGTATAACAAAGCCCTCGATGAGATTGGGCAAGCCATGGAATCGGTCAGGTCTCTTGTTGAAGGAAGGGTGATGCCAGTATCTGAAACCCCGAAAAAGTCTCCGAAGAAACCTTCTACCAAAGAACCTAAGCCAAAGATTGATGCAGCCACCGTCGATGGGCTAATGAATGCTCTTTTGAAAAAGGTCAAGCCACAAACTGAGGCTAAAGAGATGGCAAAGGCTTTGGAGGAAGTCCGAGACAAGCTCACCACAATGATTAAAACTCACTCTCCAGTCTTCCATCAGTTTGGAACTCGTGCACGAGAACTCAAATCATACCCTCCAACTGCTACACTGAATGAAAATGACATCGCTAGGCTCAACAAGGATCTCCGTGACTGGACCGCCAAGCTCAAAAAGCTTGCAAGTTAGCAACGAAGCAAAACCCATTCTTTGGAAAAGCTGGTCAAACTATCACTGCCTGTTGAATACATTTATCTCATTCGAGTACAATCCTTCACATCGGCAACAATTCGTATGTTTCGACATCCGACGATGACGGGTGGCACTCGTACGAATGATAGCTTTCGTGCATCTTATCCCTGTGAGTTGATACTGAAATGCATCTAACGAGTCACAACGATGATCTGGCCAACCGACTGAATCTCCTCTATCCTGACGCAGATCGCCAGCTGGCAAAGGAACTCATGGAACTCCACGAGAACAAATGCAAACACTGTCAGGAGGATCGGCTGAGTTGTACTGTCCGTCCTGCCTGCAAGAACCGTAATTTTCTCAATACTCTGATAGAGCTAGGAATTGAGGCACAGGATTTGCCAGCATTCTGCTATTCTGTCTATATCAATCAGATTGGACGCTACATCTCAGAACGAAAGGGCAGACCGATGACTGATAGACGCATTCTAATCAAGGATTTTCTAGCAACGCTGAAAGTCAGCTCGATACGACATTTCAATAGCAAATTCAAGAAGGAATGGAAGAACTACGTTTCAGTAACACAAAAGGATCAGATGATTGTCACAGGGAATAACATGCTCTTCCATTTTGATTTCTCAAGAGGAATTGTCCATGTTAATCCCGATAACGAACAGATTGACAGCTTTGACATCTTGAAACATTACACTGAGGTATTCTCACAGCTCTTCAAAGTGTCCGTGGATCTGCAAGAGATAACCACTAATTGGTGGGAACTCCTGCTCACTTTGAACGGAACGCCTGAGAAGAACAAGCTGGATGTTTTCCTCGGGAAGCTTCCTCGGGGAATCACAAATCACAGCGTTGTGAAAGACAAGAATGCAACAAGAATTCTGCTTGAGGTATATGGGGATTGCCAGAGCAATCTCCTGACAGTAAAAGATGTGCGTGAGCTATTCAACTCCTTCAAGAGCATGGTCTCTTGAAAATATATGTTAATCTAGATAATAACATAGGCGGTGTTAAGAGTGAGCAAGACTGTGCAAATCAGAGCAATCCCATTGCTGAAAGAAACCCTTTCCCTCTCAAAGAATGAAGCGACAGTATTACTACCAGTCATTCGTGGTGGTAACATGACGGTTGGAGCAATCGCCACAGCTGTCAATCTGCCCATGAGCAAGGTGTCTACTGCGCTCAAGTCCCTTATCAAGAGAGGGCTTGTCGAGGAGATAGATGGTATATTGCCATTGTATCAAGCAAACCCTCCGATTCTTCCGATGGTTGACACACTTGAGGGCTTCGTATCTGATACTGAAAAAGTGATGACCAAGACAACGGCGACTGTCCAAAAGCTTCAGGAATCTATCGAGAAAACAGTAGGTGGGGTCACAAAGACGAATGAGGAACGTTTCAATGCGCTCAATGAAGCCTTTGAGGAATACGAAACCGAAGTAGCCTCCAAGGTTCAGTCACACGTTGCTACTATGACCGGTATCGCATCAGATGTCCTTGCACAGTATTCGCAAAAGATACAAGGCGTCCTAGAATCGCTGAATGTTTCTGTCGAGGATAGCATTGGCGAACGACTTACAGTCCTTCAGAAGGAGTTGGATGATAGTCAAAAACAACTTGCAAAAGATACAAAGAGGATTCTGGGTGACTTCGAGAATTGGCTTCTTCATGAAAAGGCATCAGCGGTTTCATCAGTCACTGACGCACGCGAGAGATCACAGAAGTTGCTCGATGCTACAAAGAGCGTGCTTGAAGAATCCTTACGAAGTTCTGAGAATGCCCTTTTGGACAGTATTGATAATATTTCCACATTGCTGGGGACAAAGGCACTTGAGGTGTCTAATCAAATATCTGAAATGCTCTCCGAACTTGCCGAATCATTGAAACAGAAAAGTCTTAACTTTGTCACTACTGCGAGTCAGAACCTGTTAGCTGCCAGAAAATCAATTTCCGACACCGCCGCGGAAGCAAGGGACAGCACAGAATCCCAGGCTGAAAGCACACAGAAACGATTCGATGACGCTGTAGCCTCGACCGAAGCTTTCACAGAAGCGATAGCACTCTGGAAAGAGGAAGTCACCAATTACATGAACTCGGCATCGGGTTCGGTTCTTGCCCAGCTTGAACAGCTGAGCTCGTCAGAGAAGGCATTCCTTGAAGTAATTCGTTCGTCACTCACCGGGCACCTTGAAAAAACGAGTGCTTCGATTGGTGAGGAATACAAGGCTGTAAGGTCTCTCGCGAGAAATCTTACCGCAGATACCGACTCGCTCATGAGCGAAGCCCGAGCCTCCGTTCTTGAGCTTCTACAAAATGAAGTATTAGAGAACAAGAACCGTCTTCAGAAAGCAAATGAGATGTTATTCAATGACATCTCTGTTTGGAATGAAAAGACAACAAAGGCGATCGATAAGAAGATCATGTCTACTGTAAAGGAAATCACCAATGTCCTTGATACCGAAACATCCGAATTGAATGCATTGACTGATAACATCTCGAGCCGTCTAAAGTCGTCCATCTCAAGCATCGTAACCACAACCGAAACCAAGAATGAAGCGGTATTGTCTGATATTCGACGAATCGCGAATGCCTATGAATCAGGTATTGAGAAAAAACTACGTGAGATATCAAACAGGCATGTCACTGCAATCCAAGAACAGGTGCAGGATGCAAAAACACTCTATGAGAGCTTGAATAAGCGATTGAATGAGCGTCTTAGCGAGAGCATAGCAGTTTTGAACTCGAAAATAGCTCGTGCGCAAAAGGAGATTGACTCCAGTATTGTAGAACAGGTCGAACGTATCGAAACGCATGCCAATGATATGCGTGCTGATTTCCATGCCCGTGTTGAGGAAATCACCCAGCAGTTCATCTCAGTGACTCAAACCATCGAGTCAACATTCAACGGGCTTATAGCCAGTCAGGTTGTCGAAGCCAAAGACCTGATTGCATCCGCTCACACTGAGTTCAAGACCTCGATGAAATCGGAGATGGAATCGTTGGACAGCGATTCTATCAAGTTACAACAAGAGTTCGCATCCGAGATTGGCATGCGGATTGACACCGTTACAGAATCCAGCACATCTCTAAAGCGCACACTGGACGATTTCATATCCGAAAAGAAAGTCGAAATCAGTAAACACATGGAAGTAGCATTATCAGAAATCGAAACCTCTTTATCGGGTGCACAAGAAAGCTTGGCAAATATTGAGGGCATTACTATAAAGCAGTTTACCGACGACGTCCGCAGGTTGTCACACGAATTCTCGACATCTGTGACGGGTGCACGAGATAACATAAGTGAGCGATTGAGAGTGTTGTCCCGTGAAACCGCTGATATCCTTGCCAAGAACGCGGCAAATGTCAAGACCACTGTAGATGCCTATCTCTCAGAAGAAACGGAATCCATGCAACGAGTTCTTGGAGAAACCAGCACAAAGCTGGATCGGTTAGCCGCCGCCAATATCAGGAAGACGACTGAACAAGTCGAGGCGTTCTATGAGAAAATCGAATCAACCCAAACGACAACATTGGCTGAGCGAGTGAAGGCAAAGGATGAGTTGATGTCGATCATGGAAGAGCGCAGAAAGGAGAACATATTGGCATTCGATGCAGCATTGGTCTGGATCGATTCTGCAACTGATAATGTTTCGACCACATTGGAAACACTGGGCTCGAAGTTGAGTTCTGAGGTTATTCACCTCCAACAAGGATTAAGAAAATCCGCCGATGGTGCATTGAACGTTTTCAGAGAACGTGCGCAATCTCAAGTTTCCCAGTTGGAAGAAATCGGGAATTCTCTAATTGAACACATCGAGAAGACACTACAATCAACATCGACAGACCTCAGCGAGTCTAGTGTGGCTACTGTGAATGGAGCAATCGATTCCCTAGAAACATTGCCTGACAGGGTGAAACAGGAAATCCATCAGATAGGAAACGATGCTTTGGCGGAAAGCAAATCCCAACTACAAAAGGTAGAGGCTTCTTGGAATGATAAACTACTGGCGTTAGAGACCTCGACAAGTGCAACATTTGATGAGGTCGATACTCTTTTGGAACGAGTGAATGAAAAAGTAACAATGGAGCAGACTAGGGTTGTAGAGCAGATACAGCAGGCCGCCATCATCTCAAACCAACACGCAACAAGGAGATTCGAATCTGTAGGTATCGACCTAAAGGCTGTATTGAGCAGCTCGACTTTCGAGCTCATTGAGAATATGTCTTCAGATGTGAATGTGTCTACATCTCTTCTTCAAGAACAGCAAAGCACATGCTTTGAAGACATCACGGCTGCAACAGGCGCCCTTCGACAAACAAGAGCAGAGATGCTCAAGGCCATAACCAATGAAACAAACGAATCCCTTGGATCATGGGCAAACCAGGCCCGTGATTCGAATATGAAGTTGAGATCGATAATCCAAGACATGAATGCAGCGGTGATTGAAGCGGCACGGATCACAGCGAGGATGCTGATGGCAATATCCAACTCCTCAAAGGAGATACAGCATCTGCCGTCCGAGAACACATGGTATCTTACGGGCAAAGATGAGGTCTGCGCACATATCCACGATATGTCCATGAGAGCAACGAAATCAATCTTGATATCCACACCGGATTTGGACTGTCTAGATCTAAAGAAGCTTGCAAAAGTAAAAACCCCAATCAGGCGGATCATTGTAATCCCACAATCTGAAGAGAGGAACCCTGATCTTGATTTGCTGAATGGATGGCGAATCTGGGAGCTGCCTGACCCAGTCCTGCTTGCACTGGCTGATGATACCGAGATACTGATTGGAGGTCAATCATCTCTCGATGCGCCTCTCTGCATAGTATCAAGAAACGAATCATACCTCCGGCTCTTCAAGGAGGTCATCGGTCCGAAGATTGTGGCAGAGGCACAAAAATAAATCACAGAGCCATCTCATAGATGATGGCATCTTCATCAACATAGTATCTCACAGACCTATCGACCGGACGAAAGCCGTTCTTCTCATAGAATGACCGTGCGCTATGGTTACTCTCTCGGACCTCTAGGAAATACCTCTTGGCCCCATTACGCCTCAGTGAGTTCTCCACATAGTCTAGTAACTCGGTGCCATTACCTTGCCTTCGATGGTGTTCGTCAATTGCGATGTTCAGGAGATGTCCCGCCTGTGTTTCCGAATCATATTCCCATACTGCATAGCCTATGATGTGCCCCTCATGCTCATAGACCACCATTCTGATGATTTTCTCCCCATCAATAATGCTCCCTCCGGCCAGCGCAAACATCATGAACAACGAGTATGGCCAAGGACGCAGAAAGGACTCCTGTTCAACCTTTAGGATATCTGCTACGTCCATCAAACTTACTTTTCGTATGGACATTTTCTCTCCCTATTCCCCATAATCCCCACTATATGCATCAAACTCATAACCAGTGGTCTTTGTGCCACAACGTGGACAGTATGCGTAGCCGCTAGGGGTTTGCACCTGACAGTGTGGACACCATGTAGGTTTTCTATTAGACCCTTTTTCGATATTAACAATAGGTCGAAGCGCGAATAACTGGAACAGACAAATTGCAGTGAATGCGAGTATGGCTATCATAACTACTGGCGCACTTGCATTGCCAAAGAAGAAGAATGGGAACACAAAGACGAAGAATTCTGTACTCCCCGAAGACGCTGCAAGGAGTACAATCCCCACTATGATCAAGAATACACCGGCAACTATTGTAACTTCACTTTTTCGCATCATGTTACCCTGTCCTCTCATCAAATACCTAACAACTTCTATAGGTGGGACTCATACTCACAAAACTTATTCATCAATGTGAGTAATGACTATTGTTCTATAGGCACATTGCCTAGTTAAATGAACGGGGGACTGGTGAATCATTCCCGACGACAATAACGAGAATGGAACTGACGACTCGAAGGACAAATATCTTTTCAAAGTAGCAGTCATCGGGCCCGATGACCAGTTATTGGAACAGGTTCTTTCAATTGTGAATGAAGCGGCACTCTCTGTTGACGGTGTCCGTATTGGGATTGCCAAGATGGATGACGAGGACTCGCGTGTCCAAGCAGTCACATGGTCGCCCCAAAGTTCCGCGTTGGACATTCTTCTGTGTATGACTTTTGCCGGCACAAGTGCTGCTGTTATCGTCATGCCCGAAGCTGATCCAATACTCGAAACGTCATATCGCAATGAAATACGTATGCATCTAGGAATCGGCACACCTACCCGGCTTCTTCTAGTCGAAACCGAAATCGACGAGTCAAAACGAACTGAAATCATGGATGTGTTTCAGGATCTGTACAAGGAGCTGCTCGAGAAAAGGGCGCGCTCAAAATAACATAATCCCCCTATGATGGAAAGCCTTTTCTCATTATCTTCACCTGCGAAACTTGGTGCCTTCTAATGAGTCCAGAGAATAGACGGTCTGATGATTATTGGATGGGCGTACGCGATGCCCTGCGAATGGTTGATTCATTTCTCCGTTGGTCAAAGATGAACCCTGATCGAGCAAAGCCTCTTGAGGATTTTGTTCGTGACGGCCTTGTGGCAGCTGCGAAGCGATGTGAAAGCTGCCTGCATAAAGAGCTGGGTGTTGACTTCACATCCGATGAGGGAACTGAAACATCCGACATTTCCGAAAGTGCTGAACTTTCTGAGATAGAGGATACCGACTATGCTGAAGATGTACCGGCACCAACCTTTGAACCAGTTTCTTCTGAAATAGTACTGGAGCCAGCCGGCACAGATGAGACCTATGAGATTCCAATCACGATAGAATCCGATAGTGAAGATATTGAAACTGCTGATGACACTCCAAGTATGGATTCCCTCGGCATCCCTTCTGAGGGGATTGAAGATGATGAGTCTGTCATCTCGGGTAGCCCACGAGACTTCTCTGATGACTTTGAGCTTGTAGAGCCCGACCCACTGGTCATCAAACCTGAAGATGAGGAATCTTCATATGAAGAGCCATCGGAGCCTCCTATCGATGAGATTTCTGTAGAGCGTCCCCGATATGCTTGGGAGATACCAGTCGCAGGATCAAAATCGGATGAGCACGTTCCAGTGGATTCCCCAGAACCCTCTTCCCCTGCAAAGGAATGGAGTCCCCTTGATGAGCCCTCACCCGAAGACATCGAAGAAGAAACTCCCGATGAACGCGAAGACTCAGCCCTAGAATCACCACCTCCCCCACCTCCTCCGCCCGAAACCGAAGAGAGTGAAGATGAACGCAGACGAAGGGCGCGTCGGCTGTTCTTCGGTGGGTAGACTGATTCATGTCTTTCACTTCGTTTGTGGCAGTCGCGGTTCGACGGTCGCCAAGAGAGGCATTGATGACGGCATTGGCAAAGATGCCTTAACCGATTCCCATCACGCCAACCATCCCGCGGGTAGTGATTAAGCCATCAATCTATGACCCCAACTTGCCTAGAAACACGACTTTTGGGATGATAAAGGCCGTAGTTGACTTTCTTAGAGAGGTCGCTCCGCTGAGCATCGTTGAATCTGACACTCACATTCGGACCGCTGAGGATGCGTTTGACAAGTGCGGGTACAACGCCCTGAAATCCGACACTGTCGAGCTGGTGAACCTGTCAAAGGCGACTCTTGAACCCGTGAAGATGGCCGGTCATTACCTTAATGAACAGGCAGTACCAAAAATCCTTCTCGATAACAAATTTATTGTGAACGTTGCCACAGCCAAGAAACAAAAGCTAATCTCCTTTGGAGCTGGAATCAAGAACCTCTTTGGATTGCTGCCCCAGTCTGACAAACAGACGCTACACCCTCACATATCTGACATCCTGCTAGATCTACTGCTCTTTTTCAAACCCGATCTGACCATCATCGACCTGACCCAACTATTGCTAAGAAATCGGTCTGATATGAAACCCCGTCAATTTATCGGGGTTGTTGTCGGAACAGATCCTGTTGCTGTGGATGCATATTGCGCTCATATCACTGGACTAGACCCATTAGGAGTCGAGTATCTTCGTAAGGCATCAGACCTTGGGATTGGCGAAGCACTTCCAGAAAGAATTCAGGTTTTCGGGACTGAGCATCAAAAACAGATACTGGAATCCATTCAAAAGAATTAATGCCTATCCACAAGTGATATATTGGAACCAGTCATGGAATCCTCCTCCTTCACGGGACATGCATCAGGCGAAGGTGACGATCCATGGATTGGACCTCACATCACATGCAGGTTATCCCTGCATCCGGCACACTAAGGATTCTCGAAATTGCGAAGAAGATGGAGCGAGAGGGGAAGAAGGTCTATCATTTTGAGGTTGGGCAACCGGACTTTCCTACACCAGAGAATATCGTGAATGCCGCTATTCAGGCTTTGAAAGATGGGAAAACACGATACACTTCTGCTAGAGGAATTCCCGAGCTCTTAGATGCCATCCAAGAACTTTACGCTCGTCGAAATATCTACATCGAAGGTCGTGAGAATGTCATAGTCACCCCTGGAGCGAAAATGGCTCTGTTCCAAGGCTTTCTCGCTACCATTGACGTGGGTGATGATGTCCTTCTGCTTGCGCCATCATGGCCGACATACAAGGTAATGATTCGCAATGCAGGTGCAAAGCCTGTTGATGTTGATACACGGACTGGTTATGTCCTCGATGAGGAAAAACTGAAGAACAAGATTGGGAATGAGGTTTCTGCCATCGTCATCAATAGCCCCAATAACCCAACTGGAGGAGTTCTGACAAAGGATCATATGAAACTCATCTATGACCTAGCAACAGACCACAATTTTTTGGTATTCAGTGATGAAATCTATGAGGAATTGGTATACGATGGCTTTAGTCAGACCTCCATGCTCCAAGTCGATACCAATCTGGAGCGAACGGTCGTGATCAGTGGGTTCTCAAAGTCCTATTCTATGACCGGGTGGCGATTGGGTTATGCTATTTCATCTCCAGAAACCATCAATAACATGGTTCGCATTCAGCAGAACACTACATCATGCGCTACCTCATTTGTTCAATATGCAGGTGTAGAGGCTATAATGGGAGACCAGGGCCCCATCCGCAGGATGCAGGAATCATTCCAGAGGCGACGCGATCTCCTCCAGCAGATTTTCTGTGATATTGATGGCATCCACTGCATGAATCCAATGGGAGCCTTCTATGTGTTCCCGGATATGAGCCATTTTGACCTCACAAGCAGCACACTATCTGAACTCTTGTTGAAACGAACAGGAGTTACATCAATTCCTGGGAAAGTCTTCGGTGAAGCCTACGACCACCATCTTAGATTCTCCTATTCTGTTTCAGAACAGGACATCCAAGAAGGTATGCAGGCAATGAAGGAATTCCTTCAGGATCTCTGACGGGGCCGCCTATGATATGCCTCACGAAACAGAATGCACCCCTCCCCGATTCTCCTGCATCCACTGTGGTGCTTGTTGCTCTAATAAGGACATGATTGTGACCCTAACTGGTCGTGATATCACGCGCATCGCTTTCACCCTGAGTCTGGAGCCTAAACACATGTTGCGGGCTGTCGATTTCTATGTCCAGTCGGATAGCATACCTCTTCCCGATGGGCTGAGGGATGTTGCCCGTCCCCTTACCGAACAAGGACTTACGATAATCGCTCTTAAAAAGGCACCTTCTGGACAATGCATCTTCCTAGACAATAATCTTTGTATGATACATCCTGCACGTCCTGGTGTCTGTAGGGCTTTTCCTTTCACATTTAATGAATTAGAGGATGATATTACTTGGGGATTTAATGCGATGATGTCAATATGTCCTGGGCTCGGACAGGGCGATGAGATGAATCCATCAGACCTTCATATCACAGCGCAGGAGGTCTTAGAGGACATTGCGATTTACCGACAGTTTGTGATGGAATGGAATAACACGTTCTCCTCTCATACTGCACTATCACTTTTAGAAAGGATTCTATCGGATCCGCGGTTTTCAGTATGAAAACTCGCTGTCATCACAGACGACTCAGTATTTGGAGGATGTTCCCAAAATTATGTTCGATTGCTCTTGATTTCTCTGCATATGACTTGAGATATCTTAATCTTTCATCGACTTGAGCCTTTTCAAGAAAATCTTTTGATCTGATCATCTCGTGAATCTTCTCGTTAAGTTTCAAAATCTCTGTCGAGGATTCGAGTACATGCTTCAGCATCCGTATGAGGAGATGAAAGTCATTGATGTCCCTCAGCTGTAGGGTCTGGCTGTAAAATTGGAACTCAAGTCTGGCAAGCTTTTCTCTCATTTTCACCAAGTCAATCAACCACTTATCCTCATCTGAAGCCTCCAACTGGTGATGCAATTTTCTCCATTTCTGTTGCTGATCGAGAAGCTGGACGAGATATTCGCGAAGAAAGGAGAAATGATCCACGCCCTTGTCAACATCTTCTTCCGTGCCAATTGATGTCATCAACTCGTCCATCTGACTTAGTTTGACTGCTATCATCAATGAGAACTTGTCTACATACCTTTTGACTTCGTCTGTCTTTTCCTTCCTTGTCATGAGGTCTGCAAAGGTATCTGCCAGAGTCAGGATGAACTTGTAAAGGCATTCGCTGCATATTTCAGCACTCTCATCGCTCTTGGTAGATAGAAACTGTAATGCGTCCTCTAGATCGTTGCCTGGCACATCTTTTCCATGTATTTTCAAAGTCCAGCCTTGTGAGATACAATAGACCTTGTTGTCGGGATAATTGATGTAAATTGATGCATAGCAGACATTCTCATCCTGAGCAAGTTCCTGCGCTATGCTCTCCTTATCCTTGTGTATGGCAAAAATGGATGGATCTATCTCCATGACTTCGACTTCAAGGATGTCATCGTTGTTCACACAGAGTCTTTCATCTCCAAATACTTTGAAACACGGACATCCCTTTACAACGCGTATCGCACTCTGTTCCAATTCACTGCCGCGTCCGAGAACATCCATTCTGTAGTACACCATCTTTAGAGTTTCAATATCCTCTATGATAAATCAGTACTCCATGCCCAACTCTTTGTTATAGGGCTTTTCATTCTGCCCTCACTTCGATTTTTGATAGGAGTGGCATCAGTTTTCGAAAGGACTTCTCCGACTTTTGCCGCTGCTGTTCTGTTTTTACCAGAACAGACTCTTCGGATTGCGTGAGAGAGCATGCATCCGTTACATAGAGTTTGAGGTCTCTCAACTCATCATGGAGTGATAGGATTTTCCGTGTTGTCCCTATCATCAATCGGAGGTGGATTAGAGAGGAACCTTCGTTCTCCCTACGATTGAGGGCATGAACCTGATGCATGAACACAATCTCTAGCTTCTGGAGGTTCTGGTATGTATGCAGAAGGTTATGTATCTCCTCATCTTGTCGGTTCGATAAGATATTGATCTCCTCGTAACGTCTTGCTGTATTATCACGGGTCGGAAGGCTGAACTCATGGATGCCATTCACTCTTGTTGTTCTCTCCGTTTCAGCACCTTGGTTGAGATCAGACGCTATGCGATTGACAAGATTTCGTGCATAGACATCAATCACCATCTCCTTCTCCTCGTCACTGACCAAATCACCAAAGACATCCGTCAGAGTAAGTAGGTACTTGTAGAGACACGAAGAACAAACAACGTCGTCACTACCCATCCCGGACAGCACCACATAGTCCAACGCGTTCCTGATGTCCTCTGCCTTGATATCATTTTGATTCAATGTGATAGATTGTCCCTGACTAATACAGTGTGCATTGCCATCTCGAGGATCCAGATTCAGTAACCCGTAACAAAGGGTTTCTTTTGTACTCTCGAATTCCCTCAAATCCTCAACAGAAGACAACTGTGCAAAGAACTGAGGGTCTAGTGTGATGGGTTTGATGGGTGTAATCTCATCATTGTTGATGCAGATACGTTCATCGCCGTACTCCTTCAAGCAAGGACATCCCCTTACTATCTGGATGCGATTATCATGTCTGCCTCCAATGATTGGTCCATCCGACAGCATCCCTATGACCTTGTGTTCTTCATTGTGCCTTCTAACCCTAGATTGCGTGCTGGCACAAAGGGCAATCCGATTGAATTCCACATTAAGGTATCTTGGACGAACACTTCAGGGGAGCCACCTTTGAGGGTAGCTCCTATCCCCAAAGCTCCCGCTTTAGCAGGTCTCGTATCGCAATCCTGATCGCTTCGGATCGGTTCGGGTACAAATTGCTTTCAACAAGCTTCTCAAGACCGTCAATATACGTTTCTGGGACATGAAGAGTCACGAGCTTCATCAAATCATCTCCAACATATCTCTCTCGACTGATGAGCAATATCTCATCATCCAACGTGGTATGCACCACACGGGTATGTGCATCTTACTGCGATATGACTGTGTGTATTACTCACTCGGCATTTGGAGTATGACGTTGTTTAGAACGAGATGGTGGTGAGAAGGAGCCAATAGCTCCTACTCTTCTGCGAATGGAACCCACGTTCGCCGGGAGAGAAGAAGTGCGCTCCAACTCCATGCAAGACACATTACCATAAGTCACCTTGTGTATGTAGCCTAATACTCTCCCATTATTCACATACAACCCGGATAACATTCTCGTTTTGACAAAAGGTTCATATGCTTACAAATTGATTCTCTCTTAGATTTCGTATGAGTGGCGAGACTCAAATGCAAGATAGCACAGATACCGAGCGTACCTTTGCGACCTGTATTTTTTGCGGGGAACTTCTTGAAAACAGGGATGTTGTCAAGTATCGCAGTTGGTATGCACATAAAGCGTGCACTACTCGAGCTATGGAGAAACAGGTGGAAGACTTTGACAAGAAGCCCTTTTACGCAGGAAGCACCAGTCTGTTCTTCGGGGTAATCACCGCCGGCTTATTCTTCCAACTATTTCCGTTCCTCGGCAGCCTTGAAGACCCTTCTGCTCTGATAGCCATCAATGCGCTCATGGCAGTGACGTTGTTCCTACAGAGCTTTGGCTTTTTCGGGTTTACTATGAGCTTCAAAGATCCTTATGGCATTGGAAGTGGCATCATCGCTTTGTTGGCTGCGGCTTTCTTCGTGCTTGCCGGATCAAATCTGCAGGTACACGGGTATAATCCAGCGTATTATGACCCTGAAACTGGTTTTCTTATCCTCTCCATGGTGCCGGGATATTCTTTATCCTACGCGCTTGCGATGTCACTTACTGTCCTTGTCATGTTTGCTGGGGCTGTATTGATGATGCTCTATGGGGACTACATCGGGACACAGTCCATGAATCGTATAGGCGTAGTTTTCCTCTTCGTGGGTGCGGTGATCACGGTTCTTGTACCTGGCGGTATCCTCATTGAGGCGATTTCTATTACCGCACTGTTCCTGTTAGTCGATATTCCTAAAGACTGGCAATCCATGACGGACGTCTAACATACTGATGGTGTTGTTTTCCCTGATTGGTGGAAACAACCTTCTTTTTCTCTTGTGGTTCATATTCTCCATGTTTTTCTTCTTCCAGCAAAGAATTTATGTTAGCATCGTCATTAGTCGAGCTATTGGAAAAACATTAGAGGTTTAATAAATGGCATCAGATGTTGAGTCCTCTGGTAAAGCCGAGGATACGCCAAAGGTAGCTCAGGAGCTACAGACCCTGAAATGGATCAGGGAACGGCGTTCTATCCGAGAATTTACCGGAGAGAAGATACCCGATGAGCATATCGAAACAATACTTGAGGCTGCTCGGCATGCTCCAAGCCCTGAGAATATGCTCATGATTAGATTCATCGTTATCCGCGATGATCAGGAAACCAAGGAGTTCCTCGCAGACATCGCGCAGGAGATGGCTCAGACCGCTTTTGGAGGTGCTCCTTTCGAACTCACGAGCGGACGGAACTGGTTCATCTCTGACCCATACCGTGCTGCTGTCTATGCACGACTACGGGATGGTGAGCTTTTCCGATATCCTGAGAAAAGCGACACGGTCATCATCGTTTGTGCAAGCGACTCTTGGCATGATGCGGGATACATGTATCCCAATGAGCTCTTTGGCTCTGTTGTTGCCGGGATGGCTGTACAAAACATGTGGCTCACAGCAACAGAACTTGGCTATGGTTGTGGTTACGAGGCTCTCGTCTGTTCAGACCCACGACATGCCGAGCTGATACGTGACAGGCTTGGGATACCCCCAATCTGGCTTCCGCTCACAGCCTTCTGCATTGGTCAGAGAGTTTCACCAAGGGCACTTGGGCCTAGCAGAGCACCACTGGAAGGCCTGATGTATGAGGAGCGCTGGGGCAAGCCATACACGCGATTAGCTTTCAGGGAGGATGAGTTAAGCGATGGAATTGACATTTGACGACAAGACCTTGGAGAATCTCAAAGAGATTGCCACTGAGGCTGGATTGACGGTCGAAGGGCTCATCATGTGCGTGATGGAGCAGTTCGTCAACAACAAGGGCGGACGTGTCTACACTGGTCGTTGGTCTGGAGGCGAAGAGGATGGAGTCAAGGGATTCCGATACTGTGTGCAATGGCCGTTCAGACCGGGCTTCAAAGAAGCACGAGGCGGCGAAGTTAAGAGGTGGAGTAAATAATGGCAAAATACAGAAAACATCCAACTGGAGAATGGCCGTTCTATCCATTCCTCAAGGATGGCGACATCGAACACGAGTATTGGAACACCAAGAAGATGATACATCAGTCCTTTATCAACGACAGAAAAGGACGTATCGTCGTCTTGATGGACAATGAAAAGTATGAGGAGTTCCTCAAGAAGATCAAGGAACGCAAAGGCAACTTCTGGGCCACAACGGTGGATGCAGTTATGCACGAAGCCATTGAGGACTGGATGAACAAAGAGGAGGAGGCTCAATAGTATGTCACAGCTTCAAGAGTTCTTCAAGTTCTTCCTCCATCAGGTCAACACCAAAGACGACCTGAAGAAGCATCTGGTGGAATGGATTGGTCACTATAACGGCAAGATTCTTCAGGTCATCACCGAAGAGGGGCCGCAGTACATCGTGGTGAAGAAAACAGGTATGAGCCTGCATGACGGGATGTACCCGAGTCCGGATGTGATTTATAAAGCACGATCCGATGTACTGCTGGGCATCTTCACTGGTGAGGTTCCGTTCAAGAAGACAATGAAAGATGGGAGTCTTGAGGTGATTGGGAACGCTCACGAGAGTGACCCGCTGGCGAACCTGATCCTCGTAGCCATGACCGGCGCTCTCTAGGAGGGTGTTCGATGGATGTACACAAGATTGCGATAATCGGCGCAGGTCTCATGGGTTCAGGGATTGCTTATGTTTCAGCCGGAAACGGGTTTCACGTGACATTAGTCGATGTGAACGAGCAGGCCCTTGAGGTGGGGATGGATCGCATCCGCAACGATGTCATGACCGGCGTTGACAAGAACAAGCTGAGCCTAAGCGAGGCGCAGGCACTTATGGGCAATCTGGCATCGACTACGAACATCGCTAACGCTGTGAAAGAAGCGGATCTTGTCATTTAAGCAATCTTTGAGAACATGGAGGTGAAGAAGAAAGTATTCGCGGAATGTGACGCAAACGCGCCTTCCCACGCGATACTTGCAACGAACACATCTTCATTGAGCATCGACGAGCTGGCAAGTGCCACAAACAGGCCTGACAAGTTCATTGGCATGCACTACTTTTCGCCTGTGGCTGCGATGAAGCTTATTGAGATAGTCATTGGCGAGAAGACCAGTGAGGAAACGATACAAACCGCGATTGCAGTTGGTGAGAAGCAGGGCAAGGTTCCGGTGAAGGCCAAGAACAGCCCTGGTTTCATCGTGAACAGGATATTGATGCCTGTCCTCCGTGAGGCAATTCTTCTCTATGAGCAAGGTGTTGCCACCAAGGAGGAGATTGATACGGCGATGACCGCTCACGCGAAATTCCCAGCTGGCCCGTTCACACTCGGTGACTTTGTTGGGCTCGATATAGCCTTTAACGCGATGAGTACTCTCTACAGGGAGCTCGGGGACTGTTTCAAGCCTCCAGATTCGCTAAAGGCATTAGTTGAGTCAGGAGCCATCGGCACCAAGTCGAAGAAAGGCTTCTACAAGTACGGTGGGGAGCAGGATGAGCCTGAGCCTCCGAAGGGTGTTGACCCACACTGGCTTGTGGACAGAATCACTATACCCGTCATCCGTGAGGCGATGATCCTTGTCGATGAAGGGATCGCTGAGAAGGATGCCATCGATATGGCAATGAAGCTTGGTGCAAGTTTCCCAGCAGGTCCCTTCGAGATGGCGGAGAAGTACGGGCTTGACAAAGTGAAGGCAGAGATCCAGAAACTCTACGAGGAGCATGGGGAATGCTACTCCGTTCCAAAGATGCTTGGCTAATCTAGTTTAAGAGGCAAGGAGATGTCCTTGTCCTCTCCTCTTTTTCTATTCACTATTCATGTACTAACGTTTCTCCAACTACAATTTTGACCTATTCTGTGACTAACTCTTACCTTTTTGAAACGGCGAATTTCAATTCGGCAATCGTAAAGGACTGGTATTTATTAAGGGAATGCTCTCTTTTCTTTGATACAACCATTCTTGGTGGTAACAATGGCCGAATACGAAACGATGCTATACTCGAAGGAAGGTTCGTTCCTTTCTCCGGTGAAGAATGTGGCTGTAATCAAGTTCAACCGCGTGGATGCACTGAACAGCATCAATGACCAATTCATAAAAGACCTGAGTGATGCACTGGACGAAGCAGAGAAGGATCCCGACGTTCGTTCGATTGTCCTTGCTTCTGCCCACGATAAGGTCTACTGTACCGGTGCTGACCTCAAGATGGCACAGGGCTATCTTGGAAAAGGGGATGAGGTCAAACCCTTGCTAGAACAAGGACAGGCCGTAATCAATAAGATTGCCAAGCATCCAAAGCCCGTCATCGCAGCAATCAACGGACTATGTCTTGGCGGAGGGACTGAGATTACTCTTGCATGTGACATCCGGATATGTGAAACGGAGGCAAAAATTGGCACACCTGAAGTAAGTCTTGGTCTTATCCCTGCATGGGGAGGATGTGTGCGTCTGCCTCGAATCATCGGTCTTGGAAAAGCAATGGAGCTTATTCTCACCGGCGGACAGGTGACAGCCGAAGAAGCGCTGCAAATGGGTCTTGTCAGCAAGGTAGTGCCCAAGGATGAACTGTTGAGTCAAGCCATGTGGTACGGTGCAAAACTGGGTGGTAATGCACCTCTCGCACTAAAACTAGCAAAGGCCGCAACCCATCTCGCATTCGATGACGATTACGATGATAACCACGAATTCCAAGTGAAAGCTGGAGTCGAGCTGTTTGGCTCAAAGGATTTAGCTGAAGGCATCTCCGCTGTCTTTGAAAAGCGACGTGGCAAGTTCACTGGAGAGTAAACGTCCTGCATAGGGATGGACGAGTCCATCCCTCCTACTTTTTATCAACCGTCATAGCCTTCGAGATAGCCGTTGATTAAAACGCACTTTTTGCCGAATTTCTTATCGTCAAGTCGGCATCCGTCAACCTTAAGTCTTTGTCCACAGATGAAATCAAACCTATACTATGATTAAGGAGCAACTCACTGAGAATGAGATGTTCCTTATGGAGGATAAAAAATGGCGAGAAGAGTCGCTGTTGTGGCTGGAGGCCACAGCAAATTCGGAAAACGGTATGATGCCACAATGAGAGAATTGTGTGCGGAAGCCTACAAACCAATCTATGATGAAGGCATTACCCAGGACAAGATTGACGCTACAGTCCTTTCGTATGCAGCATCTCAGTTTACAGGTCAAGGTGCAGGATCTGCATTAATAGCGGACTATCTTGGAATGCAAGACATTCCCCACCTTCGTGTGGAGTCTGCCTGCACAACAGGAACTGCGTCACTCAGAGCTGCTTGGGGAATGGTGGCAGCTGGGCTATATGATGTAATGATGGTGCTTGGTGTCGAGCAGATGAATCGAGTATCCTCGGCCACAGCAACAGAGTACATGTCGCGAGCTGGGGATATGCGATGGGAGTACCCATACGGAATCTCGTTTCCTGCATTCTATGCCCTGATGGCATCTCGTTACATGCACGAGTATAATATGTCCCATGACATCCTTGCAAAGATTGCAGTGAAATCGCATCACTACGGTGCACAGAATCCAAAGGCGCATCTTCCGAAGGAGATTCCTTTTGAGGAGGCAAACAATGCTATTCCTATTTGCCGACCATTGAATCTCTATGACTGTAGTCTTATCACCGATGGTGCTGCGGCTGTAGTCATTGCAGCTGAGGATCGAGTCAAAGAATTCACTGACCGTCCAATGTGGATCAAAGGTATTGGCGCAGGTGCTTCAGAGATGATGATTCAAGACAGGCCAACCCTGACATCAATACCCGGAGCAAAACGTGCAGCAAAGGCAGCATATGAGATGGCCGGAGTGAAACCAGACGACATCAACATGGCTCAGGTGCATGACTGTTTCACCATCGCAGAGCTAATTGCATATGAGGATCTTGGATTCGCAGAACCCGGCAAGGGTCCAGATCTGGTCGAGAACAAGGAGAACTACCATGATGGCAGGATTCCTGTGAACTGTGATGGAGGTCTCAAGAGCAAGGGACACCCGCTGGGAGCAACTGGTGTTTCCATGACCTACGAGATCATGAAACAGATGCGAGGAGAGGCTGACAAGCCATCGCGTCAGATCAAAGATGTCAAATATGGATTGGCCCACAATGTTGGACAATCTGGGCAGTTCGTCAACGTCTTTATCTTTGAGAGGGGATGGTCCTAATGAGTGAACAGAAAGAACTCTACCTAGGTTATGCGACTGATAAGGCTGTCACACCCTTCTTCCAGAAGTTCTTGGAAGCATTGGCTGAAGAGAAGCTCTTGATGAGCAAGTGTACTTCATGTGGAACAGAGTTTCTTCCGCCGAGAGAACACTGTCAGAAATGTCTGAGCAAAGCAGAATTGGTTCCTTTCACAGAAACTGAGGCGAAGCTCAGGTCATATGTGATTGTTGATTTCGCTCCAGAAACCCTGACCTCGAAGGCACCATACGTTGTTGCTATTGGGGAGTTCCCATCAGGAAAGCGATTGACGGCCCATATCACCAATCTCATGAGCATGCCTGAAGTAGGTATGCCCCTGAAACTGGGTTTTGAGAAGATAGATGACAAGAGAATAACATACAAGTGGCTTGTCTAGGCAAGCTTGGGGGCCATTGTGCCCTCATTCCTTTTTTCTTTGAAGTTGCCTTCAATGCATTGACATTCGAGTACATTGGCCATCCTTGTCATTTTCGCAACCGATTTCAGTGCATCAAGATACACTCTTGTAGCGCTTGGGTACTCAGCGCGATTCAATTCTTCGATTGATTCATCAATAATTTCTATCGCATCGAATATCCTTCTTCGCCCATCATTCCTTCTATAATCTGAGAAAACAATATAGTCATACTCGGCCTGAGTGAGTCCTTTTAGGAGCAAACCCTCTTCTTTTACTGTTGTTCGCATCTCGTACGAGTTCAATAGTGAGTTTCTCATAGCAAGAAGCGAGTCTACCAGTACCTGTTTCTTTTCCTGCCGTTGCATTCTCTTCTTCTCCCGAACGTTAAAGGTACAAACCGAAACAACAAACCCCTAAATAAGCATTGAGGGAATTCGGGAACCTAAGAACGCTTATTTAGAAATTGACATATTTCGACTTGTCTTCAGGAGGTACAATAAATGTCCGATGAAATTGTCCTATACGAGATAGACGAGGGAATTGCCAAGATCATAATCAACCGTCCAGACAAATACAATGCGCTGAACACAGCAGTTGTCACTCAACTAACTGAATTCATGAAGAAGGCCGAGAATGATAACAGCGTACGTGTCGTCCTCCTTACTGGAGCAGGCGAGAAGGCCTTTGCGGCTGGAGCTGATATATCCGAGTTCAGTGACAAGGACTCACAATCAGTTCGTCCCCTTGCAGAAAATGGTCAGAATCTGTGCAAGTTCATCGAATCCATGTCAAAGCCAGTGATTGCTGCTATAAACGGCTTTGCTCTTGGTGGAGGTTGCGAGATTGCGATGGCATGTGACATCCGATATGCATCTGCAAATGCCCGCTTCGGACAGCCAGAGATAAACCTAGGCATCATCCCAGGATTTGGCGGGACAGTCCGTTTGCCACGAATTGTTGGTCTTGGGATTGCAAAGGAACTAGTCTACACAGGGGATCAGATAAAGGCCGATGAAGCATTACGGATAGGACTTGTTAACAAGGTCTTTGATAATACTGAAGCGCTGATGGAGGGTGCCATGGAATTGGCTCGTAACCTTGCTCAAAAGCCAGGTGTTGCACTCAAGTTGGCGAAGCAATCCCTTCAAAATGCTTGGGAGATGCCATTGGAGAAGAATCTCTCGTTCGAAGTTGACGTATTCTGTCAGACTTTTGATACCGAGGACAAGAATGAAGGCGTGGATGCTTTCCTCAACAAGAGGAAACCGAGCTTTTCCCACAAATAACCAATAGTTTGGAGTGAAGCGAATTGGAATCCAAGAAGGTCATCATTGTACCACATACCCATTGGGATCGAGAATGGTATTTACCATTTCAAAGGTTCAGGCATATGCTCGTTGAGCTTGTAGATGATCTTCTTGGAATTTTGAAGAAACAAGATTACAGGTTCATGCTTGATGGACAGACAATAATCTTGGAAGACTATTTCGAGATTCGCGAAGAGCGAAGGGATGAATTGCTTGGACATATTCGCGAAGGGAAAATTGCAGTGGGGCCGTGGTATTTGTTACCCGATCAATGGCTCGTTGGCGGGGAGAGTCTTATTCGTAACATCGAGTATAGTCATGACATTGCAACGCGTCTTCAGATTCCTCAGATGCCCATTGGATACCTCCCTGATATGTTCGGACACTCTAGCGCAATACCTCAAATATTGAGTGACCTTACGGATTTCAAAGCTGCTGTACTCTGGCGAGGTGTTCCCCCAGATATACAAACTGTTCTTTTCAATTGGAAATCTCATGTATCGTCCACCGCTGTGATTCCTACCGTGTATCTCCCCGGAGGATACGGGAATGTTTCTAGATTGGCGGAGGAGTACAGTGAATTTGTTGATATGGTTATGGAGGGAATATCGTTCCTAGAGCCATTCTCCCCAGTGCCAGTCTATCTTCTGATGAACGGTTCTGACCACCTCTTTCCACAAGCTTTTGTCAAAGACAATGCAGACAGGATGAACCGTGAAGGCACTGACATCTCAGTAGGGTCTCTCAGCGACTTTGTCGAGCACTTGCAAAGTGCAATTGCTACATCAGGATATACACCTCCCCTGAAGAGTGGTGAGTTTAGATCCCCTGCTAGGGCTCCCCTGCTGCAAGACACATATTCTGCCAGAATGTGGATAAAGATCTGGAACCAGAAAGTAGAAGATATGCTGATTCGGCAGGTTGAACCTATTAGCACCTATCTATGGTTTGCATTGGATCAACAATACCCAAGCAGCTTCTTGAGTATTGCTTGGAAATGGCTATTGAGAAATCACCCTCACGATTCTATTTGTGGATGCTCTGTTGATAGTACGCATGAAGAGATGAAGGCACGTTTCTCTTGGGCTGAAACCATTGGAGAGGGCATTCTTGAGAAAGCAAATAAGATACTAGAAGAGAAATCTTTGAAATCTGATTTGGAATCATCCAATGTTCTGGTCTTCAATTCTGGAGCAAGTACGAGTTCTCCTGTCTACATCGAGTTTTCTGCCCCTCGAGAACAAACGATTGCTGGATTGCAGACCCCTGATGGAGTAATTCATGGCCTTCAACGACTTGAGTCGAGAGATGATGTCTTCTTTGAAACTACTGTGGGCATGAGAATGGCAAAGATGGGGCTGACTCTCATACCTGGAAGGAAGCTCATGAATTTCTACATCAACGGTGTTGAATTCTCCGATGGTGAGGATCCAGATGTTCTAGAATTGCGCTTTATCGCTGATGACCATCCAGAAGGGGATCTTGATTGGGAAGCCTTCAAACGGCAGGCACGTGATATCATTGCTAGCAAGAAGTACAAGAAAATCCATCTTGTCGCAGCACGTCCGACTCAGAGTGTGTATGCTGCAGTTATTCCTCTGCGGCCTTGGGCGTTCACTCGGCTCCTTCCTGTTTCAGAATCTCCAAGTGAAACTTGTGATGTACTTGAGGTCAGTGCCAATCAGATTAACAATCGTTTCTATTCTGTGACTTTCAACAGAGATGGGTCATTGAAGTTATTGGACAAGGAGTTAGGACTGACCTATGAACGACTCCATGTCTTCGAAGACTATGGGGATCGTGGGGACGAGTACACATTTGGTAGAGTGGAACCAGAGAAGGCATCTGTGAAAAACGTGAAGCGTGACGTTGTACTCTCCGGTTCGATCTTGGCAGAGATTCGACAGAAGATGGAGATTGAACTTTTTGAGAGTCTTGATTCATCAAGAGAGAAGCGTATTGGCAAAACGAGAATACCCGTAGAGTCAACGTTCAGATTCTATCGAGATACCCCACGAATCGAGGTGACCACTCGCCTTACAAACAAGTCGAAGGATCATCGGCTGCGGATTTGCTTTGACCTTCCCTACAAGTCAGCCACTTCCAAGACAGAAACCCATTTTGGTATCGTTGAACGAGTTTGTGACCCCGAACGAATCCCCGATGCTGAGGTACTAGAGAAGACCAACTCATCATACCCCGAACGCCCCTCTGGTATCCAACCCCAAAAGCGATTCATCAGAGTTGATAATGATGATGGAGAAGGTGCGATCACTGTCTTCAACACTGGTCTACCTGAGGTTGAGTTGGCAAATCGCAGCAGAATCGCAATAACACTTGTTCGTTCAGTTGGGTGGCTCTCTAGGGCTGATATCCCTGAGAGACCTATCCATGCAGGACCTGGAATAGAAACTCTTGGTGCTCAAGAACTGGGAACCGAGTATGTGTACCACTATGGTTTTGCAACACACTCTAAGGAAGAGCCTATCCATACCAGTTCAAATATCGCGGATGCAGGTTGTGATAGACCCATAACGATGTACTTGAATTCATCAGACGAGGTTTCAAGGCTTTATGTTCCGATCATTCAAATAGATAATCCTATTGTAAGAATCTCGTCCTTACGAGTCCGAGATGACTCGGTACTTGTAACAATGTATAACCTTGAGAATAGTGAAGTCACTGTCCTCATGAATCTTGAAGAATCTATCACAAAAGTAACCGAGGTTAAAATCAACAGGAGTATGAAGCAGGAGCATACAGTTAGGAATGGAATCGTGAATCTAACTTTCAGTCCTCGTGAAATAAAGATGTGTTCCCTACAACGAGGGGCGTGAGGTCGGGACTGGTGTATGCCGAGCATAAAATATCAGATTTTTCACTTTAAATGAATTTCCTCACCATCAACTTCCACAATTCCATGTGAAACCATATCGTCTATGTGTTTCTCAAGCATATATTCCTCAAAGATCAGATACGCATCCATCGGAATCCTCGGGTATATTGTTGGCACTCTCGCTAGACTTCGGATTGTATTGATTCCCTGCCTGATGTTCTGGATAATCCTTTGTTCTCTCTCGTCGAAAATTGCTAAATACTGCAATAGACGTTCACGCAGGTTCGTTTCAATAGGATTTAGCAAATGGCTGCTAATTCCCACTTTTGGCTCAAGGGCCAAGATTCGCTGAATTGATTCCCTGAATTCATGGATATCGCTTACTGCATTTCCATACCACGGGCCAAACCGCGTTAGATCAATATCAACCAAGAATACGATGTCAGTCCCATTGATTCCAAAAACAGTATGATCCTTTGTGTGCCCGGGAGCATGTACCGGAATAAGTTCTGTTTCTCCGAAGGAGATGGTTTTTCCACTTTCAAAGAAACCTGTCACTTGATAATCCTCCACTACATGGGGGAGTCTTATGTCTATGAGTTCCCTCCAACTCGAATAATACTGGTGTCCCTTGATTCCATAGAACTCGACTGTTCCGTCTAATGATTCTATTCCCTGTTTGGCAAGGGGATGACAAAGTAACTCACACTGAGATAGATTCATGATTTCTGCTGCATGCCCCTTGTGGTCTACATGGAAATGTGTTAGAATGATCTGGTCAATATCCTTCATAGCATGTCCGCAGCTTTGCACTGTCCTCTCGATGTTTCTAAGGGACGATCCTGCATCAACCAGTACGAGTATCTCATCATCAATGAGAAGTGAATTCGCTTCGGGGAACCTTGCTCTATTCTCTCCTCTGATCAAGTGTACATTAGGGGCTATCTCAATGTGAGGCTCGTATTCTTCTGTCATCATTTAGAGCAAAATATGCATTGATGATAATCTTGTCGTATACATTGATATTGCACCAAGTCCAATGGCAGTTTGTAAATCGTATAAGGTGAACCGAATGAGCAGTAGGATCTTTGCTGTATTTGATATTGGCACAACAGGTACTCGGTCAGTTCTTGTCGATGAGGAAGGTCGTGAGTTAGCAAAGGAGTATGAAGAATATCCTCCGACGCCGCGGGATCTCAAGGTTCACGAGCAAATTGCAGATGTGTATTGGCGAACTGCCTGTAATACCATGCAAAGAGCTTTAACCTCATTGGATGGGGGTGCTGATGCGATTGTCAGTGTAGTGGTGACAACCACACGAGATTGTGTCACGCCCGTTGATAAAGATGGGAACGCACTTGCACCAACGGTGACTTGGGTTGACAATCGTTCGAGTCCCCGAAGCAAAGAGATGGCTGCTGAGATTGGTCCACGGAAGACTGTGAATAAGATAATGTGGTTCATTGACGAGAGACCCGACCTCTTTGAAAATGCATACAAATTCGTGCATCTTGATGCTTTCATCAATAACAGGTTATGCGGTTCGCTTGTGAGTGAGCCTGCGAACGCGAGATACGGTCCTATAGACCATGAAACACTACGCTGGTCTGAGGATCTTTGTGAAACGACAGGAATACCCCTCGATAAGCTTGTAGATATTGTGAATCCGGGTGAGGTCATTGGGGAAATCACAAGGGATGCATCAAAGGCAACAGGACTGCGCAGTGGCACGACAGTCATTATGGGATGTGGGGATCAACAATGTTCTGCATTGGGAACTGGTACGATCAGGACCGGGATCGTCAAGGCGACCACGGGTACAGGAACATTTGTCATCACTCACACAGAGGAATTCATTGAAGACCCCTACGTCATGTTCTCAAATCCCTCTGCCATGCCCGGAAAGTGGATTCTCGAAGGTGCGATTCCAGGAACTGGTCTGGCATACAAATGGTATCGTGACAACTATTGTGAAATCGAGGTGGCACAAGCGCTTCAAAGCGATAAGGATGTCTACGAGATAATCGAGTCGTCCGCCGCATCCATTCCTGCTGGCAGTGACGGACTGGTGGTCTTTCCATTCATGGCGTACAACAAAGGAATCTTCTACAATCTCGGATTTGGTCACACCAAATCACATGTTGCCAGGGCCATCATGGAGGCAAATGGGTACGGGATTCGGATGTATTGTGAGATGATTGAAGGGATGCTTGATATCGAATTCGACGAGCTACGGATTGATGGAGGTGGCTCCAACTCTCCGTTATGGCGGCAGATCCAAGCTGACTGCACGAACAAGACCGTTCTCCTTCCTCGTTCTAGAGATTCCACTGCGATTGGTGCAGCAATTTTGGGGACAGTCGGTTCTGGAGTCTATGGGAGTTTCGAAGAAGCCGTTTCAAACATGGTCCATATCGTAGAACGCAGGGCACCGATCCCAGAGAATCATGCAATCTATGAACAGCAATATACAATCTACAACAAGTTGCTCATTGCAGAGATGCCAGCACTCATCGAACTCACATCTTGAATCAATCATATCTGCCGAAAGCCTTGTATTGCCGTGGGGACTGCATATGACAGTCTTCAGTAGCCAACCGAACGTATTGCTGGACAACACGGAGTCTTGAGCATATTGACCGAGTTTGATGTGATTGTTATTGGCGGTGGAAGCACTGGTACTGCTGTTGCACGGGACTGTGCTATGCGTGGTTTGAAGACCCTTCTTTTGGAGCGTGATGATATTGCATCTGCGACTGTTGGGACTTGTGCTGGCATGATAAGTTCTGGGTTCAAGTACTACCATGAGCCCGATATTATGGACTTGTGCTCTCACGAAGTGGTTCATCTCAAGCACATAGCCCGACATATCGTAGCTAAACTTCCAATCCTGTTCCCATTGATGGACTTGAGCGAAATCTCATCTGGCGGCAAAGGGATGGAAGAATATGAGAAGCGCGTGCAGGAACGGGGTGTTCCTCCTGTTCTAATCCTGACTCCTGAGGCATCGCGTGAGATTGAACCGTCTCTCCATCCAGAGCTGATTGCAAGTGGTTATGTCGAGGAGTTCTTTATTGACCCTTTCCGGCTTTGCGTCCTACAGGCAAAAGATGCTGAACAGCATGGAGCAACAATCCGTACTTATTGTGAAGTCACAGCAATCGATATTCGAAATGGTGCAGTCCACACTGTGACCTATTTTAACAGGATGACTGGCACTCTTGAAACGGTTGAAGCCAAGGTAGTCATTAGCGCTACTGGTCCATGGGCGAGTGAGATCGCACGATTAGCAGGTATTTCATTAGAGCTTCGGCTGAACAAGGGCGCTCATGTCATCTTGGATCGGCGAGTCACCAATGTTGGAATTTCCACGCGAGCAGTTGATGGAAGATGGGTCTATCTGTTCCCGCATGAGAATACCACACTCATAGGGACTACTGCACTTGATACTTGGGATAACCCTGATGAGCTTGTTACCTCTCAGGACGAGATCGAGTATCTTCTACGTAGTTTTGAATTCGTTGTCCCGTCTGTCCGCGAGGCTCGAATCATCCGGACCATGGAAGGTGTCCGACCGATGGCCCCCGTCTGGAAAGTTCCAGAAGGTGAAGTTACTCGGGGTTATGAGATTATCGACCATGGACAGGATGGAGTTTCCGGTTTCTACTCATTCATTGGTGGAAAGCTGGTGATGTGCAGACATATGGCAGAAGCCGTCACTGATATTGTATGTGAGCGACTTGGTGTGACGGGTTCTTGTGAAACTCATATCAAACCTCTACCAGGGATGTCTGAGGAGGTCGATGTGTTGATGCTAGCAGAGAAATATGGTGTGCCGTCGCATGCCCTTGAACGCCTCAAGGCCAGAAGAGGCTCCGAATTGGTTGAGATTCTTGAGATGACCCGTGAACACCCTGAGTGGACGAACATGGTGTGCATATGCGAACCTGTGATGGATGCTGAGATCCGCTATGCTATCCGAACCGAATATCCCCAAACATTGAACGACCTGCGAAGAAGGGTTCGATTGGGAACTGGCCCCTGCCAAGCAACATTCTGTACATTCAAAGCTGCCTCAATCATGGCAGAGGAACTAGGTCTTACTGGAAGTCAGACCCATTCGGAGATTGTTGATTATCTATCTGAACGTTGGAAAGGAAAGCGACCCCCCCTACGAGGCGCAGCACTGGCTCAAGAGGAGATTGTCAATGGGATATATGCGTGTGTTGGAAATCTTGAGCAAACTGTCATTGATTACGAGCCAAAGCCATGGGAGGAGATTCGTTAGATGGATGCAGATTATGATATTGTTGTGATTGGTGGTGGGTTGGCCGGCCTCACAGCAGGGATATCAGCGGCCCAGATGAATGCTAATACGCTGGTCGTTCGTAAAGGAGAGGGTGCTACCTCATTATCCTCTGGGGCTTTGGATATTGCCGGATATCTACGCGGCGGTGAAACCCCTTTTCTTACTCCTGAGGAAGGAGTCGCTGCATTGGCCCATGTTTATCCATTTCATCCCTATTCAGTGCTTGAGAGCATTCCTTCTCTTGGTCTGAAAGAGATCGTTTCGTGGCTCAAAGACATACTCGCTGGTTCTCCGTCTGCAATGATTGGCAGCCACGACACAACAACCATGGCATTGACAATTCTAGGCACAAAAAAACCGACTTGTCTTGTTCAGAGAACAATGCATACTACTCGCTTGGATAACACTGATGAAACGCTTCTTTTTGCAGGGATTAAAGGACTGGCGGACTTCAATCCGTCCACTGCATCAAAAGCGTTGATGGAATCCGTTATTGCTGGTGAAACTGGTCCTCACAAGATTGTGCATACTCTACTGGAATGTAGTCCCTTTCGCCAACCCTCCAATATCTCACCAGTCGAACTAGCACGATACATCGAAACCGAGGATGGGTTGGATAGGATCATAAAAGAGCTTCAGCATTGTACTGAGCAGACCGGAACAACTCTAATCGCTCTGCCCCCAATTCTTGGTTTGGTCAATCCTATTGAAATAAAGAAGCGAATCGAGGAAGAAACTGGGACAGAGATTTTCGAGCTGTTATCTTTTCCCCCCTCTGTCCCAGGCTACCGGTTACAAAGGTCTCTTGAAGCATCGTTGAAGAAAGCAGGAGGGACTCTTCTGGTCGGTCATGAGGCTGTTTCATTCAAGAAGCAGGAAGGCAAGATCATTGATATCACTTTGAAGAGCCCTCGCAGGACATTCAATACACACCCGAAAAGTGTCATTCTGGCTACTGGCAAGTTTGTTGGAGGTGGACTTGCAGGGAATCGAACAGGGCTTAGAGAAACCGTCTTCGATCTACCTGTTCTGGATGGGACGCGCCAATCTGTTCAAGATGTCAGACCATCTCATTTGACACGAGTTGTCCCATTGCACAAGGAAGGTCACCCTCTCTTTGAATGCGGTATTGGGTTCGACACCCGCTTCAGGCCAATCGATGTCAAAGGCGACATCTTCGCATCGAATCTCTTTGCTGCGGGTTCTGTCCTTTGCGGATACAACTATCCCGTAGAAAAGAGCGGGTTGGGAGTAGCGCTTGTCACTGGAAGAATATGTGGTGTTCATGCAGCGGAGAATGTCACAGGAGGGAACTAAGTGGACGAAGAAGAAGCCTATGCACATGTCAGGAATACACTCAAAGAAGAGCGAATGATGCCGTTCTCCACCTCTGAAATGGAAGTGGTTCGATCCGTAGGACAATGTATCAACTGCGGTACTTGCCTCAATCACTGCCCTGTAACGCGTGCTGTGGGAGTTGAGAGATTCACAGGCCCTCGGGGAATAGCTGTGGAACTTAGTCGTTCCCCTCCCGAGTATTGGTCTAGTACCGACAGAATCTACCTTTGTACGGGCTGTGGTACATGCCGGGAAGTATGTCCAAAAAATGTTGACATACCGAATGTCGTGAATCTTATGAGGCGACGCATCTTCTCCCAGCGTCCTGATCTCGTTCCTCAAAGCCTACATCAGCAGAACGAGATTCTTCGAAAGCATAATCTTGCATTTGTTCCATGGGATGACCCTGACGAGAAAGCAGAAAGCAGGAATATGCGTCTTGAGCGACTCGACCTACCTTTCATCAAGGACAAGATTCGAAAGGGAGCAGAGGTACTTTTCTATCCTGGCTGTCAGGCTGAAGAACGTGCTCAGGAGGTTCGAGAGGCAGCAAAAATAATCCTTGAACGGTTCAATGTTGATTATACTCTCGTTGAGAAAATGACCTGCTGTAGCCTGCCAGCAATACTGGTGGGTGACATGGAAAAGTCCATCGAGCTGTCTACCATTCTCAAGAAGCAGATTGATGACCTTGGAGTTAAGAAGATAGTCACAACTTGCGCAGGCTGTACATCGAACCTTAATGAGATTGCAGCACGAAACAATTGGGAAATTCCTGTCTATCATATCCTTGAGTTTCTAGTCGAAGACATAGGTGTTCATGAGGTATCTAAAGCACTCTCCCCCATGGATGACCATACTGTGAGGGTAACTGTTCATGATCCTTGTCACCTCATCCGCCATACATCCCGTCGGGTTCTCGAGTATGCCCATCGCCTACTGAATGCAATACCTGATGTGGAGGTGGTCGAGTCAAGTGCACACGACCTGTGTTGTGGAGGTGGCGGATTGGTCGGAAGGCATTCTCCTGACGTGTCGCGTGTGATAGTGAAAGAAAATATCCGAGCAATCAAAGAAACCTCAGCTGAGCGTATAGTAACTCCCTGCCCTCTTTGCACTGCGCAGATTGAGGAATCCCTTTTCAGAGATGGTAGTGACATCGAAGTGGATGATCTAACTGTATTCATCGCTCAGAGTTTTGAAGGAGGCTGATGGGTTGATTGGCGCCAAACGAAAGACAATTGCAGCAGAACGAATTGCTGGTGTCATAGGGAACGATTTTGTCACAATTCACGAAACCGATGCGTTGTTGACCTCTGTCGATGCATGGCCGTTGAGCCTAGCAAAGATCAGGGCTGGAGAGTTAATCCCCTTTGCAGATATCGTGGCATATCCCCATAATGTGGAGGAGGTTTCCCAGATTCTTGCTATATGCAGTGAGCTTGAGATTCCCGTGACTCCAGTCGGAGGCGGTGCAGGAAGCTGTGGGGGAATCATCCCTGTATACGGAGGCCTTCATCTAGACCTGAAGCGTATGAATAGGATCATTGGCATAGATCATGACTCGATGGTCGTTCGGGTCGAGGCTGGAGTAGTTGGGATTGATTTGGAGGAACATGTCAACCGTTTCGGTTATACCACTGGTCACACGCCCACTTCGTTGAGAGCATCCAATGTGGGAGGCTTTCTTGCAACACGGTCTGGGGGGTCGATGTCATCACTTTACGGGAAGATTGAGGACATGACGTTGGGTCTCCAAGTTGTTATCCCAGATGGCTCTATCATCGAATGCAAGGCTGTTCCGCGCCATTCGGTAGGTCCTGATCTAAAGCAGGTGTTCATTGGTTCCGAAGGTACGTTGGGTGTTATCACAGAAGCCACGTTGCAACTGTTCCCGATACCAGAAGAACGACGATTCAGGAGCATGTGCTTTCCTGACATAACCAGTGGGCTGGACGCAATACGAAGCATCTTCCGAGCTGGGATTCGTCCCTCCGTGGTCAGATTGTATGATGAAACTGACACCGCAATGTCGATAGCACCACACTTTGAGGTGGATGACGAGTCCTGCATGTTGCTTCTTGCATTCGACGGCTCAAGAGAACGAGTGGCCCTCGATGAACAGCAATCAGCAAATATCTGTCAGGCGCACGGTGCGCAGGACTATGGTGATGGGCCATCTCGGAGATGGTGGGAGCATCGATATGACATGTACTATCCATCGAAATTCCTGACATCAGGCTATTCGATTGCCGATACCATTGATGTGGTTGCAACCTACGACCGGCTGGAGAGAGTCTATTGGTCAATGAAAGAGGCGATGGAATCGGAAGGTGCCATTGTTCTCTGTCATTTTTCACATATGTATCTACATGGCGGAAGCATGTACATGATATTCTTCTCCTCACAACCTGATGCCGAGTCCTTGTGGTCCACATACGAGCGTATCTGGCATGCGGGGATTGAGGCATGTCACAAAGAAGGTGGAGTAATGAGTCATCAGCACGGAGTAGGTCTTACCCGTAGCACATACACTGAGGATGAACTGGGCAGTAGTTTCCATGTTCTTAAGATGATAAAACAAGCTCTTGACCCGAAAGGTATCATGAACCCCGGAAAGCTGGGCATGGGGGTACAGAAGTGATGGATTCAGAACAATATGCCGACCAGATACGCCTCTGTGCATCGTGTCCAAAACTATGTCGTCATGTATGCCCGACTTTTTCTGCTTGGCGATCTAATGCCCCAACGCCACACGGTCGTGCCATCTTGCTCCACTATGAGGCAGTGGGAGCACGAAACCTTGATGATCGAGCGGTCGAAGTGATTTATCAGTGCCTACAATGCAGTCATTGTTTGACTTGGTGTATCCCCGAGGTCGATATTGCAAGCATCGTTGAGATGACACGTGAACGGCTGGTTTCAGAGGATAGATATCCGTCAGGTCTGGACAGACTAAAACAATCTGTGGACGCAAACCATAACCCATTTGGTGAGCCCCATGGGACTAGAACCTCTTGGTATGTGACTGAGGGAGGCGAGGTAACACGGATTGTCTATTTCACTGGGTGCACAGCGTCATACAGAGAACAGTCCATTGCTGTGGCCACAGTCGAACTCCTACGTTCCATCGGCTATCAGGTATTAGTCTTGGATGATGAGTGGTGTTGCGGGTCTCCCTTGCTCAGGACCGGCTTTGTTCCCGATGCATTGGTGCAGGCTGAACATAACGTTGAGGTGCTCAACTCAATTGACGCCGAAGCGATAGTCGCCACTTGTCCGGGGTGCTACAAAACATTGGTGAAAGACTATCCCGAACACGGACTGTCCATTCGCATTCCTGTAAGACACATCTCCGATCTATTGGATGAAAAGCTATCTGCCCTCGATGAGAGTGACTTCTCCGAGGTCATTACATATCACGACCCGTGCCATCTAGGACGGCATTCTGGAGTGTACGATGCTCCTCGCGAAGTGATCAGGAAGATTTCAGGGGTTGAGGTTTCTGAGATGAAACGGAACCGAGAGAACGCAACCTGCTGTGGGAATGGAGCAGGGCTTCGTACGTTGTTTCCAGATGCAGCGAAACGAATCGGAAGCTCTAGGATACAAGACGCTAAAGATGTAGGCGCGAGGGTCTTGGTGACCTCCTGTCCGTTCTGCAAGAATATGCTCAAGGGCCAGGCTGATGAGTCGCTAGATGTGTTCGACTTGCCTGAATTCGTACTTGGAATGACCCAACGCCTCAATCAGAAAGATGAATAAGCCAAATGAGGTAATCACACAATGACTACAATGGATCACGACGAAGCACTGTACCTGAAGATTAGATTGTTACTTGAAGGTGCTGTCATCCCAGAAGGATTCTCAAGGGGACGTAAGGGAGGAGCTGGCCCTGTGGGAGGTAGATACTTCATGCTCCCTAATGGAAGTCTGTGTGGGATTCCCATCCGCACAAGTGAACAGGCTCGAATCTTCAATTCCTCGAACTTGGAACCACTTGAAGATGATAAGTGGCGGTACGATTCGAAGTACATCGTAACAGAGATTCCCACTCCAGAAATCTATCAGCATTCAACAAAAGATGGAATCGACTATGGCAAGATTGCTCTTCTTCATGGAACCGAATGTCTAGCCACAACAGTATTCCAGTCGTGTAAATACTGGTCTACAGGTGACCAATGCAAGTTCTGCACGATACCCACCTCGTTTTTGAGCGGGAATACAATCAAAGAGAAGACGCCTGAGCAGATTGCAGAGGTCGTCAAGCAAGGGTTGAAGGATGGTATTATCAAACATGTCTTGCTCACGACCGGAACCTCTGAGGGTGAGGATATGGGAATTGAGCGGCTGGTCAGTATTGCAGAAGCAATCAGGGAGTTCAGCAACATTCCTATCGCAGTACAGTTCGAGCCACCGGAGGACACTTCGTATCTGAAGAAATTGGCTGATGTAGGTGTGAATGCAGTCGGCATCCATCTTGAGAGTGCCGATGAAAAGATACGTTCCGAGATGTGTCCTGGCAAGTACAGGTACGGCTCTTTTGAGCTGTACAATAGGACTTGGGATGCTGCAAGAAAGTACTTCAAGAAAGGTGATGTTTCGACATTTCTTCTCTTTGGTCTCGGAGAGAATCTAGAACAAACGATAGATCTGTGTGAGTACCTTGCTCAAAAAGGCATTCTTCCAGTTGTTACTCCATTCAGGCCCGCTCCCGGAAGCCAGCTTGCAGACTTTGTTCCGCATTATGTCGGACGGCTAGACGAGTCCGTTGAGTTTTATAAGAAACTGGGAACAATCCTTTTCAAACATGGCTTGGATCCTAAGAGCACTTCTGCCGGATGCTCACGATGTGGTGGCTGTACGCCGATGCAGGATGCATATAACTGGGCAAGCCATCAATGACACTAAAGTAGAGGGTCTGGACAGTGAATGACTTTGTTCTTTCCCATGAAGAGATCCGCATCATAGAATTCTCAGAAGAGGATGCCGAGGAGATATCGCAACTATTCCGAGAGGTCTGGCCACAGGCTACTGAGTACCCCGAGGGATGGAGGAAGAAGCGGATGTACTCGGCTGAACAGATCATCGATGATATGCGGAATGGATACCATTACTTTGGATCACGATTACAGGGACGAATCGTTGGTGTCTATAAGGCACTAATTACCGACAAGGGTCTCTTTGGGGAGCATCAAGCCGTAAGTGCGGAATACCGGAACTCTGGACTTGCCTCTGCAATGTATGTACAGTTTGCTGAATACGGGAAAGCCCATGGATGCAAAAGGAACTATTGCAATATCCTAGTTGGTCATAAACCGAGTGAGCGACTGATGAAGCACTTTGGATTCTGCCCGTGGGGTGAGCCCTATGAGCAGTATCCGGGGATGCAGGTTCAGATGTATGAACGTCCTTTGGACGAGGAATGACCACAACAATATACCGGAATACTCATAGATGTTACAAGTTACAATACTCGCTTACATCCGTTGAGGTATGCTGCTGATGAATCTATTCTCTATCTTGGTGGACGGAAAAGAGATTGATACTGGGAACTATGTGACCTTTCCTGATATGAATCGTGTAATAGAAGACCCTGGGTTAGCCATTGCACTACAGATGCGGAGCATACCCTTTTTTCAAAGACTGATGATTTCTCGGGCCACACGTTTGATTCCGGAGAAATCTCCTGAACTTCGATATCTGAAAGACTTTGTGAAGGCGCATGGCGTTCCCAATTACTCGAAAGACGAGATTGATGAGGTTGCCTTTGCTCAGGTCGCTATCGCACGTGAATCGGACATCAATGAGGCGCTTGACGCAGGGGTTCGTGACCATGGTCATCTTTTCAATCCTTTCATGGTCGAGGGAATGGGAGTCACCCTTGACGAGCGTGTCGAGGCGTTATATCAGGCTGGGCTTGCAGTGAAGGATCATTTCAAAGAGGTTCGCGACATATCTGTTAAGGAGGGAGTGCCCATTGGCACATTCAACTGGACTTGGGAGATGTTCACTGAGTACTTGGAGAAAGAAACCTTTGAGCTATGGGGCAAAAGCCTCGATATTGTAGAAGCACCTGGCCGGGACGGAGGTAAGAACTTCAGATTTCGTGAACCTTATGGAGTGGCCTGTCTGTTCACACCGTATAATTCTCCACTGGCTTTGGGAATTCTCAGCATCACATCATCGATTCTGGCAGGTAATGCTACTATTCTGAAGCCTCCAGCAAAAGTGCCCCTCAGCACGATTATACTCGGTAAGATATTCATGGAGCGATTCTTGGACATGGGGCTTCCTTCAGCCATGATCCAAGTCATCACAGGCAGTGGGAAGAGGCTGATGAACCGATTCATGAGCGATTCTCGAGTTGGAACCATCGTGTGGTATGGAGATAGTGACAGAGGGCTTCAGTTGT
The DNA here is from genome assembly GCA_024275415.1 of archaeon. GTDB lineage: Archaea > Asgardarchaeota > Thorarchaeia > Thorarchaeales > Thorarchaeaceae > MP5-2226. Next base: position 58,800 of record JAJRZD010000035.1, read on the forward strand.
GGTCAGATGCAGTCGCTCGCAGAATACAGATGGCCCCCGAACTTGCTGGAAGTGATGCAAGTCTTGTCTGGGGTAAGGATGTGGACTTGAGTTTTGCAGCAAAGATGATTGTGAAAGGACGATATTTGGGAAGTGGACAGGCGTGCATGGCTGTGAAACGACTACTTGTCCAAGATACGCTGTATAAGGATCTCCTTCACTTGGTGATTGAAGAAGCGGAAACTCTTAAGGTAGGTCTCCCTTCAAACCCCGATGTCACACTCCCACCAGTAGGGCTGACTGCATTGTACCTCCTCATAGATCAGATGAAAGACGCTCAGGCGAAAGGAGCTATGGTCGAAACAGGTGGTTATCGGATGAATTATCTTGGAGAAGAAGACCCTGCTGGATTGTTCTACAAACCTACAATCTTGACGAATGTCACACTTGATATGCGAGTCATGAAGGAAGAGGTCTTCGCACCAGCACTGCCAGTCATGAGCGTGTCCAGTGTCGAGCAAGCCATATCGATTGCAAATGCCACTCGGTTCGGTCTGCGTTCATCAATCTTTACAGACGACTCCAATGTCAGGATGGCGTGGGTAAAGGGAATACAAGCTGCTGGAGTAAACGTTGGGCAGGATCATCTCTATTTCGATCCACATATGCCTCATCTTGGAGGCTATAAGGACTCGGGGATAATTGGTGGCAAGTACTTTCCTGAGATGCTTACTCGGATGAAGTATGTACATACGGGCCCCGGAATTCAACTTGAATGAATGGCGAATATGATGAATCCCGATAAAAGTGGTAATAATGGACCTTGCGATGCAGTACGAAATACTGCTGTTTCTGTTTTGTCCATTTACGATCAGAAGCGGAGGTCAATCCCATCAATTCTCAGAGATTACAGAGAGGAGTCCGGACTTTCTCAGACAAATTACGCACAGGTCTATTTTCTTACAGCTTCCATTGTAAAACACCTGAACACAATTGATTATGTGTTACATCGTTCTTTCAAGGAAATCAATCCACGAAACCTATCACCACGAATACGTAATCTGCTTAGGATTCTCACCTATCAAGCCCATTGGATAAAGGTATCATCTAAGAACCTCATCAAGACCATTCCGGACGAGTTGAGTGGTTTTCTTCCATCGATACGAAAGATGTTCTCTCTCAACTTGGAGCGGATTTACGAGAAACTGCCAAAGATGACCCGATTGAGTCTTCAATATTCACATCCGACTTTCATAGTAGAAACACTGCTCTCCAATATGAGCGAGGCTGAAGCCATCTCACTGATGCGAGCAAACAATGGTGCTAGCACTTCTTATTTCCGTGTGAACAATCTCGTTTCTACACCTCCGAATGTGTTAGAGGAGTTAGGTATTCTTGGTGTCGAGATGAAAGAAGATGCTGACGTACACGGCCTCTATCGGATAGAATCAGGGCTTCACACTCTAGTCCAATCCGCGGCATTCAAGGAGGGGGCTGTACTGATTCAGGACAAGGCAAGTGTCCTTGCTGTCAAAGCTCTCTCTCCTCAACCTTCTGAGTTCGTTTGGGATGCATGTGCAGCTCCGGGTATGAAGACACATCTCATTTGGGAATCCATGAAAGGTACCGGAAGACTTGTGGCCACCGACCTGAGTCCCAAGCGTATCTCACTGGCACGCGAAAGAGCTGGCTCCATTGGACTGGATGAAGTGGAATGGATTCACGAGGACGCCTGCTTGTGCCCGATACAGGACGCGGACAAAATTCTCATCGACGCACCATGCACATCCACAGGAATTCTGAGAAGTCATCCTTCTTACAAATGGAAACTGAACAAGAAGACATTGTTCTCAATAATGGCGATACAGAACAAACTATTGGAGGGCATCATCTCTGGCTATCGTGAGAATCCGGGCACTGAGATTGTGTATTCTGTATGCTCGATTCTTCCTCACGAAGGGGAGAGTCAGATAGATACTATTCTAGACACATACAATGTCGAATTGATAGACTTTCCTGGGCCTGGGACTACTGGATATCCTGGCTTCACATGTTCTGCCGGAGTTCGAAGGCTCTTTCCATCAACCCATGACACTGATGGGTTCTTCATCGCAAAACTCCGAATTACGCGGTGATCCTTCTCTCAACGGAATCCATGACACGTCGTGCAAACTCCTCATCGTCCTTGTAACTCCATGGGATACTTAGGAACAGTTTCTGCGCAGTCACTATCAAATCCTTATCCCTTTTAACAAGCGCCTTGAAGACAAGCCTGGTCCATTTGAAACAAGGATGTCCTTGAAAATCATCTTTGACATCAGGGTTCTCTGCAGTCCGTGCTAGGTATTCCATCCCGTCCTTGGGCTTTCCAAGCATCAAATCTGATAACGACGCCATACATGCGAAAATGACACCTTGCTTCGTCATCCCTGATGAGAGGAATTTCTCTGCCCCCTCTCGATACTCTCTCCCTTTCTTCTCGTAAAGCATCTTTCCATGCGAAAAGCTAAGATCCTTAGTATCACTCTCTACCTGTGCTTTCTTTAGGCTGATCCCTCCTAGAATTGATGCCTTTAGCTCTGCCTGCACCGCTGACAGGGGTGACACTTCTATAGGTTTCTCTGCTGCTTCTACTATCCTCTCACCTAACGCGACTAGATGTTTCTTGATATCTGGGTTTCGAAGTGAAGGTTCCTCGTCAGAAATACCCGTTTCATAAATGGTTCTTCCATAGGTGAAAAATGAATATGCTCTGTCTACAAGATTATGCTTCAATGCGAACTCCACTCCCATCGAAATGCTGTTCAATGCATTATCGAGTTCGCTCAGATTCTCGAACTGGCTTGCTGCGTCCATTAGCCATGGGAACGCATCAGTACTCCCTTCTGCCATACTCTCTCTACCCCGCGCTAGAGATGTATATGCGTCCACGCAGATGACCGCAAGATCTGGTTGAAGACATTTTTGCGTCACTTCTGGGATAGGTGGGTTTTGCCCCCGGAGTCTGCAATGGTAGCCAGTCCCAGTCTGGTCAAGCCAGTCACATTTCGTTTCTTCCATGCTTTCCAACTCGCACAAACTTGGTAATATCTGTTGGTCTGATAGTGTGTTGTTTTCGAGCATTAAAAAGGACTTCTTGTCCCATCGTGAGTTTTAAGTAGATAGTATATTGGTCAAATGATGGAGGGATTGCCAATTGAACGACGACGATTCCGAACTCGAAATGATCAGAAGAAAGAAAATGGCCCAGCTGATCGCACGAGAGAAACAAAACCAGGAAGCAAAGACTCATCAAGAGAAAGTAAAATCTGAACGCGAAAAGATACTTCAGCGTTTTCTTGATTCCTCTGCACTCCAATATTTGACGAATCTTCGTAACCGTGAGCCTCGTGTCGCATCGCGGATAGAGGATATAGTGCTCTATCTGGTCACCTATCGTGGAATCCGGCAAGTATTCTCTCAGATTGATATCAGATATATCGAACGGCAGGTGAAAGGTGAGGAGCCAAAGATTCGCATCCAGCGCGATGGTGACACTTCTGATTTTGGGGCATATATCCGCGAGGCACTGAAGAAGAATGATGATTGAACTTCATCATGACAGACTTATCGCACGTGAACGCCAATCCCTGATAGTGTATCGTAGGGACTCGATGTCACCTTCCTGTCGTTTCCAATCGCTTGCCGCTCGCCGCATCTGAAATATCAACGCGCCACCCCTTGCGAGTTTCTGTTCGAGAATATCTACGGCCTTCTCAAGTGCCTCTACGATAGTTTCCTTCCCCTCAGATTTTTCCACTACTTCCTCAAGTGAATCGAATATCTCTGGTGGTTGCATGTTTTTCCATTTGTCCTCAGGAATTGCTACTTCCCTGTATTTTTTCGCAGGGATGACTGTATTTGAGTCCTTCATCTCTAACTCACTCAGTGCTTGTAGGCTGTCAACTGCATCAATCACTTGAGATCGGTCAATGAGCAGGATAGATGCGATTTCGTCGATTTTCAATTGCCGTCGTTCGAGAATCAGATTGAATATCCTATGCTGGATATCTCCGACCCGCTTTATCACTTCTGCAAGCGTATCGGTAGCCCCTTCCTTGCCAAGAAGAACTTCTGTGGCAGCTTCTGACAGTTGTTTGATGTCGTCTTTCAGTCGTACGATGGTAAGGTCTGCTTTTTTGAGTTCCTCTTTTAACGAGTCATCGACTTTTGGTTTTTGCTTTGCAAAGTCCTCTGTCTTCTTTGACCTTAACCCTTGCACTTCTCTCCCAACTGCGTCTAGTGCTCCCTTTGTCCTTGATAGTTCTGCCCGAAGCGCCTCAATCTCAGAGTCTTTCTCAGCCATCTGTTTCTCCATGCTCTGTATCTGTTCGTGTAGCTGTGAAGCTCGCCTTTGTGCTCCACTCAGCTGTGCTTGCAATGATTCCAACCTCTGGTTCAGCTGGGTAATCTGCATGGTCTTTTCCCGGAGACGTTCGTTCGGATCGGACATTTCACATCATCTCTAAGACATATCGATAGAATTAAAGTAAATCCCTTGGGTACTCGACCAAGCGATGACAAAACTGAGGTTCTTTGACGCACATAGCCACATCGATATGAAGCGGTTCCGAAATGACCGCGATGCAGTCATACAGCGAGCAAAAGACCATGGTCTTTCAGGTATTGTCACGAGCTCAATTGGTCCAGGTTCATTCCGGAGGACATTGGGCATCATTCAGAAGCACAAAGGATATGTTCATCATTCTGCAGGGTGTTCAGTTTCACAGTTGACACGCGAGGATGCTGACAAAATCATCTCCCTCATTCGGAAGTATTCGTCCTCTATCGTGGCAATCGGCGAGGTGGGACTGGATTATCACTGGGTGAAAGACACAATTGGAAGGAAAGCTCAAGAGCCATTATTCTTAGATTTCATCTTTCTTGCGAATGAATTGGCCCTCCCTCTGGTCATCCACTCTAGAAAGGCTGAATCCATGGCTACTGACATTCTCGAAAAACATTTCTCAGGAGAGGTACTCATGCATTGTTTTGATGGGGTTCCAGATGTGGCAAAGCGCGTACGTGATAACGGATGGTACATAACACTGCCAGCTAATTTCCAGAGGTCTAATAATCGTATTGAGTCTGCGAAGATTCTCCCGCTTGAGCAAATCATGCTTGAAACAGATTCCCCATATCTATCCCCTACTGGAAAAGGACGTAATGAACCTTCAAATGTTACGATTGGTTGTGAACGACTTGCAGATGTCTTAGATTTACCCTTGGAGCATGTGGCTGAAACGACCACATCCAATGCCCATCGGTTCTATGACATTTAACTCCATGACCGATATTAGCAAAAGGATTTGGGAGCTATGAAATTGTGGGTTGGACTGTCATGAGAGAACTCAGACTTATGGATGTGGACAAATCAAGTCTAAAAGATCCCGTTGCAATAATGGGGTTGCCTGGAATCGCAAACGTCGGGCGGATTGCGGTAGGCGCATTAATCGAATCACTCAACGCACCACCGCTTTTGGAATTCTACTGCGAGGACTTTCCTCCTCGTATCCTAGTCCGGGGTGGTATTGCTGAGTTCCCAAAGTCATCTATCCACCTTTACAGGTCTGCTCCGGATGAACCCCATGACCTCCTGTTGCTGACAGCCGACTACCAACCCACCTCCAACAAGGGCGTTTATGATTATGCGGATTATGTGGCGAGCTTTTTTGACAAGATGAACGTGGAACAGATATTTGCCTTGGCAGCCTATGAACAGAACTATGCTGAATTCTTCAAGGTCTATCCTGCACCGCCACGTATCTTTGTTTCCGCCAGTTCTCAGAAACTACTTGAACAAATCGTAGCATTGGAAGGCACAGTCCTTACTAAGGAAGGAGTGATTTCAGGAGCAAATGGCTTTGTCCCATCATGGGCATCAGAATACTATGGTATCGAATCGGCTTGTTTTTTGGGAGAAACAATGGGTGTCATTAAAGCAGATTATCGTGCATCACGGGAAATCATTAACAAGATAGCGCAGCTCCTAGATCTCAAAGACACCCTTAATCTGCTTGATGACAGAGCTGTACAAGTTGCGGAGTTCATCGATTGGGTGATGAAGG
>JAJRZD010000003.1 GCA_024275415.1 archaeon
CAGGGATCTCACTCAGATTGATCGGGATGATGTGGTATCGCAAGGACGAGATGAGGGAGAGATATGGCAAACTAGCATTCCAGAAGATGTTCCCCTATGGACTCACGGGTGTGATCCTTGTCTTCTCACTGTTGGCGCATACAGCCACATCCGTTCGCTCCCTGCCACCATCACCACCAATAAATGACCTCACCATCCTGTGGTCACAGTCCATCTTCCCGCTAATAGGGATCCCGACCGAAGTGGACATCCTCATCAGAATCACGTTGGGCGGCTTCTTTCTGATGCTAGGATTGCTTACAATACGTGCCGCACTCCTCACCTTCGGTATCGACTACATAACAGTGGTCTATCTCTTTTTTCCAGAGGAGTCGGAAATCCAAGAGCGCGAGATATACTCTGTCATTAGACACCCGACCTATCTTGGTGCGATACTGTTCGGGGTCGCAGCATTCCTGTTTCGGTTCTCGGTCTATTCATTCCTGCTGTGCTGTATCGTCTACCTGCTATTCAAGATTCACATTCGCAGGGAAGAAAGGGAGCTGCTGGAGAGGTTCGGAGAGCCTTTTAGGGAGTACATGGATAGGACAGCGGGGTTATACGTGAGCCCGAGGAATATCCCGATATATCTCCGGTTCTTGAAAGGGCCTCAGAGAAACTGACAGCATAAACAATATTCACGAGATATTTCGGCAAGCCACAATGATGACACACGAAAAAGTTAGTGAAAATCGGTTAAATACCTACAATCCAAGCACATACCGGTAATGAAAATGGACTCGGAATCTGAGAACGTGTTGAAGGCTCTCTCGAGCTCGACACGTCGAACAATCATGAAGCAAATCTCAGAGAAAGGCAGTGCGACCTATACTGAGATCATGCAGGTGTTGGGACTCGATCCATCCCTCATGAGTGGCACCTTCAATTATCACCTGAAGGAACTCAACGAAGCAGGATTGATCGAACGAACCAACGGGGAATACAGAATTTCGGATCTTGGAAAGCGAGCACTTATCCTCGTCGACCAAGTCGCGAAGGACGCAAAGATTGACAAGTATGGTGTCCTTTCGGCAGTGATGTCGATGCGCCCGACGCAGGAGTTTTCACTCTTTGTAGGCCAGATGGGGATCATAATCGGGCTCATGCTGACCTTTCTGTCATTCATCCTGTACATGCAGACTTGGGGTGCCGGAACGATTGATAGCTGGCTTGTGCTGTTTGCATTCGGCACATCCGTTGTGATCGCAGTGGGAGCAATAGCGAATGTAGTTGCAATAGTAAGGAAGTTCAAGGTGGGATTCTCCATCCTCCTGTTCCTGTCAACGGACTGGTTCTTCATCAGGTCCCCTAACAGGAACAGGTTCTTCGTGCTGACTCTAGCGATAGTCATAACGTTAATTGCTGGGATGCTTGCTATTGTTCTCCCGGTGACAGGCACGATGGCTCCATACACGCTTGAGTGGTATGGCTTCTTCGTGTTTGCGGTAGGTTTTGGATTGCTCTCGACTTGGCTATTCTTTAGCACAATGAACAGAGCAAGAGCATTGGAGGAGATGCATGATGGGCGATAGTGCTGTGGAGGAGAGTGTTGACCAAGTCTTGGATCTGCTCTCTAAGCCTCTCAGTCGGTACATACTGTCCGTGCTCGCAGGCATCGATCCTGGTGTGTACAACGAGCCAATTGCTGGAAACGACCCCACCCAAGTTGGGGACGATAGGACATCCTGACACGGCATGTTCCAGCAATGAAGCAATATGCCCTTGACTGGTTCAAGGGCCATCTCTTTTTTTGAGGTTGGAAGCGAAGAGGGGTGTGGTTTGAACCGTCCAAATCATCGGAATATGACTTTCTCAAATGAGGTTCCAATGATCTCCTTTATCTCGGCATCATTCTTCAAGTCTACAGCCACCGTGCCGTCAGGAGATACTAAGTCTTGATATGACGCAAGCAGATTGTCAGAGAAGACCTGTAGGGCAATAAGGAGTGCAGTATCAGGCTCATCGCCAATTCCCAGAAAGACTATGTGCTTCCGCCTCTCGATTGAAACGACCTTGTTCGCATAGTATATTGACTTCAAGCTGGTGATGGAGTCAAGAAGGTCGTTCATCATGCTCTGGAGGGCTGAGAACAGTGCAGAGAAGAGTGCAGGATCGCTCAACTCTTCTGTATTGAGGTCATAGAGCAGAACCGGATAGCCTGAGTCCGTCATCACAAGAATCTTCTCGAACTTTCGCTTGGTGAATATGAGATTCAAAGGCCTTCGAGTTGTAAGAACTATCCATACACCCCAACCGGCCGCAAAGAAGAACGGTCTGATTGTTTGTACGATTGCGATAGATGATATAGAATTGGTTGCAGCCCACAATAAGAGGAATGACGGGACTATCAGCAGGCTGAGGGACTCGTATTGCACCTTCCTTGTCTTTGCTAGCCTAACTTTGGTCAGGATTGGAAGCAAGAATACAATGATGAAGAGCAAGATGAGTGGCCCTGCTATCAGGCTCACGACCGAATCGTAGGACGCGATGTATATCTCCACATCTGCGAGATATGAGATGTGGAACCAATCTGGATTAGAGAATGCAAGAAGTGTTGCACCCCCCATGATTGATGCGATATTGGATCTTGCAGGTAGTCGGTTGTATTGAAAATAGAAGAACGAGTAGAACGTGGTGATTATCCCCAAGATGAGAAAGAAGTTCATTGCCGCCCATAGAAAATTGGCCTGCTGCACGGGTGCAGCCTGTTCTGTGGCGTTTAATAGTATCCTGCTGAGTGAGCTGAGCATCCATAGGACGAATGAGAGCTGCATATAGCCGTGTGACGGGAACCTGTATTTTTGGTAGATCCGCCACATCAGCACTGCACCGCTAACAAAGACCACTTGTTCAAAGAGAAACAGGACGAGGGCGACCGTTGAAGGGATTATCATGTTTTTTCACCAATGGTTCTCTCTGTTCGGTGTGAATATGAATCTAATTCGGGTGGAGCGATTCAGGTTTCAATACAGCTTCGTAAAAATCGAAAAAGTCGTACATCTTTTAATCAATCATCTGGGATGTTTCGGAGGTCATTACATGTTAGTTTGTACGACTTGCAATGAACGGTAGAAAAAGAGGGGAGCACTGGGCTCCCATAATGGTTTGAGATAGGATACACAAACTGAGTTCAAGGTGTCAACACAGGAGTGGGCGAAGAGCGGAGGAGTACGGGTCCACCGCCGCCTCCACCACCGCCTCCTCCGCCACCGCTGGGTGGAGTTCCGTCAAAGGTTACTGTGAAAGTTTCATAGCTGTGGTATGCTATTATCCCTCGCATCCATTTACTGTGGATGGTGAATTCTGAAGAGAACGCGGAACCTTCAGTGACTCTGACAAGTAGACTGTATCGTATTGTGTTCTGTTCGTATTTCGCATCACCCATCATATCGTAATTCCAATAGGTCTGACCACCCCAATCTGCGTCAGTCACAGGAGTGATATCTACATCGGGAATGGAAACAGAAGATGACGAGCTAAATGTTGCCACGCCAAGGCTGTTAATGGAAGCTCCAGTACCATAAGAATAGGAATCAGAACTTCGTCCAGGCAGTACATCAACCACCATTTGCGATGAAGTGAGCAAATCAACAGTCATACGTCCACTTTCAATCCTGCCAATCCCTGACCCATCTGCGGCATCGGGAGTGTGAGTCACGATAATTAGAACCGCATAAAAGTCATAATCGGCAACACTGTTGTCGAGGTAGTCCACCATCCATTCGTAATGCAGCTGACCCAAATTCTTTCCTTTGTTTGTTACATAATTGATGACTCTGAACCCGGAATCATCCGGATCTGTCCAGAGGTCATAATCTGTAGCGGCAACAGAGGTCACCTGCACTGCAAGCACACACGTGAGTAGCAGTAAAACTGCCATCATTTTTTGTGGTTTCACGATTTACATTCCTCTATCGAGTTCTTACACCGTTAGGTGTATTTTATTGTTATATGCATATTGTTATAAAGCTATCCCTCGTGCTGGGGATGGCGTATGAAATACTTTGAGTTCTAAAACTCTGAAGAGAAAACTTCGGAAAAATTGATTACGGCTCACGAACATATCAAGATGACTTTCATGATTTTATCTGTGCCCATCTTATTGAATGCACACAATGCTACTTTCATCTTTGTGTCAGCCCTGAATACCCCTATCCTGACTTTCTTAGCAATTAGGATTTACAGGTTGGATTCCAATTCAAAAGTCAACCAGCTCTTCTCGCTGGCACTAATCATACTGGTAATAACATTCATCCTTTTCCCACTGGGAGGTGTGTTATGGTATGCTGATATTTTGGGTGTACGAGCAATCTTGGTCACCACCCGCCTGATGCAGTTCTCAAGTTTCCTAAGTATGGTATTCTTGGCATGGTGTGCGAGGGTACTATATCTAGGGGAGAACACATGGAGCCATAAGGAGAACTATCTGATAGTGTTCTTAGCTGCAATGGTTTTTATCATTGCAATGCTGGATCCTGATTCAGTCTATATTATTTCTGGACCACCGGATTCACAGTTCATTGACACTGGCGAAGGAGTCATTTACAGAGGGGTGTACTACCTTGGTACATCCGTATTCATCTTCTCGGCATTAGGCTATTTCGTAAGGACGTATTTTGAGTATAGAAAGGACGACCCCGTGCTAGAAAGGCAGGCACTCCTTCTTGTGTTCGGACTCCTCGCGGCCCTCGCTTGTTTCTCTGTGGCATTTCTTTCAACATTATTGGTCACGTATGCACTCACGCCAATCATGTTGACATCAATGACTTTGGGAGTCATCCTTATGTCATTCAGCTTTTCAAAGGAAGCAAGTCTTGATAGGTTCAAGATAACGAGTGGTCTCAGGCGCCTGAAGGTCTTGCTAAAGAGAGGAAGAACGGGCATAGCCAACGCCCAGATAGAGTTCTTAAAGCACATAATAGATAGACACATTCATCCCGCATTCTATCTCCACATCCTGATTCTTGAAGCTAAGATAGGCATGTATCATGGCATTTTGGATAGTGCCCAGTCCTCGCTTGAGATAGCACTCCAGTTCTGTGAAGAGCAAAACCATGAGAGTTTCAAATGCGACCTGGAAACGGAGATGAATCATCTTAATGTGCTAAAAACGGCAATAAGCTTGGGCAGGGATTTCAAGAGTGTGGAACAAACTGCATTCCGAGAGCCGAGCTTGCAGGACGTGGTCACATATTTGGATGGTGTGTTGCATGAACATGATAGTGAATGTGTGCCATAGTATTCATCGAAACAGGACATTCGACCGGAACGTGATCCAAGATTTACACGGAAGAAATCGTTCCAATGCCATCTGCAGAATATCCAGAAACTGTTCACCGAGTCCGATTCCTTTTTTTAGTTCAACTTACCCTGTGAGCTACCAAGGTTATGCGTGAAAGAGTTGGGATAAATGACCACACTAACAGTACATAGCATAAAGGGCGGATCGGGTAAATCATTGATTGCCGTCTTAAGCGCCTATGAATTGAGTAAGAAAGGAGAGAAGGTACTGCTTATTGACGGTGACTACAATGCCCCTTGCTTGGATTCGTTTTTCCCAACAAAGGGCAATGCAGACCCTTTCACAGCGTATCTAGTTGGGAACACTGAACTCTCCCATGTCATCTCCAAGACCGACTCTGCTAATCTGTTTGTCAGTCATGCGCCTACACCAGATTTCCGGCAAGAGATCATGAGGGCTGATGTCCGAACACATGGGATGTATCTGAAACGTATTCTTGAGGGAATGGACATCGCTCACAATGAGCTTGGTTTCGACTGGGTCATCTTTGACAACTCCAGCGGCATCTCGCTCCCCGCAATCAATCAACTCTCATGCAGTAATATGAGCGTCATCGTCCTTCGACCGGTAAGGTATGGAATAGAATCCACCCATACGCATCTCGATACCATTTACAGGAAACTCAGATACGCAGGCGGGTCATCCCCTCGCGAGGACTTTCTGATATGGAACCAAGTACCAACTACAGATGGACTTGTATCAGACCCTAGAGTCACAGAATACCTTGAACACTGGAATGCCCGATTCGAGGAAGCAGGAATAAGATGTGCAGCGACAATACCGTATCTACAGGAAATCGTCATTGCGATGATGGGTCATGGGAGCTTGGAAATACCAAATCTCGCCAAACTTGTGCAAGAACATCTCAAACCGTTGATAGAACTGCTCCGGTAGTACATCAGCGGTATCTTTATGACATTATTAGTAAAGCTTCTGAATCTGAATGGGAAGAACTGCTTGAGAGAACTAAATTGAGTAAGGATTCGATGAACGCACGAGTGATAAAGGCACTTGCAAGGATAGAGAAAAAGCTGGAGAGCATAGAGGGGGCGTTGCATGGGCTCGATGACCGGCTCTCGGCACTAGAGAGCGGGAAAGGTCTGGGAATCCCGTCTGAGAGCCCATCGATATACTCGCGTGTGCTCATGGGAACCCTTGACGCCATCCGCGAATACGAGAAGGAGCACGGTCAAGGGGTCGTAGCGCGCGACCTTGCGAGAATCCGAAATGTGGAACTGCCAACAATCTACGACCATCTATCGAAACTCGAAGCGGAGAACCTTGTCATGTGGCAGAGGGGGACGGAGATTGGGCTCAAGCCTTTCAATGCAAAGTTCTATTCAGTGGCACAGAGAGATGAACTACTCTCAGACCTCCCAGTGCTCATGGCATTGCCTGAAAAGGTCATTCCAATTGCACAAGCGATCATTAAAGAGTCGAAGAAGGGAGTCACGGAAGATGCGCTTGTAAGCATTGTCAGGGAATTGAAAGCCAAAGGGGATGCGCAATGGAGGGAGGTTCCAGACTCGGAGCTGGAAGAGGAGGTCGATATTGCCCTCAAACTACTGCTCAGGCGCGTGCTCATCAGGAGAGAACGCGAGAGAGAACACGACAGGTACTTTCCTATTGAGTCGTGAAAAATAGGAACTCGTAATCAATGCTCACACATCGGACAAACGGATTCAATCATTTGAGATTTTCCAAAAATGTGACCGATACACAGGTTCTAGTATGAGAAGTTGTTTCGGATTTCATGAGGAAAAACAATCAATCGTCCCCTAGCTATTTATGACTTCCAGTGCAGACAGATTTAAACAGAAAATCATAGATACTCCAAGGAAGATGGTGAAAGAGGACTTTTTCCGAAACTCACGGGTAAGCCTCAATATCTCTCGTTCTATAGTAGATACAATTACCTAAAAGGCGGTCAGCAGCTATACAAGGCCTGAGGAATTTGTGCATCACTTGCTTCATTTGACAATCGTGTAGAGTTGAATTAGTAGAAGCCTTTGGTTTGTTGTATCGTAGAATTCGTGGAAATACGTGAGAGGTACACCTACTGAAGCATTGGCGACCACGAAGACGGTATACCACACTATCGAACCTGTATTCACGACAATCGAGGTGTCTATTCTTTCGTTCTTAATTTAATATATACAATAGTACAAGCAATTAATGGTAACGCAAGACTGACCAAGACGACTGAGTATTGTAATATGTCATTCTGTCCGCTGCCGATTTTGCCTATCTCCAAGAGTACATTCTCACCAATATACCCAGTGATCCCGTCGTTATCCTGTATCGCTGCGGGCTCATAGTATTGAGCCTCTGGTATGATGTTCCTTGGGATGTACTGCTCATTAATGATGGTATGGTTCGGGAAAAGTAGAAATACACTTCCAGATAGACACACGGGTAGTAGTTCTCTGTTATTGTCCCATTCTCATGTAATGTTCGTATGAAGAACTCACCATCAATGAAGGTATAGTTCTTCAACATATCAGTCGTATTGTCCCCTGCTATGATAGCCCGCACACCTGTGAAGCTAGGAGCAGCAGACGTATTTATCTTCAATATCACCAACCCTAGCCCAATCGATATCGTCGTGTTGGGTCTTGGGCGTACTTCTAGTGTAAGTACTTTATCGTACCTATCGTAGTCAGCTTCTGTTATCTGGGTATTGAATGCCCCAAAACTGGAACACTTCCTCAGCAATGAATCCAGCCGAGGATGTCATTGGCATCAACATAATCAAGACTAATGCAAATAATGTATAGTATGTCCTCATCGTGTTTTTCTTCAGGCATTTATATTCGTTCTTGAAAGTTCTTGATTTTGTCAACTATAGCCACGATTATGGCAGTATTATCAATTGCAATTCCCAAAACGGGAGATTTGCTTTTTACAACAGCGCCTAGAACATATTAATTTTGTCCGAGGGAGCTGTGTAGAAAATGAAGATGGACAACCCCCTCGTAAAAGGTATATATGTGGAATTATAAAGAGTGCATAATGCATTATCGGGAGAAGGAGCTTCATGCAATACAAGTTATTCACATATAATATTAGTAATTTTGACTCAATGCCTAGTACTATGAATTCTGAAATTGCAGGTATAATTCACGAAACTGTGTTGGAGTTAGAACCGAATAGCATTAGAAGAGATCTATCAAACCAGTTTATGACGGTTTTTGAAGAACACGGGTGGATCGGAGAAACCAACCTTTACTTTGAACCTGCTCGTAGAAGAACGTTGCATTATTCGAAGAACCGCATTCATGCATTAGTAAGCTGGAGGCACTATAACATGATTGGAACCGAGCTTTTAAAACTCCAAACGGATTTTGTGGAAAATAGAATAGATGCAGGGGTCTATATCTGTATAACTAATGAATTAGCTGAAATGATTAATGAAATATCTGTGAGAGCGGATAGTACAAATCCTTTTGATGGATCAATAACTATGGAAAAAGTTTCGGAATACCTACAATGTGTTTCAAAGACAATTACAGTCCCTTTGGCGGTTATGGGGCTTATTCATTGATCATAAATATCTATTTGCTTAGATTTCGTAATCTTTTTGATTCTTCAGATATTCGAGATACTGCATACTCTACTTCTTGTTGGGTAGTAAAACGTCCAATACCTATTCTGATTGATGACTTTATGGATTATTCATCCAAACCCAATGCTGACAATACATGAGAAGATTGAACGTTGCCGGTTTCGCAAGCAGACCCGGTTGAAAATGCAAGTTCTTCTCTCAAACTATATTGAAGTGCCTTGTTCCGTACTCCAGGAATGCAGAGATTTAGGTTATGAGGGAGTCTTTTCTTTGAATGTCCATTAATGATGATTTCATCCAAGCTGCTTTTAAGACTGGAAAAGAAATGGTTTCTTAGTGACTCAAGTCGTTTTTTCTCCGTAGAAAGTAGGGTTTTTGAGATCTCAGATGCTTTTCCCAAACCTACTATCCCAGGGACATTCAAAGTTCCTGACCGAATTCCCCGCTCATGACCACCACCATATATGAGGGGTTCTATCTTGACACGTGGGGATCTACGCCGTATAACTAATGCACCTATCCCTTTAGGACCATACATCTTATGACCTGAAAGTGAAAGAAGGTCGATATCATTTTGTGTCAAATCAACATTCAGATATCCAACTCCTTGAGCAGCATCTGTATGAAAGAAAGCGCCGAATTCATGTGCAATCGTCGCCAATTTAACGATTGGTTGAATGGTGCCGATCTCGTTATTGGCCATCATTATCGAAACCAAGAGTGTGTTTTCATCAATCGCATCTCTGAGATCATCAGGGCTAACCAAACCGTATGTATCCACAGGCAAAATTGTCGATTCATAGCCATTCTTTGATAGATACTCAACCGATCTGAGGACAGCTTTGTGTTCAATTGCGCTTGTAATTATTTTTCTCTTTTCAGGATTGGCCTTTGCGCATCCAATAATGGCTAGATTGTCTGCTTCTGAGGCACCACTTGTAAAAATAATCTCTGATGGATTACATCCTAGGAGAGAAGCTAAACGTTCGCGGGCCAATGCAACCCCCTTTTGGGCTTCAGAGCCGAAATAATGGTCTATGCTTGAAGGATTGCCAAACTTGCTGGAAAAATAAGGGATCATTTCCTCGAGTACTTTGGGATCTGTTGGCGTAGATGCGTTGTAGTCCAAATAAATGGGTAAACTGAGGTCATTCATGATTTGATCACTTCAGGATTTATACAAGTTTAAAAGATCTGATAAAGTCTTAATACGGCTATGCAGCAAGGAAATCCCTCGATTCAGATGAGCCTTAAGATAGAGTAATCCTTCTTTCTCAAGATCCACTCCATCATTCTTCATTCTTTCAATCAATAACGCTATGAACAGCTTGTCCCATTCACCTGTAAGGGTATACCTGTTGAATTCTTGTCCATTCTCATCGAAGTCGGTGGGCGGCAGGTGGGAAGTTTCTAATGAATAACACAGTCCTATTCTACATAGCAGATTAGGTCTTAAACCTGTTCGGCGCTTCAGGACTGTTATTTTTGAGGTTGCAGATTGACTTAGTTTGATTTTCTTAAAGGAGATCATGTGCTAACCCCCGTAGTAACAACCAATGAACTTGATCCTTTTTTCCCATTGAATCGAATCTTATATTCCTGAATAATATGAGGTGCAATGGTTTCTCGAATTGATTTGGTCATTTCGGTATTGGTGGCAAAGAGTATCAGCTGATCACATGACAGGCTTAATAGATTCTCTATAACACTTTTTCGGTGTTTTCTGTCTAGTCTTGCTAGTGGAGTGTCAACAAGCAATGGAAAGGATCTATTGGACAGTCTAAGTATCGATAATAATAGAGCTACTGCATAGAGCTGTTTTTCCCCGGCCGATAACATCGAGCTTGCAGTATAATCGGTGTTGTTGCGGTAAAGATTGGCAGTAAGATTCTCTGCATCGATATCAACTCGTTCAATCTGCTTTGATGGCGGTCGTAAATTATTAAATACAACTTTGAACACAGATTCCAGCTCTTTGATTCTTCTCTGTAGCAGATAGTCTTCAAATTCCTGTAGCACCTCAATAGCATTTCCCGCTAGACCGGCTTTCCGAGTTTCAGAAGATTCTTTTCTGATTTGTTCGAGAATCTTGGCTTTTTCTCGTTCCTTGATTTCAATGGATTGTTCTAGAAGCTTTACCAGTTCATGGAGGGATTCAAGTTTCAATTCCTGCCGTGATAATTTTCTCGATCTTGCATTAAGTTCCTCAATCAATGGTCTGACGACCTCATCTGCTGGGACTCGTTCCAAATCTGACTTTGTTTTCACTAAGATCTCCGTCTTTTCATTCAACTCATTTACAAGTTCCTGAAGTTTAGTTGAACCGAAGTCCTGTAAATCGTCTATCAGTCTTATAAACAGATACCTTTCAGATTTACTCAGATTATGCCTAATCTCACTTATGCTTTCAGGGGTAGTGAGCATAGACTCAAGAATGTGATTGATGCGTGTATAGATGTTGGTTCTGCGTTCCTCATCAATCTCAATATCCCAGATGGATGCATTGCTAAATGCAGAAGCAAGTACTCCTCGAACATCTTGAATTGCCTCTTTTCGGTCTTGAAAAGCAAGAAAATCTAATTCATTCCTCAGCTGAGTCTTGAGTTTCTTAGATAAAGTTGGACAGAATGAAAATGGCAGAATTCCTTCAGCCAGTCCAGCAATATCCTTTTTTATTGATTCAATTTGGTGTTCTAGTTGGGTCACAATACGGATTTTCTTTTGCCGATCCTTTGCA
Source organism: archaeon (assembly GCA_024275415.1). Taxonomy (GTDB): domain Archaea; phylum Asgardarchaeota; class Thorarchaeia; order Thorarchaeales; family Thorarchaeaceae; genus MP5-2226. The sequence goes on from JAJRZD010000003.1 coordinate 11,644, forward strand.
AAACCAGACCCTTCTCTTGCTAGACGCTGTTCAATTTCAGATATTTTTTTCAGAGAGTCGCTGAGTCCTAACTTGATGCTTTTGATTAGTTCTTTTGTGTGTTCAATTTTCTGTGAAATTAGACCAATTTCGCTTACAACTTGTTGATACTCCTTCTGAAGGCTGCTTGATTTTGTCTTATCCAAACTGGATAGATATAGACTTACATCTTTTCGTGCCCGTTTCACCAAATCGATGCCGGTTATTGCATGGAATCCGTCTTTCAAGAGTGCATGAGAATTGGATGTTTCGGCAAATTCCTTTATTTTTTCACCATCGAAAAAAACCAGTTGTGATAAGCCAATGGGATACAAGTTGAGGAGAAACTCTTGAGGATTTGTGATAAAATCCATGTGCCCGCTCTCATCAATTACACATACTTGCAAATTCTCTGAAATCGTATCCTTCCTAATCGACCAAGACCTAGAAACTTCGATCTGATATGTACGTCCAGCTTCAGTATAGGAAAATCTTGTCTTGATTTGTGCGGTTGTGTTCCTCTTTGAGGAATCAGCATGAATTCTGTTCATTAGGTGATTTCGATAATCCTTTGAAGGCATTTTTTTTCCTGAGAAAAAAGGCCCCAGAATGCAAAGGGAGATTGCTTCGAAAAGGGTGGTTTTTCCTGAACCATTATTCCCCATAAATAGAACAACCTCAGGAGCCCTAGCAGTGTTGTTTGATGAAACAAAATCTATAATGATATCGCCTGAATATATCCCGAAGTTGTTAAGTCTTGCCCGTAGAAGTTTCATGGATTATCCCCTGTTTCTTGTAATGCAATGAGTTCTTCCTCAGATCGCCACTCTTCAGAGAATATTCTATCAATCTTTTTTGCAATGTTCTTTCTTCTAGATAATCCCTGTGAAAGCGATTCCAAATCAAGTATCTTCTTGATTAGACCAACCGGAACACCATATTTCGTGCAAATTGAGTGAAGTTGGGACTCGTCCTCTGGATGAAATGATACAATATCATCCTTTTTCCATTCCAGGTCGGACTTCATAACATCTCTGTATATATCTGGAAGACAGTCTTGCCAATCACTACGCTCGATTCTCCAGAGTCTTCGGATCTCGTGGAGTTCCTCATCAGATATCACTTGGAAATCAATTTGATTTCTGACAAAGTTCCTTTGAATCTCCAGCAAATCGTGCAGGATCTTTTTACATGTTTCAAATGTGTAAGGACCACGAGCAATTGTTGTATGATCGTTAGTCTTGAAAAGGACTCGTCCATCTCGTCGCTTATAGTCTCTGAACTTGTGTTTGTTTTTTGGTTCTGTGGTTTCATAGAGGTAATCTCGTAGCACTAAAAGATGTTCCATCCAGTCCATGCCGGAGTCAATTAGGTTTTCCATCGATTTGTCTCTAGAAACAACAGTGCATGTCCAGCACCCAAATCGGGTGTTTCCGCAAGAAGGCGTGCTTCGGTCTACAACCAAGGGACATTCACCATCTTGTGCATCGCGATATAGTGATAACAGCTGATAATTATCATCACCCCAAGGAGATTTCTGTTGAAGAAGATAGCCCCAAACATCTTCCAATGAGAATTCACTTATTGGTGCATAAACGTATGCTCCAGAAAAATTCGAGTGTGAATATAGATTCATTCTCTTTGTTTTTCGAAGGCTGAGAACTTGATCACGCGTAGCACTCTCTCCTTTTCTAACTCCGAGTACAATGATCACCTCGCCATGATATGCGATTTGATCCTCGATGAATTTATTGGAAGGTCGGATTTTCAGTCTGTCTGTACACCATCTAAACTGGCGAGTGGGCGCTGCATATCCTCGTCCTACTAAATTAACCCAGAATGTTTGGGATCTATCCGGATATACAATTTCTATTTTGAAAGGCAATGCTTGTTCTTTGGCAGCCTTTCGCATGTTTTCGACTGACTGATGTATTCGTTTCAGGACGATAGGATTCTCAACAAGAGTGTCAGAAGTAATTACATAGACAGGCTTTGATAGATCCTTTCGAGAGAGCCTTGAAAGGGCAAGCCAAACAAATTGCAATGTTGCAGTTGAGTCCTTTCCTCCACTGTATCCTACAATCCAAGGTCGGTTATCAGAAAGATACAGGTTTCGTATTTCATCGTAGATGCCATTAAGTCGCATTTCGTGCAACGGATAGAATGTATCCGCACCGTTATCTTCAGTCATACAAGCATCGCCTTCCGATTATAACCAAATACCCTGCCTCTTGTATGTTTTAATAATGCTCCTTAAAGTCCTATATTACAATTAGTTGTAAGTGGACGATGTAGTTAGGTTTTTGATGGTTTCCTTTCTTTCCAGTGGTATCATCTATATCTGAATTGTAAAGTACTTTCCTAAGGTCAATGCATAAACCCGCAACTTAAAAATCAACACCATATCTGCAACAATGAACAGAAGTGTCGAGTACAGGGGGATCTGTGAAGAACATTTTTATTGTAGTTCGCTGGAAATCGATTGTCTTCGGTAGAGCATGGTGAGTGATATGAGTAAAGTGCTTATGGGCATGAATACACTCAATAATCTCCTCAAGATCGGGCTGGAAGAAATCGCATCGGACACGCTGTATTGTATGAGCTATAATGTAAATCTTGATTATGTCTTATCACTATTCGATTCATACAGTAGCCTCGAACGAGTCTTCATTTATGCAAACAATGAGATGATAAGTCACTCTGGTAGAAATACTAACCGAATTGTTGAACTTATAAATAATGGAAATCTGCGAATCCACTATGTTTCATTAAACCGCTTATTGATCCATGCAAAAGTGTATGCATTCCATAAAGACGGAAAATGTACATTGGCAGGGGTTGGGTCTTCAAATTTCTCGTCTAAATCGAATCAAAACTTCGAAGTTATTACTGTCTTTCGAGATCCAATTCCGGACGAGCTTCCACATATTTGGAGCGAGGTTTTGTCAATGTCTAGAGGTGCGTTAAAAAAGACTGAAGGAGCACCGCCATTTGTCTATAAACGACCGCCCTCGACACTTTTTGTGGTCGATTCGAAGATCACGGAAGGGTTATGGGAACACCAAAAGATCATTATCGATTGGCTCTCGACACGTACTAGATCCATTGTAAACATTCCGCCGGGAACAGGGAAAACAAAGATAGCACTTGTTTATGCTATGCACCTGAAAAATGTAAAACCAAACTTAGCAACCGTAATACTTGTTCCTACAAAAACGCTGATACAACAGTGGATTGGTATTCTTCAAGATGCAGGTATGGAGGCATACGAAGGAGGTACAGACCACTCTTCACTTGCAGGATTCTTGGGTGCTCCAGAGGGGTGCTTTTTGGTTACGCTTTATAATCGGTTTTGGGATTATTCTGACTATATTCTAAGAGAGATTGCAATCATTAATGTCCCGTTTCTAATCATTGCGGATGAATGTCATCGACTATACTCTAGACTAGACTCTCTGTTTCGCACTACTCAACAATTGGAGAATAATGGTGTCGAGTACTATCATCTCGGACTTTCTGCAACAATAGATACATTTTATGAGAATCTTTTGGATGACTACTTGTCATACTGTGGAGGGACTGATTCGCAATTCAGCATCGAGCTTGCTCCGTTCTATTCTCAATGGAATGACAGAAATGATTCACCCATTCTCAAGGAAGTTGAGTATTATCCGGTCTTCTGTAGATTATCGGATCAAGAGATGAAACGCTTCAAACAACTATCAAAGTATATAGCAATCCAGTCAGGAAGCATTGATATAGATGGGAAGTCTGTAGGTAGAGCATCTATTCAGAGAGCGAGATTCGTACGGGGAACTGAAAGTGGAGTTAGGGCGCTACGATCCCTCCTAGATGATGCGATGAGCTTGATCAACAACCAAAATACAATCATATTTGTGCAAAGGAACGAGATTGCGGAAAATATCCGTAACTATATTACAAATCATAAACTTTGGAATCCCGATTCCTCTGCCTATGTATATGATTCTCATCAACCCGAGAGATACTTGGACTACGCAATGGAACGGTTTAGATCCAACAAGGGATTCTGCCTTATTGCAGAGCAGATGATAGCAGAGGGATTCGATCTTCCAAGTATCGCCATGATCATTCTTCACGGGTCGCATAGATCTGAAAGAGATTGGATCCAAAAAGTTGGTAGAGCAATAAGATACGATAAAATGCGCCCTGATGATGTCGCGAAAGTATTTGATATAGTATTTTGTGATACAAATGGAAATATCTTGGAAATGGAACAAGAAAGATATGCTACACTTACAGCAATTTCAGTGAGGAAGATCAAGTGACAGCCGACAAGATCGATATCCAACAGGAAATCGAAATAATATTGGAACGTGAGTTTGGATCTATGTTAGAATCTTTGTCTGAAAATCCTCTCTTCGAGATTGTCAAGTCAGGCGAGATTAAGGACATGACACTTGATGATGTAAAGAAAAAAGTCCTTGGGAGACGCTCATAATGAGTATCAGATTCCTCTCAATAACTGTTTCAGGGTATCGCGGGAGACACTTCAAGCTAGATATGGGCGACGAAGAGCATTCAGTTTTTGTGATGGATGGCAACACAGGCAAAACAACCACGATCGAGCTTCTTAGATGGTGCTTCCGATTTAAGGAAAGCGATGCCAAGTACAAATTCAGACATATGTGGGCGGATCCAGCCCATATTCTCGATTTCGAGGTTGAAGGCAAACAGAAATGCTTGATCGAGATTCAATTCAAGGATGATAAGGGAAACCATTACAAGTTTATTCGCGAAACAATTGGAGAACATGATAGAACAAGATCAGGTGATAAAAAAACACGGGGGGATATCATATTCAGCATAAGGGATACACTTGAGATCAATCGAGGGAAACCGGTACTACAAGGAGATAAAGTAAACGAATTCCTTAACGCGCAGTTTAGGCTTGGAGTATCTGCTGATTACTTCTGCTTTGATGGTGAAAAGGCCAGAGAAATGATAAGGATGGCCACCTCTGAAGTACAACGGTTGATTGACCTTATCAGACAGCGTACAACACACTCGCTAGTTCAGCTGTATCTCAGGAGGCTTGACGACCTACGCGATAACTTGTTGACCCAATCATCAGTCACACTAACTGATCGAGTTCAAAGATCATTGAAAAAAAAGCTGGAATCAAAAAAATTCGAGCTTGCATCTCATAATGATGAGATCGATAGACTAAATGATGGAATATTTGTTTACGAACAGGAGGTAGACAAGCTTGATGATGAGATAAGAAACCTCACTGAGAAAATAAGATCTGCAGAATCAGATACGATTAGACGAAAAGCGGTTCTTGAACATGAACTAATTATTTCGAAGAAGCAAATCGAACAGATGAGAGGAGAGGTCTACAAAAACTGCAGAATATGGATGGAACCACAAAACCATCACCTGGTAATGCAGATTAAGGAGCTGGTTCGCGAACGAGGGCGTTTTCCGGACCCATATCACACGGATCTCATCACTGAATGTTTGAAAGATCCTCCCATATGTCAGATTTGTGGTAGACCTCTAGATTCTAAATCCATAGAACGAGTCAAGAAACTTGGTATGCAGATAGCACCACATGAAGTTCAAACATTTCTAACTTCCGAGGTTGTTTCGGAGGACAGTAATTATGATGTAGTAGAAATCCGAAGAAAGATACAATCTGAAGTCCAGAAGCTGAAACGGATTGAAAATGAGTATCAAAGGATTTCTCTAAGCAAAGAAGATGAGGATTTATTCGAGGAACGAGCTGAAAAGGCAAGACAACGGGAGGAGTTCAATGGCAAGCTCATTGAAAGTCGTTCATACCTAAAAGATGCATTGGACTATAAAGCTATTCTTGAGCACGAAGTTGAGCAGATAATTCAAAAGAGTGATGCCTTTAAGAAGAACAAACCTCTACTTGACGAAATCGAAAGATTAGAGATTGCTCTTAATGAGGCCCATGACAGAATGAGAGCAAGAACCATAGAAGTAATAGGAGAAGTCATTTCGAGAGCAGCTTCCAGCATCCTTGGAAAAGAATTTACCGCAAAGCTCTCTGAAAAAGACGGACTGATGTTAGGCGAAAAGGGATTTTATAGTGCTGAGATTGGAGGGTATTCAGGACGCCTTATCCTGTCATATCTCTTTGCAGAAGCCATGAGCCAGGTAAGTCCTATCATCATAGATACCCCAGTAGGAAATGTAGGGACTCATAGACCTGCTTTGGCAGAACACTTGGCAAATAATCACTCACAAGTTATTCTTCTATGTCTCCCAACAGAGCTTGGGGGTTTTGCAGAGAAGTTTGCAAAGCCAGCGAAATTCAAAACCATAAAAAACCAACCGAGAGAATAGACATGCGATTAACAGGTAATGTAAGTATGCCAATGGAATTAGTTGAACTCCTCAAGGTTAGAGAGAAGAAAGTTAGACAAGAAGACGTCGAGTCCAACTCTGAGGATTATTTATCACACATCCCTCGCCTTGCGGATATCCTTCTTATGTGTGTTTTCTATGGTTTCTATAGGGCAAAAGAATTACCATCGTCGGTCAATACGAATGATATGGGATCTTACGAGTTCAATGTAAGAATTGATAAAGAAGCATCTCGTCTTAGGCATGCACTCTTGATGATATGGATAAGGGAAAATAGAGAACTACTCTGGGGTTCTAAAGATGAGTTTCGCCTCAAATTGTACGATTTTCTAAAAGACATTTTAGACGATTCATACTTGATTCAGGTTATCTTTCCGTTCTACCTTTCTAAATCTGCAGAACCTTATGGCGATGTATCATTTATTAAAAGGCTTGAAAGAAGTAGATTCGTGGAATGGGAAATGAAACAGCATGCGCCCGAGAGAATCGCTATCGAATTCGTGTCTCGGATGCGCGAGTTCGAAGAATGGCTTGCTAAGTCACTAGAGGAAATAAGTGAAACATTCGAATAGCATTCATACTTGATTAAATGGGCCTGTTCGTGACGATATACCGTTTTTGTGAAACAGGTTCGAACTCGAGTAGTAAGATAACTGGCATTATACGTAAGATCAGAACCTTCTTGAATAGATACAATGAGAACGGATGATGACATGTTTGGATTATCATACTACTGCAATAAATGGAGGTTATTGCAATAAATCATTCATCTACACGAATCTCAATGTGTAAGGTAACAAAACATTTGAAACAAGTGGGAGTCACAGGAGATCATCACATGTAAATGCGATCAGAATAATGATCTCCATGACTCGTCGAGAACGAATTGTGAAGTATTCTCTTAAGAGATCTGTGACTACCGCCTCCATGGTCTTCAGTCTTTCGAGATTCTCCGTCTATCCTTGGCGCAAGGCATACTCCGAAGGAGGGCAAGAGGGCCTGCGACCCAGGTTCACCGCACCTCACAGTCCAAGAACCGTCCTCACCGACGAGCTCCTACACAGGATCCTTGCACACAGGAAACTGGGGTATGGTTCTTTGAAGACCAAGGCTCTGTCGAGGAGGGAAGGTATCAATGTTTTTCACATGACGGTCTACTGTTTCCTGAACGGCAGCGGTTTCGTGAGATCCCAGAAACAGAGGAGGAAACACAACAGGGCATGGCCATGGAAGAGGCGGAACGAGCTGTGGCAGCTGGACTTCAAGGGCCCCTACCAGAGGAGTGGTAGGATCCTGTGGAGGTCGGACATAGTGGACGATGCGAGCGGGTTGTTGGTCGCAAGTGTGGAGTGTGAGAGTGCCAGTTCCAAGGTGATCCTGGACACCATGAGGGCTGCGGTGAAGAGGTACGGGATGCCCCTTCAGGCACTGGCAGACAAAGGTGCGGTGTCTGTGAGAGGAGGGGTGTGTGCTTTCCACAGGTGGTGCATAGAGGACAGGGTACAACATATCCGGGTCAGGAGAAACCAGACCCCGAGGAAGGTGGAGCGGATTCACCGGACGATACAGGAGGAGCGCGAGCGGATGGGGAAGGGACTGGACGAATATCACAACAGGGAACGTCCTCACTCGCCCCTGGGATACAAGCCACTCTGGGATCTGTACGACACTCCAAGGAGGTATGGAGCACCATGTTAAAAAGGAGGCTGTCCTACATCTCCTGTGATTCCTCAAACAGGAAAACAGAAGAGAAAAACTAAAATCCACAATGTGGGACACTACTGTATCACTAGTAGGGTGACAAGGATAAAGAGGTAGGATAGTAGGTTCAATGGCACTTGGTGGAAATGAAAAAGAATATGCTGAATCAATGGAATATTGGAAGAAACAAAGTCAAGGTGCCCAAAAGATAATTCTAAGATCTCTTGCAGAAAATGAGTGGCAAATTGACGAAATAATACCAAGATGGGGAGATTGGTTGGAACATGTGCCTTTGAGCTTTCTTAAAATGGAGCATAAGCGTCTAGAGTTAACACCAAAATGCACTGAGGAACACCTTGAAGAAGAAATTGATGCTACACCGCTGAAAAACACCCTAGAGAAGTTGAGCGAACAATGTGCAATAGGTGAAGCATTCGCCGAGCTTGTTGATAACATATTTGATAATTTTGAGAGAAAAGGAAAACCATCAGGTCAAGAATCAATACAGATAACGTTCTATTTCAGTTCGGACAATGAAGATGGTTTTAGTGAGATTATTCTTAAAGAGAACAGTGGAGGAGTAGCACGTGAAGAGCTAATCCCGCTTGTACGACTAGGGGATTCTGCTGTCGCCGAGTCCACATCAATTGGTGCATGGGGACAGGGATCTAAGATTGCTTGCTTTGTAATTGCTGATAGCATCGACATTTTCACTTATCATTCAGGTGATACACCAATATGTATAAGATTCCCTAATGGATGGTTGAAGAAGAGTAGTCCATATTACAGAACATGGGATGTTAAGGTCTATCGTGCAGAGGATATGGAAGAAGGAACAACCATTTTCAAGTTTCAGAATTTAAAAACGAGAGCGCAAAAAGCAGACCTGGATGAAATAGCAAGGTATCTAGGAAGAATATACTCCTTTAGACTCGAATCTTATGCTGAAGAGGGTATTGATGTCAAAGTTACTTTGGAGGACTTGCTTGGAGATAGAGTGATACAGATAACCCCTTCTTTTACTTTGAAGACTCTTGAAGAAAGACACGAGTTTTTGTGGATGCCAGATTATTCTCCTGTTCAGATTGAACATTCGCTCCGGAGTTCAGATCAATATGGTCGAGAAATCGAGGTAGATCTAATCATGGTTGTTGGCATTCTGCGGCATGGAAGCAGGGATTTGGGTGGTGTATACATGTATGGCAATGATAGATTGTTTACTCCAAATCCAATCCAAGACGGCATAATTGGCATAGGAGTGCAAGTTCCTGGAAAACGAAGTCGCATAAGAAAATATGGGCCTCCATTATACCGTCTAGTAGCATTATTATTCTTTAAATGCAAACCGGGACAAGCCGAATTCATACCATGGGCCGCACCATTGAAGAACCGATATAATCCTAATAATATCTTCCATGATGAGATATTGAATATCGTATATCATGTTATTTTTCCATATAGTCAAATTTGCGAAGGAGTCATTGAAACGCAACTTGACTTCTTTTCAAGCAAGTGGCTCTCGATGGATGCTAGTGCCCGATTGGAAAAACTAAGAAGATATTTCCAGGAGGTTGAAGATGATTTCCTTAGGAGTGTCGCAGAAACTCACTCCTTTGACAATGATTTGGATCAAATTCCGCACTATGGCTTTGAATCAATAAAGGCCAGTACCAACCTACCTTTTGGATTAAACAAAGCAAGCAAGATAAAGGATTTTCTCAAGAAAGTTAATGATAATAGTTTTGATCTAGAACCAAAGGATTTTCTGATTGGATTCTTCTCAAAATCTATAAACGAGGTTTTTGAATCCACAAATTTCGGTTTGACTGAGGCTCCAGATCCTGCCCACCTGAATTATGACTTCATAGCGAAGCGTGTAACTGAAGCGAGCGCTGTTTTTGAAACTGCAACGCTAAGTCTTAGTATTGACAATAAAGAGAAGCTCCTTAAGAAACTTGGGCTTCCAGATGATACATCAGCAACAGAAATAGCGAAGGTACTCATATCAAAAGAACTGGGAGAGTAAGGCTCATTGCGCCTTAGAACTATTTCTGGGAATGAAATGATATCGCAAGTCTACAAATCGTTTTCTGCATTAAGGGGTCATCCTTGGTTGAAAACAGAAAGTGACATCAAGTGTGCGCTCTACACAGCATTATATAACCGCCTATGTGCCAGAATTGGGAACCTGTCTAGTTGTGAATGGAACATCATAACAGAATATCCGATTTCAAATAGTGCATTCATTGACTTCGCTTTATTTAGAAATGAAAATCTATTCTTGCTAATCGAATTGAAATATATAAAGAAAATTAATGAAAAAGAAATACAACGAGTCGAAGATGATTTTCAGAAACGGCGGCAATATGTAATTGATAACTCGGTCAGATTTCTTCAATTGATCGTAAGCAAGGAAAACAGTCAGTTCAAAACCGAGCTTACAACAATAATGAAAGAACATTTCCAAGGTCTGTATGCGCCCAAGCTTTCCAAGGTGGGTGCAGATATTTCTATTCTATATATTAATTACTGAGGCTCTGTGGAAAAAGTCCATTATCCGATATTTGAAGTGTTAATTTTCGAGTCAGATTCCTTCAGGGCGTCAGATTTTTCACATTATCCAAGGTTCGAATGTGATTTTTCATTTCTTCGCTCGACTTATTCCACAGAGCCTACGATTTGGGTAAATTCCTATCATTCCCGGGAAAATCTAGCTAATTGAGGGTGTGTACCGCCTTGATTAACTGACACTTTGATAATTCCCATCGAATCGTCAGAAACATATTGCTCCCAAAGTCGAACACCGAGGACTGGAATACGAAATTCGAGGGAAATGTGGCGCGTGATGAAAAGAAACGGCAGGCGCTCGAGGATATGGGTTGGAAAGTATTCACCATCTGGGAATGCGAGGTGAAGGAAGACCCCCTCGGTGCTGCAATGAGAGTGAGGGCATATATTGACCAGATGTGATGTCAACACTACATCTGCAAGGAAGAGAAACCATCATTTGAACGCAAATCACATCACCTTATTCCAATTTAGAGCATAATATCAGTTTAAAGAAGCATGGAAAACACTGCAAGAATCATCGTACAGACTTTCTTCAGTTGTGATTCTAGGGAAAAGTCTTGAACAAATTCAAGAACACCGAGATAATGCCTCTTGTACCCAGTTACGCACAATCACGTCTGAATACAATGAAGGTGGGCAATATCGACTTCACAAATCATGCTGATAGTGACTCGGTCAATGAATACATTGGGCGATTGAATCTGAAATCCCCAGTCGTTATCAAACCGAATTGAGGATGTTCGGCTTTCTTTACGGAGGCAAGAGTCATCGACTGGGTACTTTCATTAATTAAAGGGAGAAGCTGGTCGTCGAGTGAAGATTGCTTATCCACAACATCCGCTGCTCGTGTTGTCGCATCCAGAATCCGTCGCACATGCCTCATCTTCCGAACCGGCGCCCACATCCGAGTCCTTTGTCCTGGATAGCATCCGGGCAATCTGGTTCCAGATGCACCCGCAGCCGAAGTTCGTGACAGAGATAGCGTCGCCCAGACAGTTCTTAGCACAGGCAGTGCAGTTCGTGCAGTCCTCAGGACGAGCCATCATCGCAGCACCGCGCTCTGGCAGTTCCCAGACATTGAAAGGGCACACCTCTACGCACATCCCGCACCTGTTACATGCCGAGGGGTCGTAGATCACATCGGTCCGTTGTTCTTGAGTAACGACTGTCATCATATCACCATCCGAATAGGAACACAAGCACATTGAACGCGACGAGGAAGGCTGCTCCCAGTATCAGTGTCAGCAACATATAGGGATACTCTGCCCTTATGGATTTCGGGTCGCTCACCGAGGTCATCCCTGCGAAGTCCATGGTCAGCGTGATTGAGAGGATGAACTGAACAGCCACCCAGTTGACCACCACTGTCCAAGGTGCGCCAAGGAATAGCAGGGTAAGCAGTGCCGCAGGAACCGTGAGCACAGCGAAGCCGGCCCCCCGTCTAAGGAACGAGTTCTCACGAGATGGGAGGATTGGGAATAATATGCCTAGGAGAAGGGCATTGGCAAGCAATGCGAACACGAACTGGAACAGCAAGAAGAGCAACGATATGCTTGGCTCAAAGGTCAATAGGAACAGGTCTTGGAGAAAGATGTAGAAGAACGAGTTCGCGGCAAGGAGTCCTACGAGTAGCACAGCCAGTGGTTTCCACAAGAGGACGGCGAACAGGAACGGGATGTGGGCGACCGTCATCTCCATCCGCTCTCGCAGGTTGAAGGTCACTGTGGACATTTCCCGAGGCTTCGGTCGCGGTTTGCCAAGCTGTAGCCATTGCGAAAGGTCTTTGATCCTGACCGGACCATACCGGACTCGAAAACCAGTCCTTTCCTTTATCTCTCGCGGATCCATCCCCGCAGCTGAAAGCTGTGGCAGTATCAACTCGCGGTGATTCACGACCTCATTCAGCCCAGTGAGCCTGATCATATGGACGAGGTCGTCGCTATCGAAGTGGGTGCCGCGTGCTGCACACCAGACATTGATGCCATCGGTATCGCACACAAGCACCCATGCATCGACACCATCCCTTGCCAACGTACGCATGACAGTGTAGTAGGTCAGCTCATAATTGGCGGTCACTATGACCGGACTGTCAGCATCAGGCGCCCCAGCCCTGTACAGTCCCGGTTGGACAGTAATACCTCTCCAACTACCAGTAAGATGATTGTACCATATCCTACCTCTTGCTTTCACACCATGAAAGGCACGCTCAGGGAATCGGTGTGGGTTGCTAGGCGCGTGTTCACCTTTCCTCCCGACGATGAAAGTTATCTCAGGACCGTACATCTCGCTCAGCTCGACCTCTAGTCCTGAACCACTGATGATTTGCTCCAGATTGACGACTGGCGGTGGAAGGCGCCTTCCAGACTCTTTTTCCGCCTTCCGTCGATTTCTCCAGAATATCCTTCTGTCAGACCGGCCCAGCGGGAGTGTTTCCGAGGCGACCGCAAATATGCCATCCTTCTTCAGGTGACTCCTTATGATGCGCATGAGCAGGTATCTCTCGGACGGTTTCAGCTCGGACAGAAGGAACGTACTCACGATGAGGTCGTACTTATCTTGCACATTGGTCGATTCGCTACCAGCCTTGTCCTGCTCCTCGCCTAATCGAAGGATGTCCTGATGGATGAAGTTTGGCAGGTCACCCCCTTCCGGATCCCGCGTCTTTGCGAATGCAATCATGTCCTTATCAGCGTCGATGGCATCGACAAGTGCACCTTTCTTCGATGCCTCAAGTGCGAATAGTCCGGGCCCGCAGCCGATATCCAACACCTTCATTCCGGGTGTCACATAGTCGAGAATCCTCTCCCGAATCCTTGCTGCTCTTCCGCCGAGTACATGGTCAAATGAGTGATCGTATATTTCAGGCGTATCCTCAAGTGCGATCATGAATGAAACAGCCATAGTCAGTTCTCCACAAGTAAATCAATGAGATGAAGCAGTGAGTCCTTCCTCTTCTCAGAAAGGGTGTAATACGTCCACCTTCCACGACGCTCGCCAACAATCCATCCTGCCTCCTTCAGTTTCCGAAGGTGGTGCGAGATCAATGGTTGCCGAGTTTCATTCAACGCGGCCTGGAACTCGCAGACACATGCCTCGCCGATCATTAAAAGGAACAAGATGATGCCTGTGCGTATCCCTGCGGTGAATATGTCGCCACCAAGTGAGGTGAAAGAATCGCTGAACGACTGGATGAGCTCACGACGCCTCTCATAAGGCACACAGCAAGGGGCCTTCTCAGGGGATTCCTTACAGAACCTATGAAGATTCTCAAGACGTTCGATATGCTCTTGGTTCATGTGTGTCACATAAATCTAGTTTATATAAATTTAATGCATGTAACATTCGTCAGATAGTGAGGGGAGAAAAATTGAGAGGGGAATTCTGGAATTTCTATTTAATGTAGCAGAGAATATATCATTGGGCTTGAGGACGTAGTGGAATTGATGGGACTGATAGTTGTAACACTATTTGCAAAGAGGGATTGTGAAGACAAAGCATGTGCCCTGCGAATGATCGCCTTCAACAGTGTCCTCTATCTGCAGTTTGCCGCCATAACGCTCGACGATGCGTTTGACGAGAGTCAGTCCAATCCCGCTGATATGTTTCCGTGAAGGCTCCGGCTCCAAAAAGATCGATTGCTTCTTCGAGTCATCGATGCCTGGTCCACGGTCAATAATTCGGAAAAGCAAAGAGTCATCGTCTGTCTTCTCGACTGATACAGTGATACTGACTCTGTGAGAGGGATCGTATTGGATGGAGTTGTGAAAGAGGTTGTAAAAAACATCGACAAGGAACTCATCGGCAGTGACCAAGTATTCGCCCTCGTTCAGGTTGGTTTCAAAGCTCGCCTCCTTCTGGGGAAATGTGCTTCCAGCCATCTCAATTGCTGTTGCCAGTGAGAAATATGGATCCACAGCATTCAATTCGTTCGTTCCTTGATCAATGGCCGCAAGCTTCTTCACATGATGGATGATTGCAGCTCCTCTCTGGCTTTGCAAGAGCGCTGCTTCTACGAAGGGCTCCAAGTCCTTTGGTAGTCTGCCGCTGTGCAGCAGTAGTTCCATGCTCGAAACGATGCCTTGGTGCATGTTGGAGAGATCGTGTGCCATCAAGTCATTGTAAAAGGCGGCCATTTCCAGTGCCTTTTCCAATTCTGCCTTTGCCATGACTGCGTCAGTGATATCAAGCATCGAGATGATGACCATCTCAAGGGAGTCACGGAATTCCTCGGGGACTGACAGGTTAAAGAGGATGTGCCTTGTTTTACCGGTGACGGTAGATATGACAACGGTGGACTCGAACCTATACTTGCCTTCCGCAAGCGCCAAGACCTCACCACGAAAAAGTTCCATTGCATCCTCAATCAGGATATCACCAAGGCTACCGAGGAGATCCTCTTCTTTCTCCACGCCCTGAAGTTGGAGTGTAGCCTTGTTCACACGCTTGATCTGCACTAGATCCGCACACTTCAGGATTGCTTGAGGGTTCTCCTCGAAATACTTGCGGAAATCGTTGACTCCAGCGTTTCTGAGATCATCTAGATACCGCTTGACCCCTGAGAAGTCCTCTTCCCAAAGTCCCACGGGGGAGTCTTCAAACAGAGTCAGATAGCGGCTCTCCGATTCATCCCGTTTCATAATCCCACCTTGTTGATATGAGTAGCACTCAAGTTTGATGATGTCCCTGATGAATAATCGAGTATATACTTCAAAAAAATCATTCGGATTCTTAAAGAAGACAAGAAACAGGGGGTGAAAAAAAGGGAGGCGCTTGGTAGATAACTACCAAGCCACATAATCGATACGGAAATAGATGGTGTACCTGCAATCACCAAGGTCTACGCGATAACCTGACCAATACCATCCGTTGCCAACATATTGATGCCATGTAGAAGCACTCCAATACCATTGGAATACTGGATACTGGTCATCACTATCGATGCTATCTTCTTCCCAAGCCTCTACGCGAACCTTCACACTGCGCCAGTAGTTGACGACAGAGTAGGTGTACTTGTTCCAGTCTAGGGCGCCAGAGCCGCTTCTGGACCAATATCCATCAGGGGTCTCACCAATTTTGCCGCTACCAGGAAAGCCTTGGGCAGTCGGGAAAATCCCGTCACCAACGAAAGTCTTGATGTATTCCTCACCTGCGCCTTTCGGCCATGGGTCGTAGTCGTTGTCATAATAGATCTCGTCGATGAAGACTGTTAACTTGTAGAGTCCAGATGCAGCAGACCATGTCGTCGAACCTACTTCTCCTGCGATGACAGAAGTGTATTGACTGTGCCATAGGTCGTCTGGGGATACGCCAAGACCAAGTGTGCTTGTTTCTGCATCAAGGTCAATCCCGAGGACATAGGTGTAAGCTGCCCAAGCTGCCTCTGAACAGTAGTATCCCTTGACACCAGACAGGGGGTTCGTTTCCGAAGCGAAGACCTGTTTTGATGTCCATCCCCAATCATAGGCTGGTCCCACGGGATAGCCGTCAGTCCCGCCCGAAAGCTGTGACTTGAGGAAATTGATGACTGCTGCTCTATCAGAGCTTGTCAGGGGAACGCCATTGCCTTTGAGCACGCGGAGGACAAGAGCATCCTCAGCATGTGCATTTACAGCAACATCCCACCGATCATATCCAAATCCGTTGCCCTGTGAATCACTCTTCGTAGAATGAATGACATAGGGGGTTCCAGGGGCCATCCAAACTTTGTTGGTACGATCCCATATCTGTTCGCCTTGCTGAACCAGTCCACAATAAATCACAGTATGCGAGTAGTCCCCAGGGATCAAGTAGTCAAAGAATGATCCCGGAGTGCCAAGGATGACAATGTCACCTGGCAGCAACCCACGGTAGCTCACCTGGTTCACCCCGTCATTAGCGAATGCCTCAACGGGTTGAACTGGGAGCGCCATGAGGACTAGTGCACCGGTCATCAGCACGGTAAGAAGTATTCTATTCTTCCTCCGCAACGCACGCACCTAAGTTCCAGATATATTGCAATATGGGTCTTAAATGCTTCCCCTGATTCTTTAAGGAGTGCGTGAAATGAAATGTTTAACGCCAAACGAGTGTCTGTTATAGGCAGGTGGTGCACATGGCAGAGGAAAAGCCCAAAGATACAAAGGTCATAGCAGAACTTGTGATTGCCCCATTTGGGGTCGGGACTAGCCTGAGCAAATATGTCAAGGAATCGGTCAAGGTGATAGACGGTTACCATGGGATCAGAGTTCTCCACACGCCGATGAGTTCGATAATTGAAGCTGATAGTATAGACCATGTACTTGAGGTGACAAAGGCGGCCCATGAAAAGATGTTCGAGGCGGGGGCTCAAAGGGTGTCAACCCTGTTGAGGATTGATGACCGTCGGGACAAGCCGAGAAAGATGGAAGACAAGGTAGAGGCGCTTGAGTAGCTCCCGCTGCACGATTGGATCACAGTTTTGCTTGACATGACAACAGACGGACAATAGTGTTCTACAGACTGGACACCATGTTCGAAACTGTGGTCTTAAATCAGTATGGATCTTGATGCAGGTTCGATGGAAATGATAGATAGAAAGTTCCTTGCCGTGGTAATAGTTGTTCTTGCTGTTGTGGGAATCGGCGGTGCAGCGACCATCCTTGGAACCCCGTTATTGGAACAAGTACCACCTCCAGATGAACTGCCTGGAACCCAGACTATGGCCGTGACCTCCGGCGATGTTGTGATCTGGGCGGAAGCGGAGTATTGGCAGGACTTCATGCCGCCTGTGGATCCAGATCCTCCGTTCTATGTCTTGATATCCGTTAACATAACAAACAATGGAAATACTTCAATTGAAGACTTGAGAGCTCCGAGAGCGACCATCTACTTCAACGGAACATTCACGCCCCTAGTCACACTTGAACTTGTGCAGACCATTGAAACATTGGTGCCAATAGTCATCAACCCAGGACAAAGCTTCGTGATCACGTACATGAACGACAGGAGTTCTATCTTCTCGCCCACAATTGAAGCAGGCACTGGGCTCTACTCACGAATCCTTTTCATCTGGGGTGATGGAAATGAGGCCATATTGACCACAGTTCCAGCAGGACTCTCTTACACCTATTGAAAAAATGTGGTGAGTCATACGTTCTCATAAGAGAATTCGGCTGCGAGTCCGTAGCCACCTAGAACCATGATAAGGCACCTTCATAGAGGAGTGTCCAAGATCCTAGGCGATTCCCGTTGGAGTTTATGTCCTGATGAGTGAGAATAGCACACTACTGTGCTAAAGAAGCGATTCTCGCTCCTTTATCCTTTCCTCCAGACATCAACGGTGGACTTTGAGACCTTGAGATAGTCGTAGCTCTCACCTATTTCCTCCTTGAGCTGCGCTTTCTGATCATCGGTCAATCGCACGGCATTCGATGTCATCTTTAGTGACCATGGCTTCCCGAAGGGTATCTCGCCTCTTGGGTCGAACTCAATTGTCAGGCGGGCGGGACCAAAACCTGTCAACATCTTGACGTGTTCTCGCTGTCCCTGCGTTAGCGATAGAACAATCTTCTTCGTTTTCATTCAATACCACTGTCCGTGTATTCTCGGGCAAACAGTCCTATAAACCTGTTTTTCGTCGGGAACGAAAGACATACAACGATATTCTCTAATCGAGAAGTCACAACCCAATCCAGCATCAACAGAGCGCGAAATATTATGAGTGTGGAACCGGACATAGACCCAGCGAGAGTGGAGTTGTTCCATGATAGGATATTTCGGTGGTGGGAGAACAATAAGAGGGATCTCCCCTGGAGAGAGAGCCCGACGCCTTACAGGGTTCTGGTTTCTGAGGTCATGCTCCAGCAGACACAGGTGAGTCGCGTCATCCCCAAGTTCCAAGAGTTCATATTAGCTTTCCCGGACATTGGGAGATTAGCTGAGGCTGGAACAAAACCGCTGTTACAGGCATGGAGTGGTCTGGGATATAACCGCCGGGCAATCTGGCTGCGTGATGCTGCAAAGGAGATACACCGACAAGGGAAGTTTCCTGAAACTGTGGAAGGTCTAAGAAAGCTCAAGGGAATCGGTTCGTACACCTCGCGCTCCATCCTCATCTTCGCGTTCAACATGGACTTGGCCGCCGTGGATACCAATATCAGACGAGTGCTAATCGCTTCCGGTTTCGCAGATGAGCGCTCGAGTGCCCTCAAGTTGCAGCGGATAGCTGAGGACATCCTGCCGAGAGGACGAGCAAGTGACTGGCACAATGCCTTGATGGATTATGGGGCTACAGTCCTTACATCATCCAAAACAGGCATCCA
>JAJRZD010000036.1 GCA_024275415.1 archaeon
AGTTCTGAACACTGCAAGTTATTCCTCAATATTCACACAAATTGGCAAGCTGCTAGGCAACTTCATTGCGGATCTTCTAGTTCCCATTCTGGTTTCCCTTTTGGCAATGATCGGAGTGGGACTGAATTCGATAGCAAAATTCATGCTGCGTACTGGGATCTACCTTCTTTGTACCATTCTTGTATATTCAGCGGTGGATAAGTTGATTGGGAAAGCCTCATCCTATTTTGATGTTTCAAAGACAATTAGGAATTCTCTGGATAGGTCAATTACCATGTGGAATGTTTGCTGCTGGACGATAGATTGGATACTGTATCTAAGGAGATAACATGGTTAACGAAGGAGAGCAAAAAGTGAGACAAGACAACTCAATGGTGATTTTTCATAAGAAACCACTCTTAGTGTTGATAACAAAAACAATAGTACTCACAATATTCGTATTGCTCCCCATTCTTGGCTTATGGATTGGTCAAGAATTTCTGGCAGGTAATGTCGGTGAGCCGGATCCTAGCAATATGATGTGGATTGGAATTGTGATATCTATTCTGTTGTGGTATGTCATTTCATTTGCCCTTCTATTTCCTCGCCTAGGTAGGATAATCGAGAAGAGTATATAGTGTTATAGTGGGAGCTTGAAGGCTCCCACATCTATTCTTGTCGTCAGGATTTGAGATGAAAATCTCATGATACGAGGTGTCTTTGAGCATACCACCAGCCCCACCGGCAATGACAGGAGTGTTTTGAATCTTCAAAACTGGCGCGATTTGAAACGCTTATTACCTTTCAAATCCACGCTCGTTGAAAAAGCAGTGGTGGAATATGATTAGGCGATGACTATCTATTTCACTCAGATTGGCATCTGTGGCATAACGATTATCATAAGACATGCAAACCGGCCATTCGAGGATGTACTCTAGATGAACAGGACCGTCCTCTTCAACTTCTTTGATGATATCATTGAGAAAAGATACAGTCTGTTTCTTGGGTGATTTTGTATTGGGCATTGCATACCGTTATGATGATATCAGAGAAGTACTCAAGGAAGTATCAAGCCATTGCAAGTTCCACGTAATCTTAGGAAATCACGACGTGACTCTAAGAGATTTGTTGATAGAAGAGTGTGAATCGGTCACACCACTGAAAGAGATCAAATTCAGAAAGCAGAGGGTTACTCTATGCCATTATCCAATGCACTCATTCAATGGGTTTCATCGCAACAGCTGGCAACTCTACGGGCATCATCATAGAAATGCGAACCGTCGTGATATATTCAAATCATAATGCTCTTGTGACTATTCTCTTCTCTTGTTAATCTCATGAAACTGCCTGCTCACTAGTAGAAATACCAGACCTGAAAGCAGTAAGGCACACACGCTGACAGGTGGAGGGATAGGATATGTTGAGATTCCAAAGCCGCAACGGATTAGAATCAATGTGTGTGTCAGTGGCGAGAACAGTGAAACAACCTGTCCGAGGGGAGGCAGGCTTTCTATTGGAATGAAGATACCACTTATGAATAGGAGAGGAATTCGAACGAAATTCATTGGCATCATGATATTTCCAACGCTCTCTGTTGGCACACTCGCGAACATGATTCCCATGGCAGCAAAGGCAACACATGAGAGGAAAATACCGAGTGAGAATAGAACAATGTCCACAATCTGAAAGGGGAAGAATAGCCATCCCACGATGAGAGGTACAGCAGACACAAGTACGCCAAATACCACACCTGCAAGGGACTTCCCGAGTATGACCGAACACAAGGACATTGGTGCTGATAGATATCTATCGAAGGTCTTGGTCCTTCTCTCCAAAGGAATGACGACTGGACCCACCGTGGATGCAGCCCAGAATACTGTCTGAGAGAAGAGGATGGGGAGCATCTCCGTTATGCTTAGGTCACGTCCCACTGTGAATGTGAAAAAGAGCGCGAATGGAAACATGATTCCAAACATGAGTGTAGGTGGAGAGAGGTAGTAGACCTTGATGTCTTTCCATCCTATGGCCCATGCTCGAGTTGCTTCCTTTTTCACTCGCGAAAGAAGATTTATGTCATCTGACATGATCTAGCGACCTCCTCCTCGCTTTCTTCCATGCTTCTGTTTCTGAAACTCCCCTCTATGAACAATATCCTGTCCTGTCAGTTCAATGAACACATCTTCAAGAGAGGGGGCCAGCGTATTGACAGTATGCGGTTTGACACCCTTGGCTTGCACAATATCAAACAACTCTAATAGTGTATCAGACGGAGTGAGCGTGAAGAGTCTGTACTTATCGCCATGTTGTTCGACTTCTCTGACACTAGAGAGTTGTCTTAGATCTGAGATAAAGTCCTCGGGAGTGTGGTCAAATACTACTTCCAGATAGTGCATTTTATCCATGGCAGATTTAAGCTCTTCAGGAGTGCCAATGGCTCCAATTCTTCCTTGGCTTATGATAGCAATTCTAGAGCACAGTTCATTCGCCTCAGCCATATTATGGGTTGTTAGGAAGATAGTGGTACCACTTTCATTGAGTTGTCGTATTAGGTTTCGGATCATCTTGACGCTCTGCACATCCAACGCAGTCGTTGGTTCGTCAAGGAATAGAACATCTGCATCATTTACAAGAGCCATGGCAATGGTCAACCTTCGCTTCATGCCACCTGAAAACTCTCTCACATTGTTCTTACGGACTTCATAGAGACCAAAGAGCTCAAGTAACTCTGCCGCTTTCTCCTCACGTTTTCGACGATTGAGCCCGTAGAGCTTGGCTGTGAAGATCAGGTTATCCCACGCAGAGAGGTCATTGTAAACATTTGATAGGTCAGTAACAACGCCCATTCTTTCCTTAGCGGCGAAAGAATGGATTTCATGTCCCATTATCTCAGCTCTGCCTTCAGTAGGAGATGATATTCCAGTCAACATACGAGTTGTTGTGGTCTTACCAGCTCCATTGGGTCCCAAGAACCCAAAGATCTCTCCTACCTCAACTTCGAAGCTGACCTTGTCAACAGCGGTGAAATCTCCAAATTTCTTTGTGAGCTCTGTTACAGAAATTGCAGAGGTCATACTTGATGGGAGGTGTGGTTTCAGATAAGGCTAGTCATGGCGAGAGAAATCTTTGGGCACGAGTACTTGTCCTATCGTCAGGAGAAGCAGCTGTAA
>JAJRZD010000037.1 GCA_024275415.1 archaeon
CTCTTGCTGAAGTAGAGTCACGAGATGAGATCCTGCGAGGTGCACTGGTCACCTTTGATGGTCATATATTGACTTCTAATCTGCGAGCTTATGAAATCGAAGCGCTCCTCGACCATCTAGAACATTCTGATTTTCCTGAAGACTGTACTGAGCCAAAGCTGTTAGAACATACTTCTCTTGAGTCTGGAACCTCGTTCTATGTTTATCCTATTGACCATAACTGCTTGGGTGTGTTCATTGTCGAAGTTGGAACGAAAGATGCAGAGATATACTCTGCAATGGTGAACCCATTCATTAACCTTGTGAGGACAGTTGACCTGAGTGAGATGAAAAAGCTCCATCCCAAGGCCCAGGATCAATACACTGGGTTTTATGAGCATGATGTCTTGATCCCTACGACTGCACATACGGCAATACTGGACAACGCAAAAGACGTTCTTGCTGATATGACCCCCGACGCCAAAATGAATGCGATTGCAATCATCAAAGCGATTGACGGAAAACAGACCGTACAAGAGATAATGGAGAAGACTGGGGTATCAAAGGAAACCATCACCGAATCGTTGGCGATTCTGATCTCACGAGGTTTCATACAGGTGGCAAAACTATTTCCCGTCATGGGGAAGAGAGATGACCGGTTCTCCGCTTACTTGGAGGTCATAGGAATCCCTAAGAGGGCGTATGACATTGTTGATTCAGTATGGAAGTATTGCACAGGTGGTTACTCCATAAGAGAAATATCTGAGAAAAGCGGAATACACGCAGGAAGAATCATGGAAGTCCTTCGGTCACTTGGAACCTATGTGACATGGCAGCATGACAGGAGAATCGAGTATGACAGGTAAGATTGTAAGTATCCATTCATTCAGAGGGGGAACTGGGAAGTCCAACATCGCAGCTAACCTTGCTGCTGTGGCTGCTTTGGAAGGAAAACGGATAGCTGTCATGGATACTGATATGGCATCGCCAGGGATACATGTCATCTTCGGGCAGGGACGTAAGAAACTCAAGTACACCCTTAATGACTACCTCAGAGGCGAGTGTGACATCACTCAGACCTGCATGGACATGACCAGCGAACTCGGCATAAAAAAAGGAAAGGTGTTCCTAATCCCAAGCTCGATGACTGCCACAGATATCACAAGAATTCTCCGCGAGGGATATGAGGTCAGCGACCTCCGGAATGGGTTCACAGAAGTGATTAAGCAGAAAGACCTTGACTATCTCATCATTGATACGCATCCCGGCTTGGATCGAGAAACCCTACTTTCGATGGCGACTGCTGACTATCTTTTTGTTGTCGCACGGATTGACGAGCAGGACCTGCTTGGAACAGCTGCCACTCTGAGCGTGGCCAGGAAGCTTCAGGTTCCAGATATTAGGATCATCATCAACAAGAAACCATCCATCTATGAGGACAAGACTATCATTAGAGAGGTGGAAACGAAGTTCAAGGCTCGCGTTGCCACAATAATCCCACTGCTTCCTATCCTCATTGAGGCGGGTAGCAGATACATCGTTTCGCTACGCCATCCAGATAACGAGTTCACAAAAAGCATGTACGATCTTTACAAAGTGATGGTCTAATAGTATGAGGCAAGGTTGGCAAGCGCAATAGCTAGCACTAGTAGAAGCAGCGAAACCAACAATATCAGTATTATGAGATTATCACCACTATCCCTCGGTGTCCTGAAATACTCCTCATTCATCTTTCTTCGATTCTTATTTAGCACCTCACTTGTAATATTAGCTTTGATTTAGGGGAGCCACCGCAACGTTTCTATCGGGATAATGCCCCGAGATAATGGATACAGGATGGATCTTCTATGTCAATCGAAGTTCGTGTTGCAACGGCCCATGACCGGCAATCACTGAAAGAATTCTATGCGCGTGAAGGACTGGACTTCAAGAACCTGACCTCACGAATAACTCCTGCTGCAGGAGGGATTGCCAGTGAAACAATGTTCATTGTAGCAGTGACAGATTCTATGGTGGTCGCAGCTATGCGATTGGACATTGGGCAGGATCCCCTGCTTGGAAAGGTGGGCTTCGTCCAGCATTTCGAGATTGAAGATGCTTTGGAGAGTACGGATCTTGGGAAACGGATGTTGGAGAAGGCTTCCCAGATTGGGGAGGAAAGGAGTCTCCGATGCTTGGAAGCACTGGTACCTGAGGATCGAAAGGAAGTCATAAACCTCTTCAAGACATCGGAGTTCAAGGAAGATCACAAGGAGATTCTTCTGAGAAAGGACTTCAAATCACGGATATTCTAGCTATTGTGATGCAAGTCCAAGTTGTTTCAACGTGTCTTCTTTTGGAATGCCCATGGAGTCCCAGCCCATAAGCTGGTAATACCTCGAGAGTGATTCCTCGAAGTCATCCTTGCTCACAAATGACCTCATGCCTTTTCGTGGCCCATGGGTCTGTGGTTCCCAGAGCCTCGGGGGCAATGTGTCGTCCCTCCGTGAGATTCCTTCACGGATATTGAACAGCCGAATGAGCGTTTCAATGCGCCTTGCAGCGGTTTCCAAATCTGACAATGTATAGTCTGCCCCAGTGGCACCATTCAGAAGCGCTCTCATCTGCTCCATCGTGATAGGAACTCGGTTGGTAAAATGACAGATTATCATGCTGTCTTTGAGGGTCTTCTCGAACCTGCTGGACAAGAGTTTCTCGACGAAATCGACTGCGGGTCTATCTGGAGGGTCTGATGTAGGAGGCCATCCACGCAGATGACTGGCACCTATATCTCCTGTCGCATATAGGAGACCTTGTCCAAGGCGTCCTCGTGGATCCCACGCTGGAACCTCTAATCCTTTAACATGGACCGCCAACTCCCCTGTTCCCTTTCCAAGCATCTCCGCTGCTCGCCTGACACCTTCAGCAAGTGTATCTCCGATATCCGACCTCGATGAGATCAATGATACCATCTTAGCCGCTGCATTTGCGTCCCCAAACCCAATCTCAAAGCCAATCTCTGACTTCGAGAGCATCCCGCGCTCATACGCTTCCATTGCAAACCCAATCACTGCGCCTGCACTTATCGTATCCAGTCCAAGGTCGTCACAGATGTAGTTGAGCTGTAGGACTGCCAGAGGGTCGGATATGCCTAGGTTACCCCCAAGAAGACCAAGTGTTTCGTACTCGATCATTGACTCAACCCGCCGTGACCCATCATTCGGGTCTGGGATGCTGAATGCATGAGTACAGCGCATCACACAATGCGGACACGAGTGATGGTTCCCAACTCCATATTCCTGTTCCATTTTGATGTGGGATAGCTCCTCGAACTCGTCAAAATACCCGTTCTGCCAATTACGTGTTGGGAACTGCCCGACATGATTTGCAATCTCTACCAGATGACGCGTACCATATTTCTTGAAGTCTATATCCAGTGTCTTCCAGTCTGCGATGTATTTCCTATTAATTGAGCGTATCAAGTCGATGTCATGTGCCGGAACAGAGTTGGTTCCTCTGACAACGATGGCTTTTATCTTCTTGGAGCCTAGAACTGCACCAATCCCTCCACGTCCTGTTTGGTGTGCGATTTCGCAGCAGGCAGTTGCATAACGAACCTTGTTCTCACCTGCAGGTCCTATTGCATAGACCGAGAATCCATCACCATATCCCTCATGTAGAAGATTGGTTGTAGCATAGACACCTTTCCCCCAGTACTTGCTTGCAGGACGGATGGAAACCTCATTGTTATCAATGACAAGTATTGAGGGCTCACTGCATGCGCCTTTGATACAAATAGCATCGTATCCAGCTTTCTTGATATCGCGTCCAGTTGCCCCTCCGCAATGCGAATCGAGAAAGATCCCTGTTAACGGTGACTTGGTCACTACAGACCATCTACCAACGCTTGGTCCTGGTAGACCCTGTAGGGGGCCACTGAGCAGTATCAGAATATTGTCTGCACTAAGAGGGTCGATGTTTGCTCCAAGATGTCTATAAAGGAGATATGCCCCCAGTCCTTTACCTCCTATGAATTGGCGATAGGTTTCTCCATCTAGAGAGTCAGTTCTGTGCTCTCCTGACGACAAGTCAACCCAAAGTATTTGCCCGTTCCAGCCGATCCGTGACATGAGATGTTCACCGAGTGTCTTTAGGAAATTTCGACCTTGTTGATCTTATCGAGGTCAACACCGTGAAGATTCTTGATAAGGGACAATACAACGTCGTGCACAACGTCACTTGCGAATTCGTTCAGTGCTATCTTCTTTCCGTTCACATACAATTCAAAATCTGCGGTCATTGGAAACACTAGGTCGTATTGTAGTTAACGCTCCTTATACCATTAATGGTAAAAAAACGAAACCTACTTAGTGGGGTTCTCTTATGAACAAGGCACAAGAGCGCTCTCCGATACGGATATATACTCCACCCAATCGTACGGGTGCTCGAAGATGACCACTTAAGGTGAGGAATTTAGTCATGACTGAAGATTTCTCGATATCTGGGATTTTCTCCCAAAAGAAAAAGGATGGTTCCAAGTATGATCCAGTCGGGAAGCTGGCTGGGCTTGGAGGACTCCTGGGCGTTATTGCTGGCATCTATGGACTGATATTTAGCAACACCGAAACAATATTCCAAATTCAAGGGGAGAATCCCTCGAGTGGGCTGGTCCTGCTGCTCCTTGGGATCGGACTCCTTTTGCAATCCATCGGTGGAGGCCAGTTAAGAATCAAAATAGGATCTGCCTATTCTCAAGTTGGCTTGATTGGCGCACTGGTCGGGCTTGCTTACTATCCCTTTCTGATCATATCATCAGGATGGACGTTAGCACAGTACAATGACTTTGTGACAATAAGTGCGTTCCTGACTGCCCTTTTCATCATACTATGGCAGATGTTTTGTGTGATATTTCCCGACTCGACAAACAGATGGCTTGGTGTGATAACAGGTTTGTTGAATGGCCTATTCTTCCCATTGTTTGCAATAGGTCATGTTTACGGGAGCGGCATCACGATGCTCGCATTTCTCATGCTCATCATGGGTCAGCTATGCGTTCTCATCTTCTGGTGGAGCCCGTTAGAACTGGTTCGTGAATACGCTAGAAGCCCTGAGAAAGCCAAATTCTCATTCGGTCTGTCCGGATTGCTCACATTTCTTGTTGGTGCTGTAGCACTATTTGCAAATGTCCAACAGACATCTCAGGGTGCTATCTGGTATCCTTTCAGTGCTCCCTTTGACTGGAACTTTCCACTTGTGTTGGCATTTACTACAGCGTTGCTCTTCTGGGTGCTTCAGGGTCCCAGACTAGGAAAGAAAGAACTGAGAGCTGCTCATATCAGTGAGGATATCATCCAGGGCGGTAAGAAGTACTTTCCTGCGTTCCTGCTTGCCATAGGGATACTGGGATTGCTTCAAGCGGCGACAGGTCTACCTGGAGCGGCTGAGTCCAATGCGCTATTCATTGTTTGGGCCATATCTGGAACCATGTTCATGGTGGGTGCGTCCTACCTCGGACGTGCAGATGTAGTGACTGGACTGCCACTTGTACTCTCCTCTATCATGCTTTCAATCCATCCAGCTGTCATCGCAGAGTTCGTGATCATCCCATTCGTTGCGGTGATTATCACACAGGGATTGTTAATGGTGGAAACCAAGATTAGGGGATTCACATACTATTCGCAACCCTTCCTCACAGTGATTACCACCATCGCCTTTTCGCTGATTTTTCTGGCATTCATCCTTGGACTGTTCGGCAGTGGCCCTGCTTCTCTCTGGCCAACTAACAAATGGTTCAATGTAGCATTATTCCCACAATTTGATATGGCAACACAAGCAGCAACTATCTTTGTCCTACCACTCGCTGCATTGATAACCCGGAATGTCGCTGCTGTTGGATTTGGACATAAGACTGGGCGAACCAATGATGTCATTAGCGGGATCACAATGCTATTCGTGTTTATCATCCCGGCCATTGCAGCAGCCTTCAAAGGAGTCACTCATCAAGCTTTGACAGCAGCTGCAATAATGCTTGCGTTGTACATCATTACGTTCGTGTTGGTACTCTCTCTCAATCTGAACCTAGCAGGTGAAATAGAGGACGCAGGACATACACTGACTGGGACTTTTCTCCGGATAACGGTTATTGTGAGTCTCATTTTGGGAGTTGCCATCAGTATTTTCGTGATGGGAAGCTTCACAAGCACGGCAACGACAGCCCTACAAATGGCTTCTGCAATCACAGGACTCGTGATTCTCATAACAGGTCTTGAGATTCTTATGACCATTGGGTGGGTCATTGCAGGAGTTCGATTGGGCTTCTTCACGTCAGGTTTCAGGTTCACGAAACCTGAGGCCGCACAATAACTCACGAGGTCATCTACATTGACTCCACAGGTGGAAGGCATCATCCGGAAACCTGTTGGAGCCAATGTTGCTTTTCTTTTGGTGCATGGGTTCTGTACTGATTATGACGAGCTTGCGAGCTTGGGCGAGTTGCTCGAATCTGAAGGGATGGCGTCTTTTGCCGTAAGACTGGCTGGGCACGGAAGTTCACCCGAGGATCTTGCGACAACCACATGGAAAGATTGGTATGATTCTGTAGAATCCGCATACAGGGAAGTGCAGTCATGGAATGTGCAACATGTATTTGTTGCGGGCTTGTCCATGGGTGCAGCTCTCACTCTCTATCTGGCGACACGAGAACCGACTATCGATGGGATTGTCATCATCTCTCCCGCAATCAAAGTAGGCGGACTGTTGGGAAAGCTTGTCCCAATCATCCGTATGTTCAAAAAATACCGTGCGGTAGATTTGTCGTATATCCCAAAGATGTACGACCTTCCGCGAACCAGGTATGATAGAGAGCCTCTTTCTGCGTTACAAGAACTCTTGCGATTCACAGGGGAAGTCCGCAAAGTGCTGCACGAGGTCACAGTTCCTATTCTTGTCGTAAAAGCAGGTGCTGATAAGACCGTGAATCCAACTAATTCTGATTACGTCTATGACAATGTTGCCTCGCCCCAAAAAGAGATTGTGACAATTGATGGTGCTGAGCATGTAATCACTTGTCATCCCACTAGGAAAGAAGCGTACCCCCATATTCTGAGGTTCATTAACGAAGTCATTTTGGGTAATTGACAGTTGACGACAAGTTCCGCTAATTAGCACCCCATCTGGTCTAGTACATTGATACAAATATCTGGGACATCAGTGATTATCCCATCCACATTCATCCTTACAAATTCGGCGATTATCTCTTCATCGTTAACAGTCCATGGGTAGACTTCAAGATTGTTCGCATGTAATGTCTTGACCAAATCAGGCTCTAACAGAAAGAATAATGGATTGACAGCATCAGCATCCAGCGACCTAGCATATTCTACCAAGTCCTCTATTGGCTGGTTGAACAGGATGGCAATTTTTACATCCGCGTCTAGTGATTTAATCTTGCTTACAGATTCGTGGATGAAAGACGAAAACAGGATACGGTCAGTGAGGTTGAACCTCTTCACAATGGCAAGGACATCAGATTCTATATCGGGTATTTTTATTTCAACATTTATCCGGATTCTATGCCCTATTTGATTGAACACCTCCTCGAGTGTGGGAATGCGAACACTATCACCAAGGTCAATCGACTGGATCTCTTTTAGGGACATACTACTGACTTCGCGTTCATCACTGGCAAGCCTTGAAAAATCATAGTCATGAAACACGATAAGGTGTCCGTCAGATGTTCTTTGGACATCTAGTTCAACCATGTCGGCCCCGATACTAACTGCAGCCTCAAAGGCAGGGAGCGTATTCTCCATCTTTATTGTAGGAGCGCCCCTATGGCCAATAACAAGCGGACGTGTCAAACCGAGCCCTCTCTTGGATACATTCATTTCCTATCATGGTTGGTTATGCCAGTTCCCCCGCATCTAGGACATGACATTCCATCGGTCGAGGTGCCTGTTCCCTTGCAATAATAACATGGCTCTTCTGGTTCGTCAAGTTGTTTGTCGAATCCTTTGAGGACTGCACCCCCGATACCAATCATAATCACTGCAATGAACATCAGGACTAGTGATAAGAGATAGAACTCAGGGATCTGCAGGATATAGAAGAACGAAATCAGAAATAGCGTTGCCCCGCAGATTGTAATTAGTCCTGCACGTTCGTTTCTGTTCATCTCAATCGCCACATAGCGGGGGCCTGGCATTCCCCTAAATAGGTTATGGATGACAAGTATTTGCACTTGCTTTATCTACACAAGAGATAATAGAAACAAATGATGAAGAACCACAACGGTGTCGAATGATGTCAGTGTCTGATTTCTTCTCCAGGTACTCCCAGCTCTACCAGAAAGAAACCATTAGGGAGATTGTTCCCGAGGGTGTCTTTGTCAGACAGTTGGCAGATTTACGGACTCAGGGCTTGGATGTGGGGATATTCTTCAAACAGAAGGGCATCCGGGAACCACGGCAAATCTACTATACTGAACCCATGCCTACTGCTGTGGCTAAGAAAGAGGGGCTTTTAGAAACCACCGATAGAACCTACCTCAGTCATACAATCATAAAGAAATTCAAGAAGCTAGATTATCTAAGAGTAGTCATTGCCGCACCAACACGACTCGATTCGCGAGATGAACGTGTTGCATTCCTGAAGAATTGCCAGAGAATCATTGACATCCTTCTTCGAAAAGCAAAGAATGTGATCCACTTTGGTGATTTCACTCCGTTCTTGTTTGCACAGAGAATCCGCACACTGGACTGGTTCCTAGCAAAAGACCTCAAGCTCGATGAGATATCGGCTGAAGCAGCAGCAATCCCCTTCAATGTGGCGGAGCCAGAGTACATTCTCCTCACGGGACAGAATATCATTGTAGTGAAGGACGAACCCCATGTGCCTAGTGGGATCTTCTATCTAGTGGGCGGAATCGGTTATAGTTTTGATTCATCTATTGGAGCAGTCAATGAGGAGCGAATGTTCCGGATGACTGCAGATCTTTCTCCAATGGGAATCGATGAGGCGTATATCGAGAGCAACATTTCCCAAGTGACAGAGGATTTCCAGACAAATGTACATTCGTTGATATTCAGTGACATTTGGAAGAAAAGCCCTGCCAAGCCAGTCGGAGTCAACATCGGGAATGACATCCTGATCAAGCCGACGTCGGACAGCGAGATATGGCTGGGCGTCTTTGAGGTGTATCTCAAGAAGCCTATAACATGATGAAATCGAATGAATCGATTGCAGCTATCACCGAACGAAACGCATAGATTCTGAATGTATACGTTACCTCTGCTGAATCCATTGCATCAAACTCAGTTCTCAGACCAGATATGCCGTCAATACCGAACGAAGTGATGATCGAAGGCAGCGAACTGATGACCACTTGAGAAACCCCATTTCCACTAGCAATCACAATATCGGTCACGACCGCGTTCAGCGATTGGTACACTGGTTCTTCAACTGTGCCATGACCGCTCTGGTTCCCGACAGTCCCTAATCGCATCGAATGAATCCTGCTTGGCAGAGAGTAAGTGTATGGCAGGTATTCCCCTACATCCCCATCCATCACCTTGGAGTACCTCGACCGACTGCAATCTACCTCAATGATTGGGTCGTACTCCTGCAAAATTAAGGATGTAAATCCGTTCAGCTTTGACACCGTCGCATCGTTATCAAGCATGTCATCAACCGAGAAGCCGTCCACGACAAACCCGTATCTAAATCCCAGGTCTTGCGAGGATGCGTCTATCGTTCGGTAAGATTGGTATAATTGACTTTGGTTGAGATTCTCAGTCTGGTTCCTAAGGTACGATGAAAAGCCTGCGAGTTCGACTGACCGAACATATCCCATCATATCCTCCCACTCGTCTACAGAGAGAGACATGTCAAAGAATATGTCAATGTCTGTTGAGGGGACGCCCATCGATTCTGTGATGTTGGAAACCTCAGCGAGTGTCGAGGAATACTGGTCAGCCATCACATCAAAGACTGTGAGATATGGCAATGACTGTGCTGACAAGGAATCCAATACCATACTCTTGTTGCTGGAGATTGTGATTCTGAAGGGGACGCTCTGATTATCGAGAGCAGTGACCCATTGCTGAAAGCGCAGGATACTTTGAGTGTTGTTTGCGAGAAGGTGAAGATCCACTCCAAATCCACTTTGAGCCAAAGCAGAAGTGAGGTTATCCTCTGGAAACATTTCGCTTGAAATATCGTAACCAAGTGGCATCTCTAGGAATATCTCGATTGTTGGATCCTTGTCTACCTCCGCGATAGGATTTTGTCCCATCACGACCACAGACACGGGCATTGCCAGACCGAGGATGTTCAAAAGCAAGAACCATGCGATTCCCCTTTTGCCAATCTTTCGGATTGGTCGAGTAGAGCGGAACCTGCCCATGACAAAGAGGAACACTCCAGCCACTAGATTCAGGATGACTAGAACCGCAAATCCTCTGACCAGTGGCGATATCAGACCGAAGACCGTAGCAGAGATTGACAGGATTAGGATGTTCACCAGCGCAAGTCGTGCTCGATATAAATCCAAAAGGAGCTTGGGCAGTATAACCATGAGTGGGAGCACGTAAAACGCCAGCGGCAAGGCGTCTAACAACGGCACATTGCTGATGATACCCCTACCAATGATCGAACCCAGTGCGTAAACGATAATGGCGATGTTCGCTGCGAAAACGAAACAGATGAACAAATGGAGGGCTCTATCCAGTGTGATTCGCTGATTGATACGTCGCCTCAAATTCCTCCGTGCTTCTACCAGTGTTGAAAGCGGTTTTTTCAATCGTGATAATCGTCCTTGCCCATCAGCAGCCATGTCATAACACCAGTGCACTAGCCTTTATACATATGCAATGGAAACCACGATTGGCTAAGGCTATAAAGCAAACCTAATAATCCTGCCTTCGATGCTGAATGTATGATGCACTTGTAGTCGGTGCTGGTCCCGGAGGTGCTACTGTCGCACGATACCTTTCTGAGAAAGGCCATTCAGTGGCGTTGATTGACCGAGAGAGCTTTCCTCGGGACAAGCCTTGCGGAGGAGGATTTGCCTATGACATCATCGAGGAGTTTCCATACCTCAAGAAGCGCGAGAATCAATTCCTTACAGGGATTAGCAAGGTCGGAGTGCTTCACTCTCCGAACCGGAAGATATCCCTAAGAGGCAAAGTCAGCATGGCTACTGCGCTGAGGTACGACTTTGACAATGCCCTTTTCGAGTCTGCGATCGAGTGTGGGGCGGAGCCAATTCTCAAGACCCGAGTTAAAGCAGTGCGAATCAAGGAAGATCAAGTCATCGCCAGCACGAGCGACCGGGATATTACAGGTCAGGTCGTCATCGGAGCAGATGGTGTGGGAAGCACCATTGCAAGAAACCTTGGTCTACACCGGAGATGGCCGAGCAAGTCTATCTCTGCATGTCGTGTTGTTGAGGTGCCTGACAGGGAGGAGCATATCAAAGATACTTTTGGTGACGAGTATCACTTCTTTGCGAACCTCGGGGGACGCCCCGGGTATGGGTGGATATTTCCTAAACGTGAAACTGTGAATGTGGGTATCGGGATTGTAGGGTCTCATGCACAGGGATTGCCGGTCTACTTTGCCCGGTTCGTAAAGATGTTGAAATCGAAAGGGCTGTTGGAGCCGAACGCAAATGTGCGCAGTGCCAGAGGAGCTCTGGTTCCAACAGGCGGGACGATAGCGAAGACCTACTGTCATCGTGCAGTCCTTGTTGGCGATTCGGCGGGCATGGTATCTCCTATCACTGGAGGCGGCATCCATTACGCAATGGTTGCCGGAAGGGCAGCTGCGCAAGTAATCGCAAGGGGTCTGGAAATTGACAATCTATCTGAGGAGTTCCTTAAGCGGTATCAGGGTCTTTGGATGGCAGACTTCGGGAAAGACATCAAACCTATGCTATTTGCACAACGCATCTTGACAGGGCCTTTCACTCAATTGCTGTTCGAGATAGCATCAAGAGATGTTGCTCTCCAGGATTTGGTTTCTGATGCGATGGCAGAGTCATCAGGGACTGTGAACATTGCCCAGATACTAAGTCGAACATTAAAGGTAGTCACACAGAGCGCATTCCATCTGTAATTACAACGCTCTTTCTATCTAAGAATTTCTCAATGCGAATCCAAAATTCATCGTTCAACAAGTTTCAAGATACACTCAACTAGGTTTACGCTCAGGTGGGACGGCGGAGATAACTCCTCTGATACCAGCGTGTCTTTCACCTCTAAGGAAAGCCCAAGCCGTCCAAGAGCCTTTAGTATTTCTTTGAACTCCTGCTCAGTGCATGTCAGTCCCAGTTCTAGCGTTCTCAGGATTTGATGCCCATGTGCTGTAAGATGCAGTGCCCACAGGGAAATCTTATCATCCTTCTTCGGCAGTGAGAGCCATTCGGTTTCTCGTCGTCGGAGTTCTATTATGCGCTTCTTCAAAGACTGTATTTCAGGAACTGTCATCAGGTGATCAAGCGAGAGACCTAGGTCGTCCCTCCGGCTTCGACCTGTCTTATCCAGTGTGAGATGAACGCTTCACGTGCAATCTCTTTGAAATCTGTTTCTTCCCATTGCTTCATGACCTGCACAAAGGTATCACTATCGATGTCGAGCATTCCAAGAAACCCAAGACCGACTATCTCCAAGGTACTCTGAATCAGATGGTTCATCTTCCATGGTTCCTCGAATCTTTTCACTAATGGTATTAACTGCACAATCTGGAGAATAGAACGGAGTCGGGTCAATGTGAACGTGATTCGAAATGGATGCACCGAGCGAGCGACAAATAGAGCAACTGATTCGATGGTGATCCGAGAAAATAGACAGCCAACACTTTCTATCTTACCTTCTTCGCCTACATCTAGATACTCCCGTCTTGTGAGCCTGCACAACGGTGTCAGGTCTATGCTTGTCAGTAATTTATTCCCACTAATATCCAAGAGTTGTAGGTTCCTTAGATTGGCCAAGGGGGTCAAGTCTAAGTTTTCTAGTCCATAGTTCCCACTGATTTCCAGATGCTGGAGTTCTAGCAGTCCGCTTAATGGTGCCAAATCCATCTCTGCCATCATTTCGATTCCGCAGATCGTGAGCCGATTGTCAAAGAAGTCCACGTCGATTATTCCTGTTGAGCCATCTACATACGTAACAGGGATTGGTATTGTCCGCATCGCTCAAACCTAATCCAAAGCTTCTGCCTGTTCTTGTAGAACGCAGACCCGAGAACCTGTATAATAGTTCACATACTGACACTTTCCGAAGGGCCCGGACTCTTGGAGTTTCTCATTCCACCTATCAGATTCGATTGCCCATAAACAATAAATGCAACCGATTGAATGAAATCTCCTATTGAATCGAGAAATCTCTTGAGAGAAAAAATTGTGGAAAGACCTTGGTTAAAGCATTATGTGGGTGGAACTCCCTCCGATATCGAGATTCCTGAAGGCCCCCTCTATGGGTACCTAGACAGGGCTATC
>JAJRZD010000038.1 GCA_024275415.1 archaeon
AATATATCGACACACGTCTGCAGAACGTACTGGATATTGCAGTATTCCTTGGCCCGGTTCTGCTGGTCTTGTCAGGTTCTGGTCTAAACAGATTGAGAAAGTCCGACATGACTAATGGCAAATACCAAAGTATGTTCTCGTTAATCAGAGGATTCCTATTTGCTCTAGTCCTATTGTTTCTGGTTGGCGCTCCGAAGAAAGGTGAAACTGCAAGAATTTGCATGTTCATACTTCCTCTTATGCTACTACCCGTGTTGTTTGTGCTGAAGAAGGATGGCTATTCTTGGCGTGATAAGTGCGTTTTGTTGATTTTTGTGTTTGCACAGTCAGTCCTGATGCAGCTGTTCGGAACATACGTCTGGTGATATGTTTGTGAGTTTCTCAAGAACCAGTGCGCTGAGCACCAGAATGCTGTTGTCAGATCCTAATGCAAGGATGTTCATCAGGAATAAATTGAACCGCTGTCAACCAGAGTAAGCGTTGCCATTTGCCAATGACACTACTCTCGGCGGAGTTTACCGACCTGTAGTTGACCGTTTGTTAAGCAACAAGATACATAATATGAGTGAATAGGATATGCTATCTTAAAAGAGAAACAGTTTTCAATCTCCCAAAATCATTCTCTTTCTGCGTTAGGAATTCCTGCGAGAAATGCCAAATCTGAGCGTGGCAAGGAAAACACGTTGCTTATATTCATCATTGTCCAAATGATATGCAACGGCCAATGACTCATAAAAGCGCAACTTGACGGGGACACTATAATGACGAATTCACTGAACTCGCCACAATTGACGGAAGAATCGAAGACGGCTACTACTGCATCGATTCTATCAGGGGATACTACGAAGACAGCGGGCGTGATGAAGATCCTTGTTGCTGGTTCGGGAGCAGTCGGGAAGACGACCCTGCTCCGTGTGCTGAAAGACAATAAACCTCTGGAAATCACACCCCTCTCTGACAAGTACCATCGGACTCCATTCCTCAACATCGAAACTGTGAGTGTAGAGCGGATAGGTGGCACAGGATCACGCGGAGTCTTCCTGATGGTAGATGTTGCAGGACAGCTGGACTTGCCCATCCACGCACTACGGGACTTTAGCAGTCTAGCACTTGGCAGTGTGGAACTTGTGTTGCTGATGTTTACAGCAGACAACCTGCAATCGCTGCTGGACCTCAGGGATTGGGTTTCGATCATAAAGACACAGCATACTGGAAAGAAACCTTTGCGGTTCGTACTCATCATGAACAAGAGCGACCTGGGCATGAACATGGACGCAGGACTTGTCAGGCAATTCTTGGAATCCGAGCCCCTGACGACAGCCTATTTCGAGATTAGCTGTATGAACGGTCAGGGCATCGAGGAATTCAAATCATGGCTGACAAGATATGCAGCAGAACAATGATGTTGGACGGATACCAATCATCACTGGTTCGTAACACGACCGCATTCATATACAAGGTCGGAGAGAAACTGTAAGTCACAAACAATTCGCCATCATTGATGGGAATAGATTTATGTTAAAATGGAACATGACATTTCGTAGAATAACACAAACCACCTTTGGAATTGCGTCGATATGCCTAGTAATTCAGGCTTAGAGTATCACAAACCTTGTGGTGGAGATGAAGAGCTGTTTAGATTCTATCACGCAGTCTGTTTCTGTCTATAATGATGTCCATCTGTCAAGCCAACCATGTGGAAAAAGTACCAAGTTGACCAACTTCTCTTATCATCAGGATCCTATCAGCAATCTCTCGAACAGGAAATGAAGTTAGACTACTCAGAGGGCTGTCTTTATGGATACTATTTGAGTCAATCGTTTTATATGTTGATTTTTAGGAAGTATTGTAATAGTCATCCGACTCCTGAAGGCGCGACTTAACGAGGACAGCATATATGACGAATTCAACGAACTCGCCTCAATTAACGGACGAATCGAAGACAGCAACGACTGCAAGAACACCATCGGGGGGAACCACTACGGGCGTGATGAAGATCCTTGTCGCCGGCTCGGGAGCAGTTGGGAAGACGACCCTGCTCCGTGTGCTGAAAGACAATAAACCACTAGAAATGACGACAATCACAAACGAGTACCATCGGACTCCATTCCTTAACATCGAAACTGTTGGTGTGGAACGGATAGGTGGCACAGGATCACGAGGGATTTTCCTGATGGTGGATGTTGCAGGACAGCTGGACTTACCAATCCATGTGTTACGGGACTTTAGCACCCTAGCACTTGGCAGTGTTGAGATCGTGCTGCTGATGTTTGCAGCAGACAATCTGCAATCGCTGCTGGATCTCAGGGATTGGGTTTCGATCATAAAGACACAGCACAATGGCAGGACACCTTTGCAGTTCGTGCTGATCATGAACAAGAGCGACTTGAGCATGAACATGGACGCAGGGCTTGTCAAGCAATTCCTAGAATCCGAGCCCATGACGACAGCCTATTTCGAGGTCAGCTGTATGAACGGTCAGGGCATCGGGGAATTTAAATCATGGCTAGTAAAACATGCGGCAGAACAATGATATTTGAGGGATTACCAATTGTCACTAGTTCGTAACACAACTGAATTCATTTGCAAAGTCTGTGGGAAGCCAGTAGGCTTCGACATCTCAGATGCGAAGAGCTACATCTCCAAGACTGAGCATGATAACTTCTTTGGAATGACCCTGACTACCTATCGGGTTGCCCATGACACGGACACAGAGCGTCATTATAACTCTGTGGTCGTCGATCACATGGGACTTTTCCGAGGTCATCGCGATGCGTACGCCGAGCCTCTGCCCACAGTGGATCCTTCGACCGATCGCCGGTACTGGGTCTACCATGAGGATGAGGTATCCGGAGAGCCGACCAACGGGATAGAGCTGGCTTTGCTTATCAGCCGTGATCAACGATGGGTAGTGGATATCGTATGCCCGTCAGCAATGAACGCATCAGAGATAACAACCCTTGTCGTAGACAGGGTGGAAGAAGCCCAACGGGTCTACAACACGATTCCTCAGCCGATAGAAACCCGTCTTGCAGACTTGGACTTCTATATTTGGGCATCTGACAACAGGATACTGTGTGTTGTTCTGAGGAACCAAGCGTTGCTTTCATCATTGAACTCTTTCGCATCGCGGATAATCGTTGAAAGCGAGGCTGACTTCATCCCAAGACGAAGGCTTTTGAATCTGGTGTTCAATGTTATCGAGCGTGAACCTGACCTATCAACATCTATGCTTTCTCGGCTTATGAACGAGGACATGCTTTTCACAAAGTTCCAGACGCCCTTCGAGGACAGGATTCCCAGTATTGTGGAGCGAACATCTACCAGGTTTCCGATCGCCAAAGAAATCCTTGGACCTCTCCTCCGCGGGTATATTACATTGATTGAAGCGCTAGAAACCGTGGGGTATGCACATATTCAGGAGGTCTTTGATATGATCGACTTCATCAACAGAAGACGGGTACTAGGCTGAACAAGGAGTGATAATGATGTTAAAGAAGGCAGCAGCATGGCGAGAAGTATTGAAACTGGGCGTGAACGCGAGGAAGAGGACGAAACGACTAAGCGAATTCTACAGGGCTCTGTCAGTGAATGCTCTCCGACGTGAGGGATGGTTTGACTACATGGCCACCCCCCGCAGTTTGGAAGAAATCGCGTCTCACTTTGGATATATTGATATGGATTTTCTCAGAAAGTATCTCGAAGCATATTCTGAAGACGAGATTCTCATAAAAGAGGATGGGAAGTACCGTACGAATGGCGTGATAGGCGAGTTCCCAGTTAACCCCCCGGATGTCTTCGGTCCCGGTATTATCGAGGTTGCTACAGACGCAGCTGACGGCATTCCTCACCGATTGAAAGGGACATATACCACTTTCCACGATGAGATGAACGTGTTCAATTGGGACGACGCCCTCAATTTGAAGATGTATGAGCAGATTCGAAAAGCAGCATTCAAATTCTCGGACGCCTTGAATAGGAGAGG
>JAJRZD010000039.1 GCA_024275415.1 archaeon
CGATGGAGATTATATATGTGCTTTGATTACTTTAGATCCAGCAATCTTTGAACTCTCTGGTATGTTGATAAGACTGGACAGTGATGGAAAGTATATGTGGAACAAGAGTTATGAGGATTATCAATGGGAGTCCCTCCACATCGCGCAAACAGTAGACGGAGGCTACATTCTTGCTGGTGATGTATGGTCATCGAATGTGAGCAATGATGGCTGGTTGATAAAGACTGATCCAAATGGGGTCATAGAATGGGCTCAGACTTTTGGGGGAACTGACACTGATAGAGTATATTCGTTCCAGCAGACGACCGATGGGGGATACGTTCTTGCTGGAGAAACAAGATCCTTTGGCGCAGGAAGAGCTGATGGTTGGGTTGTGAAGACAAATGCGAGTGGGTTCATAGAATGGTATAGGACTTTTGGCGAGGCAGACGATGATAGGTTCGTATCAGTCCAGCAGACGACTGATGGGGGATACGTTCTTGCTGGAGAAACAAGATCCTTCGGCGCAGGAAGAGCTGATGGTTGGTTGATTCGGTTGAATGCGCCAGCAAGATCCCCGGGGTTCTCTACTTGGATTCTCTCTTCTGTCGCTTCAGTTGTAATAATCACTGTCGCCATATATCTGATGGAGTATTCAAAGAAAAGGTCACTAGACAAGAAAACTGCTGACTTTTTCTCGTTCGAGGTATTAGGAGTGAAGTACACACGCGCATACCGAGTCCACTGATATCCGGATCCTAACTAACATACCTGACGAGAAGATAGGCAATTTTTTGCCTTCTGTAAGCAACAATCGGTTAGCAAGTCATTTAAACCGCACGGAGGTTCACTCTTGTGGGAATGGCAATGAGCCGACGGATGAAAGCCGCACTGTTCTACGATATAGGGGATATCAGATACGAGGAAATCGACGTACCAAACATCGGTTCTGGAGAGCTTCTTGTGAAAGTGGGAACTGCCCTGACCTGTGGGACGGATGTGAAGACGTACAAACGCGGGCATCCGGTACTTATCCAGAACGCCCCAACCGTATTTGGACACGAGTATGCTGGCACGGTCGAAGAGGTCGGAGCTGGAGTGGAAGGATTCGAGGTTGGCATGCGTGTAGTAGCGACGAATTCAGCACCCTGCGGTACATGCTTCTTCTGCAAGAGGCAAAGACCAAACCTCTGTGCTCAACTGAAGACCTCGCTAGTCAATGGCGCGTATGCTGAATACATCAAGGTTCCTGCACCTGTGGTCAAATGGAACACTCATCCAATTCCAGATAGCCTGTCATTCAGGGATGCAGCCCTCACAGAACCACTTGCGTGTGTAGTACACGGGATAGAGGAGTCCAACATCCAGTTGGGAGATGTCGTTGCCGTTATTGGCTCGGGCCCAATAGGGCAAATGCTCATCATGCTTGCTAAAAAAAGAGGAGCATCCACAGTCATCGCATCAGATCTTTCCAAGCTGCGAAGAGAATACGCGGCAAGAGCTGGAGCAGACATCACGATTGATCCGACTGAAGAAGATCCCATCCAACGGGTGCGTGACGAAACAGAGGGGTATGGTGCCGATGTTGTCATCGAGGCCGTCGGACTGCCGACAACATGGGAGCAGGCTGTTGCGATGACCAGAGATGGCGGAACCACTGTCTTATTCGGAGGAGCGGCTTCAGGAACCAAATTCGAAGTGGACACTGTCCGGTTCCACTACGGGCAACTTACGATAAAGGGAGTGTTCCATCTGGCCCCAAAGCATGTGGAACAGGCGCTTCGGTTGCTGATTGCTGGTGATGTGGATGGTGACATCCTTGTCACTCATGAGATGCCACTGAAAGAAGTAGAGAATGCCTTGAAGATGATGATAGCCGGAGAAAGCATGAAGGTTGCAATCACACCGGATTGATAGACAGACGAGGCAATGAGTGTGGGATACAGGAGTGCAAGACCCTTACGTGACAATGAAAGGTCGCTGATAGACGTCCTATGTTCACTTGATGAGAAGTACCCTGACATCCTAATCATTGTTGAGGGCAAAAGGGATGTACGAGTCTTGAGAGACCTCGGGGTTACTGCTCAGGTCATCAGAACCCAAACACATCGGACAAGAGAAGAATTGGTGGAGAAGATTGCCTCCGAGGCTGGAAAGAGAAGAGAAGTTCTGATCCTGACAGACTTCGATGCAG
Organism: archaeon; assembly: GCA_024275415.1. Lineage (GTDB taxonomy): Archaea > Asgardarchaeota > Thorarchaeia > Thorarchaeales > Thorarchaeaceae > MP5-2226. The sequence goes on from JAJRZD010000039.1 coordinate 2,174, forward strand.
AGGGAACGGAGATTGCAAAGCACCTAGAAAAAAACCTAGAGCATCATAAGATCAGGATACTGTATCGCTTGAGGACAAGGATTCGGAACCTGATGGGGAACTGGCGATGCATCGAGGAGATAGTGGCTGTATTCAAACGTCGAGATCTTCCAGAACCCTTGAGATAATCTCTTCCTCCATCGTGGTGTCTTTGGTTGTGGACTCCAGTATCAGCATGACGGGGATTGCAAAGACCAGCAGATATGCGCCGACGCCGGTATAGATGGTACTCAGCCCACCTGAGATTGCAAAGACACCGGCGAAGAAGATGTGTGCGATAGTGACGAGGACGAGCATCGGAAACCATACTGCTACGATGACCTTGAATTCTAGCTTGTGACGGACTGTGGCTGATGCGATGATGTAGTAGAAAATGAATAGGGCGACCGCAAGGAACCATCCAGAAAGCCCCATTGTCATCCCTTGGATCTCAATGAAATTGAGCAGGGATATCTCGACTCGTCCATCGATACCATAGAATGGCAAGATGAAACCAAGCGCCACCATTATGATTCCCGCAAAGATAGGCACCTCTCGGATGATGTTCTCCCTACATATCACCCAACTGGTAATCCTCGACAGTTGATAGACCGCTATTGCAGAGATGAGCGCAGTGATGAACAGAAAAAAACTTCCGCTGTGTCCAACCATCAATTTCGATGACATGAGGATTTCTCCGTCATCCACCGAGTACACGAAATAAGTGACCTTCCCAATCAAGATAGGAGTGATATCCGCCACATACTCCCCATTCACATAGCTCATTGGTGTGGAAGACCATGTGGCTCCGGGATTGCCATTGCGCCAACAGACCATAAGACTGGTTGGGGATGTCGTACGGGCCTGTACTCGTAGAGTCCATCCAGATATTGTGAGAAGAGATTTAGAGGTCACATTAGTGATTTCAGAGAAGGATGCAACCCCTCTAAAGGTCGTATTGAGCCAACGGACAATCAAATCGCTCCATCCTGTATCGACAACGTGTCCATAGTTAGGTCTGATGCTCAAGGTGAGAGGAGCTGATATCTCCTCAATAGTCTGCATGAAGCTTGATGCAACAAAGAAGGGATCGTTCGTGCCGAATATCATAAAGAGAGGCTTGGTGAGAGACCTATAGTACGCTATCGGGTCGAACCACCGTTGGAGTAAATCCATCTCTTCAGAGCCAATCGTGTAGTCGGGGTCGATGAGGCTGTTGATCAAAGACCCCTCCATCAGTGACTCGTACAAATTGCCTCCAGATATCATTGAGATGGAACCATCAACTCGGTTGTCGATTGCTGAAAGAATTGCGGTTTCCATGCCACCCATAGAGGCGCCTCCCACTATGGTTGCATTGACAGGTAGGTAGGTTTCGATGAATGTAACGGCACGGACAGCAGACCATACAGAATGATAGAGATGTGCCGATTCAGGGCCTTCAGAAACATCAAAGAATGTGTAGGGATTCAGCTGCGGATAGTTGGTTGATTCGCCTGAACCGGGCGAGTCGATTCCCATCACGATATACCGTTGAGCTGCAATCTCTATCATCATGGGAAGGAACTCCTGCACATTACTGCCGTATCCGTGCAAGAGGAGGACTGCTGGGACTTCAGTAGAAAGATCGGTACGTTGAATCACATAGGAATTGATTCTGATATCGATGCCATCAAGCGTTTCGCTGTGGTATGAGAACCGGCTGACATTCATATCCACAGGCCCAAGAGATGTATCGACCTCACCAATCACTTCTGAGATTGCTTCAACCTGAAGTGGTTCCACAAGAGCGTCAGAGATATCCCAGAACGAGGTGTCGTAGAACTCTTTCGATCGAGTTTCAGTTACGGGCTGAGGATACGTGAAGGCAAGCGATATGATGATAGTCCCAGCGCTAGCCACTAGTACGAATACTGAGAGAACCAGGGCAGTGGAATGGATCCTATTCATAGAAACGGCACCACAGCAGTTATACTGTGCTACCGCAGTTCGAGCATATGAATTTGCCCTGAGCAATCTCCGAGCCACAGACTCTACATGTCCGTGCTTTGCGCTCACGTACTGTATCCACAACATCACCCAATTGGGGCTCTAGGATGAAACGATTGTTCTCAAAAGAGATCTTGAACTCGGTCGGATTTCCTGCCTTCTCAAGGAGGTCAACAGGCATTGGAAGACGATAGTTGTTGTCCAGCTTCACGATTCGCGTGCCACCAAGCTCGTCAAGGTCGATGCCTTTCTGATGGAATCCAGACACAATGCCATCTCGGATCTCAATGGTGACATCAGCCATCGAGGCCACCTGCTGGCTGTGAGTGACTATGAAAAAGGATGTGCCAAGGGTTTCGTTGAGTTCTTTGAATAGTTCCAAAATCCGCTGTGCAGTTTCAGGGTCAAGGTCTCCAGTCGGTTCGTCACACAGCACTAGTCCCTTTCCCTTGGTATCAATGAGGTTGACGAGTGCACTTGCGATTGCAACACGGGAACGCTCACCACCGGAAAGCGTAGTCGCCTTGTTATGCTTCCGTTCCTCGAGACCTACCAGTTTGATGAGCCGGTTCACGCGTTCCTGACGGATCTTCTTGGGGACACCAGCAATGCGGGCGGCAAGCTCGACATTCTGCCATGCATTGAGATGAGGAAGAAGGTTGTTCACCTGGAATATGAAACCGATGAAGCTCCGTCTTGCTTCTGTCAGCACGCGCTCGCTTTGCTTCGTGATGTCTGTGCGAAGGTTTGCCCAGTACACCTTTCCAACGGTTGCCTTTGTAATGCCCCCGATGATATTGGTCAGCGTAGTCTTCCCAGAACCACTTGGCCCCACCACACACATGATCTTTCCTTCAAGGATTTGGAGCGACACACCACTAAGGGCAACGACTTCCAGATCGGATTTCTTGTAGATCTTGTAGACATTCTCTACGCTGACGACAACATCGTCAGGGTATGCCCCGTATAGGTCAAGGGTTTCTTCAGTGCTGACCATTGTAGTCACTAACCTCCGTGCAATTGGTGAAGCAAATAAGAGTTGTGAGCTGCGCAGCGGACACGTACCTCATCCTTGACACCTCACAGATTCCTCAATGCGGTAGCTGGATTGACAGATCCAGCACGTTTTGCTGGGATATAACATGCTGCAATCATGACCGCACTTTCGGCAACGATTGTTACAAGCATCATCTGGAACGGATATGCCAGAACCTCATTCAGCACAGGCGAGAATGGCGATATACCAAAAGTCATGATGCTCAATGCAAAGCCGAAGGCAAAGCCAAGGATCACGCTTATGGAAATGGCTGCAATGATTGTGCCTGCAAACTCTCCAAAGACCATGGATATGACCTGTCGTTGGGTTCCACCAAGCGCCCTGAAGACAGCATATTCGGATTTGCGTTCAAGGACGGCGGAGCCCAAGAAGAGCGCAATTGCCATCAGACCCATCGCGGCAGTCAGCAGGTATGCAATCGTAGTCAACCCCTGAATGCCAGAAAGGAATAATCGAATCGATGATGATTGTTCATCAATGTTGAAGGTTTCAACCGAGTACACATGTGTGTTCTTTTCTTCCTCAAGACTGTTGATAATAGGTGTCATATCGACATAGCATACTGTATCCACAAGAAACAACTCGGCTTCGGTAATTCCAGTGATGCTCGAAAGATAATCAATGTTCACTAATGCAAAGCCACCTTGACCAGCCTGGAACCCGAACTGAGCAGCAAACGATGCTCCTGCCAAATCATCAGTGGATGCAGCTCCAAAACCTGGTGCGCTGAGGGCAATCCCCACAATCTGAAAAGATGTCACCTGCGTCGTATTCAACCCACCAAAATAGACGAGAAGGTGGTCACCAATCGTCTTGTTCCATAGGTCAGCATAATACTGACTTATCACTATCCCGTTTGGCAGAGCATCCAAGGCGGACAGCACAGTGAAAGAGTCATTGTTGACAAAGCTTTGCTCTGAGAACTTCCCTATTTGGGCATATCTCAAAGGGTCTACAGCCTCAAGGAAAAAGCGATTGTCTGAAACCTGTCCCCACGTTTCGACAACAGGCATCGCATCTACAATACCCGGAAAGCGGAGGAGTGTTTCATTGAAACTGAAAGGTTTCGGATCACTCTCAATTCGCATATCAGCTCCGATGGCATATGCCAGTTCGCTCTGGAGCGTCGCCTTGAAACTCTCCGTCTGTACCAACATCATCGTTGTGGTTGTAAGCGTCAGAGTGAGGATGACAAGGAGGGGCATGAATTGCCCTTTTCGTTTTCTCAGGCTTTGGCTCAAATAGAGAGCTTTTTCGCCCAGAAGGAACGCAGTCCCACCAGAAACCCTTGCTGTTACCAGTCGCATTGTACGAGAGCCTAGATAGGACGCGATGAACAGGATAAGGGTGGTAACCAAGATCTCTCCCACAGCGGCAAACCCTGTCGGCTCGATGATGATAGGAAGAAGCACAAGGAATGTGAGAACAGAACCCAGACCAAATCCATAGCGTTTGATGCTTCCGCTCTCGGCACTCTCATCTGCCGAGGTGTCCATAGGCTGCCCTACTTCTGACACATCAATCCTCTGGGCGACATGGAGGAGGTATGCGGCAGGAAGATACATCGCAATCACAGCAGCAATCACTATTGATACCAGAGGAATCGAGATATTGGACAAATAGCGGACAAAGGCGGCCATGTCAAAGACAAAAAGGTCAACTGTAGAACCAACCAGTGGAGCCAAGATGAACGAAAGCGCGATGCCGGAACCCAGTCCAATTATCGAGAGCATCAGCGATTCCCACATGAAGGTCGAGAATACCTGATTGAAAGATGCACCTTTTGCACGAAGCGCGCTAATCTCTCCTTTCCTCCGAGATACTGAGGTTTCAGATGTATAGATTGTCAGCATGAGACTCATTATCAAGATGGGGAAAATGATGACAGTGAGTACCTGGCTCTGAATGTATGTGTCAATCGTGGCTTGAAGCTCCCAAATCCCTGTGAGACCTGCTACGCTGTATTGTGGGTACTCCTCCTCGAACTGGGACTTGAATGTCACGAGATTGGTGGCCACGTTCGGGGCACCGGCAGCCAGAAGTGCGTCCTGGGATGTTCTGATGAGCAGAGGGGAATTGAAATAGCTCCGTTCGGAGATTTCAGTGACATTACCCTTGCCAATATCCTCTTTGAGAACCATGATAGAATCGCGAATTCCGAGAACTAGATCGTTAGCAAGCTGGAATGGATCCCAATTCTTTCGTGGGACAGATGGGAATGCATCTGCGATGAGAGAACCAAGGTCGATGAGATCATAGACGCCTACGATGGTGAAGTTCTCATATGGCAACACATTCATCGTGTTTCTGTCATTACTGCCAGAATACCTTTGCTCATGGGCGATTACATCGAAGTCAATCTGGTCACCAATCTTCAATTTGATCCCGTGGACTTCCTCGGTGTAATCGATGAATCCTTGAGATACGAGAATCTCACCTGAAGACAAAGTAAAGTCACCCTCGTAAGTGAAATCTCGAGACCAGTTGCCAAGGAGATTATTGTCCACGAATATAGTCCGCATGTCCTTGATACCATCTCGATAATTGAATCCAAGGATGTCATACGAGTCCCATTCTGGGAGTGTATCGTTTTGCAGTATTCCCACTGTGGAAACCAGTCTATCAAGGTAAGCAACATACGGATGTGCCTCGGCAGCATCGATAAGTTCCTGTGTCCGCGTCCAATCGAACAACGCGTTTGGCTTGAGGGTCAATGCGAGTTGATATGTGTTCTCGTCAAAATAGTCGTGAACCACCAGCCGAGTCCCCGTATCGCTCCAGACAAAGATGGTAGTAGGTAACGATATCCCAATCGCAAGCACAAGGGCGATACCCATGTTCCGAATTGGATAGTTTCTCAGCGATGACATTGCGTAGGTCAGGGACCACAGGGAGCTACCCTTCAGCTGGTGTTGTTTTCGTTTCGTCATTATCATCCCTCAAAGATTCCGAAGTACAATTGCAGGGTCGGTCTTGGAAGCTTCTCGAGCCGGGAAGTATGCTCCGGCTATCATTATGAATATCTCAAAGAGAAGTATAGCTGTCAGAAATCCTATGGGAAAAGCGATTAGCGGCGGAAGCGTTCTTGAAAAAGGACTCATAGAGAAGATAACGACACTCATAACATACCCAAACAGAGTCCCTAATACCAAGCTCAATGTCAGGGAGGCGAACACAACTCCTGCGAACTCGGATAATACAACGCGGATAATCTGATTCTTTGAAGCACCCACTGCCCGAAGTATCGCATAGTCCCTTTTTCGCTCGCGGACTATCGAGCCAAGGAAGAGTGTGAGTGCGAACATGCTAAGGAGAAAGGACATCGCAAAGCCGATGGAGAAGATGCCCTTTATGGTATTCAGGAACAATGCGGTTCCGAACGAGTATCCTGCCAAATCAAATGATTCCGGAGTGGTTGCAGAAACACCTGAAAGATCCTCCAAAGACCGCAGGACTAAATCTTGGTCGGTTATGCATACCAAATCAGCGAAGAAGAGATTCGCTGTGTTAATATCGGTTTTTTGTGAGAGGAAATCCAAGTTTGCAAAGGCGAAACCAGAGAGACCAGTCTGAAATCCAAACCCTGCTCCCAACCGTGAGAGAGGTATATCTTCAGCAGATGCGTATCCAAAACCCGGGGCACTGTGAACAAAACCGATGACGGTGAAGGTAATCAATGTAGGTGAAAGAAGACCACCCACTTGTAAATTGATTGTATCGCCAATAGTCTTATTCCATCTATCAGCATGGTATTCGCTAAGGATTATTCCGTTGGAAGTCGCTTCCAGACGTGAGAGAATAAAGCTCGCGTCCTCACCCGGGAAACTCGAGGCGTCGAAATGTCCTATGAGGGAATAATCTATTGCGTCAACCCCTACCAATGTGATACGTTCGATCCCAACTCCAGCCCATGTCCGAAGAGCGGGAGTGGCCCTGCTGACGCCGGGGTACTCTTCTAGGGTGTTGCTGAAGCTGAAGGGGCGTGGAGTAGACGTAATCCTCAAATCGGAGCCGATGGCATATTGCAGCTCCTTATCCAAATCTGCCTGAAAGCTCTCAGCTTGCACCGTAAATGCAATTGTCGAAGACAGTGTCAGGGCAAGAACGACCATAAGAGGCACTAGACGTCCCTTCCGCATTCGGAGATTCCCTGACGCGATATGGTTTTTCTCACCAAGGACGAAGGATAGCTTGCTTGTGAACTTTGCAAATCCGACACGAGTAATCCTTGAACCATTATAGGCCATGAAAAACCATGAGGCGGTACCAAGCCCGAGCTCGAGAAGGAGCATCATCGGGCCACTGGGAAGGAACAATACAGACCCTATGACCATTGCGAGAAGGACAATCGAAGCTCCAATAGTAAACCCATAGGCTTCACTCGCATCACTCACAGGTTCAGCGACCTCCATCAATTGAAGCCCTATCTCGGTCATGGCTGCTTTTCGGGCAGATGCTAGAATGAATAGGAGGGGAGGAACGATACATACCAATGTAGAGATGATGATTGTATCGACCCGCAACACAGTCGCATTGAGATAGAACTGGTACAGCTGAAAGTCGAAGACCATGAATCCCACTGCTGAGGGAACGAGTGCCGCAAAAAGAATGCTGAGTCCAGTCCCAGCGATAATACTTACAATAGAGATAATGACCGATTCGGAGAAGAAAATCCCATATACCTGACTGTAACTCGCACCTTTTGAGCGGAGTGCGCTCACTTCGACATTTCGTGTTGCCATAAAGGTATCTGCCGCAAAGACAGAAAGGAAAAGCGCAAGGATGAAGATTGGTAGATTAAGAAGGGCGAGAGGCATTGTATCAACATATGTGTCCACGAGATTCTGAAGGTAGTTGATCTCATCCAGCCCCTCTACCTCAACATCATATCCTTCATCCACGCGCGACTTCAGGGTGAGTAGGTTTTCGTCCATTGAGTCAATCCCTGCTGCTATGAGGTTCTCACTCGATGCCCTGATGAAGGAGTTGGCACCAAAGAAGCCATCTTCAGGAAGTGAGGACGTATCGAGAGAGTCTGATAACACCATGATGCTGTCTCTGATACCAAGCACAGGCGTGTAATAGTAAATGTAGTCGTAGTTGATTCGCATTAAGGAAGGGAAGCCTGTTTCTATAAGAGAGTCATAACCGTTAATCTCGTAGATTCCCACAATCTTCAATCCGTTGAGGCTGGTTCGCCCCATATCACCTATGAAACCTGTATCCCCGGATGGCCTATTGGTCAGAACCTCCACATCGAGCGTGGAGTTAATCGTGAGGGTGATCCCGAATACCTCATAGACGTAATTCACGAATTGAGAGGATACGAGCGTTTCACCGGCACTCAAAGAGAAGCGCCCCTCAATCGTGAATTGTGGGGACATCCTTTCGAGAAGCTGGTTGTTGACAAAGATGACCTCACAGTCTTTTAGCCCTTCTGTATAAATTGGTTCTTTAAGCCCATAGACTGTTTGGTCTGGGAGTTGAGTGCCATACACAAGACCTACCGTCGAATTGACCCTGTACGAGGACTCCACAAGAGGGCTTTGTAGCATGTAATTTTCTGCGGCATCAACAGCCTCTGTCTTGCCAGGTGTGTTCTGGACAAGCATTTGAAATGCATTGTTGTCAAAATAATCATCAACGCTGACTTGGACGCCAGTATCAGCCCAGATCAGGATGCCACCGATTAAAGACACTCCGAGACTCAATGTGAGCGCCAAGCTCAAAGCTCGAAAAGGATACGACTTCATCGAACTCAATGCGTACGAGAACGCATAGAGTCTATTCCCAGGATAGGTCTTCGCGTTCTTCTTCTGTCGAGCCAATCAATCACCCCGTAGTCATGGCGTCCTGATTATCGGGCTCTGTCCCGCCTTTGGAGTCTATGTCAACACCACTGGCTCTGAAGAACTCGCCGATGAGTTCGTCAACCAGCTTCCCATCACGCAGCAGAAGGATCCGGTCAGCCATCTTGGCGGTTTCGGGATCATGTGTCACTGTGATGACCGCTCTGTTCTGCTCCTTGGCAAGGTCACGCATCAGTCGTATGATTTCGCCACCAGTCTTGTGGTCAAGGTCGCCGGTGGGCTCGTCGCATAGAAGCACAGCTGGGTCGTTCGCAAGGGCCCGAGCCAGAGCCACTCGTGATCGCATTCCGCCCGAGAGTTCATGGGGCATATGATTCGCCCTGTTCTCAACACCGACAGCCGCAAGAAGCTCCATACCTTTCTTGTGCCTCTCCTCCGCACGTACCTCGTCCAGCAGCATAGGAACCTGCACATTCTCGATTGCTGTGAAGATTGGGAGAAGGTGTTGATCCTGAAAGAGGATGCCAATCTTGTGCCGGCGTATCTCGGACATCTTATCATCATCCAGCTCGGTTATGTCGATGCCGTCAACAATGATTGTCCCACTTGTAGGTTTATCAAGTCCACCAATGAGGTTCAGAAGAGTTGTCTTTCCGGAGCCAGACGCTCCTACAATGGCGACAAACTCACCTTTGTAGACAGTGAGGTTGGTGCCTCTAAGCACCTTGATTATTCTTGAGCCATCCTGAAACTCTCGGTATATTTCTTGGCAGACTACTGCAGGTTCTTTTTCGGTGTCCAAGGACGTTGTCTCCTTTGCTTTGTCCAATAGTGTCATATTTTTAACCTTACTACAGAAGCAATGATTCCAAGCAGAAAAGGGAACTCATGTAATTGTATCGAAATCAGTAAAAGGCTTCAGACACACTCGGAGATGAGCGTATGATGAAGGCCTTTGCAGTTTCTGGATTCTCATTCTCAGGGAAGACCTTTCTCTTGGAACAGCTTATCTCACATTTGATAGAGGAAGGATTCACAGTCGCAACCGTAAAGAATACCATGGAGGATCAAGAGGAACCTGAGGGAACAGATACCTGGAGGCACGCCCAATCTGGTTCCAATCCGACCATATTGGTTGGCCCAAGTTCTGCGACGATACGCATCAAAGGTAATGTTTCATTCCTGAACCTGACCAAGATATTTGACAGCGATTTCCTGTTGTTGGAGGGATTCAAGGAACTGGATGTCCCTCGATTCTGGTGTGTGGGAACTGAATCAAAAGAAACAGATTTCAAACCCACCCAGGTGAAGGCCATTGTGGTCTGGGAAGGGGAGAACTATCAGGCGGACATGCAAGACATCCCTGTGGTTTCCAATTCCAAGATTAGCCTACTGACTGACATCTTGAAGCGAGAGGCAATAGATGTGAACTCACTCAATGGCAGAGTCTGATAGCGCTGTTCGTAAGATATAACTGGACAACTCAGGCTGGTGGGACTCATGAAAAGGAGCCGATTCCACGTAGGTCTGTCAGCAGTTTTCATCTTGGCAATCCTCTGTATCCCATCAGCGGATGTCGTAGGCTACAATGTTGCATCTAAGAACCTATCAGCAGAACCTGTGAAACAGATGGCTCCTAGTGCTACATTCTCACTGGAGAGTCTATGGGATGGTATCTATGCCAAGACCAGTGAAAGTAGCGCACAGGATCTTGTAAGGCTGCTCTCGACAAATTACGAGCATCGTGTGTGGTACCCCCTTGACAAGGATGGCTCATATCCGCTGAAAGGTGCCTGGGAATGGATGAATGATACCCTCAAAAGTGTCACAGGAAACGAGCTGGAGTTCCACTTTATGACCGAGTACCTCAATCTGGTTGCAATCAAAAAGGGAACTGAACCAAACCTTGACCCGATACTCATAGTGGGAACCGCATCAAGTCATTATATCTCCGGACCTGCTGCCAATGCATTTGGTTCCACAGTTGCTGCAGTTATCGAATCAGCCCGGATTCTGAACCAATATAATCTCACGAATGACGTGTATTTCGTTCTCGTAAACACTATTTCTTACGGTTCCTTCACCTATGACTTGGGAAATCAGGGCTTGCACAACCTCATCCTAGATCTTGAGGAAGAGGGAAAGACCCCTGCAGCCGTCTTCTGGTTCAATAGATTGTTATATTCAGACGCATCAGAAACATCAGGCGATGCCATAAGAATTGATTGGGACTACCTCCAACCTGTCTACGATCAGGTAAGGTATCTTACTGATATTGCGCAGAAAGTTGCTGCGATGTCTGGAACGAAAGATGTCCTGATTACAAACCGCTCTTCAAGTACGAGATTCTGGTATGCAACCGGAGGGTACGAGGGATGGCGTAATGACATTCCAAGCCTCACTATCGGACAGGCATATGACGACTCTGTTTGGTACTCGGATGAAGATAGATGGAACTACTGGGCTTATGATTATGAAAAACTTGCGAATGCAATAGGACTCGTTTCGTCACTCGTAGCCACGTTAGGGTCATTCGGATATGGAGATGCGCCAGAGATATCGCGTACTCTCTCAATCCCAGCAGGTTACAAACTGAACGATTCTATGTCACTGACAGGAGAGTCCTACCTCAATGTGAGTGTGACTTGGGACAAGAACATTTCCGTGAGTGCGGAGATATTTGACCCTGCGATGGACTCTGTCTATTTCAGGAATGAGAGCGATAGAACAATAAACATGAGCTATCTTGTCACGACAAAGGGACGCCATTACCTTCGGTTGACAAACTATGGCAATGAGTCCATCACCATCACATACACATACTCACAGTTCCAAGACTTCGACTGGGATCTGCTTGATGACCATACTGAATTTCTCTTCGGAACCGATAGCCTATCAAAAGATACGGATGTAGATTTGCTTGGAGACTATGACGAGTATATCATAGGAACAGACCCACGGGTTCAAGATACAGATCTCGATGGTGCAATGGATGGTGTCGAGATAATCTACGGAAGCAATCCTCTAGTGTCCGATTCTGATGGTGATACGCTTCTCGATGGGTTTGAGATTGATAATGGCTACAGTCCTATCTCCAACGACACTGACAGCGATACACTGAATGATGCATACGAACTCTCGATAGGGACAGACCCTGCGTCGAATGATACAGACCGTGACGGGCTCGACGACGCCTACGAGATAACTATAGGAACCAACCCACTTTCACCGGATTCTGACCAGGATGGGCTGAGTGACCTTTTCGAGGTACTCAATGCCCTCAATCCAAACTCGGTCGATTCAGATAATGACGGCCTGACCGATGCATATGAGATTGAGCAATGCCTCATGCCTTTCGATCCTGACACGGACAGGGACGGCATCATCGACGGACTGGACTGGGCCCCGCGTGACCACTGGATAACTATCATTCCACCCATCGCGGTAGGAGTGTTCTTTCTGGGACTCATCGGGGTAATGATTTCCAAGCGGAGAGAGTACATGAGAGGTGCATAGAATGTCAAGAAACGGTTATCGCGGAAAGGGATGGATACACAAACATGGTGTGTCATGGCATCGGCATGCAATGTCCAACAAGATACGTCCAGTGTTTGTCGGACTGATGCTAACTATTATTGGAATGTCTGTCATCGTCCCAAGTGGCGGGTATGCATTAGATGTGAAAGAACCAGTTCGGATTGCATCCATATCAGACCTTACCTATTTCAATGCCACAGACCTCTTCACAAGTATACGGGCAGATACATCCATCAACAACATCGGGAATTACACGAAAGACCTCTCGGAGCAGTTCCCGAACAGGACATATGACGAAGAACAAGGCCCTTCTGAGAACCTTGTTGGTGCATGGCAATGGGCGAATGCCACCCTAAAATCAATCACTGGAGGGAATATGGCATTCTCACAGGTGACAGACTATCAGCACCTTATTTCCATCAAGAAGGGCACAGCCCCCGCACCAAGACCAGTACTCGTGCTTACAGGGACAATCGACTCGGAACTCACGCCAGGGGCCAATGACGCAGCAGTCACTGTGGCGGTAATCCTAGAGATTGCACGGTTGTTGAGTTCGTACGAGTTAGCCTATGATGTGTACTTTGTCCTCACGAATGGAGGACACCTTGACAAGGACATAGACTACGGAGGGAGGGCATTCGTCCAGTGGGTGCTTGACAATGGGATACAATCGTTCACAACCATCTCATTTGACAGGCTTTTGTTCGAGCGCTCAGGATACCTTTACGCATACAAAATCAACATCCGCTCCTTCTCATCTACAGATAACTATCATGACGCACAGTGGATTCCTGACTTAATGGTTCAGGTGTCATCGATATACGGCAATGGCTACTTTCAGTGGGTTCCTGATTACGATGTAGCAGAGCGATCCAGTGCATACGAGATGTGGTTAGTGGGCCGCCCAGGGTTGTATGTCACGCAGGGCTATTGGAAGGACCCACACTCCAACTCAGAGGATGATGTCTGGGACAACCCCGACTTCTCACTTGAGAAGGCAAAAGAGGCTGCATCGGTCACAGCATCTGTGGTCGCATACATGGGACTTCTCGGACAGGGCGCAGCACCACAGCGATATCTCGGGGGTCGGCTCAATTCCACAGAGTATGACCTGATGGGAGTCACTGCTTCGTTGACGGGATACCTCAACGGCACGTTGACATGGGATAGTGGGAACATGATGCAGGTCAGCATCATGGACGCCGAAACCAGAGAGGTCGTGTACCAAAGGACAGAAGATGATGGTATGATGGTTCTGAAGTATCTCGTCCTTGACTTGGGAGGGTACATCTTTAATGTGACTAACATCGGCTCGTCATCTACCAATTTCACACTGACCGTTACCACTCACGAAGACATGGATGGCGATGGCATCAAGGATTTCGAAGAGATCGAGATTGGAACCTCGCCATACATGCGAGACTCAGACCTGGACATGCTGTCGGATGACTTTGAGCTCTCGATAGGCTCAGACCCCACCAGTCAAGACTCCGATGGGGACGGTGCATCTGACTATGACGAGTACTTGTGGGGTTCAAGCCCTCTTTCCAATGACACTGATGCAGATCTCATCAGCGATGCGGTAGAAGCAGAACTCGGCACCAACCCGACCTCGCCTGATTCTGATCAAGATGGTCTCGATGACTACCTAGAGGTCTATGTGCTCCACAGCAACCCGTTGAGTTCAGACACTGACCTTGACGGTCTCGAAGACGGATTCGAGTATGAAGTAGGTCTCAATCTGCTCTCTCCGGACACTGATGGCGATTCACTAAGTGATCTTTTCGAGATCCTGAACAACATCTCTCCGTTCACTGCGGATACAGACGGCGATGGCTGGAGCGATGCATATGAGATAGAAAACTGTATGCTCCCAAACTCGATTGACACGGACGGCGATGGGATTTCGGATACATACGACTGGGATCCGCAGGAACACTGGATAACAGTGGTATCACCAGTCGTTTTAGTGTCAGTGATAATGCTACTCATCAGCTATTCGTTCCTCAAGATGCGTGTCTACAAAAGAATGTAGTAGTATCGGACATGGCGGTTAGTATGAAAATTCGTACCAGTTTCATACTCGGAACCATCGGGAATAGGTTATATTGTGAGCATTCAGGCAAGACCGTGCCAGACGAATCGAATAATTCCACAAATGACCAAGCAGGGGAGCTGTTCTGCCGAAAGACAGGACGGATAGCATAACGCCAGGTAATACTAACCTAGCGTAGCCTAGGAATGAGGTTCGGCTATGCACCAGTGGAGTGCGGTTTCGATTCCAATGGCATCTCCTTCTTGCTGTCATCATGGGATAGAACGATTTGTTTGAGGAGGTTGATAAATGACAGTAGATGCAGAGGCAATAAGAGGGGTGAATGAACAGACATGGGACGATGGTGTAGTAGGCATTATTCCAGCAGAGATGAAATGCATAATATCTGAAAAGGATGTAGAGAGAGCCTTACATGGAATGGGCGTTTTCAGCGCTGCGACTTTTGGACTAGTGTACTTGGTGAAAAAGTGGACATATGCCAAGGATTGCATGGATGGATGCCCGGTTCTGAAAATGTGGGAGGTGTGATGCTAGTGACGAAGTTTCGTATTGGGATTCTCGGAGCGACAGGCATGGTAGGACAGCAGTTCATCAGGTTACTTGATGGTCATCCGTACTTCGAGGTCGGTCACCTGTTCGCCTCGGATCATTCTGCGGGACGTCGATATGGGGATGTTACTCGGTGGTCGGTGAGTGCATCCATACCCGAATCTATAGGGGAACTCACCATTGAGAGTATATCTGAAATCCCCACTGATGACATCGACATCCTGTTCAGCGCCCTCCCTTCAGACATCGCGGAATCAGTGGAAGAAGATGCGGCTAGAGCAGGCATCCTAGTATTTTCTAATGCTAACTCGCACAGAATGAAAGATAACGTTCCTATCCTTGTTCCGGAGATCAACTCAGATCATATCCGTCTAGTAGCACAACAGCCCTACGGCAGGGGCTTCATCGTAACCAACTCGAATTGCTCGACAGCAGGGCTCGTCTTTGGGCTGTACCCGCTGATACCATTCGGAATCGAACAGGTTGTAGTCACGACTCTGCAAGCAGTGTCAGGAGGAGGTCTCAAGGGGGTTCCTGCCTTTGATATTCTTGGGAATGTTATCCCCCATATCAAGAATGAAGAAGCGAAAATGGAAACGGAAACAAAGAAGATACTGGGGCAATTTACCAAGAACAGAATCGAGCCTTTGAAAACAGACATCAATGCAACATGTACAAGGGTTCCTGTCCTGAATGGGCATCTGGAGAGCGTTTCCGTAACACTGAAAGAGGAGATTTCTATTGAGGAGGCGGTTCAGCAATTCACCCAGTTCGAGAGCGGTATCATGGATCTGTCCCTTCCCACAGCTCCAAGGACACCCATCGTTCTCGTGGATGATGAAGACGGCCCACAGCCAAACAAGCATCTCCTCTTACCAGAGGACCCCCTAGGGATGGCTATCAAAATTGGAAGGATCAGAAGAAAGAGCAAGTCCCTGAGATTCTTGTTACTAGTGCACAATACGATTCGGGGGGCCGCTGGAGCATCAATCCTGAACGCAGAATATGCGTATGCCGCGGGATACCTTGAGGGGGTGTCTGCTTGAAGGTAGTGAAGTTGGGAGGAGGTTGCCTTCGCGACGGGAGAAGCTTTCTGAGAGCTGCAAACCTTCTGAAGTACGAGCGGTTCGGTCAGACAGTGGTCGTTGTTTCAGCAGTGAGCGGGGTCACAGATCTGCTGGAATCTGCAATCCAGAGTGCCCTTGCCACGGAGAATGGAATATCTGACATTATCAAAAGATTGAACGACCTGCATACAGGCATTGTCAGAGATGCCATCATAGATCAGAGCAAATGTGACCATCTTCAGAAACTCCTTCAGCCAAAATTCCAAGCTGTCGAAAGGATGCTCTATGGAATCTCATACACAGGGGAAGTAACGGAGTCAGTCCGTGTCACCATATTGAGCCAAGGAGAAAGGCTGGCGGCAATCATCTTCGCGGCGGTTCTAGCAGAGATTGGCAAGAATGCTAGTGCATTCGAGGCTGACAGAATTGGCATCGTGACCGATTCAGCGTATGACAATGCCACTGCGATACTCCCAGAGGTCAGAAAGAATATCAAAGAAAAGATTGTCCCGTTGATGCGCAAGGGGATTATCCCCGTTATTACAGGGTTCTTTGGTCAGACACGAGAAGGGAAGACCTCATCCTTTGGACGCAACGGCTCTGATTACAGTGCTGCTGTCATCGCTCACGCGCTGGAAGCAAGTGAGATTCACATCTGGAAAGATGTAGATGGTTTCATGACAGCGGATCCAAAACTGGTGCCTACCTCTCGCTCTATCAAGACCCTTTCTTACTTCGAGGCAGCCGAACTCTCGTACTTTGGAGCAAGAATCCTCCATCCCCGCACGGTAGAGCCACTTGTAGGAACCAATACCCGAATCCATATCCGCAACATCAATTCCCCAGAAAACACGGCTACAATCATCGTCGAGTCCGGTAAAGAGGAAGAGGATGTCATCAAGAGTGTGACTTTCAACGGCGATATTTCGGTATTGAGAGTAAGAGGGGCAGGAGTAGGACACAAACCAGGTATCATTGGTACGATTGGAAGGGCTCTGGCTGACGCTAACATCAACATCTTCTCAGTCCTCACTGCACAGACATGCATCAATCTGCTCCTTGACAATAAGGATGCAGTCAAGGGTATCGATGCGCTGAGACCGCATATCGGTGGCGTAATAGACAGCATTGAGCTGCGGACGAATGTCGCTCTTATCGCTGTCGTAGGAGAAGGACTGTTGATAAGAGAAGGGTTGGCCGCCCGTGTCTTCTCTGCTGTGGCAAAGAAAAGCATCAATGTGGAGATGTTTGCTGCGGGTGCTTCGGATGTGGCATATTATTTCATTGTGGCCCGCGATGACATGGAGAAGGCCGTAACTGCTGTGCATGACTGTTTCTTTGGCGAAAGGGAATGCAGCTAGTACGTCCCCTCCCTCTTTTTTTTGAGAAACTACGAGTCCGGAAGAGACAGGCAATACCTATTCGCCGAGTTCACGCAGCAGCGCCTTGTAGTGCTCTAGGACATGAGGGTTGCTGATAGCATCCTTGTTGGAGATGGGTCTGTGATTTGCAAGATTCCATATCGCGCTCTCCACCTTCTTCATGCTGAAGGTATAGGGTATCTCAGGAACCTCCAAGATATATGCCGGAACGTGTCTTGGACCTGCTTTGATACGAAGTTCGGACTTGATACGTCCTTTCAGGTCAGCAGTCAGCTGGACTCCCTCTGCCAGTTTCACAAAGAGGATAATCCGTTGATCGTCCTTCCAGTTCTGCCCTACAACGATGCTATCAGAAACCTCGTCGAGTTCTTCAACGATGTTGTAGATCTCGGATGGCCCAATCCGCACTCCAGAGGGTTTGAGTGTGAAATCAGAACGCCCAAGGAAGGTCAGACCACCTGTATCGTTATGGATGATGACCCAGTCCCCATGATGCCAGACACCAGGATAGACGTTGAAATAAGCATTCTTGTACCGTGTCCCGTCAGGGTCGTTCCAAAAGTACAGGGGCATCGACGGTGCAGGAGCCTCGCAGACCAGCTCACCCTCACGGTCAACGATGCTCTCGCCATTCTCGTCATATGCATGAATCTTCATTGCCAGACATGGGCCTTGGAGTTCGCCTGCATACACAGGTTGAATTGGAGTTCCTGCTGCAAAGCATCCGTTGATGTCTGTACCTCCGCTGATAGAGTTGAAATGGAGATTGTCCCTGATTGCTGTGTAGATATATTGAAATCCTTCAGCAGAAAGTGCAGACCCAGTCTGAGAAATCTCCCTTAGGGAGCTGAGGTCAAACTCATTCTTCGGTATCGCGCCAACACTCTTGAGGTAGTTGATATAGGTCGCGCTGCAACCGAAGACAGTGACTTCCTCTTCTTGGATAATATTCCACATAGTACGCCAGTCAGGATGGTTAGGATTGCCATCATAAAGAACGATAGTCGCTCCCACGGCTAATGAACTCAACATCCAGTTCCACATCATCCACGATGGCGATGTAGTGTACAGCATCCTATCTGAGCGCTTCAGGTCAGTGTGAAGCAACAGCTCACACAGATGCTTGAGGAGGACACCGCCTGCACTCTGAACCATGCATTTGGGCTTGCCAGTTGTGCCGGACGAGAACATGATGTACAGTGGATGGTCGAATGGCAGTTGTTCAAAGTCAATTTCAGTGTGCCCCTTGAGGGAAACGAAGTCAGGATAAGAAACCGCATGGGGAAGAGAACCCATGTCGAACTCGTCACGAGTGTAGGGTACTATCACGGTGTGTTCCAATGAAGGGATGCCTTTTGCTACCACCTCTGCTTTTGAAATCACATCAAAGTCCTTGCCCTTGTAGGAGTACCCATCAACCGTGAAAAGGATGCGAGGTTCTACCTGTTCGAGCCTATCAAGGACTGCCTTCGGGCCAAGTCCCGTGCCACATGAGGACCAGACCCCGCCGACGCTTGTGGTCGCCAGCATCGCAATTGCTGTTTCTGGAATGTTTGGCATATAGGCGACAACACGGTCGCCGGGCTTGATACCGGATTCGCGCAGCGAACGAGCGACACGGACGACTGCTTCGTAGAGTCCGGCATAAGTTATCCTAGTCACCTTTAGCGACTCGTTCCTGAAAATGATTGCATCTTGTGAATCTCGATATCTCAGAAGGTTCTCCGCAAAGTTCAATTTTGCACCGGAGAACCACCTCGCTCCGGGAAGCTTTGTGAGGTCATCGATCACTTCTGTGAAGGGTGTGGACGACCTGATGTCTGCGAAGTCCCAGAGTGAAGCCCAGAAGTCAGCAATGTTCTCCACAGACCAAGCGTACAGCTCCGAGTAGTTAGTGATGCCCAGCCCATATCTCCGATTCACGCTCTTGATGAATTGTGTGATGTTGGCGTGTTCAATGGTTGTGTTGGATGGGATCCATAATGGCGTCTTCATTATAACGAATCATCCTGAACGGTTACAGAATGCACCTTGAGAATTCTGCTATTTGACCTTTGGGAATTTCCAGCAACCTCACGTATGATGCTTCAGTCCGCGAATCGCAACGACGAGTCTGGTCGCACTTGTCGTTGGAATGTACCACGACTTCAGCCAGCCGTTACGTTTCTCAACGCGGATCCATTGGGCGTAAGGAAAGAAGTATTGGAAATTCACCCACCAAGGCGGATAATCAAGAATATGGAAGTCAACGACATCGTCCAATGCATGACTTGTTGTCCATACCATTCCATGCTTTATCCGCAGTGTGGTTGAGGTCAACTCGATTCTTGTGGGAATTATCAATAGATAGGGGATTGCGAATGCAAGTGCAGGCACGAGAAACCAAAGAAGGAGGGCCCATATCCCCCAAGTTGGTTCAGATAGGACTATCAACAGATAGATTGGAGATTGTACAAAGAAACATGCAAAAGCGATTGCTCTGATGAGCGTTCGGTCATAGGGAGGATTGTCACACAGAAGAACGGAGTTGTCATGCATTTTGTACATGTTAGAGTCTGTCCTTTTTTTTCTTTTATGGTAGCGCCCTCTTGAGGGTCGAGTGTCGTTCATTGTAATTGGGAACTTGTCATAAAGGAAACGCTCCGGATGATGTAATGTGAGAAGTGACGGAAGATATATCGTACCGAATCAGATTGTCACAATAGGATGAATGAGAAGTCGATAAACTACGAGCGTTTTTCTGCAACATATGATAGTGTGCGAGATGGGAACTCCGAGATGGTTTCTTGTTTGCTTGAAGGTATCATGCCGACATCATCATTCTTAGCATTGGATATCGGATGCGGAACAGCCAATAACACGATCCTCTTTGCTGAGGCAGCAGGTGCTTCTGTGATAGGACTAGATCTCTCACATGGAATGCTGAAGAAGGCGTCCTTGAAAGTGGATAGCCTACCACTGGTTCAAGCAGACGCCGAGTCACTCCCGTTCTTAAACACATCCTTTGATTTTGTGTTCATGACAGAAGTTATCCATCATATTACGAACGTTGAAACCGCTTTGTCCGAGATACATCGAGTCCTCAATGACGAAGGCAGAGTATGCATCGTTACGCAGTCGCACAAGCAGATAGAGAGGCGGTTGACTTCGAGGTTCTTTCCAGACACCATTACTATAGACAAGTCGCGTTATCCGAAAATCACACATCTTGAGAATTACCTTGTAGGAACAGGTTTCTCAAAGGTCAAAAGTAGAACCTACACGTTCAGGTCTGTAAGGTTAGGAAGGAACTACCTTGAAACAATTGAGAATAGAGGCTATTCGATGCTCCACAAAATCTCTAATTCTGCATTCAAGGAGGGTCTCTCAATGCTTCGAAATGCGATGTGGGAGAACGAGTCTTTGGACAACACGGTCGGCTATACCTACGTCTGGGCTAAGAAGTGCTAGTCGTTCATAGTGATTAGGAGGCTCCCTTCAGGTTACCTTGATAACGACCTTGTACTCGCTTTCTACCTCAAACCGGAAAAGGATTCTGATTGTCAGCGTTGTTTCGCCTGGTGCGACAGCCTTGAAGTACCAGTAGCCACGCTCTGCATCACCGCCCGTCCAACCGGGCTTCTTCATATGCTCTGGGTGGAGGTACTCTGTCTGAGTGTCCTCATGGACGAGGACAGAGGTATCCTCAATCTCGAATTCCGTGTCCTCGCCTACAGATCCGTGTCTGTGGAATCTGCACCGGAAAACATCACCAACCGAGAATGATGCAGTTTGGTTCTTGCCCTTCCAATCAAGTTCAAGCATTCTCTCTTCAGGAGGCTTCATCACATCACCTGCCAAGTTCTGCAGCCAGACCGCGCGGAGTTTTCGCCCAGCGGTAGACCAAAATTGCGATTATGACCCCAACTGACATGCCCAGCGCCACCATCAGAACCGTGATTAATTGTATCTCACGCGGGAGGATAGTGGGATCGCCTTCATGCCATTGAGAGATAATGATATCAATCAGATCTGAGCCCAATGTGGTAACTCGATAGCGACTGTATGCGAGCGTCCCCGTTGATTTCTCATATCGCCATTCAAAGAGATATTCGTATATCTGACCACCTAGGCTGAAGGCAGAGTCTTCGATAAGACCCCATTCCTCATCAGTGTCAATGATTGTACGCTCGGGATCGTCACTTGAGAAGTTCAGCAACTCACCGTGGAACTCCCAGTCTCCGATCAGAATTGCGAATGCAGTGGAATCTGCAAGCAACGTAGTATTGTCTTCAAGAACGAGTACTGCATGGGACAAGGGAATCTGGTCTGAAGTCGTGATTGTTTCGGGAATCTCGTCCATCTCTTTGATTGTGGCATTGAACTTTGTTCCCTCGTCAATAGATGTGACGAAACTCATCCAATAGGGAAGGAGAGGGGCGTAATTTGTATCGAGAACCTTTCGTTGCAGTGCGTAAGTGAATGTGTCGCCAACATCAACACCCCACACGAACGAATGTGCATTGGACATTGTCGGAGTGATTGTAAGTACCACAATGAAGACGAGCACGAGGAGATTCTTATCACCATTCAACTTCATCTACTCACTCTCTGTGACTTGTAGTGGCACCATCATGAGTAATGAAGATATTCATTCATGTGATTGACCTCAACTTCTGGTGCAGATCTTGAATCGTGTCTATGATCAGTGTCCCCTCCGGAGCCAAATGTTGCTGCTCTGGGTCGCACCACGTTATGAGTACAGGGAGCATCCCTGCTCTCTGCGCGGCTACTACATCATCCCCGACTTTGTTCCCGACGTAGGCACAACGGAACGGATTAGAGCCAAGATCCTTGGCAACCGTAAGGAGCATGTAAGGAGAAGGTTTTGCATAGCCGGGCACATGAGAATACTCGACTGCCCCGAAGAGATGCCCGATGCCGTCAGCGATAAGATATTTCCGTGGGTCACCAAACCTGTTTGAGGCGATGCCAAGCTTGTAGCCCAAGGAGTGGAGATATTCCAACCCTTCTTTGCACCCATCCACAAGGTCAGGCTTGATGCGTGACAGATACTCGTCCCACTTTGACTGGTATGCCTCAGCAAGCATATCGATATCTCCATCAATGCACAGGGTTTCAAGTAACATCCGGTCATACTGTATCCAAAGATCCCGTGAAGGTTCCCAGTGCGAATCCACACCATGATTTAGCATGTACTTCACAAGCCAATCGTTGCGTTGCGTGTGCAATGCAGTTTCCATGTCCTCATCGGTAATCCTCTCGCATTCATGAATCCCAGCATCAATCAGATGCTTCCGTGCTATCTGGACAAGGTGCTCGTGTGACTTGTACAGGGTGCCACCAAGGTCGAATATTATCGTGTCAATCTCATTTCGTAACATCATCTTCGCAACACACAGAACACGGTTCCACATTAGGATTTGGGATTGCTAACATCTGCGAGAAAGCTGGACATCTCGTGGTAGGTGATTCTATACGACCGGACAGTACTATGACACAAGGTCGGACGACACGCGATACTGATCACACGGGGGCGTTACCAGTGCCGTCCTTGGGAGGACAAGACTCTGGTGTCCTAATCTGTCCAGATTACAATGAACGGTGAATGTGAATCCTTTTGAATAGTCGAGTTAGTATTCCAGTGTGATTGGAATGAGCACTCCTGAGCAATCACTGAAGACAGTCGAAGAACACCTGAAGAACCATCCTGATGATGCGTCTGCATGGAACATCAAGGGTGTCATATTAGCAACGCTTGGCGAGTTTGGTCCTGCATTACGTGCCTTGAATCAAGCAATCAAGCTGAATGCTCAGTTACAAGAGGCATACGCCAACAAAGGAAGGGTCTTGCTGGCTCTTGGCCCTGACAATGCAACTGAGGCGCTGAAGGCATTCGACAAGGCACTCCATCTGAAGCCAAGCGACTATGGCACGCTGAAGGACAAGGTATTCGCACTACGAGCATTGGGTAGGTTGACTGAAGAAAAGAAATGCTTGGAAACCCTTGTACAGGAAATGTCTGATGATTGGAAAGCGTGGATGAGGATTGGCAACATCCAGCTTGAACAGGGTGATTTCAAGCAGGCTGACGGAAGTTTTGGGAAGGTTCTGGATATCGAGCCAAACCATGCAGGTGCCATGGTTCATCGCGCTATAGCAATGTCCATGATGGAAAAGTGGAGCAGTGCCATCAAAATCGCAAAAAGAGCATGCGATGTAGCACCAAACGACGTGGAAGTATGGCGTGTCCTTGGAGATATCAATATCAGGGCTGGAAAGTATCGTGCAGCACTCAAGGCTCTCAAAAGGGCCAGTAAAATCAATCCCGAGGATGCTCAAGTCGAACTATTGATGGGAATCGTCGAGTACAGGTCAGGACAACTAAGAGAAGCCATCAAGCACTTCAAACGCGCAACAATTCGGGATCGTAAGAGTCATCGTGCCTATCGAAACATGGCACTTGTTTCCATGGAGATGGAAGACTGGCAGACTGCAATGAACGCATGGGAGCGATTCATTCGACTTGTAAACAACGATGCTGAGGCATACGACGCCCTTGCAACAGTCTGTGCTAGGATTGATGATTTCTGTGCTGCTTCTGAAGCATGGGAGAAAGCACGGAAACTATTCAAAAAAAGGAACGACACAGACAATGCATCGAGGGTCACTGAGCTAGGTCGAGCGGCTCGTATCAATTGCTCCAGACAGAAGAAGGCAGAGAAGGCCAGACGGGAGCACGAGAAAGCTACGAGGAGCTTCTCAGACCGCCACAGGTTGCGAGGTAAGAAGAAGAAGCGGTAAGCAGGAAAAGAAACAATCGGCTCACTCGACAGAGTCGTTGATGAGCGACTCGATGAAGAACTCGATAGCGAACCTATCCTGGGTCATCTCGATGTACCACGGAGACTTGAAGTTCAACTCGTTCATGATTTCCTTGACATCTAACCCGCGGACATGGAGTTCACGTACCAACTCGTGTGTTTCTTTCAAGTAGTCGATACGGACTTTGATGTGCTCGTCAGGTGCATGGACAGCACCCTTGTGAGAGTCGAAGAGAACCTCTATGTCCAAACACCGAATCCGTTCCATGGTCGCTATCATAAGAGGGATGTTCTCCTCGGGCATTGCTATGTATTTCTTAGATGGGAGAGGGATCGCGTCTGCTGAAATGAACCATTTTCGATTCGACTCATAGAACCCGATCATGTCCTCGAAGTGACCAGGGAGTTCCACCACCTCGAAATGGAAATCTCCTACTTCGAACATGCGTGGTGTTTCTGATACGTCATCGATGGGTGAAGGTTGTCCCCATACATACTTGAAAAACTCGCCGAGCTCTGGAGGGTTCCGTAGTAAACTCATACTGGATCCCCATGCATGAATGTCCGCGTCTTTCGCCAGCACATCAACACATCCGCAGTGATCCTCATGTGCATGTGTGATGTACACATCAGAGATTTGAGTGGTCTTCAGATAGGCGGCAAACTCATCCCGCGCATTCGCACAGCCTGCGTCGAAGAGCACATTGCCTATTTGATAGCAGTACACCCACAATATCGGCTTCCCATCGGGACCGGGAGTAGCGGTTCGTATCCCAGTAACTTCATCTCCAAGTGGCTCCAGTTCAAACATGATAGTATGTGGTAATCCGAAGGGATAAATGGCTTCTTCGGTGAGCGCGCTGTGCTTTTCTATGCAGTCTAACCGCCGCTTCGCAATATGTAGTAAGAAGACTCAAACCTGTTCGTTTTAGTATCAGGGACAGTTATGCCCGACAATGACCAACGAATCAGGTATGCTACCAAGGGGGCTGATGGTAAGTTCAAACCACCATTCCCAGTAAGTCCAGTGGAATTGACCGAACTGACTCGTAAGATGGTATGCAGAGAGGAGAACGGAACACACCTTAGAAAGTACACTAGCTTTTACGGGGTCGGTGTATATGGGGGGATAGCAACAGCGTATTCAGTAGGATGTAATTTTCGATGTGTGTTCTGCTGGGTCGACTGGAGCCGAGACTGGCCAGAACGATATGGATCATTCTATACGCCCGGGCAAGTGTACCAACGACTCCGTGAGGTCATGAGTGGATGTGGTTATAGGCGAGCACGGATTAGTGGGGCAGAGCCCACTCTATGTCCCGAACATCTTTGTTCAGTCCTTGACCTAGTTCATCGAGAGCGGGAAGCCTTTGATCTATTTGTTATAGAAACCAATGGAGTTGTGATCTCGCAAGAGAGAGGCTTCGCCGAACGACTGGAAAAATACGCATCCCGTGATAGAACCCGCGGAACAGTAGGACATGTCCGTCTATCGATAAGGGGCGGGCAACCGGAAGCTTTCGAAGAGAAGACCGGATGCACGCAAGATTCCATGGAACTCCCGTTCATCGCAGCTCGGAGATTGTGGGATGCTCAAGTCTCATTCCATGTTGCAGTTGTTGTGGATGAACGATTCACATCGCCCGATGAGGAGGAGAGAATCTATGAGAGATTGGCGGACATCGACCAATCGATAGCAAGTTCTGTCGAGCGTGAGATCCTAGACCCATATCCTCATGCACTGGTACGTCTTCGAGCAGTAAGAAGAGAAGATATCACAGGGAACAAGATCTCTAGAAAAGAGGAGGCAGTCCTCCGAAAGAAACCTCCTGCATGATTCTAAGGGGCAGCTCGATGGAGAACGGGTGGGGCGAACTTTCGGAGCCTCCGTAACCCCACAACCCGGTCTTTTCTGCCAAGCTTTGCATCCTGAAGGGCGATTTCCATGAAGCGGATGGCCTCGTCGTATGCCTTTCTCGGTACAGGGAATGGGACGCCATCCTTCCCGCCAAAAGCAAAGGTCATACGAACAGGGTCTATCCATGAGGGAGCGTCCCCATAAATCATCTCTGATATCAATGATAGTCCTCTAATGGCAGCAGGGCCAATACCCTGTATGAACAGGAGTTCCTCATAATCAGACGGTTGTGTTTCATACGCCTTTCGAACTGCGTTCCAATTCATCCGTTTTGGAATGACCTTGTAGGAAGGAATCTGCCTTTCGGGAGCATGTCCCTCCATCCACGGGATGAGGGTCGTTTCACCATATGCCTTGATATCATCAAGCATCCGACGGATTCGAATCGGTTCCTCCTTTACGATGTCCAGTGACGTTTTCCTGCAGTCATAGGACTCCTTTGCTGTCATATCAAGTGCAGCGTTCTTTATCTCCCCCGAAATCATCCCCGAATGAGGTTCATCGATATAGACTCGGAAATATCCCGAGGTCCAGTGGTACCTCCGTGCGTCACCTGCTTTGCTATCCATCCCTTGCTGCACAACTGTCCAGTTCTCTTCGGTATCGACAAAGAACATGTGCTGATAGAGAGAGTAACCATCCTGTATCGCAGCATTATCGACCTTTGCCACCTTTCGGCTGATCTCTGCTAACTCATTCCCATCAAGACCAAAGTCTGTGAGGGCATAAAGTTGATCAGGCGTCTTCTTGGATGCCAGACCTTTTCCGCCCGCAGCCACGATGCTGTGTTTCTCCCAAGTCAGGACAGAGCGCAGGACACCACAAGTGACAGTAGTACTCCCGCTGGAGTCCCAATCATATCCCAACACATTGGAGAGTGCCTGAAAGTAGACAGGATCCGCTAACCGATGAAGGAGTTCCTTTGTCCCAAACTCGTCCACTATGAACTGACAAAGCGCATCGGCCATAGGCATCATCCGTTTGACAAGCCAGTGGGGTGCTGTGCCCGGATGTAGCTTGAGGTCTGCAATCCCGCCTCTTTTCATCGTTCATTACCTAGTATATGCAGTATGTACCACTGATAATAAGCATGACAGCATTCCGAAACTATTTTTAGCAGTCCGACACCCAATGAATTGGTAATAGCATTTCTCAATTCGCCGAAATGTCTTTCTTCGATTAACTGATACAGCTGGCAATCTTTTTATCCTAAAGAAGGCAACAGATACGTAATGTTTTACCGGAAGATTGTCCGGTGGAATTCTGTTATCATCAGAAGTGATACGTATGACTGAGATTGCTGAATGGAATGAAGCCGTGGATTACAACGAGTTCCTCGAGCAAGCAAGAGAGAACGTAGAACTCATGAGGGCGAGGGTCGATGACCTGTCCTTGACTGAAGAAGAAGAGAACATGATCAGAAGTATCCAGAACGAGATCAAGATCCTTGTAATTGGAACAGACCGTTGCAATGACAGTGCAGGAGTCTTTCCAGTCCTAGCTCGCATAGCATCGATCGCTCCAAAAGTAGAGCTTCGAGTCCTTGATAGTGACAAATATGCAAGATTCCATCAGCAGTTCCGGGTTAATGGCAAGCGAAAGACACCAGTAGTTCTCTTTCTCAGTTCAGAGCTGAACGAACTCTGCAGATGGGTTGAACGGCCAAACGCCGTCTATCAAGTGGTCAATGAGAAGAACCTCTCGATGGACGACCGACGCGGTACATTGCGGAAGCTGTACAGTGACCCAGAAATATTACGCCAACTGTTTGGTGAGCTCAAATATCTTCTCATCAGAGCAGACTTGTTATTAGGACGCAGTTGAAATGGGCGAGGATCTTTCCAAGGATAACTGGGAGAATCCTGACAAGGTAAAGGACTTCGCCAGAAACTATGCTGCCAGATATGAGGGTGTGTTCTGGGAACGGCTTGAAAGCATTGTCCCAGATATGCGCAGTCCTGTAATCGCGGATTTCGGATGTGGCCCGGGGTTATGGCTGGTCGATGCAGCTGCCAGGTTTCAGGCTACGAAGATATACGGGCTGGACGCGAGTCGGACGATGCTTGAATATGCAGGCACCATCCTCAAGGATAAAGCATCACATATCGAACACGAGCTTCACCACGTTAATTTTGATACTGACCCCATACCCCTTGAGGAAAGTATTCTCGACCTTGCCTTCGGTGGTTATATGCTTCACGAGATGGCAGACGCGCTAGCATTTCTCAGGAGTATTTTGCTGCACATAAAAAAGGGAGGTATCTGTGTCGTCTTCGATTTTGTTTCAGGGGGCGTAGAACAGTTCGTTCAACAGATGGTTGCCAGAGGGTGGGATGAAGAGCAGGCCATAAACAGATATCCACATATGTGTAAATACTCTGCTGCAGACATAGAGAGGATGATGAAGGATTCAGGATTTCGGATAGTAGGAGCCAGTGTCATAGAGAAAGTACGTGCTATCACAGTGGGAGTAAGAGAATGAAGACTGATGCATTCGGGTTGCTAACATTTGCGAGAGAGCTGGACAAAGATAGATATCTCGTGGTAAGTGATTCTTTGCGGCTGGACAGTGCTAGGACACAAGGTCGAACGACACGCGATGTTGAACACACAGAGTCGTTCTCAGTACCTTCTCTAGGAGGGCAAGACTCTGGTGTCCAGACTTGTCCGGGTTACAATGAACGGTGAGGAAGATGGCTACTCGGCTTCAGCTTCTCAGATATCCATTCTCACGAGAAGCCCGTCAAGCGATGCAACGAGTGGCAAGAGACCTTGGAACGCTTATCAACATTGTCGAGGCACAAGAGGGAAACTATGTTATTCGTGAAGCAACAGAAAGAGTCTACGCTGCATTGAATCAGGAAGAGATAGTGACTGTCAATACGAACGACGACAGGGACTTCTTGATCTACTCCACGGCACGTCTGATTGTGGAGAAACTTGGCGACAACAGACTGAAAGAATATCAGGCAGAAGCCGAGTCCAAGGCAGTGAACAAGCATCTCGGCAATGAATCGGACGACTTTGTGATGCATCTTTGCAGGACAAGCTTTGATTGGGACGTAGAGAGGGTTGGGGGGAGCACAAAGAAGTCCGCCCTTCCGGACTATCTGCAACGATTTGACTTCCAAATGTCCTTCATCAATTTCCTTGAGATAGCGCCACGGTTCCATGCGGACGAATGGAAGCTCGTCAATCGCATAGTGGAGCGCGGAAAAGTTCCAGTGAGGGGGTCAGAACTTCGACGCCTGATATCGGAAAAGTTCAAAATTCTCATCCTCAACAGCACGTTGTCTGTGCCGACTCTACCCCGAAACCTCAGTCTAGCAGTCCAGCAAATCGAGTCGGATCTCAAGGTCAAGCTGAAACGGAGCGAGCCAATCAAGTTCACAGAAAAGACGGTCACAGCATTCCCACCTTGCATTACTGCGATGCATCAGACTGCACTTGAAGGGAAGAACCTGTCACATCATGCCCGCTTCACCCTTGCATCGTTCCTCCTGAAGATAGGGATGTCAGAGGATGAGGTGCTTGGTATCTTCAAATCCGCTCCAGATTTTGTCAGGGGTCTTGCTGAGTATCAGGTCAGGCACATCGCTTCCAAGTCAGGAGGCGAGGGATACACGCCGCCGGCATGCCGCAATCTCAGAGGGAATGGGTTGTGCCCTGTATACCAGGGAACCACCTTTGATCCTCTTTGCGAGTACATCGTCCACCCACTGGGTTTCTATGAAACGAGGGCATGGGAGATTTCAAAGGGCGTCAAGAGCCATTCATGGTATGCTCAAAAAAGAAAGAAGTTGCAAAGCTTCTAGTCACACATGTGAGCGCTATATTCAGGTGTTATTTGGAGATGTGTTCCTCGCAAAATAGTAAAGATATTCTTGGGCATAGCCGGCATACTTGCCGAAGTATCCTCTTGCAGCCCGTGACTTTCGCCTGTAAGAGCTCCCAGTATTCGAGAACAACCCATATCGCTCCTGAAGGACTCGCTCGATCCATACATCAATAGGGAATGCTTCGAGATGACCGAGCGCAAAAAGACTCACGCAGTCAGCCACCTTGTCGCCCACCCCATGCAGCAACTTCAAGTTTCGGTGGGCGTCCTCGTAGGGGATGTCTGTTAGGTGCTCGATGTCCACGACACCTTCAATAATCATCTCTGTGGATTGTTTGATGAATTCCGCTCGCCATGCAAGTCCAAGAGACCTCAAGAAACCAGTATCGATAGCATGGATTTGTTCTGGTGTTGGCATTCCATAGTAGGTCTTCCTTCTCAGGCGATACGAAGAACCGCATCTCTCGCGCAATCTCTTTACCATAGTCTGTACCACAGGGATGCTCTTCCATGTCGCACAGAGGAACGAAACCAAGCACGGATAGACGGGGTCTTGGATGATCCTCAGACCGGGAGCGAAAGCGATGCTCTGTCGGATGAATGGGTCTTTCGCAATAGAAGTATGGATCTCATCAAGAGGGTCTCTCAGCCTGAACAGCCTTTCGATGTCTGCGTCGCCATCAGATGACTCCCACTGGAGGACATTGCCATCCTGTTCGACATAGACCACCTGACCAATATCTGCATTGACATATCCATCTCCTTCGGGTGTCCAACAGAAGGTCTGGCCACACTCCACTGTATCCTTCAGACTGAATTGAGTCACTTCTAGCTCATTCATCACAGAATCACATTGACAATTCTCACAAGAGTGTTATGATAGAGGGGCGTCCACAATCCTGCTCAGCTGCTCCAAGTGTTGATGTGAGGAGTTAGTCATACCCTTGTCTTTCAAGGCCGCTATTGCATTTCGATAGTGTTCGCGGACTCTCTCATCAACAGTCCCTTTCAGGAGAAATTCAACAAGAGAAGTAAGTGATGTAATATGTACACTTAGTGCACCTTCGTCTATATCATCGAGATTCACTGCCCAATCTTTGAACTGCTGAAGGTACCTGATGTTGCTCTTGACCAGATTGTTATCGTATTGAACCGGGTCATGTCCTGAAACCAATGCAATCCAGTCGCGCCGCAAATAGTCTTTGAGCGTCGATATGTATACCTCGAACTCGGGGTTGTTGACATAGGGGATGTCAGACTCGACATTATCTCCGACGAATAAAACCTTCTCCTCATGGTCGATGCATGACGATGAATCGTGAGTGTGCCCAGGAGTGTGGAAGAACTCGACATTATCATCCGCAAACCTCACCTTCGTGGTGAACAACAAGTTTGGCGACCTGAGTGTCACAGTCCCCTGCATATAGTCGCTCCATCTCCGTAGTTCCGCTTCACCTTCTGACAGGATCCTTTCACGTGTGTACAGATGTCCAACAGTCACCGCTTTCTTAAAGTGACAGTTCCCCCATATATGATCCCAGTCAGCATGTGAGTTGAAGATGACCACTGGCTTCTTGTTCATACCTTCCTGCTCGATTATCTTGGAAACGACTGTCATGGAGTCCGGCCCCAAGAAAGTATCGCATACATAGACTCGGTTATCACCGAGTATCAGGTGCGTCGCGGTTCGGAATGGCTCCTCGAAGATGACAGTGATGTTCCGGTCTGTGATCCTCTCGATGTTCATGGATGGTCACATTCATGATGGTAAACCAAACAACTTGAATCCCACGATGCGTTCAAAGGATATCCAAATGGTCAGGATGGAAGACAAGCACGTAAAAAGAGTAATATCCAGACCATCTAAGAGGAATCCTGCGGTGATGATGAATTACCATATGTGTGAGTATGAACGTATGATCGTCCCAAGGGGTATCTGAACCGCGCATCATACTTCTTCAGGCTTACAATGTACATGGACTACTGTGTTTCGTCTTTCGTTCCTCAAAAAGAAAGAGGAGTGACCCTAGCCATGACTGAGGGGGAGGTGAGTGCTCATGATGGTTACTTCAATACCTTGAACACGCCAGCTGGGGTCACAGAATCAGCAAAGGTCGCACCGCTTTCATTAACCCATCTGAAGAAGTCTTCTTTCTTGATCGCTCCGTATGCACCTTCATTAAGGAGGACATAAAGCTCGGTATACTTGTCCATCACAGGATAGAATGCCTCTGTGCCAAAGAACAGGCCGCCGGGCTTGAGAATCCGCATCATTTCTTTCGTGGCTTTCTCTGCGTCACACCAATGGAGGACTTGCGATGTGTACACCATATCAAAGAACTCGTCCTCGAAGGGGAGCTCCTCAGCAGAGCCTTGGAAATATGTGGGGTGATGCTCTGCCATCGACTCGACTGTTTCTCTATCAATCCCATGCAACCTTGAGACATACATCGCGAATTCTTCCTCAGCAATCCGCAACAGATTGGGGTCATATTCAAGAGCGTGTATCTTCACCGGATTGTCAGAGTCAAATGCGCCCTTCTTGTAGTAGTAGCCCCATATCGCTGCTGTTCCAACCCCACTTCCACAGCCGACATCAATGAAGTTCCCTCTCCTATTCAAGGCGTCCGAGAATTTGAATGCTGCTTTTCGAATCTGCTCATACATCTTCAAATTGAGGGCGTCGTCCCAATTGAACACGTTCATCTCATCGTGGAAAGTGGTATATGTCCCTTTCAATCGGTGAGGA
>JAJRZD010000040.1 GCA_024275415.1 archaeon
AAAGAGGAAGAGGACCTCTTCTGGATAACGGATTTTGAGAGAGAGTTCTATGACAGAGAAGATCCTGAGCGGAAAGGACATTATCACAACTATGACCTATTCTATCCCAATGGATATCACGAGGCTTTGTCGGGTGGTGAGAGAGATATCGAATACGACATCCTTGTGCGGAAGCTGAGGGAGCGTGGGCAGAATCCAGCCGAGTTCCACCCCTATCTCGAATATGCAAAGAATGGGATGCTATGGCCTAGTGCAGGTGGGGGGCTGGGCGTGGAGCGATTGATCCGATTCCTTACGAGGAGGGAGCATATCCGCGAAGTGACCTTGTTCCCAAAGGTTGTCGGTGAGCCTGTGGTCTTTTGATCCGTCCAAAGACTGCTTGGGCGGTACTCGTATCGCTATTCGACATTGATAGTTCGCTATTTTTGCATACTAGATGACAAATCGAGCCGAGAATGTCCAATATGTTGTTCGAAAAGACTTAACTTGATTACGATTCTCATATTAATAGTGAAGAGAAATGCAGTTGGCCCTACTAGATAGCGTTATCAAGAACGTCTATCTATTCCATCGAAACGGTACTCCATTACTTGATGTACCACTTGACGCATCCAACAAGCTCAGACCTGAAACTATCAAGGGCATGTTCGAACGACTGTTCGATGCGATTGACGAGGTTTTCACCGAGTTAGGACATACTGACATCAGGTCAGTTACGGTCAATGATGGGCTCCTCGTGTACAAAGTGCAAGACCCCTTCCTTTTCACGGTATACACGAACAGACCAAAATATGAGGAATTTGCTCGTTACATGGTAGAGCAAGTGGAATACGAATTCAGCAGAGTATACAGCGATATTCCACGTCTGGGAACATCAGAGGTGTACGAATCACATTTCGACCCCTTTGAAGCAAGAATTAGAGAGATCTATGAGACCCTTGCCCGACTGTATCAAGACTATCCAAAGCTGATGGCATTCCTGCCGACTTTTGTACCGCTCTTCCGATTGAATGAGGTTCTAAGCCTCGGGCTCGACATAATTGCGGGATACCCTCACGACACCATCAAGCTAGTTCGTCAGCTGAACCCACTTTTCTCAGATGCCCCCGAGCTAATTGATGCGATCGCTAGGACTATTGGCCGGTATTCGGGTTGTGAGATTGCAAAGCGTCACTTCGAACCATCATTAGTGCGTAACCAATCCGATGTGCTTCATCTGTTGAATGAGATTTCAGTGACAAAGATTGATGAGTCAAACGAGGTTTTTGACATCGTGCTTTGTCCGGTTTGCAGGAATCGGGTATCCGAGAAACCGATATGCCAATTCTTCAGTGGGTTCATTGAAGGGGTTCTTGACAACCCGGGCATATCAGTTGAGGAAACGGCATGCAAAGCAACCGGTGCACAGAGTTGCAGATTCAAACTGAATATGTCTTGAAGCAATAATTCATGATATGGTAGTTCACTCATCGATTGCAGGAAGATTTAACACCGATTTAACTAAGAAC
Organism: archaeon; assembly: GCA_024275415.1. Classification (GTDB taxonomy): domain Archaea; phylum Asgardarchaeota; class Thorarchaeia; order Thorarchaeales; family Thorarchaeaceae; genus MP5-2226. The sequence goes on from JAJRZD010000040.1 coordinate 1,509, forward strand.
GGACAAGAGGTGGTTCCTATCCAAACTGGTTTGATTGACCCGGACGACATAATCCTCATCAGTACCGAAGCGCTGATTGTGGTTGGTCTCTTTCTTGCTGTAGTTCTCGCATATCTTGTACAGAAACGCCATGCGAAGATAGCCACTGGCTGGAATCTTATCCTACTTGGACTGTTCTTCTTGTTTCTCCATGCCACCTTTGATATGTTAGATACCTTACAGATTGACGATTTAATAGTAGATATCCTTCAAGTCCTAGATGGTTCGACATTTGTTATCGGGTTAATCATGTTTGCTATTGGCATATACCGGATAGCGGACTTTGGTGCGAAGAAATGGGGGTTGTAACAGATGCAGGACCTACAGATCGACTTTCATCCACCTGACGATATACTTGGGTATACAAAAGCATTCCTTGACGCTGGAGCTGCAGTGATGTTCTTTATTGTACTGATTGTCATTATCTATGCTCGGAATCGCTATCCAGTCATGGAACGAAATAGAACCTTTTTGCCATTGGTTCTCTTTGCAGTGATGGGCTTCATCAGTACGGTGATGGATGCCTACGATGAGTGGTTCTGGTTCAGTCCCAGTGCATTCTATAACACCATCTGGAAACCTATCAGGCTCTCTCTCTTTCTGATCGGAATCTTCATACTAATCATCGCGTTCTACCAATTCTATGAATTCTCGCAACGTCTATTCGGAGAAGAGAATTAATGGATAACCTAGCAAAAACCGTGTACATTCTCCATCTCGATGGGACGCCTGTCCTCCGAGTTGACTTTGACCATAACGCTACTGATAATTCGGATGATTTCTTTGGGCTCTTCAGTGGGTTCTCAAGTGCCATCAACACCTTTGTGAAAGAATTAGGGCATAAAGAGATAAAATCTATCAGCGTAGGCGATGGCGTTCTGGTCTATAGTTCCCGTGAGCCATTGCTTTTTGTTGTTCATTCCACGAATGAAAGATACGAACAGCTTGCAAAGCTCATAGTGAAACAGATCGAATACGAGTTCATGGAATCCTATAGTGAGGTTCTCAACTCTGACAATGCATTCGTGCTCCATGATTTCTTCAAACCATTTGAGGCGACAGTGATCCACATCCACGACACTCTGAAGAGCCTCCATTTACATCATCCAGACCTTTTGGAGTTCCTACCAAGCTTCATCCCGTTGTCTGCACTGTATGAAGTGCTAAATATGGGTCTTGATGTGATTGAAGGTTATCCCAATGATACAATCAAAATAGTCCGGCAGCTTGACAAGTACTTCACACAAGAGAATGATTACGAGATTGCTTCTGTAGCATTAGGACGATATTCTGGACACATGATTGCCAGAAAACGATTCAAGAATGAGCCTGTCATCGACCACGATAAGGTTCTCAAGCTGCTGAATGAGATTTCAGTGGTGAAGTTCGACTCCTCACAGGAAGTCTTTGATTTTCACCTTTGCCCAATTTGCCGTGGAAAACATGCAGGACATCACATCTGTCATTTCTTCAGTGGATTCATAGAAGGCGCTCTGGACAATCCGGGCATTGACGTTGAAGAGATAACATGTAGGGCGAGCGGAGATTCGTCATGCAGCTTTAAGTTGCATCGAATATGATACACGCTCATTCACACAGACAACGATGTGGTCGATCGAATAGTGTTCTCTGACAAATCAACCGCGAACTCGAACGCCATGAACTTTCTTGTGAGCCCATTTGTACTGACGGAGTCTGCTTGAGGCACCAAATCCACAAGCTGCGCATTTCTTGTGTCGGACATGATATGATCTTCTTCCGCATCGTCTACATCTGATATGATGAGGGTTGTTCTTCTTGCCTTTCGAAGGGGTTCCTTTTCCCATCAGTTTCTACTCCGTTTTCTTAGCGCTCTTTGGCGGGGGACTTACTATGACAACATTGTCCCCGCGCACGATGATCGTCTTGATTGATTCAACAGTTTCCTGTTTGGTTTCGGGGTCAATCGCAATCTCTTCGGCATCTTCAAGAATGAGATTCAGGTGTTGATCATATCCCCGAAGCTTTCCTTTCAGCTTTCTCTGCCCTTTTAGTTCCACCAGAACTTGAGAGCTTAGCGACTTTTGAAGGAGTTCCATAGGTCTACCTGTGTTCAAGAAATTCACCAGAGAATCTCATTCGAGAGCATACGGCCCCCGATGTTGGCGCTAGTCACCGGACTGGACTTAAAAAGCTGACGATGAATCCGTCATTTTCCTTTTCAGACCGGGCAACCTTCGGTGACTTCAAAAGGAGGATGTCCGATATCATATCTGATGCCAAAGATTGAGAGAATCAAAAAGCGACATCTGTTGAAGCGAAAACAACAGAAAGCTGAAATACAGCGGATTGAGCAAGGATTGGGCGTCAAAGTCAACATTGATGATAAGACCCAATTGGAAACGGGAGTTCTGGATGACGGGACTCGTGTGCTATTGTATGGAAGTGAGATCCTATTCTTTGAGAAAGACAAGAGATTCTTTCCCACACTGCACGCTCTTCTAAAGAGTATGGTTTCGGTTCCGAAAGTCACCGTTGACATGGGTGCAGTTCGCTTTGTCGTCAATGGTGCAGACATCATGAGACCTGGCGTGGTTGCAGTTGACGATTCTGTCAGAGAGAACTCTGTTGTTGCCATAGTGGATCAAAACCATGGCAAACCTCTTGCAGTGGGCATCTCCAAAATGAATGCCGAGGAGATGTGGGCCTCAACCAAGGGGAAGGTCGTCCTATCGATCCATCATGTGAATGATCATCTGTGGGATTTCACGAAAGGCCAGTCTTAGTCCTCCTCATCACTCGACATCCTTGCCCGAACATAGGCAAGTGCTGCTTTGTAAATCTCTTTCGCATAGATGGGATCTAGCCCTGAGTTCTCTGCAAACCTATCCCGAGCAAGCGTTTTCTTTTCCGGGTCGACATATTTCTTTAGGATGTCCGAGATTGATCTATACCCTTTGTCGTAGAGGGCTCTTGCGTCTTGTTTTGGCAATGTATATTGATATCCGTTCTTATCGAAAAGTTCCAACTCCAAGATATCAGTAGACACAATGTCCGACCTTGCCCCATATCTGAGTTGTTCGCTAAAGAGTTCCATGCGTTTGGACAGCCTTTTCCTTTTAATCAACTGGTAATAGTTGCTCAATTTCATCGCAATCTCACTACAAATATTGATGAGCGAGTCAAGGTCACCTTCTTCGATGCCTACTGTGCCTATATTCTCATTGTTGATAGTCATGTTCCGCCCCTCCTCGTTGGCAAAGGCTAACACATCAGGCATATCGGATTCATTAATCCATCTCTCTAGAGCAGCACCCTTTATTCGCATCCGTCCCAGGGTCAGTACATCAAACCATGCATCAGGTTTCTCAAGCCCTGCCGCCTCCAGTTCAATCTCTGTGGGATAGGATGTTCTTGGTCTGACTATCTGTGCTTCATCGAAAGATAATACAAGGTCAATCATCTGCGTGTCAGAAGCATCATTGTCGAGCGCATCGATTTCATCTTGTTTCTCGAGATATCGGATGATCCCAAGCCCCGAACGAGCTGCCGCCAGTGTGTTTTCTGATAGCCTATATCCCTTAACTGAAGAAACGAATACACCCTTCTTGTTCATCCATCCGAGAAGTGACTTATACATATATTTCATGTACTCCAAGTAGTCGCCATGCTGCACACCCCGATAGGTTTCCGAAACTAGTCCCATCACCGCATCTTCTAAGATTTCCCACGAGAAATGCTTGAGGTACATAGCCTCTCGAACAATTAGATTTGCCATGACGGAGGGATGAATGCCCCCAGGCCGAATTGGTTTTAGTGGTTTATGAAGAAGCGTTTCTTCTAGCTCCTCTACTGTCTGAAATGTCTTCGAGGGCTGTTCAAACACAAGATACACACTGCCCCCGTATTTTGCAAGGTGGTATTCTCCAATCCTTCCAGCTATCTGGAGATATCGGGATCTGGCGGATAGGAATCCCATTGCCCGGTCAAAGAGAATCACGATGCAATCAAAAGGAAAGCTGATCCCTGCAGTGATTCCTGTGGTAGATACGACAGATCGCACCTTTCCAATCTTGACTTTTTCTTCAAGACGTCTACGAACTTCAGAACGCAATCCTGAATGGTGGAATGCGACACCTTGCTTGAGAAACTCGTATAGTTGACCAGCGACAGGTAAGGTCTTGTCCTTTCCCACGACATATTCAGGAAGTGACTGATCAATGCTCCTAGGCCAGTGCCTTGAGATGACTCCAGCAAAGAATATCGCTTGGTATCTGGAGGAAACCACAACAAGGATGGATTTTCTCTCATAGTCTCCCAAGTGTTCGATTATTGACTCGAGGACATACTCTTTCTGAAGAAGTGTTTTCTGCGTTCCATCGCTACTTGCAATCAGTACTCCATCATCCTCTTTCGTGACAATGAACTCGTCTGGACTGAGCCTAACACTAGGCCTGAACACTTTGGCATCCAGCCACTGCGCGATGGAATCAGTATCACCAAATCTTGATGACAATGTGATAATCCGTGATCTCCTCTTCAACAGCGTAATCAAAAGATCCAATCTTGAACTTCGATCAGTTCCCAAATTACTTGCAGTAACCTCCTGGATTGAAGAATCTAGCTCAGTCAGCTCATCAACAATGGTCAGCCGTATCTTGGAAACCCATTCTTCTGCCTGAAGGACATCAGAAAGGACGGCCTCATAGACTCCAACCACAATGTCAGCGTTGACCAGATCATCAACGGTGATTTTTTGTGTCCCATCAAGTCGTACAACTGAATATCCTAGATCCTTGAACAACTCCCCATACTCATTGATGACCTGTGTGTTGAGAGAAAGATATGGACTGATATAGAGACATTTCCGATTCTTCTGAAGGTTCATGAGAACCGCCACCATAGCTAAGACAGTCTTTCCGGATCCAGGGGGCATCTGAATAATGATGTTCTCGTCAAGACTCCCAATCTCGCGAAGAAAATTTTCCTGTGTTGGTAGAAGCTTGGTGTAGTTCTTATGGCGTAAAAGAACCTTGGCTATTTTGAAAAGTTCATTGTCTTTGGAGATTGGTCCAATCATTTCCTCGATTGCAGATAGTGCAAGTCGTCCTTCGTGAGTGACCATGAATCGTCGTTGTTTCTTCCGCTTATCTCCCAATGCCTGTACGTAACCTGCTTTGACAAGCTTGTTCATGCTCTCATAGAGTGTCCCACCGGTGGTAAGCTTCTTCCGAGCATTGTCATAATTGACCATTTCATCAGACCGCTCCCCATCAGGACGGGACTTCGGTATATTATAGCCCATATTGGATAGAAGTCCTTCCACAATTTCTTCCCATCCCATTTCAGGGATTATATCACCAGCTTCTGGATTGAGAACCTGAAGTATCTCGATTGCATAACGATTTCCTAAGGACCTAAGATTGGCTCTCAATCCTTTGAGGTCATCGATTTCAGGTTTTTCCGCAGGCATAACCACCACTCACTAATTCCGAGTAATCCAAGGTAAAATCTGTTTCGAATAGAGTTTCGGATAATACTCGCCCTTTTCTTTACGTCTGTTCTACTTCTGATTGTCGAGGTGAATGTGTGTGAGATTTTTGTTCAAGCGCAAGGGTGAAGAAAGTAGTTCGGGTGAAACTGCTGGAATATCTCCAGATTCAAGATTGGGTGTGTTCTCTCCTATCTCAGAACCCCCGCAACCAGATCCTGTTCGTGAATGTAAACGACTTGCAGAGCTTGATGAAATCTTCATTCGATCCAAGAGTCTGACTTCACTGGACGATGTTCCTTTTATCGTGGATCAGATTCGTAATGGAAACATAGTCCTGCTCGATATTGGTCGTCTGAACGATGGGCGTGAGCAGACACACCTTGAATTGAAACGCATCATTGAACGAATCCGAGGAGAAACGCGTAGTTATCGTGCTGACATCGCCCTAGTCAACGATTCCACTGTGATTGTAGCACCATCATTTGTGCGATTCTGAGTATCTATCGCAGTTTGATGGTTTCTGTGACGGAAAGTGCCTTCGTGTCAATGTTCATAGATTTATGAATAGTAGATGCCAGATTGATGCACTTGGAAGCCTCACCGTGGCATGTCAATACTTTTTCAGGAATAGGGTTGACTCTCTTGATGAAGTTCAGAATCTGTTTTCTATCAGAGTGACCAGAAAAGCCCTCAACCGTTTCAACTTGGAGGTTGACTGGGATAATCTGTTTCTGGCCTTCTCGGTTTCTCATCTGTGCTTCTTTCCAACCCTTTTGGATTCTTCTACCGAGTGTGCCTTCACCTTGATATGATACAAAGCAAACGGTGTTCTTCGAGTCAGGAGCAAGCAGACGGAAATAGTCCACACTGGGGCCACCAGCAAGCATCCCAGACGTTGCCATTATTATGGCAGGCTCCCCTTCGATAATCTCCTCACGCTGCTCAGGATTGTCCACTTGCACGAAGATGTCATTCAAGAAGGGGTTGACACCCTGATGAAATATCATTTCTCGTATCTTCTTGCTAAGTGCTTCTGGGTGTGTGGTATGGATGGCGGTCGCTTGAGCGATCATTCCCTCCAGATAGACTGGTATTCGGGGAATCCTTCCTTTGGACACCAAGTCTTCGATTACCAACATAATCTCTTGTGCTCGTCCCACAGCCAGCACGGGGATGAGAACTTTTCCTCCACGTTCAATAGTCCGCTTTACTACAGATGCGAATCTCTTCTCGACCTCTTGCCGGGGTGGCATTTTATCAGTCGGATGGCCATATGTGCTTTCAACAATGAGGGTTTCAAGCCTCGGAAACGTGAATGTCGCAGGTTCAAGCAGCCGTGTCCGACCAAACTTGAAGTCGCCTGTATATGCCAGATTATATTGACCGTCTCCAATGTGAAGATGAATGATTGCAGACCCAAGGATATGACCTGCATTATGGAGGGTGAGACGCACATCTGGGGCTATATCTGTGACTTCTCCATAGTTGAGTGGTATTGTGTGAATGATAGCCTCCTTCACATCGCGCTCTCGATATGGTCGAAGCTTGCCTTCCCGTTCGGCAACCTCGAGATAATCCAGCTGCAAGAGGGTGGCAAGGTTGAGTGTGGGCGCTGTCATATATACAGGCCCTCTGTAGCCGTACTTGTATAGGAATGGTACCATTCCGCAATGGTCAAGATGGGCATGTGTGATAATGACCGCATCTAGTTGTTCGATATTGAACTCGGGCATGTCCAACCTTGGAAACGCCTTGCTAGGGGTGCCAACATTGACACCACAGTCAATCAGGATGTTAGTTTCAGGCGTTTGCAGAAACATAGACTGTCTTCCGACTTCCTTGAACCCACCAAAGGCTACAAGTCGAATCCACCCGTTCTCTATCATTGCCCTGCGATGGATTCGTCGTCCAATCTCGCGAAATGCCCGATTTCTCTTTGCTGCCTCAGATTGGATAATATGTCGAATCTGCTTTATGAGAAGGCTTTCGATTGGTGGTGTCCTCATCACATTTGGGCGCCAGAGGGTCTGACGAGTTATCTCCCTAAGGGTCGTGCCACTCCGACCAATGACCAGTCCGGGTTTTTGAGCCTCGATAATGACTTCGCCTCTCGAATCGTCAAAGTCGATGCTAGTGATAGTCGCATCCTCGGGGACTAGCTCCTTCACGAGTCGTTCTGTTTCATCATGAGGAAGTCGCACTTCTGGAGAGGATCTGACAACGATTCTTTTTCTCATCTTTCGTGCAAGAGCCTTGATCTTATCCCCGTCATCTAGAAGGATCTTGGGTGCTTTTGAGTAAATTGCAATCTCAGGTCCTTCATACTCCACTGAGCTAATCGAAGCAGATCGAGGAAGAGCAGCCTTGACTATATCTCGAATGTCCATGTTATTATCATCGTAATTGTTAGAAGCCATACTAGTCACTTCACCTGTAAGTGCACAACTACTACATTTGGCCCCATTTCATTGCTTGAACAGAACAAGTTCAAGCACAACGTACCCGGTGATCCAGTTATTCACTTTTCCAGATTTTCTGGATCGTTTCTTTGTCCACCACTTGGTATCCATTCTTATCAATCACACTGACAAGAATCGAGTTCCCTGATGCTGCATCACGTTCAATAGCGGCTGCAACGGCTCGGATTGCAATCTCGATTGCCTTCTTCTTTGGTAAGCCGTCCTTATATGCAGTTTCTAGAACACCTAATGCGACAGGAGAGCCAGAACCGGTAGCAGTGAACTTGTCGGGTAGTACGGATCCTATGTAGTCAGTGTAGAACACTTGCGGACCCTCGTCATCAAATCCTCCAACGAGACATTGTAACAGGTAGCCACCACGAGCTTGGAACATTATATTGCTTAGCAGTCGAGTAAGCGCTCTCACACGGATAGGCCTGTTTCTTTGAATCTCAAAGAGTTTTGCCTCTGCTCTCAGGAGATCCATAATGTTTTGAGCATCAGCCACAGAACCTGCAATAGTTGCTCCAATTCTGTCTGTGATCTTGTAGATCTTCTGGGCAGTCTTATTTGCTATTAAGAACCCCATTGTAGCTCTTTGGTCGCTTGCCAGCACTACACAGTCCTTTGCAATCAGCCCTACTGTCGTTGTACCTGTCTTGAGTTCTTGTTCGGATTGCATTGGATGTTCCATTTCAAGTAGCTCCTTTAATAGAGATTAAGTCTCGGAGAACTAGTGACGTTTAGTGGCTTTCTGATGAGTTGATTTAAAGGTTTCCACATGGGACAAAATCATCCATGTGACCCGTTTCAACGGTTTTCAGCTCGCATCAGTGGTCTGTGGTTCAGGACGAGGCCAAGTGATGACGATTTTCACTTCCTTCGCCTTCTCGACAATCTTGAGTGCGTCCTGTGCGATGCCAATATCAGCATAGTTAGCATGTTCGAGGTATCTCCCTCTCCATGGTAGTTCGATTGTCACGGTTTTGCCTGTCACCTTCGCGGAATACTCGTCCTCTGGCAACCCTGGAAGTCGTCTCTTGATTATCGCCTTGAGTTTATCCTCGTCATTTGATAGAATCTCTTTGACTGTCACATCGAATACCCATGTCTTATCTGCCATGGGGTTGTTGAAGTCAACAAGCACAGTACGGCCGAGTACGTGTGTGATGACCCCCTTTTCGTTCCCGAAAGTGATTTCTTCGCCCTTATACCCTCGTGCTCCACGTTTGCGTATCTTGACCAAAGGAATTTTCTTGACCAGTTCTGGTTTTCTCACACCAGGACCTTCTTCTGGGGGGACTTCAATTGTTTTTGTTTCACCCACCGCCATCCCTATCATGGCTTTCTCCAAGATGGGAAGCAACCAATTCCATCCAATAGCAACAAGATACGGCTCGTATTTTGAGTCTTCTTTGTAAAGGCCATTCTCGCGGGCTACATCTTCCAGTGTTGTGTCAAACACTTCGCCATCGTCTTTAGTCCTACCGACATAATCGACATAGACCAAGCTATTCTCACGGACAACAGTTTCGACCTTTGCTTTCTTCGCTGTTTTCTTGGATCCTCCAGATGATTTAGCCTTTGGTTTGGTCGCGTTCTTCTCAGTTGTCTTCTCTGATTTTGTGGATGCGGTTTCTTTCTTGGCCTTTTCAGCTGATTCTTTCTCTGTCATCATTTGAACCCTCTGGAGGTTTGTAATCGTACTCTGCGGGCGTGCTCAGAGTTGTTATAAAACGGTTTCCGTGCGTCCTTTTTTATAACGTTCCGCGTATCACGACCAATCGCTCAAAGAAAAGGACTGTTTCTTGGACTATCGTGGTGTCGAACCCGTTTGCCATCATCACTTCTATCAGGTACTTGATGTCACCCAGACTGGATGCGATGAGGTATATCCGTCCACTACGAGCCAAGTGGTCTATGCTTTTGATGATGAACCTTTCAGAAACCTCAGTTCCCTTCTCACCCCCGACCAGTGCTGGATCCATTGATGTCTGCCCTTCATCCTGCGGGAGGTATGGAGGGTTAAATGCAATCAGTGAGAACTTGAATGATGGCGATAGTGCGTCGAATAAATCCGACTGAACCACATTCGCATTGTGGGAGGCATGATGCTTCATTAGATTCCTACAAGTGTTAATCACAGCGGCGTGTTGTATATCGACCGCAATGACCCGCCGTACATGATCTAACAGATTCAGTGATATGTATCCTGAGCCACACCCCATATCAAGAACCACGTCCTGAGGGCACACTTCAATCGCGTCATGGAGCAAGAATGTGTCCTCTCCCGGAGGGTATACTCCCTGAAGGACATGTACTGCATAGACGGTATCTTTCAAATCACATCCCTCCGAGGGCTAGGGAGATCACCACTCCGAACCATCTCAAGAACGACATCTGATAGTAGAATCAAATCTGGAAGATGGATTGACCGAAGACGAGATGACATGTCGATACATCCTCGAGTCCTTTCAACAAGTGCATCGAGGCTGTTGCTTGCGCCTATGCGTTTGAGCCAGATTCTCAATGCATTTCTCAGCTGCTTGTTCGGATACGAATAGATGCCATGTATTACCCAAAAGAAGATGTCATGGTCACGAGCAAAAGAGCCCTCTTTGCGTTTCCGGACTGCTAATACTGAAGAGTCCACACGGGGTACCGGATAGAAATCCCTCGCACCTACATCAAACAGATGTTCTGCCACTCCAAGGTATTGAAAGTCAATGGACAATCTCGAATACTCTGAGGTTCCCGGACGGGCGACTAATCGCTGGGCAAATTCCTTTTGATACATGAGGATTGCCAGTTCGAAATCGACCTCTTTCAAGAGCCTAAATGTGACGGCAGAAGCGACGCTATATGGCAGATTTGATATGACTTTTGTAATAGCAGGAAGGTCTACCCTCAGTGCATCCCCATGGATTAGTCGTACATGTGGGAATCCTTTCAACCGATCCGCCAGCACTCTAATGAGTTTACTATCAATCTCGATAACATACAGACTCTCAGTTTTCTCTGCAAGAAGCGAGGTTAGGATACCAAGGCCTCCACCTATCTCAAGCACCCTGTCATCGGGTTCAAGGTTTGACGCATCGACTATATTTCGTGCAATACTTTGAGAGATAAGGAAGCTTTGCCCTCTATCCTTACTTGGTCTGATAGAATGTTTCTTGAGTAATGATCTGACTTCAAACTCGTCCAGAGGTCTCACCTTGGTGAAACTCTTTATCGTCGAGGAGGTCGGTCGCGATTGTTATCATCTCGCCTAGGAGGTTTCACAAAGAGCCATCTCTTGACATCCTCCTTGAGTTCCTCAATTATCCTTGCGGTCAACACTTTTTTCGGATGCTGAAGCTTGGTTCTATCAGCAATGTCCTCAAAACTTTTGAACGGCTCTTTCTTGCGTTCCTCTAGAATAGCCCACATAAGCGTTTGTCCAACACCTGGGAGCAACTGCAGTGAATGCATCCGTGTGGTGATAGGTTTGGCCTCGTTGAAGAACTGAACGAATTTGTGTTCGAACTTGGTGACAATAATCTCGACTATCAGCGGCAGTTCTTCTGCACTCTCGGGCGCAAGATCCTCGTAGAAAATGCGTCTTCGTACATGATCTATTTTTCCTCGGGCATTCTTATGGAGGGGCACACGTTCCTGAGGATGTAATTTCACATTCCTCCTTGGTGCTAGCTCGAGTAACGTGAAGAAAGATTCACCAACAGCCTGTACGACCGTTTCTCCCCGAGGGCGATTGTCACGTAAGAACATCTTCGGTGGTATGACTGCTAGGACGTATGCATGGCTCTCGAATGCTCTGTTCTGAGTGTCTTCCATTCGTTCTCGCTCCTAGTAAAGTCAGACCACATCAAGTATCATTGTGAATCTATAAACAAATAAGTCAATCGGGCGGTGCATCCAAGTAAGCATCAAGAGGGCGATATTGGCGGCATCTCTATGACCGCTTGCTAGCGACTATCTGTGTGATCTCCTCCAGTTGTTCTTCTGTCAAGTCAGTTGATTTGACATTGAGAACAGTTCTGAGTTCCTCAACATTCACAGGGGCGATATTCACTATTTGGACAGCCTGAAACCTAGTAAGGTTGTAGTTCTTCATCAGGCGCTCGACAAGCTTGCCGGACTCGGCTGGTGCCATCTTTGAAAAGGTAGAGGCATGTTCAAGAGTAATTGATTGTTGAAATGAAAGTTCGCCGTCTTTCCCTCGTTTAGTGAGAAGTTTTTTCACTTGAGGGAGTGGTATTTCCTCCTCACTTACGACTTCTCTTGGCATTGTACACCCTCATTTCATTATTTAGCTGGTTTCAGATGCTCTGGTCTGATAATTAGAGTCTTCATTGCTTTTCCCAGGCTCACATCCACTATCAATGCCCTGCCTCGGTGACCGGTCACGACTCCAGTCCTGCCGTGATATCGTTTATGAGGCATCCCTTTGTGTACAGCGGAGTCAATGACTATATTCACTCGATCTCCCACATTATAGTCGATGAGAACCGTGCTAAGCGGAGCAAGCCCTTTCTTTCTCACTCTTTTTGTCATCAGACTTCGAGTACGAGCACGGAATCCATGACTCTTCTTGACCATAAAGCATCATCTTCTCAACGTGATACCTCTTGTTATAAGAATAGGGTCTTCCCTACACGAGAGGCTCAGCATTCCCTCTTAGGTGCCAACTTAAACATTATGGTGTGTTTGTTATGAATGGACAGCTGTAACATTCAGTTCGACACACTTGCATTCTGTTCCAAGCATCTCTGTTAAAGAGGGTGATGTCCTCCCATCGTCTCCGGATATGAGTTCCTTGACATACGTCCCTCCTTGAACTTTGAAAAATCCATCAACGGTATGTGCATCCTTCTTCACCAACCTCACTTCAAACACTTGTTTTTTTCTGACAAGGTCACTCCTCCTATGTGACACTCGGTGGGGCGTTCTTTGATCCAAAGTAGCTCCTGTCAGCCGCTCCATCGCTTCTTGCAGTGTGACAGCGCTCACTTCGCCAGAGATGTGAATCAACGCCCTGTATTCTTTGACGGTTTCTGAAGCGCTTGTCTTTAGTGATTGCAATTTCTTCCGGGTCGTCAACTCAAGACTGTGCACCTTTATTTTGCCATGAGCATGAGAGTTTATGGTGCGGGTCAGGACTTCAAAGTCAGGATGACGAGTCCGTGGCTTTGTAATCTCCACAACAAAAGGGCGCCCGTTCCCCAGCATAAGCACATCAACATCTTCTCTCCCAGCGGCATGGAACTTGAATCTGGTGCCCTTTAGTGCCTCTTGGATAGGGATTGAGATATATTCTGAGATGGAGTCCGGATAGTTTCTACCGGTTCCACCACACTCCCCACAGCCCTTTCCTTTGCAAATCTTGCAGTCCCATCGGCTCTGAGGAATGCCACGAACAAGCTTGCAATACCTCCCGTATATGAACACGGGATTGCTACGTATCTCAACACGGTCATTTTTCATATCATAGAAGATGACAATATCGGGTCGTTCAAAATTCACTGTCCAATCCATCTTATCGGAGAGTTGTTTGCCTAGCTCACGATTGAAGTCTGATTTCAGGGTTTCTGCATGGACAAGCCCGAACTTCCCCTGTATTTCCTCGTTCAACTCCTCAAGGGATTTTACCATTGATGAGCCGACAAGGAATGTGTCGAATTCGTATCCCTTTGACTCAATGATTGCTCTCTCGACAATCAAGGGAATCCCCTCAAAAATGCTCAAGTCACCATGTGCACATAACTGGCATCGTTCTTTATGTTCGATGTCCGAGCCGTACTTTTTGCACAATGTGACTGCCGGAGAGAACATCCCATTCCGAGCTAGGTCTTGCAGGATCGCAAGGCCTCGTTCCTTCTCGCCCATCTTGTACATCTGGTCGGCAATCATAGATATCGCAAGTTTGAGGGAATAGCCTCTGGATTCGTTCGTTGAATTAGTGCTCAGCCATGCAAATTGTCGTCCCAAACACCTGTTACAAATAGCGAACTGCTCCACGAGCCCAATTGCTTTCTCTAACAGCTGTGGAGATCTCATCCTAATTCACCTTTTGTAATAGTTTGACCTTTTGCTTAGTTGATAAAGGTGTGGCTTTGTACTCGCTATGCCAGAGTCATATATCGAAGTGCTCGTAGACCAATGAGCATCATTTTCGGATTTCGTACGAGCTTGAGAATCACCTTTTTCTGTAGATCCATGTCCCCTTCTCTCCTGACAACATCGACCAAGTTGTGCTCGTTAGCGCCTTTTACAATCTCATCGATTCCCTTATCCGAGAATGAAGAAAGTATCCTCTGAGTAAGATACATCGCTTGCATCTCTCGTTGGAACAGTGATCTCCATCGTTTATCAAACTTGGAAAGATCAATCGGGCTTTGCGTGTCTTGGAGCGCGGAGGAAATGAAAGCTCCTGCAAGAAGTGCACTCGTACCGCCTACCACAATCCCACCGCCAGTGGTTGCCTTCACCATCCCTGCAGCATCTCCCAAGCTCAGAGTCCTGTGTCTAGCAATCCTCGATATGGGCAGTCCAACTAGTACAACACCCCCGAACCCCCTTTCAACTCGCATCCCTCTCAGGTGAGAGGACATGATAGGATGTTTAAACATAGCACGCTGGAGTCTTCGTTTTGCATGGTTCCTTGATGCGACTCCTACCCTTGCACGTCCATCCCCGAGTGGAATAATCCACGAGAAGAACCCCTCAGAAACCTCACGTCCATAGAATAACTCCACATGGTCGGTATCAATATCCACATTTGACACCTCATATTGATATGCAGGGAGTTTGCTCTTCTTCGCGATTGTCGGCAGTCCAAGCATTTTCGCTACTTGTCCGCGTGACCCCTCTCCATTAATGACAATCCTCCCCCTTACGTCAACAGGGACGCCTTCGCTTGTATAATGAACTTGATACCCATTCTGTTCAGGAGAGATCTCTCTTACAGGCGAAGAACATCTGACATCCACACCAGCCCCCTCCGCCCTAACCGCCAGCCATTTGTCGAATCCTCGCCTATCTATGACGAGTGCTTCTCTTCGCCCCCGCTCGACTGATAGCGAATAACCAGAGGGGGAATATATCCTGGCACCTTTCACGGTATTCTGAATGATGTCCTCTGGAGGTGTCAGTCCCAGCCTCTGGAAACCGGTACTGCTGATAAGACCCGCACAATGATCTGGAATTCCGATCTCCTTGTGTTCTTCAAGAACCAGTACTTGGTGGCCATCTCTGGCAATCCTATGTGCAGCTATAAGCCCTATTGGCCCACCACCAATAATAACTGCATCATAGTCCATAAGATACCGCCGTAGGATTTCCTCAGAGAGACCCTTTTTATCCTTCGCATATCTGATTCAGACTATAGCAGTCAGGCGATCGTCATGGTACTCAAGAAACAGTTCCCGTATAAACAGGTGATAGCCGTGAGGACGGACTTGAGGATGAGCAAGGGCAAAATAGCCGTTCAAGTCGCTCATGGGGCTGTGAGTGCTGCTGAGAAAGCAAGAGTGAGTAATCAAGATGTCTGGCGTTCATGGCTACGGGAAGGACAGAAGAAGGTCGCTGTCAAGGTTTACTCAGAGGAAGAACTCCTTCAACTGATGCGAAAAGCTGTAATCCACAGGTTGCCATATTCTCTTATCCGCGATGCAGGGATGACTGAACTCCCTCCCGGCACCATGACGGTCATCGGGATAGGCCCTGCAAAATCAGAAGAAGTGGACAAGGTAACCGCAGACCTCAAACTTCTGTGAGAGGGCTTTCTATGAGGAGTACCCACCCATTAGAAATTG
This sequence comes from archaeon, assembly GCA_024275415.1. Lineage (GTDB taxonomy): Archaea > Asgardarchaeota > Thorarchaeia > Thorarchaeales > Thorarchaeaceae > MP5-2226. Next base: position 17,294 of record JAJRZD010000040.1, read on the forward strand.
CCATCGGTATGGAATTCTACAGCACCTCATTTCAGGGCGTTGGGGGGAGAATAAAGAGGCGCTATGAGGATTTCGTAGTAGAAGAGATCGATTCCTCTCAGTCTGTCATCGCTGCAGACATCCCCCTTGAAGAACCATGTGTTCCTACGAATTTTGTTGTGCGTGGGGTTTCAAGAAAAGCTAGGAACATCCATTTCAAGATGCAAAAGATGGGACTGACAACATTGGACGCTGTAAGCCTGCTTGCATCATCATTAGGATTATCTCGCCATCTGGTCACCTATGCAGGGCTCAAGGATAGACGAGCGCTGACCGCCCAGAGGATATCAGTCCCAAAATCAGCCCTGGACAATCTACGAAGGCTTAACCTTTCTCGGATTTGGATCAGAGATTTCACATACTCTCGAAGACCTATTAATGTTGGAGACCTCTGGGGAAATAGATTCTCGATACTAGTAAGGGAAATCGAGACTCCCTGCGAGAGGGCACTTTCAAACCTTCTACGTTTACAAGACCATCATCTGATGAACTATTTCGGTATCCAACGATTCGGGGTTTCCCGGCCATTCAGCCATCATGTAGGCAAAGCGGTCATCAAAGGCGACTTTGAGGATGCCATTCATTTCATCCTGTTTGCTCCCAGCGAGTACGAACTCGGGCCAGCTGCGGACATCCGTATGCGTATCCGAGAAGAAGGCTTATCCGACACTCTTGTTGAGAAATTGCCACAGGACATGAGATACGAACGTGCCATTGCCAAGAGCCTGCTACAGCACCCCAATAATTACCAATTGGCTTTTTCCAAAATCCCTCCCCGTATCCAGACGCTATTCATTCATGCATACCAGTCATATCTATTCAATCGTATCCTGAGCTTGCGTTTCAAGGAAGGTGTGTCAATCAGCGAGCCTGAGCCAGGTGATTTTCTCATTAGGCTCGACCAGACTCACACTGGCAGGGATGATTGGCTGTTCGTGACTGAGAAGAACCTTTCATCGCTCCAAGAGATTGTGCAGGCTGGGGAATATGGCATTGCAGGTATCATCCCTGGATATGCATCAAAACTCCCGAATTCCCGCCCAATAGATATTGTACGCAGGGTTCTCAATGAAGAGGAAATATCACTCCAAGAATTCAGGAACGCGGAAAACTCTCACCTTGATTCTGCAGGTAGTCTACACCTACTGTCATACAGAATTCCAGATATCACAGGAAGTTGTTCTGAGGACGGACTGAGGGCACAGTTCGATCTAAGAAAGGGATCTTATGCAACAGTCGTGCTGAGAGAGCTGATGAAGAACAGCCCATTGAACCGAGCATGATCTATCTAGTCCTATGTGAGAATTCCTTCAACTTCTCACCGAATGGGTCAATCTCTGGGGTTTCGTCCTTCTCAATCCTCTCATCTTGATATTGGAACAGAACTGATTCCCCGGTAACTGCAGAGGTTATTGCACGGAGTTCATCCTTTGAGTACCTTATGCGTTCTCGATCCTCGGATCTTAGCATGACAATGCTTTCCTTTATCCCGTTTGGTAAGTACAGACTATTCACACCTACTTCGACGGCTGGAGAAATCAGATCTCGGACTATCGTTCGCAACTTTGCAGGGCCCTCGACAATCATAGACTTCCCAAACGTATCAGCAATCGCATCCATGACAACTTCATTCTGTAACAGGATATCCTTGTTCTTTTTCTTGACAACTAAGATGAGAAGATTCTTTGTACGGATTGCCCGGAGCAGATGTAAACCATCCAGATCCGGATGGCTTTTTTTCTGTTCGAGAATCCATCCGCTAAACTCCACATCGAAGGAAGAGATCTGTCCGGTATCAAGACGTTCCTGACAGCTGGGGCATAGCATATCTGATTCCAAGTCAAAAATACATACTGGGAGTCGCATTAGCATTCCTCATCGAACTTGAATAATTAATCATTCAAGCTCAGGAGGATATATTCTTATGAGACTTCCGAACGCTACCTCTCAAGGGTGATGTCTATCGTGGATACATTGAGGTCGCTGCCCTTGTCAGTCTGGACGGTTGTGGTACCTATTTGAATGTCCTTGACCTTCACATCCTCAAGGAACCTATGACGTGTAATCTCTGCAACATCTACAGCTCGACTAATCAGCCGACCTCTAGCTCGTATCAGCACCTCTTTTGCGCCCTTGTTGAAGAGTGTAACGCATGCTAATACATAGCTCATGACGTTTTTGGAACCAACGAGTATCGTTGAGTCTCCGTGATCATCGCTATCTTTGGTAACCTCTTGATTTTCCTCCGCCACACAAGGTCTCTCCAGTTCTTGTGGTAGTTCAACAACGCATTACTGTTGAGGGTAACTGATATAGATTTCGATTACTTGGTTCCTACTCATAATTAGGTAGAGATGCCGTCTTGTGTGTCCATTCGCAAGGTTTTTCATTATCGGGTGTTGTCCGTGGATTGGAAGTTGCAAATAGATGGCACAACTAACTTGTCTTGGCTCTTGCCGCGAAATAGGCAAATCAGCCTTTTACCTTGAGGAGCGCAATGAAAGTATCCTTGTAGATTATGGAACCAAATTCACCAACCCACCAAGCTTTCCAGATATGGTTCCCATTGATAATATGCAGGCGATAGCAATCACACACGCTCATCTCGACCATTCAGGCGGCATACCACGATTGTTAGCTGAAGATGATAATTTGTCACTCTTCTGTACGCCTGCAACTAGAGACCTTTGTATCCCATTAATCCGTGATATGTATGAGATTTCGGGCGGACGGATGCCATTCACCAGGAGAGACATCTCCAGAATCAAAAGACAGACACAGCCAACCGCCTATGAGGAAACGATACCCCTTGGACACAGCTTTGAAATGACGCTCTTCAATGCAGGCCATATCCCAGGCAGCGCGATGGTGTCTATTCGTTATGATAGCAAGAGGGTCTTGTTCACTGGCGACTTCAATGCGATCACATCCAGACTCAATAATGGCGCTCGTATCAATCTCCCAAAACACGATGTGGTGGTCACCGAAAGCACGTATGCACGACGATTGAACCCCGATCGCGAAGAGATTGAGCAAGCATTGATACAGACAGTTCTCGAAACCGTGGAACGTGGAGGTATAGCGCTTATTCCAGCCTTTGCAGTCGGACGTAGCCAAGAGGTGATGTGTATTCTTGAAGAGTATGGCATCCCTTCAAAGTACCCTATCTATGTGGATGGCATGGCTCGCACAGTCAACAAGGTCGTTGTCAAACATCCTAACTACATCAGCTCGCCTCATGCTTTCGAACGAGCTGTGAAACGTGCAAGAGTCATATACAACCGACAAGATCGTGCTAATGCGCTGAAAAGACCCGGCATAATCATCTCTCCTGCAGGCATGTTGAAAGGAGGCGCATCGCATTTCTATTTCAAAATGCTCTATGGGGATGAGAAGAATAGTATAGTCCTTGTGAGCTTTCAAATCCCAGGCACCCCAGGTGCAGAACTGCTGGCAAAAAGACGAGTGACTGTTGGTAATAGAGAATATGCAGTTCAAGCTGATGTAAGATATCACCATCTCAGCAGCCACTCCGATTCAAGAGGGCTTATGCAAATGCTTCAAAGCATACCTGGAAACCCAGAGTTTTTCCTCGTCCACGGTGAGAGCGAATCATGTGACGCACTGGGAGCCAAACTGGAGAAAAAGGGCAAAAAAGTGACAATCCCTGAAACAAACGATTCATTCGAGGTATGACCGGAAAAACAAGTCACTTCAACTATTGCTCGAGAACTTGTTCCCCAATACATGAGGAAATACACCCAAGTCACATCTTTTGAGGTACTTTGGTTCATTCCTCTTCCACTTGGGGCCTAGCCTCGACCACAGTGCATTTCACTTGAGAGAGAACCTCTTCTGCTTTCTGGGGTTCCAAAATGAGTGTGTAGAGATATCGGGATGTGCGAAGTTTGAGCTTCACTTGGTCTGCACTCCTCTTGACTCGACATTCCACTGCATCCTCGGTCATTCCAAGGAACTTCTCGACATCATAGATCTGTTTTGGCATCGGTTTTTGCCCCTGTGTTTTTTGTAGTGGTGGGCCGGGGGAGGCTCGAATTCGGGTCACATGGAGCGTGTCCAAGTAATCTCCCGACCTTCGCCGTGTGAAGGCGACGTCATAGCCGACTAGACCACCGGCCCATATGATATCAGCCATGACAGTAGTAGGTCAATTACCTCTTTCTTCTATTTGGCCTGAGGTCCTTGTTCTTGCACTTTCTGCACTTCTTGGCGGCAACAGGGTTTGTTGCACCGCATGTGCGGCATATAGACTTGTATAGCAAGTAGTGCTGTGCGAGTCGTCGTTTCTCTATATCAGCAACTGGCATCATTAGAACCTCGTCTAATTCGAATGGTGGACCATCCTTCGTCCACTTTCACGCCAACCGACATACTATGAATATAAACCTGTTCCTCTGGTAAGGAGAAGAAGGGTTTGGGCTGGGACTCCTCCCAGCCATTGGAGTGAAACATCAGAGAAGCTCATTGAGGATTCGTGCGACATCACTTGGCTTCTCAGCCACTTGGATGCCTGCTGCGTTCATTGCCTTAATCTTTGCGTCTGCCGTGCCGCTGCTCCCACTGATGATGGCGCCTGCGTGACCCATCCTCTTGCCCGGAGGGGCGGTTCGTCCTGCGATAAACCCTACCACCGGAAGGTCATATTCATTCTTGATGTATGCTGCAGCCCGCTCCTCCGCATCTCCGCCTATCTCTCCAACCAAGACCAGCGCTTTGGTTTCAGGATCCTGTTTGAAGAGCTCGACTGCTTCGACAGCGGTAAGCCCCACACAGGGGTCTCCGCCCAGTCCGATAGCGGTAGAGATTCCTACCTCTGCATTGGTCATGCCTGCGGCAATCTCATATGTCAGCGTCCCGCTTCGTGACATCAGTCCAACGACTCCCTCAGAGAACACATGCCCTGGCATAATACCGAGTTTTTGCTTTGCTCCAGGAGTGATGATTCCGGGGGTATTGGGTCCAATCACAGTGATCCCCTTGGCCTTGGCTGCATGGACTACGATCATCTCATCCCTGACAGGGATATGCTCGGTAATCAACACGACAGGATTCAAGTCGTTGGTAATCGCCTCCAATGCAGCGTCTCCAGCGAATGGTGCAGGGACAAATATCACTGAGGCAGTGGCATCTTCAGCCTCTTTCGCGTTCTTCACACTATCATAGACAGGAATCCCGTTCACGCTTTCGCCACCCTTCCCCGGAGTCACACCTGCGACTATCTTGGTACCGTATTCCAGCATGGCGTTGGAATGGAATGTGCCCTGTGAACCTGTGATACCCTGAATCAGAACCCTTGTGTCCTTATCGACTAGTACTGCCATCTATTTGACCTCCTTGACAAGTTCCACCACTTTTGCAGCGGCTTCTTCCATGGTTTTCAGGAATGGGATACCTGCCTTCGTCAGGATATCCTGACCTTCCTTCTCGTTCGTACCTACCATCCGTATCACTAGGGGCACATCTATGCCCTGGTCGTCCCTCACTGCCACTATCCCGTTGGCGACATCGTCACATCTGGTGATACCGCCCATTATGTTGACAAGGATTGCTTTCACCTTGTCATATTGCAACGCTATCTCGATTCCCTTCTCCACGCGCTCCTTATCGGATCCTCCTCCGAGGTCAAGGAATGTGCTGGCTTGCCCACCGTATAACGCGACCGCATCAAGTGTCGCCATAGTGAGACCTGCCCCATTGCAGATACAGGCGATGTCACCATCGAGCTCGACGTACGCCATCCCTTCTGCGGTAGCCTTCAGTTCTCGCTCGTTCATTTCTGCGGGCTCTCTGTGGAGGTTCTCGATGATGTCCTTATGTCGATACAGTGCATTGTCATCAATGTTGAGTCTGGCATCAGCAGCAAGGAATCTGCCATCCTTGGTCAGGATGAGAGGGTTGATTTCTGAGAGCTCGACATCATACTTTGTTACAATTTGCCACAATTTAATGAAGAAGGATCCAAGTCTGTTGATGTTCTTTCCTTTGAATCCCATCGCAATCGCCATATTTCTGGCTTCAAACGCTCGGAACCCCAAAAACGGATCCACATGATGCTTGATGATGAGCTCAGGGCTTTCCTCAGCAAGCTCCTCTATCGACATCCCCCCAGCAGAACTACCTATCATGACATATTTCCTCGCATTACGATCCACCGTGACCCCCACATAGATTTCCTGTTGGATGTCCAGCTTTTCTTCAATCAATACCGCTTCCACAGGAAGATCGTTGATCCTCATTGCAAGAATCTCTTCTGCATGTCGTGCAGCATCATCAGGAGTGTCTGCGAATTTCACACCTCCGGCCTTTCCCCGCTTTCCAGAGAGGACTTGAGCTTTCACTACTACTGGTTTACCAACCTCTTCAGCTCGCTTCTTTGCCTCTTCGGAAGTTCTAGCCACCCCCCCTGGAGGGGTTGGCATACCAAAAGCACGGAAAATCTCTTTCGCCTCATGCTCAAATAGCTTCATTGGTTCATACCTTCTGTCAGGGGGATATGAGTCCCAATCCCCTAGCTCGAATCCGCATCCTATGTCCGACAGTAAAAAGGTTAACTGATTGTGTCAAGAATCCGGTTCAATCGCTCGCCTATCGCATTGGACTGTTCTCTTAGTCGCGGCGACTCGTCATCCAACAGTGTACCCAGAATCGTGTTAAAATAATGAATCTCCTCAAAGCAGTTCTCCATGATTCCCGGGGCATCAGCATCACGGAACTCGGAAACGCCCTTATTGCTGTTCTGTATCAAATCAAAGGCCCGTTCCCACACATCCTTCGACACCGGCGATTGTGCTCGAACCAACTCAATCAAGATATCCTCGATGTTGGCTCTCTTTGTTGACAATGCCTTCCTGACTCTCTTGGCGTCTTTGACTGGGACTCCGAGCATTGTAACTGTTCGTCCCAAGTCTGTGCAAGACACTTCCTTTCCTTGTTGTACCACGAGTCCCTCTCGTTCCAGCTCGTCTAACAGCTCAAGACCTGCCAGAGCCTTGCGCATGACAGAAACAGCATACTGTGCTATCTTCTCATCATCTGATGCATACATCATGAACTTTGTCAGATGCTTGCAGAGGCGATGTTTCCGGATACCTTGATATTTCCAAGACTCGCATGTACAAGAAAATCCTTCGTCATCCCGCAGGATAACATGATGCCAGAGGTTTCGGCTCTCGCTGTGAACAAGTCCCTCAACTTTAGTCGGGGTCATCGATACAATCTTGACACTTGAATCAGGGATGTCATTTGCTCTCCGGATGGTAGTCATTGTTGCTCTACGCAAGATATGGGTCTGAATCGAGTCTTTCTCGTCCACATCAGACTTGTCAGCATCCTTTGTGCTCATCTTAGCTGCCCAGTAGGTACGGCTAAGCACGGAGAAAGGATCCTCCTCTTTTGCCAAGCAGATCTCACCCAAGACAAGATCCTGAATATTCTCAGGGTCATCCATATTGCTATCGACCTCACCAAGGATAGGTGTAATCGAGCTATCTGCATGGGTTTCAAAGTATTTTGAAACCACTCGTTTTCGTTCCACATCATTCTCCACAACGACAATGCCAAATGCCCTGCTATCGATACCCTTTCTTCCCGCTGAATGTAGGACATCTGCCAGTTGCCAGTCAGATATCAATGTGAGCGCGCTATCACCATCCTCGTTTGCCGAATCCTGCATATATACTCCAAGTACGAATACCGTATAGGCCTTCAGACGACTTGCGACTGCAAAACTAGTGGGCATCACCAGCACGGGCAATAGGTTATCTTCCCATGCAAGGGACAACAACCGTCTCTGCTCCCGGGAGAGACCACCATGCAAGAACCCAACCCCCCTTCGTACGCTTTTTGAGATCTTCTTCGTTATCTCGCAACCGGTATGTTGTTTCATCAGTCGGCCAGCCAACTCGAACAATTCGTCCTGATGACCCACTGTGAGATTAAGATCAAGACGCTCAGTTCGCTCGTCACCCTCCGCTAGTATCAATGCTATGTCCTCTGCAGTTTTTGGCCCTGTACAAAGCAACAGTACCTGGCCTTTCTTTGACATGACATACTCGGTCAGGTCAGTCAATGACTCGTAAAGGTTCTCAAAGGCTTTGACACTGAATATCCTCTCGATGTCTTCCTTCTTGTCCTCTATGACCTCTGCGCGTAGCCAGAGTTGCAGGTCATCCATATCAGCCACTGGAGGACAAACGGCAACAAACTGGATGTCTGTACCATCCCCCTTCATAGTCACAATCGATTTCTCAAGGAATTCGCCAATTCCTGGTTGACCAATGAGATCCAAGCGGTCAATCAACACGACTTTGACATCCTCGAGGATATTGGGCTGTGTTTTCAGTGCGATGCTGAAGGATTTGAATGTCGCAATGACTATCCGTCCTATCTTTCTGATCGGTCGTATGGCATCCCTTCGTCTAACAATCAGAGTGGTTTCAACGCCCAAACGAGCACTACGCTGTCCGATAGAGTGGAGTCGTTTCTCTGCATGGTGTGGATTGGGACATAGAACGATCGCTCGTGCTCTGAAATCAGAAACCACTCGATTAAGCACTGAGATCTCTGCGATCTCCAACCCCTCATCGAAATC
>JAJRZD010000001.1 GCA_024275415.1 archaeon
GTGACGGTGTCTGTCCCTACAGCCCATGTGGAAGTGTCAAGGGTGACTGCAAAGTCCGCTGGTGGTGTTTCGGTCGTGGCACCATAGCTCGTGGGAGTGAAAGTCCATGACGACACCGATGAGGTCGTGCTTAACGTTGTTCCCGTATCAAGATCGGTGATGACCACAGTGACGCTTGTCTGGAAACCATGGGGAGTCACGAGATCGCCCAGTACTGTGACGGAAGTGTAGTGCTTTCGAATCACAATATCAAACAGATAGTTTGATGGGCTATAGTAGTCCCCTGTCAATATCACAGAAAGAGTGACGGTGTCTGTCCCTACAGCCCATGTGGAAGTGTCGAGTGTGACAAGAAGGTCTGCGGGTGGTGTTTCAGTGGTCGCACCGTAGCTCGCGGGGTTGAATGTCCAAGATGAAACATTGCCGACCCCAACAGTCCCACCAGTATCAGTGTCAATTATGGTCACTGTAAGGTCAGTAGTGAACCCGCTGGGCGTGTTCAGGTCACCGCTCACTGAAACTGTTGTGTAATGTTTACGAAGCGTGAAGGTGACATTGACGAGTCCATCCTCCAGATAGGCTCCAGCCTTTGACGCCTTGAATCGATACCAGTAATCACCTACAGTAAGACTCGATGTAGGAATCGTTATAGTGTATTGTCCACTCCCTTGATCCACAAAGCTGACGGCTGTCCCATTGTCAAAGGTAATAGTCGCGCCTGTGACTGGTGTATTGGAATACGAGTCATAGAACACCAAGGTAGCTGTGAAATCGTTCCCGATAGGTGTCGTGTCAACATCCCGATAGGTCAGGTTAGTAGCATGGTAGAGTTCCAGATCAAAGAATTCAGTCGCATTGTTGTAATAGGGATGGTATGACCAGACGTTGATCCTCCACATCTGGTTCGTGATGAGGTCGTTTGTGTCAAGGGTCTTGCTGTACCTTCCATCACCCAGATCATCTAGTGTGACCTCGGTAGGAGTGCCACTTATCGTCCAGTTGATCTTCACTACAGCACCAGTCACACCGTTTAGAGTGATATCATCGGTCAGTTTGTATTCAATGTATATCGGATCACCTGCAGTGGCATATGCGATGTTATCAGACACCGCGTCGGAGGGGAAGTTCAGTGTAAGAGTAGAGTTGTGTTGAACGATGAACTTGCGCTCATACACCCCAGTCTTGTTCATCACAATCGTGCCAACGTCCGTGTAGTTGAAAGTGGCAGTCCACTCACCTGCAATAGCAGTGGAATCTATTGTCTTTGTGATTGACAAATCCGGAGATGTACGGACTTCCTCTGCTCCGCGCAAGACGAACGTGTTCTGGTTCTGTACATTGGCGTATTCAACAGATATCCAGCTGCTTGTGAGAAGAGAGTTTGAAATACGCACCTCGTCAATTGTGCCCGTGAAGAAGGCCTCACCAGTCGGAAACTCGGTGGTTTCCGCATAACGCCCACCAATGCCCCAATCACCTGCATATGATAGACTAACAGAGGTCGCACTCCCAGCGGAGGCAGCATCAGTATCGTCTACACCGTTGATGTAGATCTTGTTGTTGGAAGGCGTAGAGGCATTCGCCACACAAGCAAAATAATACCAACCTGCAGTCCATGATGTCCGTTGGGTCCACTTGACATATTCGGCACCATTGGTTTCAAAACCAAAGACCAACGACCCTGCAGGCACACCGACCTCAGTATAGTCAGTCCCAACAAGGGCGATGTGGAAATTGTCATTGGCACTGAGATATTTCTCAAGAACGATCATGGATGTGGTGTTTGAACTTGAGAATGCACTTGGCAGATAGAACCAACCGGATATAGAAACGTCACCAGCTGGATTCAGCCCCTCAGTAGCATTTACAACGATCCAGTCGTTCCCATCGAAGTCCTGTCCAAAACTACTCAGGATCCCTGATGTCTGCCCATTTCCATTGTGTATGCCAGTGTAATTGCCAATTGCCGAGTCATAGTGGGCCTCGCCAGACCCTTCATTAGTGACAGCCTCAGAAAGGTGCCAGACTGCTTCCTGATTGCCAGACCACAAATCCCAAGGACTCTCTGTGGAGCCAATTACAGGATTCCCATAATACAACCATATCGTGTTATCCACTGTGCTTGAGAGGTTGGTCTTGACCCACGCAACTAGGGTTCCTGTGGACTGGTCGAAACGCTCAATCTCATGCGAGAGAACGATGCCATTTTGGACAAAGACAAAGTCATCTCCATCGGGTTGCACATCTGTTTGAAAATCTGTATCTGAAAAACTGACAGCCATCGGGAAGTTTGTGACATCAGCACTCACTTGTGACGCGGGTATCGTCAGTTGCATACGGTATGAGAATGAGGGGATATCCCAAGGGGTGCTGGGAACACCGGTTGTTGCAGAGCCCGTATACCAAACGTTGCCTGCCGGATCAGTAAGGGTCAGTCCCGCTTTAGCCCCTTCAATCCATGGAGTGGTCACTTGGAACCTTGCGATATCGTTAGTGTCAAAGGTTGCAGTTGTTGAAAGGGGCTGACCATCGATTCCAAGGTCAAACGCCTCGATATAGTTCAGACCCTCAAAATAGAACGTCCAGACGCCCCAGTAGTCCACTGCACGAGAGAATACGATTACCTCACCCCCCTGATATATCCAGTCGGTTCCATAGGTCTTGTTCTGCCCCAACGGATTCGAAACGGCAACAGGATTCCACTCAGTCATTGGATAGGAAACGTGTGCATCAAGTTCGGTGGTAGTGTTCGGGGGTGAGATAAGAGCATAAGCGACCCAATCGACAACATTCGAGCCGTTATGGGCATAGAATGTGGAACCGGGGTTATATGACGCGTCAAGCGACTGTCCGCCTCCTTGAATGTCCATAGTAAGGATGACATCTGTGGTAATTGGGGTCGGTGACGATGTGGTCACCAAGACCTGTGCAGATGATTCATTGACCCACGTATTCTGGAGAACGGTTTCAGCACCTACACTCTTGATGAATGAAGAAGGATTTATCTGGTTATTGAACTCGGTCGTAATCCATGCCTGTGTGAGTGCTGTGCTGGCAAGTCGGGCTTCATCTAGTGTACCATCAAAGTAAAATGAGTTAGTAAGATCACTATTACCGAAGACAAAGACATCGGTGGAGTCCGATATACTTGTACCACCATGACTTACATCGATGACTGGAGTGCCATTTATGTAGCCGATGAGACGGCCACTCTGGGCACTCCAGGTCCAAGTAAGTAAGTTCCAAGAACCAAGATTTAGTGTCGTGTTCCCATCATATGAATTACCAGAACCACCGCTGCCATCAGTGCTGATCCGTGCAGTCATTATCTGGGATGCAATACGAGTGGCGATGGTATGGGCGTTCTGGTTTGTTGAATTTGTCTTTGAGAATGGTTGAGAATCGAGATTCACATCCATTCTGACCCATATGCTGATGGTTACTTGATCCCATTGATCTGTGTTGATCTGACCGATACTGATGACATCCGTATCTGCACTATCAAAATCGATGGCATTCCCGATAAGCCCTGCGACACTATCTTCAGCTCCCTGCGTGCCATACGATGTACCGTCATAATTATTCGATGTGCTATCATAGACGACCCCTGATGGATTGTCCGCCAAGTGATGGACAGTAGCATAATTGTCCCAAACGGAGGGTGACGATGACGCCGCTGCATTTGGATTACCGTATGCCATCGTGATCGTAGTATCCACGACACTTGACAAAAACGGAATCTTCACCCAAGCAAGAAGACGCGCATGAGTGCTATTGTAGCTCTGGTCGAATGACTCAATCTCGAAATCAAGACCCATGTCATTCATCTTGAACACGATGTCGTCCCCATCTGCTTGGACATCAGTTTTCAGGTCAGTATCATAGATTTCCAATAGGACTGGGAAATTAGTAAGGTTCGCAGATACTTGAGTAGAATCAATCGTGATGTCCTTCTCGTTCTGCATCAGATAGACAGTGTCTTCTGGCAATGGAATCATGTATTCAACAAAGAGCCTGCTAAGCTGATCTGCTGGGTAGGTGGTACCGGCAGACCCTTTCAGGTCGTTGTATGCCTGATCAGTACTGGAATACATGTAGTCTAACATGATGCATACAAAATTGCCGGCTGACCAGCTGCTATCGGAAACTACTGCCTGAAGATATGCAGCAATGTCCGGAGACCTTTGTCGTATTCTGACAGTAGATGTCCATGACTGGGGGAACCAGTCCACTCCGGACTCCACCCAAACATACCGATCCTCGAGATGAGGCAGTCCTGTTGTGAAGTTGGTGATTGGAAGACCAGACGTGTTCTTGCCTGCCACGAATACCCTCATCCCAACTCCACCTCCTTGAACACTGGAAGGTTCAACCTCAAGATAGGCGGAAGTTATCACAGCCCCTTTAGGTATATCAACAGGGAATTGCAAACCTACCTCAAAATCATAGACCGAAGACCAAGACCCACTGCTCCAAACGCCAACGCTCAAATCTCCACTCCCAGAATATCCATCGAGATCGACACCATTTGAGTTATCATCATAGGCATCCCTGTTGCTATCGTCAGGCAAATACGGATAGATGCTTCCTTCAATGACACCATTTGCAAGAGTACCATTGACCTTCAAATCAATCTGTTCAGGAAACGGACGAACTTCTGTGTTTACAGACACATCATCAACATACACTTGTGCAGTATTGGATGTCGATTGCTGTCCGTCGACATTTGATTTGAGTCCGATTTCCACAAGAACCGAACCAGGCATAGATATGCCCGTGAGCTGGGTGGAGGGGATTGTCACAGTCGCTGTCAGCCATGTTTCTGTTGTGTCAGTGGATTCAAAGACATGCAAAGCTGTTTCATATCCATTGAACCGTGTGAAGAGGAATACTTTATCATTCATGTCTGATACGAATGAAACATAGTATCTGAATGTGATTTGAGCAGAATACAATTCTCTATACGGAAGATGTAGCAATTGCTCCAGGTATATCTGGTCATTTGCATTTACAGTCGCTGTCGAGAGCCAAGTCCCCTCAAATCTCCACCCCATCGTCCCCGAATAGCCTTGTCCAGCGATATCATTCATCTGAAATGTGCCATATAGAGGGTGTGTGGATCCACTACCTGTGATTGATTTTGCCAACGTCCATGAGTCAGGAACCGTGACATCATCACTCTGATAACTGCCTTCATGGATCCATTTCTCGTTGTGATAAGTATTGAGATCACCATTTACTATGTTATCAGTCGTCATGGACAGTGTGCTGATTGTGGTCTGTAGGTTATTCCCAGTCCACCCATTGTCAATCGTCACACGGGCAAGGCTTGAAGATGAGGAATCAATAACAAATGTGTTGTCATAGACATTCGACACTGTTCCCGAGTAGCTGATAGGTAGAGGCTCGCCAGTCCCAGACAATGTTGCTGTGGCCGCTAATGAGAAATCATTCGTCGATGCCCGTCCAATCCCATCAGGATCCACGAATTCAGGATCACTGAATGGTGTCTGCAGTGGCACCAGCAAAAGAAAGACGACCAGCACAGTTGAGAATTGAACCAACCTAATATTATAACGTGTCACTTTTTTCAGGCTACTATCTCTCATCATCTCAGCGATCTCCAGGGCTTTCGTCTAGATACTACCTTCCCCAAGTGTTTAGATTCTCCTCTAGACAAAGACTCATTGTTTAACAATCATATAATAATCTGTGTCTGGCGAACCCCGTTCTTCATTGGGACATACCTTTCGATTTTTCGTCAAAACAAGGATATAAAATTCGCGGAAGGCTTTGCTAGGTTTACCGAACACGATCTAGGTAGTCCGCATATCCCACGAAAGTGTATCCAAGCCTGTCTTTCATATCATAAACAAGCTCGTATATACGTTCAGAATGGAATGAAACAGGATGAATTGCAACCTGAACAGGACCACCTAACTCCAGTTCGAGAAATGCATCCGACTTCAAATGTGCATTGGTTCCATGTCCAAGGATATAATGAGCAGTGATGTGGTTCACATCTGAGGAAAAATCATAGATGCTGTTCCCGATGACACAATAGCGGAAATTGAGGTCTTTCGTGACACTAATCGTAGACTGTGGGGATTCCCACAGTGGGGGAAAGAATCCAATGGGGTTTTTCTTGAATGATTGTCGTATCAGACTCTTTCCTTGACTAATCCTCATCTTGACTTGCTTTTGGGGCATACGTCTGAATTCTGCATCGGTTCCTGATTTCGTCATATGCGAATAGCCCAACATGGATATCTCCTTTCCCAAAGAGAGCAAGTACTCCGTGAACAGCTCGTGCTTCTGAAATGTGTTGGAGCGTTTCATTCTGAAGAAGGGAATTGCAAGAAGGGTATAACTGGACAGTCCGAGGTCGTCTAACAGGTCGCAAGTCTGCACAATCTCATCTTCATATTCTGGAACTATATGTTGTATGCTGAGTAATGCAATTCCATCATCTACTGGGTTGGCAGCAAAGCTCAATCAGTTGCACTCCGGACATCTCAATTGGAAAGGGGAACGAAGGTCGAAGTCCCCTCATCATATTATTCTATCAATCATTGTTAAAATGCACGTCGCCATTGCTTGTACGCGAGTTCTACATCCTTGTCAGTAATCGTCTTTCGTCCTTTGTATTCCGTGAGTTCCACAGCCATCTTAGAGAGCTGCTCTCCGACCTCCTCCAAAATCAACGCGAGTTTCTCAGCACCTTTATCACTTACTCGATCTACCTTTGTCGTGAGAGTACGACGCATCAAACGGTCAACAGGGGCTACGGGGATTATTCGGTCCTTTCTTGAGCGGGGCATTTGCAAACACATCCTTATCCTATGATTCAATGGATATTTGCTCCAGCGGGGGAAATCCTATATAAGAAATTCCGTTTGGTGGACAAACAAATTAAAGAGCAAGCCTAATGATTCATTGATTCTTACGCTTTAAGATAGTGATTTGCGCTTCTTCAACGGCATGTTCGTATAGGGCATGGTCGATGGTTATGTCGATTTCTTTCAGTAAATCAAGGTTGGGTTCAAATGACCGACAACCCACCCCCAACGCGCAACTGTCTAGTCCCTCACCCACGAACTGGCAGATACCAATCTCCTTTGCCAGTCGTGCGACCTCTGTATTGTCCTCGCCTGCAAGGGGCATGAAAATAGGATAGTCGGTTACAGCAGAGCTGACCGCCATTAGGTTCGCGGTCGTTTGAGATGGTTGCTCGCCAATAATATCTCCTGTGACAATGGCATCCGCGCCTTCACGGATTGCCACTTCTCGTGCCAAACGCAGCATGCTTCGCTTGCACATGATGCACATGATGTCTTCAGGAGCGTGTTGCATAATCTCAGCAAGGATACGTTCGTGTGGAATGATGTAGAGTTTGATATCGAAGTTGTGGATATACTCTGATAGCGTGGTTGCCTGTTTGATGGCAGGGTCTCTGCATCTCCCTTCAACAGGATGGGTAGTACAGAAATACAGAAAGATCGGAATGACTCCTCGCTTCATCACCTTGAAAGCAGCGACAGCGGAGTCAAGCCCAGCAGAAATCAGACAGATTGCCTTACCCTGTGTGCCCGTCGGCATCCCACCAATACCAGAGATTGTCTTTGTCAGGATGTACGCCTTATCATTCCGAACCTCCACATAGATCGATTGCTCAGGGTTTGTCAGGTCGACCTTCAATTGGAGTTCGGTAAATATCTTGGCGCCCAGTCCCTCTCGCACTTGCTGGCTGGTGTACGGATGAGTCCCTACCCTTCGAGCCCCAACTGCAAATGTCAAACCTGGCTTGAACTCATCCTTAGCAATCTCAAACCCGGTATTGATGATTTCCTCAAGGTCTGAGGAAGTAACAACCACGGGAGATGTTGAAACAATACCGAATATACGCGAAGCAACTTTTGCTGCATCAAATGGCGCATCAGTTTCTATGAAGACACGTCCATACTCCTTGATTATCCTCGCATAAGGAACCTCTTTCTCCTTCAATGCAGTCTTGAGGTGTCTAATCAACAGATTGACCATAGATCTTCGAGTCTGGTCTGACTTAATAGCTATCTCTCCATATCGGAGCAACACAGCGGAGTATGTGTATGTCATCTTGGTTTCAACATGCGTGTCCTGCAAATCGGCACAATTAACCATTATGCAATGGAAGCGTGTTCGCCGGTCTGGTACTGAAAAAGCCCAAATTTCTTAACTCGGAAAGAATTCAGTCAGGCAGCCATGAGAGTTCTAGGAATCGATGTCGGAGGTACATTCACGGATCTGATACTGGTAGACACAAACACTGGCGAAGAAACAATTCACAAGTTAGCTACAACTCCATCCCAGCAAGAAAAATCAGTCATTCAAGGAATAGAAGAACTCCTTAACAGAATTAGTATGTCCCCCTCAGAAATCGATATTATCATTCACGGGACAACTGTAGCAACCAATGCGATGATTGAGAGAAAAGGCGCAAGAGTATGTCTAGTCACGACAAGGGGTATCGAGGATGTCCTAGAGATTGGTAGGCAGAACCGAGAAGAGATATACGACCTGTTCGCACGGCGTCCTGGGCCGCTGGTTGCTAGACAGAACAGAGTGGGGGTTGATGAGCGGATCAATTGGAGAGGGAATGTAGTCGTACCTCTTGAAACAAGAGAGGTATCTCGAGTCATTGACAGCTTGAAGAAAATGAACCCAGAGGCAGTGGCGATATCGTTGCTGTTCTCTTTCATGAACCCAAAACACGAAAAGCAGCTCGCAAAGGGAATACGAGGGTCTCTCAGATCATACGTAGCAGTTTCATATGAGGTCTTACCAGAATATCGAGAATTCGAGAGGACATCGACGACAGTACTTGAAGCATATTTGGGACCGGTCATTCTAGGATACTTGGAAAGACTAGACCAGTCGCTCACCAAAATCGCTCCTGCCGCAAGATTGAATGTCATGCAATCAAACGGGGGGACAGTCAGATGCTCGAATATCAGTGGTCGAACAATTGGTCTGGCAATCTCAGGTCTGGCGGGTGGCGTCATTGGTGGGTGGGAAACTGCTAGACAGAATGACATTAAGAAAGCGCTCACACTTGATATGGGAGGAACCAGCTGTGACATCTCGGCGCTACATGGTGGCATCAAAGTGCGACCTGATAATGAGATTGCGGGATTTCCACTTCGATTCCCTTCAGTGGATGTGAAAACGATAGGTGCTGGGGGTGGGAGTATAGCATGGATCGATGACGCAGAAATTCTTCACGTGGGCCCCCAGAGCGCAGGAGCAGTACCTGGGCCTGTGTCCTATGGCTTGGGCGGAACAGAACCTACAGTCACAGATGCCAATCTGGTCATGGGAAGATTGAGTCCCGGTTATTTTGCTGGGGGAAGCATCGCATTAGATGATGATTTAGCAAAGAGGGCAATCCACAACATCGGTAAGCGGTTAGGCCTTTCCAAAAGGAACACAGCACTAGGAATTATCAAAATATCGACAGCCAACATGGTACAAGCCATCAGAGAAATTACAATTGAGAAAGGGATGGATCCAAGAGAATTCACTCTGATCCCGTTTGGAGGAGCAGGTCCTACTCAAGCTGTTGACATTGCTGAGAGCTTGGGAATTGGCCAGATTCTTATCCCTCGTTATCCAGGGATAACCTCAGCAATGGGACTGGTACATGCGGATCTCCGAGTTGATATGATGCGCTCGGTAATGCTGAAGGCAACCGAGAATGACCAGAGATTGCTGCTAAGCACTTTTGAGTCTTTGATAAAAGATGCACAACAAGCCCTAATCGAACAAGGTGCGGACGAAAAGAACATCCATATCCAGCAGGAAGTTGATATGCGATACCAAGGACAATCTCACGAGATTCCAATCGATATCCCTCCACATATAACAGGTTACCCCGAGGTGACAAGAAACCTTTTCGAAACAGAGCATAAGAATCGTTTTGGGTATCTGCTCAAAGATAGAGAAATCGAATGGGTCACTGCAAGAGTTGTTGCACTTGCCACAGATTCTCGTGCTAATGCAGAGGCACCAGCAATATTCGAATTCACTGAGTCTGATGAAAGAGAGGTCATAATGCCAGATGGTGAGGTTATACCAGTCCAAATCTATCGACGCGTAAGTATACCTATTGACAGGCAAATGAAAGGCCCTTTGATCATTGAACAGGTAGACACAACGACTTGGGTCGGGCAGGGATGGTCGCTAAAGAGGACGAGGAGCGATGTACTCTGGTTAAGGAGGGGAGGACATTGATAGAAGATCCAATCATTTTCGAAGTGATAAAGAACTCGCTGATTTCAGCGGCCAGAGAAATGAGCGTAGCGCTAAGAAAGGCTGCGTTCAGTCCAAATATAAAGGAACGCAGGGACTGTAGTTGCGCAATCTTTGATGCTGGGGGAAAACTGGTCGCTCAGTCAAAGGACATCCCAGTCCATCTTGGTGCTATGCCCCTATCTGTGAGAGCATGCATTGATGATTTGGGAGGTAGATTGAAGGATGGAACCATGGCACTCCTCAACGACCCATATAGGGGAGGTAGTCATCTCCCGGATCTCACATTAGTATGTCCGGTCTTCATCCATGAGAAACTTGTTGGATTTGTTGCCAATAGAGCACATCACGCAGATGTGGGAGGGGCGAGTCCAGGATCCATGCCTGGCCTCTCGTTGAACATCAACGAAGAGGGAATTGTAATCTCTCCTCGCATTGTAATAGAGGAAAGGAATCTTCTCAAGGACAGAGTAAGAGACCTTCTTGAGGGAACCCGGACACCATATGAGAGGCTTGGAGACCTATCAGCACAGATGGCAGCCAACAATGTCGGTCGTGATAGACTAATCACAATAATGAAAGAACATTCTGTGGCCCGCGTGCTAGAAACCTTCAGGGGACTCCAGCAATACTCCAGAAGAAGAATGCTGAATGCGCTATCGCCATATATTGGAAAGACAGGAACCTACAAGGATGTCATGGAGAGCGACGGGGCAGGAAACTTTGACATCCCAATCAAGGTGTCGATAACAATAACCAAAAACGGTGCCAATATCTCATTCGCTGGGACATCCCGTCAGGTCAACGGCAACATCAACTGTCCTCTAGCATCCACATTGTCAGCGGTGTACTATGTGTTCATCGCAGTCTTTGGAAAAGGCATCCCTACGAATGAGGGGTGCTGGAGCTGTTTAGACATAGAAGTGCCTAACAGTTCACTCCTCAACCCAGTCTATCCTGCACCTGTTTCAGCGGGGAATGTGGAAACCTCCCAGCGGGTCGTTGATGTTGTCCTTGCTAGCCTATACGAGATTGTGCCTGAGATGATTCCTGCCAATAGTCAAGGAACCATGAATAACTTGACCATCGGCGGTGTGGATCCGAGGTCGAACAAGCCATTCACATTCTACGAAACAATCGGTGGTGGTGCAGGTGCCGGGTATGGGATATATGGAACAAGCGGCGTTCACAGCCATATGACAAATACGTTGAACACGCCTATCGAATCATTGGAAAGCGAATATCCGGTGCGGGTCATTTCATACTCGTTAAGAGAAAATACTGGCGGACATGGGAGATGGAATGGTGGTGACGGGATAATCAGAGAGATTGAGATTCTGGCAGACGATTGTATTGTTTCCATTCAGTCAGAACGCAGAAAGACAGCACCAAGAGGACTTGCTGGAGGAAAGAATGGAAAAATAGGAGTGAATAAGATGCTGTATCATGGAGAGGAGTACATCTTACAATCAAAGACGACAGTCAAGACGCTCCACGGAGCGACCATCAGAATCGAAACTCCTGGAGGGGGCGGATGGGGAGTTCCGCCCAATCAGGCTGACTAGCTTACCTTGAGAGCCACATTTCCGTTGACTGCGTTAATCCGTAGTATCTTCACCTTAGACCCGGAGGTAGCCTTGACATAGTAGGTCGGGACGTAGTACCCATTCAGCTGTGAGAACACAAGAGTGCGTTCTACAACTCGCTTCACATCCTTAGGCACCTTCGAGGCATCCTTCACGATGCCCTTGAGTATTTTCTCCAGAGAGTTGAACTTGCCCGGAGACACCTTTACTTTCCGTATCCATGCAGGAGTGGCTTTCTTCTTCCCGGCTCCTTTCAGCATGGATTCGAGACTTCGGGCAGGAAATCCAGTGGACCCATCGAGGATATGAGATATGGGAGTTTCGGTTTCATACATCTCAATGATATCCAAGAATATCGCTTTCCCAGGAACGTCCTTCCCTTTCTTGGGGAGGAACACTTCCTTTCCTACAAGAGCGCCTTTCAATTGCTCATAGACCCCGATCTCCTGCTTTCTCAGAGTTAGGTACGTCATCTTCATTGTTGCTTCGTAGATGCTATAGAAATCGTACTTTAGCGTTGGTTTTCCAGTCTTTATGCTGTCAACAGGAACGTCCATGATCTCCGAGGCGGTTTTAGCTGCGAGTTTGGCTGCCTTTTCGGGTTTCACTTTCTCGACAAAGAAGAACAGCTTCTTCTTCTTGGCATCAACCTTGATTTTTGCATCTGCTCCGGTAATCTTGAACTTCGAAGCAGACAATGTGGGTTTACTCTTTTTTTTCGCCATTGAAAATCCCTTTTAGAGAAAGGATACTTATTCCCTTATTTTATTTGCCTGCCTTTTGTCATCTCTATGTACAAGAGGGAGCCCATGACACCAAAAACATTCAGAGAGTCTGAAGAGGGATAGACTGTTGTAGTGCGAAGGACATTCTACAGTTTCATCAGGACTTTCTCTTTTGTCAGGGGAATTTCTCGGTTCATATCTAAATAACGTCGTTTGAGAACATAGGTCATTCTTGATGCATCAAGCTGATATAGGTCACGTCGTTCTGTCTTGAATAGTTCGGTTCCTATAAGATTGAACTCGTGCTTTGCTAGGGTTTCTTGAACATTCATGATAAGTCGTATCGCTCGTTCTACTGTTCTTCGATTGATCCCTGTCCTTATGCTCAGCTCCCGTATTGAGATTTCATCACGATACCGTAGTGCCAAAGTCACTCGACGCAATGCTTCTCCAAGAGATGTTCGACCTTTACGTTCTATGCCTACGAGTTCTTGCACAGTTTTAGTGTCAAAGTCCAGCTTGTCAGTAGTGAAGAACTTGGAAGTAAGAAACCAATCCGCAACAGTTTGAGGAAGTTTTGTGATTCTTACACGGAGATCAAGAACAACAAGTTTCATTCTTGGCGAATCGATGACCATTAATTCATATGCATCACAGAAGTCTTGCAGCGATATCACGGTGTTAACTGCTCGGTCTACAAGTTTCCAACTCAAATTGAACTTCTTGGCGATCTTATTAATGGAGTTAGGCTCTCCGTTTTCTAGACTCAAGAGGCACTCAACCGCTCGTTCAACTGAATAACGCTTGCTCATATTGTGGCACCGACTTGATGCAGATAATCATGTAATACCTTGAAAATGCCGTAAAAGTATAAGTATATTTCCCTATAAAGAACATAGTTTGTACTATTATACATAACACTGATAAAGAGCCTTCCAAAGTGAGTGATGTGGTAATCTCAGAGGACGATATCAGTCTCCTGAAATGCCTTTATGATCATGGCATCTTTGGGAAACATCACTGGACACTTGTTACAATTCAAAAGGTGTGCCATGGCAATGTTAGAAAGGGCCTTCGAAAACGATTGAGGCGTTTGGAATCTAGAAAATTTGTGTGGTCGAAAGGAGCTGACCATTTCGCTGTTACACCTGAAGGTCGTGACTACTTGAGTTTGATTGGTGAAATTTGAAGCTCTCCGAGAGTTGCCATTGATGCCCTTAGTTTGTAAGAAGGTGGATCCATCGCTGTAGGGAACATATCTTCATCGTATCTTTTGCCTGTTTATCACTTGTGAGCAAAGGCTACTCGGATTATGTCTGAAGTGTCGAATACCCTTGCAAACCCGACACGTTCGAACTGAAGAAATGTGCCTTGAGATAGATTCGTGATGTAAGGCTCTGCAAGTCCATTCACAGTAGAGCCATCAATTGCTGTTAGTTCAACTGGCACACTATTAGCCTTTGGAACCCAATGAATTATCGGGCCTCCTACCTTTCGTACCTCATCCACATGCAGGCTGTGGAATTTGATACTGGGATCCTTGCCCTTATCAAGAGTAAAGTTCGCCAAATCCTTCAATCTGAACAATGCGCCATCCTTTATTCGGTCATAATCCTTAGTAGGGATTCCCAGAATACGTGAGTGGTTCTCAAGTCCCAGTGGAATCCTCCTAGTCCCGCGATCCGGAAAATCCGGATGCACAGGCGCTTCAGTATATTCTATATCTTCTGGAAAATCGAGTAGACTGACCCATAGAGGGTCTTGGACAAAGAACACTCGAGGAGCATCTGCATCCCGCAGTTTTCTGTTCTCGGAATAGATCGATTTCATGGAGATGGAGATATCGACTATGCTCAGTCCAAGGTCAAGCATTGCCTTTCGTATGGCATCGGGATGAATACCTCTCCGTTCCAAGGACTGGAGGCTCCACGTACGAGGGTCGTCCCACCCAGAATAGACTCCGCTCAAGACTTCTTGCCTTGACTTGCTCTTACTCAGCTTTGCATCTTGGAATTTCAGTCGCCCATAGTAGATGAGTTCGGGATCCTTCCATCCATACAAATCCCAGATGAACTTCTCAATCTTGCCTTCCTTGACCAGATCCTTCCCTCTGATGATGTGAGATACCCCGAGTTCATGGTCGTCGATGCCCCAAGAATATTCGAGGAGCGGCCAGACCCTGTACTTGGATCCCACCCGTGGATGCTCGGTTTCAGATATCCTCAGGATCACATGATCCCTCATGGCTGGGTCAGGGTCAGTCATTCCTGTTTTCAGACGGACAGCAGCAGACCTCTCAGGATAAGTCCCATCCAGCATCTTCTCCCAGCGTGCAATGTTCTCATCTACTGACAAGGATCGACATGCACATGCCTTTCCGGGAATCTTGTGTTCTTTACGCCAGACATTAGCATCACAGTCACAAACATACGCATGCCCCTTCTTCATCAGGTCAACAGCGTAGCGATAGAAGAGATCCATCCTGTCAGATTTGTAAACGACCTCGTGGTATTCGACACCCAGATACTCCAGTCCCTGTGGAATGAGATCGAATGCTTCTGGCTCGACCTGTTTCTCAGCCGAGCCTATGGTGTCGTCAAACACCAAGATGAGATTTCCATTGTAACGTTTGACATAATAATCGTTCAGTATGACCATCCTCGCATTCCCTATGTGAAGAGGGCCCGATGGGAACGGAGCTAGACGCATGACGACCTTGTCCCACTTTTCCAAATTGGGGAGGTCGGGCATCTCCTTTTCTACGGCGGGCTCGGA
>JAJRZD010000041.1 GCA_024275415.1 archaeon
CATTACATCGGCATAGGGAATCATAGTACCATCTTTGAAAAGGGCGGCATCGATAAGAGCGGCTTCTCGGATGATTGCCGGAGTGAGTTCCAGTTGTTCAAGATGTGCTAGGTCTGCGAGAGCTTTCTGCAATTTCTCTTCAAGGGTCTTCTTGCAGGCGTGATGATAGAACACTCCTCGCAGGTATTCGTGGACAATGACTACCGAGATGGCTTTGATATCAGAGATATTATCTACTTTTTTGCCATGATCCTTGCACTGTTATCGCCTCTTGTGATAGCTATAAGGAATCTGGTATCGAAAAGAGGTAATAGATCTCACTCTTATTGTTGGGACAGAAGCGATTCTGCCTTTTTTATCTGCCGCGGCCTGCTCTACTTTTAGTTTCTTTACCTCTAGCCATACCTCTGTGCTGAGCGTCGCGGTTCCAGCGAGAGTAGATATCATTCCGCGGGTTCGGATGAGTCTTCTTACCAAGTCACTAAAGATCTCATCATTTCTTTTCATGCACTTTAGATCTCTATAGACATCATCTGCTAAAGCTATGTTCTTTGCCATGACAACCATCATACATATGGATATGAATAGATGTAACCCCAACATTCGTTCAACAAGTGAGCTCCTTCCATTCTTACAGCATGGTTCTCAAAGAGCAGGTTCTTCATGGGGCGCTGGGAATACACCGGAAGAGTGCTCACATTAATTAAGAAGCGATGGAATAGGTGGGAGTGGTATTTCATACCGGAGGAAATCATGTGTCGAGCGAACTGATTGACTTGTTGAATGATGCAATAGCAAGAGAGATTCAAGTAAGCATCCAGTATATGTGGCAACATGTCAGGATATACGGCTTTGATCATCTAGCGATTGCCGATGAGCTGAAAAAGATAGCAATTGAAGAGATGAAACATGCAGAATCTATAGCGGAGAGAGTAGACTACCTTGGTGGTATCCCTACGACCAAACCTGCTGAGATCAGGGTTGGGAACAAGCCTGAGGAGATGATCGAGTTCGATAAGGAAGCAGAGGAGGGAGCTATCAAGTTGTACAGGAGAATCATCGAGAAAGCAGAGGGTGAGAAGGACTACGTCACCAAGAAATTATTCCAAGATATCCTTGCTGACGAGGAAGAGCATCACAACACATTCAAGGGACTATTAGAGAAATAGTAAATGGGAAAAAGTGAGCTGGGGATAATCAGTCATTGAGAACACCTTGTAATGCAACTAATCAATCGCAGTAAAGAAAACTTGTGTCAGAGTATCCAAGCTGTATTACCTCTCCAGTGCAGCGATAATGAGCAAGGGAAAAATGATTGTCGCATCACCGATGACTGATTCGAATACCGCCTCGGTCTGCATCTTCTGCCAAGATACGCCCTCTTCTAGAGGTGCCCCCCCAAGGCTGCCTCCCTCAGGTCTGTCAAGGGTCACCTGCACCGCAAGGTCAAGACCGCCTCGCAGGATAGTGCTCCCCATGGTAAAATGCTTGGTCAAACCTCCACCTAGCATGATAGCACCGGTCTTCTTGGACTCGGTGACTAGTTGTCCAAGTATCCTGAGGTCCTTGACAAAGTCCAGCGTCAGCTTTGTGGTCGTACTGTATGTGTAAAGGTGAAAACCGAGCATAGAATCCATCAGGCCGGGCGCGAATACCGGCACTCCTTTCAATGTGGCCTGCCTGATGATGGAATGTTCGTCCTCGATCGTCTTGCCGAGCATCTGGAGAAACTCGCTGGGAGAGAGGGTCATCCGTTCTGATTCGCTCAGAGAATCCAGAAAATCGTAGATTCGTTTCTCAAAGGTTTCGAAATCTTTCTCTTGTACATATAGGTCTGCAATTCGACCCATACCGGCCTCTCGAAGCACCGAGTCGTTCTGTCCTTGTGGGACTCGATAGTGAGCCCCCCCATACGCCTCGATGAGGTCATGAACAATATTTGCTCCACTGGTGATGATGATATCGATGTATCCTTCATTCACAAGGTATGATATAATGTTCCTGAGGCCTCCGGGAACCATAGGGCCCGACATGGATAGATACGTGAAACACTCTGGATCCTCGAACATCTTAGAAACGATGGTCGCTGCACGTCCGAGACGCCCAGCCCCTAGTACTCCAACAGCGTTCATCGATCGTACAAGGGATGAAACGGTCATAGCCTTTGTAAGGTCAATGTGGGATACATGGTCCAAGTCTATCACCTACCAAGGAGCCAAAGCATCGCTGAGATAAGTCATTCTGTTAAGAGGGAAATCGACCATGTGAAACGGAATCAACGATTTGTTCGAGAAGAAAGCCAGGAAGTGTGCGAACCTGAAACGCTCGGGAGGGCTTGACTCAGAATCGCACAACATCCTCCAAGCATACGATGGGAATCGGATGTGTTAGGGATTTCTCACGCTCATTGTACCATCAGTAGGATACCAGCACCGTAGAGAGATTGGCGAAAGTATTCCGATACGGAACGCCCATAATCTTAAACACACAGGAAACCAGAAACAGACTCATGCAGATGACAGTAAGTACCATCTCATTCGTCATTGTAATGGTAGCACTTGCGTTCCAGATGATCTGGTTGTCTATCGCACGGAGAGCGAGGGAGAAATACTTGCGCGACCTTGCTTCTTTTCGATCTCCCTCCTCAAGCCTTTCACGGTATTACCATTGGCGTGTTGAAAAAGTGTCCAATTCGTTGATTGATGCTGTCGTTTTTGAGGTCATATTGACCAGTAGTGTCGTGGTGATAGGTGTCATATCACTGAACCCAGCAGAGTTCAATTCCGTATTACCAATTGTCATCTTTGTAGTAATCATCTCTAGCTTGTCTTCGATTCAGGGTGTGCATCAAATAAAGGAGTTGAAAAAGATTGAACACAGGTTCTTGGAACGATTAGAACCTGCGACCGACAAAATCGATGCTGCTAGGAGTTTCGTAATGCCGTTGGTCGGGTCTTATGGACATGATGTCGGAAAACAATGGTTTGCACTCTATAGAATATCTCAAAGGCAAGATACAGTTGGATGGTCTCTCAGGGATGTGCTGATGGATCGAGCTCTGAGAGAGCAAGGCGGCATGGTAGAACTTGGGACTTCCAATAACACTTCACTAGAGAAAGATGACGGACCGGGACTGGACTGAAGAAGGTGGACAATTCGCAACTCTTATATTAATCACATAGGGCGTCAACGAGAATTCTTCTATACGAGGGATGGTTAATGTCAAAGAGTGAATTATTGAAAGGCCTCAAAGGTGTCGTCAGTAGCTACAGAAGAGGAAAACATCTACAGCATCCGAATCAGGTCATCCTTGTCTTCGACGGCATCGATGATAGGAATAAGGCTGCAACCCTCGTTGGACGAAAAGTGAAATGGGTCGCTCAAAACGAACGAGAATTCCTTGGGAAGATTCTTGCGGTTCACGGTAACAGTGGAGCTGTCCGAGCCAAGTTCAGAACCAACCTCCCCGGACAGGCAATCGGTACTCCCGTCGTTATAGGGTAGAGCCAGTCCTACCTGACTCGTATGCACTGTAATCATTTATTGTAAGTTGTACAATCTTGGACACCAATGTGTTGTGCTCCGAGATAACGGCACTGGGTGGACTCTGCGAGGCCGTTTGGGTGTCAAGTCCAACTTCATACTCCTGTGGGAGTGGTCGAGAATACGAAGTCCTATAAATTACTTTGAATGTCCATCTAAGGCAGATTCACTTTTGGGTGCGTCTAGCGCAGCTGTTTTCAGCCCATCCGCTTTCTGATGCTAGAATGCCAAACGAGTTTGATTCTTGAATCTAAAGATGCAAAGTTTCATCGCAAAGGATTGACAACTTTGAGAAAGTCGAAAGCAGCAAAATCTTTTGTATTCTCGGTGAATATACATTGAATTCCATGCTCCTTAGCTGTCGCAATAATCGCATAATCAAATATTCGTATCAAGCAATGTCTTCATATATCTCAGTCCTCCGCATGGAG